>JBDROF010000099.1:0-45366 GCA_043810345.1 Bacteroidota bacterium | reverse complement strand
ATGGTCCAAATCTTTAGTTAATTCTGATCTGTTTTTCTTAGTTAAATCAATTGATACAAATGAAAATGGAGATATCGTAATCACAGGATCGACAAATCAATATGATGAAAATAGAGATGTATTTATCATGCGATTAAATGCATGTGGAGAGAAGGTATGGTGTAAGGTAATCCGTTATTATGATATGAATTACGGGTATCGGGTAAAAATCCGCAGCGATGGCAATTATGCCTTGTACACAAGGTACGCCGCCATTTCATATTATGATGCAAATAAATTATGGACCATTGATACCAGTGGAAATATTCTATATTCTTTTCGTATTATTCCACCGGGATCGCATCCAAATATCGGGGCTCCGTTGGTTTCTGATTTTATAATAACAGATAACGGCGAGTATTTGTTCTCCGGTCATTGTTATTTCCCATTGGATACCATAAATCCCACTATGTGGAGACTGCAGCATATGTTAGCAAAATTTGATAGTTCTGGTAATGAACGTTGGATTAGACCACAGAACTTAGATACAAATCAGGAAGGTTTATTACTTAGTGCTATTGAGATGGAGGAGATTTTCTATTCAGTTGGCTATGATTTCTCACAATCAAATAACAATATGATAAAACTCCTTGTAGACAAACCATATAATGGTAAATATAATCAAGATGGTGGTTTGCTCTTTGAAAAAACACTTCATCCAGATACGCTTTACACGTTTTTATATTATCTTAAGTCACTGAATGATGGGGCAATAATTCAAGCTGGCAGAGTTACTCATGATCTCACTGGAAATCCTCCTTATTTATTAGGGGTGTTTAAAACGGATACGATGTTCAATATCCTTAACTATCTTGAGAATGACACAGGTTCAGTAACCAATGAATGCATCACCTCTTCGATTGACGGAAAATTCCTGATCACGGGTTATTGCCCTCCGGAATCCTCCTATACGGAGGTGGATGGATTAGCAATTAAAGTCAACAGCGACCTCCAGTATGATTCGCTGTATTCATTTACCTTTGTCTATGATAGTTTATGTCCTTTTCCCATCCTCACCGATACGATCGATTGCGATTGCGATATCATCACGGGATATGGCGAACCGGCTGGGATTGAAGAGCGGTACCGGTTGCAACTCTACCCCAATCCGGCCGGAGGAAAGGTACGGGTCCGGTTGAAGGATGTAATAGGAGGAAACGCAATCGGAGGCGGCAAGCTGATCCTGTACGATCTGTCTGGGAGGAAGATCCTGACAATGGATTTCGGGAAAGAGGCTACAGTGGATGTAACTGATTTGAATGTAGGGATTTATCTGGTGGTGGTGGAACGAAAGGGCATGGCGCTGGCAAGAGAGAAACTGGTTGTTCTTTAGAAAATTTGGTATCAAAACCTCAACACAAAGGCCGAAGGTCACAAAAGCAGCACTTTTCTTTGTGTCTTTGTGAATTCTTCGTGGTGAACTTTCAGAGCCAAAGCCACGAGCAAAGCGAAGTGGAAGCGAAGCAACGGCATCTGATATCTCAGAACATGACCTCAGCCCAAAAATCCGAATTCCTTGAAAAATACGCCTGCCTGATCCTGCTGAATTACACCCATGTTTTGGAACTGGATACGTTGTTCTTACAAACTGCAAATGATTTAAAGCAGGACATCCAACCAAGCATCAGGGAACAAGCAGTGATGGTCGGTAAGCTGTTTGAGATGTACCGGGACGTGGAGAAGAGGTGAAGGTCATCCGTTCCGGTGATTCGTCCTTCGTCCCTCGTCTCACATCACCCTCATCATCTCCCTCACGATATTCTCCGCCCCATCGGCTATTTGACTGATGGAGGCATCCAGCATGTAACAGGGTGTGGTAAACAGTCTTTTTTCGTGATCGATCACCACCTCTCCATGAGAGGTTTGGGTATAACTGTTCCCCATCTTTTCAATGAATCCTCCGGATGCCGGATCCTGTCCGGTTGTCAGGTTGGTCCCGCTGAAAAGTTTTGCCAGGATCACCGGAGCTATACACATGGCTCCGATGGGTTTACCTGCCTTGAACGTGGAACGGATAGCTTTCTCAACATCCGGATTCACGGTACAGCTATCTCCTTTGAAGGCCCAGTCGCAGAGGTTTTTCGCCGCGCCAAATCCTCCAGGGATGATCAATCCGTCGAAAGCTGCCGGATTGAAGTCTCTCAGGGGTTTGATGTTCCCCCGGGCAATACGTGCCGACTCCGCCAGCACATTCCGGGTTTCAGAACTCTCTTCTCCTTTTAGATGGTTGATCACATGAGCCTGATTCATATCCGGGGCAAAACATTGATAGGCAGCTCCCAGTTTATCAATGGCCAGCAGGGTCAGTACGGCTTCGTGAATCTCCGCTCCGTCATATACCCCACAACCGGAAAGTACGACTGCAAAATTTTTCATGATTTTTCAGGTTTGATCAATAATGCGTTTCCATGACCCAAAGATAAATATTTTACCTTTGCAGGGAAATTCGAAGACAATCAGAGGCCAACAGAACAGGGATGAAGAAAATCCAGATGGTCGACCTGCAACAGCAGTACAAACAGATCAAATCTGAAATTGACAAAGGGATACAGGAGGTCATTGATACCTGTGCTTTCATCAATGGTCCTGCGGTAAAATCTTTCCAGGAAGACCTTGAAGGGTATCTTGGGGTCAAACATGTGATCCCCTGTGCCAACGGCACCGACGCCCTCCAGGTGTCGATGATGGCGCTGGACCTTCAACCGGGAGATGAGGTGATCACCGCCTCTTTTACCTTTATCGCCACAGCGGAAGTAATTGCTCTCCTCAAACTTACTCCCGTGCTGGTGGATGTGGACCCAGGTACATTTAATATTGACCCGGAAGCGATCAAGCAGGCCATTACCCCAAAGACGAAAGCAATTGTGCCGGTTCATCTTTTCGGACAATGTGCATCCATGGAGGAGATCCTGGAGATTGCCCGGCTGCATGACCTGTATGTCATTGAGGACAACTGCCAGGCCATTGGTGCGGATTATATCTTCCACGATGGATCAAGGAAAAAAGCTGGCACCCTTGGACATGTAGGCTGTACCTCCTTTTTTCCGTCAAAAAACCTGGGGTGCTATGGTGACGGAGGGGCGATCTTTACCAACGATGATGAACTTGCCAGCCGCCTTCGCGTCATTGTAAACCACGGAATGACCGTTCGCTACTACCATGATTTCATCGGGGTGAACTCCCGTCTCGACAGCATCCAGGCAGCAGTGTTGAAAGTGAAGTTGAAACACCTGGATGAGTACGCCTCCAGGCGCCGGGACGCTGCGGATTACTACGACAGGGCTTTTGCCGGACAACGTGGGCTGAAAATACCGGTGCGCTACCCCAAATCTTCCCATGTGTTTCATCAATACACCCTTATAACCAGCAATATCGACCGGCAAGGACTGAAGGAATATCTGGCTTCCAAAGAGATCCCGGCCATGATCTACTACCCAGTCCCCCTCCATATCCAGAAAGCCTACATCGATCCAAGGTACAAGGAAGGAGATTTCCCTGTCACAGAGTCACTCTCCGAACATGTGATCTCCTTGCCAATGCATACCGAGCTGGATGAGGAACAACTGGCCCATATCACCACTTCCCTGCTGGAATTCATTAACAGCTAGTTTTATGGAGAAACCCTATTTTGCCCACGACACCGCTGTCATCGACGATGGATGCTCCATCGGCAAAGGGACAAAGATCTGGCATTTCACCCACATCATGCAGGGATGTGAAATAGGCGAGAACTGTAACTTTGGCCAGAACGTGGTGGTCTCACCGGAGGTCAAACTGGGCAATAATGTGAAGGTCCAGAACAACGTCTCCATCTATACCGGGGTCATCTGCGAGGATGATGTATTCCTGGGTCCCTCCGTGGTATTCACGAATATCACCAATCCACGGAGTTCGGTCATCCGGAGGGGTCAATACGAACAGACATTGGTCAGGAGAGGGGCCTCCATCGGGGCTAACGCAACTGTTTTATGCGGGCATGAGATCGGCGAGTTCGCCTTTATCGGAGCTGGTGCGGTGGTCACCAGGGATGTTCCTCCTTACGCCTTGATCGTTGGAAACCCCGGGAAGCAGACAGGCTGGATGAGCCAATATGGTCACCGGTTGAAGTTTGATACAGAGGGGATCGCCATCTGTCCTGAAAGCAACGAACGGTATCAATTAATAGATGGGTCTGTAACGAAACTTCCTGATGGATATGAAAACCACCCAAAGACCGCTTAATTTCGCACTGATCGGTGCGGCAGGGTACATTGCCCCGCGTCACATGAAGGCGATCAAAGAGACCGGGAATGAACTGATTGCGGCCCTCGATCCTTACGATGGGGTTGGGATCATGGATAGTTATTTCCCCAATACCGACTTCTTCATCGAACCGGAACGTTTCGACCGGCACCTCGACAAACTCAGGAGGCTGGCTCAATCCCGGAACCGGATGAGCGACCGGAAAGTGGATTACGTCAGCATCTGCTCCCCTAATTACATGCATGATGCCCATATCCGGCTGGCCCTGAGAAACGATGCTCACGCCATCTGCGAAAAACCCATTGTGCTGAACCCCTGGAATGTCGATGCACTGAAGATGATTGAAAAGGAGTCCGGAAAAAAGGTCTATACCATCCTGCAACTGAGGCACCATCCGGCAATCATGGCACTCAAGGAAAAAATTGACATCCTGCCGAAGAATCAATGCCATGACATCGATCTGACTTACATCACCTCCCGGGGGAAATGGTATCATCGTTCCTGGAAAGGAAATATGGAGAAGTCGGGTGGCATCGGCACAAACATCGGAGTCCATTTTTTTGATATGCTTGCCTGGATCTTTGGCGAAATGAAGGAAAACAAGGTCCACCTGCTGACCGAAAGCCGGGCGGCTGGATTGTTGGAACTCCAACGGGCCCGGGTCAGGTGGTTCCTGAGCCTGAATTACGAAGATGTACCAGGCGCCCATAAAACAAACGGAAAAAGCACCTACCGCTCCCTGTCGATAGATGGGGAAGAAATTGAGTTCAGCGAGGGCTTTACTGATCTCCATACGATTAGCTATAAACAGATTTTGGCCGGAAAAGGGTATGGATTGCACGATGCCCGATCCAGCATCAACATCGTATACGATATCCGGAACTCCAAACAAACAGGACTCAAAGGGAATTACCACCCCCTGCTTAAACAAATTTCAATCTGATAAAATCCACCTCAACGAAACATTCAATAAACCTGGAATGGATATGGATCTCTATGATAAATTGCTGAAGAAAGAGACAAAACTTTCTGTGATCGGACTTGGCTATGTCGGATTGCCGGTCGCCCTGGAATTCGCCCGGAAAATCCGGGTGGTCGGATTTGATATTAAAGAGGATCGCGTGGAGCGTATGCGCCAGGGGAAAGATCCCAGTGAAGAGCTCCCGCCGGAGGCCTTCGATGGATGTGATATCACCTTTACCTCCAACCCGGAGGATCTGCGGGAGTGTTCTTTCCATGTGGTGGCTGTGCCTACGCCGATCAACAGCCATAACTTTCCGGATCTGACACCGCTGATCAAAGCCAGCGAGACGGTGGGGAAAGTACTGAAGCCAGGTGACTATGTGGTGTATGAATCGACGGTTTACCCCGGCGCTACCGAAGAGGATTGTGTGCCTATCCTGGAAAAGTTTTCCGGGTTGAAGATGGGGAAGGATTTCAAGGTGGGTTACTCCCCTGAACGGATTAATCCGGGAGACAAGGTGAATACCCTGACCACCGTCGTGAAGATTGTATCAGGGTGCGATGAAGAGGCGCTGGATATCGTGGCCAGGATATATGAACTGGTGGTAGTGGCAGGTGTTCACCGGGCACCTAGCCTGAAGGTGGCGGAAGCGGCCAAGATCATTGAAAATGCCCAGCGGGATATCAACATCGCTTTCATGAATGAGCTGTCGGTGATCTTCAACAGGATGGGGGTGAATATCTATGATGTACTTGAAGCAGCCGGAACCAAATGGAATTTTCTGAAATTTTACCCCGGGCTTGTCGGCGGCCATTGCATCGGGGTCGATCCCTATTACCTCACCTATAAGGCTGAAGAGTACCGTTACCATGCCCGGGTGATCAATGCCGGAAGGTACATCAACGATTCAATGGGCTTTTACGTTGCCAAACAAACGGTCAAACAACTGATCGTCGCTGGCAAGAATGTACTGCAAGCGAAGGTTCTGGTGATGGGAACCACCTTTAAAGAGAATGTCAGTGATGTGAGAAACAGCCGGGTAGCGGACCTTATTTCCGAACTAAAACAGTATGGCGTTGATGTGGATGTGATGGATCCCTATGCCAACAACAAGGAGCTGCAGGAGGAGTATGGCTATGGACTGGCGGAGAATCTGCGGGATGATTACGATGCGGTCATCGTCGCAGTCAGTCACAAACCCTACCACGAACTGACCGAGGAATACTTTAAAAGCATCACGACTGAGCATGGGATTTTGGTAGATGTGAAGGGAATTTATAGGAATCGGATGAAAGATTTAGTATATTGGAGCCTGTAAAGTGAAATTACGAATTTAAATTAAAGGCACTTTTTCAATATTTTAGGAAATGAAGATATTAGTAACGGGGGGTATGGGGTATATTGGATCACACACCGTGGTGGAGTTGCAGGAAAAGGAGTATGAAGTGATCATCGTGGATAACCTTTCTAATTCCTCTGTTGAGGTACTGGATAACATTGCTTTGATAACCGGCAAACGGCCGCTATTCGAGCAGTTCGATCTGACCGACCGGGAGCGGACGGCCGCATTCTTTCAGATGCACAGTGATATTGAGGCCATCATCCATTTTGCCGCTTTCAAGGCGGTGGGAGAGTCGGTGGAGAAACCCCTGATGTACTACCGGAATAACCTGGTTTCGCTCATCAACATTCTTCAGGGAATGATAGACAATGGAATCAGGAACATTGTATTCTCCTCCTCCTGCACCGTTTACGGGCAACCAGATACGTTGCCGGTCAGGGAAGATTCCCCGATCAAAAAAGCCTGGTCGCCTTACGGGAATACCAAGCAGATGTCGGAAGAGATCATCCAGTTTACGGCTGATGTCAATGACTTACAGGCTATCCTGCTCAGATACTTCAACCCGATTGGCGCCCATGAGTCGGCACTGATCGGCGAGCTCCCCATTGGGGTCCCCAACTGCCTGATGCCCTACATTACGCAAACGGCCATTGGCATCCGGGAGTACCTCCGTATTTGGGGTGACGATTATCCTACAGCCGATGGGACAGCCATCCGCGATTACATTCACGTGGTGGACCTGGCCAAAGCACACGTGATTGCCATTGAGCGGATGATCGGGAACCGGGGCAAAGAAAAGGTGGAGGTCTTCAACCTTGGTACGGGAAATGGGTTCTCGGTGATGGAGGTGATTAAATCCTTTGAAAGATCCTCAGGCGTGAAGTTGAATTACAGGATTATGGGACGCCGACCTGGTGATGTGGTAGAGGTTTGGTCCAACTCGGACTATGCGAATAAGGAGCTTGGATGGAAAGCGGAGAAAACCCTGGATGAGATGACACTCTCGGCCTGGAACTGGGAAATTGCTCTTGAAAAGAAGCGAACAGCGAACAGCGAATAGCGATATGAAAACCATCCTTATCACCGGCGGTGCAGGCTTCATCGGATCGCATGTGGTCCGGTTGTTTGTCAAAAAATACCCGGAATACCGGATCATCAACCTCGATAACCTAACCTACGCCGGGAACCTGGCAAATCTTCGCGATATCGAAAAGATGCCCAACTATGAGTTTGTGAAGGCCAACATCGTGGAGGCGGTAACGATGCTGGAGATCTTTAAAAGTTATCACATCGACGGGGTGATCCACCTGGCTGCCGAATCACATGTCGACCGGTCTATCAGCAGTCCCATGGAGTTTATCTTCACCAACATCATCGGTACGGTCAATCTCTTAAATGCTGCACGCACTGTATGGAAAGAGAATACGGAGAATGAAAACAGGTTTTATCAGATCTCAACGGATGAGGTATATGGATCGTTGGGTAACACCGGGTTTTTTCATGAGACAACCGCGTATGATCCACGCAGCCCTTACTCGGCTTCCAAGGCGAGTTCTGATCACCTGGTGCGCGCTTACTTTCATACATACGGGCTTCCCGTTGTTCTGTCGAACTGCTCAAATAATTATGGTTCATTTCAGTTCCCGGAGAAGCTGATTCCCCTGTCAATCAACAATATCAAGCATAATGAGCCGATCCCCATTTACGGTAAAGGGGAGAACGTACGGGACTGGCTCTATGTGGAGGATCATGCCACCGCCATCGACCTGATCTACCACTGGGGCATCTCAGGGGAAACGTACAATATCGGAGGAAACAACGAATGGCAAAACATTGAACTGATCCGGCTGTTATGCAGGATCATGGATAAAAAACTTGAACGGGAACCAGGCACCTCTGAGAAGCTGATCACCTTTGTGAAGGATCGAGCAGGCCATGATCTCCGGTATGCCATTGACTATTCAAAGATCCGGAAGGAGCTGGGCTGGAAACCCTCCCTGAAATTTGAAGAGGGGCTCGAAAAGACCGTCGACTGGTACCTCGCCAACGAAGTGTGGCTGAATAATGTGACATCAGGCGATTACCAGAAGTATTACGAGGAGCAGTACTGGAAGAGGTAGTGTTCAGTTGGCAGTTGGCAATCTATGGCAATGATGTGCAATGATGTGCAATGATGGCAATGATGGCAATGATGTGCAATGATGGCAATGATGCGCAATTTCCTAGGCTCCCATCACGGTCACATTATCATCTTTCCCAATCTTCGCAATCAGCCCTTGCAGCACGCTGCCGGGTCCCACCTCGATAAAGGTATCGGCGCCGTCGGCGATCATCTGCTGAACCAGCTGGGTCCAGAGGACCGGGGAGGTCAGCTGGGAGATCAGGTTCTCTTTGATCACCTGCGGATCTTTCACCCGTTGTCCTGTGGCGTTCTGGTATACGGGGCAGATCGGTGGGTTGAACCAGGTGTTGTGGATCGCTAGTGAGAGCTCAATACGGGCCGGCTCCATGAGGGGTGAGTGGAAAGCACCACCCACTTTCAGCGGCAGAGCTCTTCTGGCACCGGCAGCTTTACTTTGTTCACAGGCCATTTCAATGCCTTTGATGCTTCCTGAGATAACCACCTGACCGGGACTGTTGTAATTGGCCGGAACAACTATCTCGTTAATGGAGGCGCAGATCTCTCTAATCTTTTCATCGTCGAGGCCAATGATCGCGGCCATGGTGGAGGATTCTTTTTCACAGGCCTTTTGCATGGCATACGCTCGGGTAGCCACCAGCTTCAAACCATCTTCAAAAGAGAGAGATTTGTTGGCCACCAGTGCGGAGAACTCACCCAGTGAGTGGCCCGCGACCATATCAGGTTTGAAATCATCTCCAAGCGTAGCAGCCAGGATGACCGAATGAAGGAAGATCGCGGGCTGGGTCACGTTCGTTTGCCGAAGGTCGTCATCGGTACCGGTGAACATCAGATCTGTGATCCGGAATCCGAGAATCTCGTTCGCCTGCTCAAACATCTCTTTGGCAACCGGAGAGCCCTCGTAGAGATCTTTCCCCATCCCTGCAAACTGGGCTCCCTGTCCTGGAAACACATAACCTTTCATTGATTTATAATTCGTAATTCGTAATTGGTAATTTGTAATTACCTCCTATCCCCCAGCAACCTCAGCAGAAACAGAAAGAGGTTGATGAAGTCGAGGTAGAGGGTCAGCGCTCCCATGATGGCCATCTTTCTGGTATTTCCTGCATCCATTTGCTGACTTCCGATCCGTTTGAGTTTCTGGACATCGTAGGCGGTGAGTCCGGTGAATACCAGGACACCAATTACGCTGATGAGATACTCCAGCGCACTTGATTTGAGGAAAAAGTTGACCACCATGGCAATGATGATCCCGATCAGCCCCATAAACATAATGGAACCGAATTTGGTCAGATCGGTTTTGGTAGTGTATCCGGTCACAGCCATGATTCCAAACATCCCTGCAGTGATGGCAAAGGTTTTGTAAACCGATGCTGCTGTGTAAACGATCAGGATAAAACTAAGGCTCATCCCGATCAGCACAGAAAAGGCAATGAACAGAAGTGTCATTATGGCAGGTGAGAGCTTCTGGTAACCAAACGACATCAACAGGACAAAGCCGAGTGGTGCCAGCATGACAAACCAGCCGAGACCCGACATTTTCCCTGTCTCGAAGTTGACGAGCGAACCGATCAATGCCTGATCGGAAGCGAACCAGTAAGCCGTGAACGCCGTGAGGATCATCGCCAGGGTCATCCAGAGGAATACACTGGCCATGAAGGTTTTGGCAACAATACCCGTGGTGGTCTGTGCCGGGCTTCCAGTTGCAAAGAAACCCTGATTATTCTGTCCTAACATTTTTTTATCTCCTATAGTTTTAATCACAATTATCAAGCACCAAATATCAAATAAAACTTAAATTTCAATTATCCAACATAAAAAAACAGTTTTGATTATTGAGATTTTGGTCATTGGAACTTATTTGTGATTTGTTTATTGTTACTTGGTATTTCTATTACACATGTTTTTCGCTTCGCCATTTCACTATCTTCTAGTGCAACTTCGTGCTGATCAGGTGCAAGAACTCCTGCCGTGTTTTATCCCGTTCAAAGGCTCCCACAAAATCGGATGTGGTGGTCACGGAGTTTTGCTTCTGAATGCCTCGCATGGACATACACAAATGTTGTGCCTCGATGACAACGGCTACACCAAGCGGACGTAATGTCTTGTTGATCGCATCCTTGATCTGTGTTGTGAGCCGCTCCTGAACCTGCAACCGGCGTGAATAGATCTCCACCACCCGGGCAATTTTACTGAGTCCCGTGATGTATTTATCCGGAATATAGGCTACATGGGCTTTCCCGATAAAAGGAATCATATGGTGTTCACACATGGAGTAGATCTCTATATCTTTTACGATCACCATTTCCCGGTAATCCTCCCTGAATTTGGCCGAAGAGAGGATCTCTTCGGGATCGAGGGCATATCCCTGGGTCAGGAATAGCATTGATTTAGCCACCCTCACCGGGGTCGACAAAAGTCCTTCACGGGCTGGATTCTCCCCGATGAGCTGCAGGATCTCTTTGTAATGATGACTTAGCTTTTCAATCCGATCAGGGTCGAAGTCTTCATTTTTTTCGTAACTCAGTTTTTTATCCATCTTGGTTTTTATTTCCAGTTAGTTCCCGCGATACTCCACCGAATTATTTTCGGTCTCTTCTACCTTTACCGAATGGAGCCTACCCCCAATCTCACGGATTTCGGATTCCAGCTCTTCCCAGATCGCTATCGCAAGGTTCTCTGTGGAGGCCAGTCGCCCTGCCATGAAATCGACCTCCAGGTTGATGTTTTTATGATCCAGTTTTTCGATGATTCTCTCCCGGATAAGCTGGCTTAACGCTTTCAGGTTCACCACAAACCCGGTATCCGGATTCACATCGCCTTTCACGGTGACATAGAGAAAGTAATTGTGACCGTGCCAGTTAGGGTTGGAGCATTTTCCGAATACCCGGAGGTTCTCTGCCTCGGAAAAATCGGATCGGAACAACCGGTGTGCGGCGTTGAAATGTTCCCGACGCGTGATGTAGACCATAACTTCTGGGTTGAGGACAAAATTACTACTTTTTTTTGTTCCACCGTTTGAAAGCGGTAAAACGGGTACCTACCCAAAACCGGATCTGGGTCAGGTGGTAGTGGAAATCATCCTGCACCCGGTGGCCGGGCTGAAAATAAAATACCGTAGAGAGGAAGCTGCTCCCGATGAACCAGGTATCCGAATTATATCCTAACGCGATCCTGACCGAGGTCGGAAATGAGAATCCCGTTTGGCGGTAAGATCCAAACGTGGTGTTGTAGTTATAGGAACTCCAGTTCATCTCTATCAGACCGCCAGCCGTAATATAAAAATTCTTCAGAAACACAAAAGTATAGATGTACCCTGGTCCCAGTCCAAGGGTATAGAAATTACCAAAAAGGATATTCTCTTGCTTCAGGGTATAGAGATCCAGGATCTTCCCGGGGATGAAACCTGTATCGCTGTTGACGTAATAGTAACGGAAAGGAAGGTTCACAATCAGGCTGCCGGCGCTTCTCTTCTGACGTTCATTCTGGGTAAAGGAGGCACGGATCGAAAATTTTGAATAATTGTAAATATAGGTTCCCTCAATGCCGAAGGATATCACATCCATCCCGGGAATGATAAAGGTCTCCTTCAACTTGCCCGATCGGTAGTTCATGTAAAATCCCTGGTAGTATTGAAGATATCCCTCCACGGCCATGAATTTTCCATAGGCATTCACCCGGAAATCATAAGCTTTGGTGCTTCCATAGATGTCAGGATTTTTGCGGTAGAGCTTTGTTCCAACGGAAAGGCCAAGTCCAAACCAGCTGTAGAAGGCAGCCAGACCAAATCGCCCTGTTTCATTGGGTTGATAGACCATGGTGGCTTCCATGTCGGGGAATACGACCAGACTGGTATTCTGCGCAAGAAGGTAGAAACGGGAAGTCAGAAGGTTTTTAAAATCCTTGATATAAGAGGTGTCTGTTGTTGTTGGAAAAAATTCACCATCTGATTGAGGAGATCCGGAAGAGATATGGATCCCGCAGAATAATAGGATCCCGAATACCAGGGAGTTTATCCGGCAAACTCGCATTTATGACTTGTTGGGAGGATTAGGGTTGGCAAAGGACTTCGAGTATCTGACCAGGGAGATCGTTTCAAAGAGGGTATAGCACAAATAAAGGAGAAAAAAATTGATAGCAAAAGAGACGGCATCGGTCCGGAAGATCAGGATGTAAGAAACCATAATGATCACATACCAGAGCAGCTTGATGGCTGTGGCCGCCATAAAGCGGTTGACAAACTTGCTGAACCTCTTGTGAAGAGACTTCAGCAGAAAGTGATAGGAGATCAGGGTAGTGGCAATATAGAAAGGGAAGAGATACGGCAATGCCACACTGAAATAGCTCTCCGGAAGCAAATAGCTAAAGCCGATATAAATGATCACAATAATCAGGGAAAAAATCAGCAGGTTTTTCAGAAAGGAGATATAGGGAGCTTTCATTTATTGTTCCTTTTTTTAAGGAGGTCTTTGGTAACAAGATAGATAGCTACAAAAACAGATAGCAGAGAAAGGATGACAGTCAGGATAGGTTGAGTATTCAACCACATATCCAGTTTGTATCCGCCAAAAACTCCAAAAATAATGATCACCACCATCTGAATGGCGATACTGGAATAGCGGGCATAGTTGTTAAGACTTCGCTTCGGATCGGATATGTTGTTCATTACCCTCCATCTGACAGCTGCCTGAGAATTTCGCTCCTGGTTCAATGGCCAGTTTATTCGTTACGATATCTCCCGAGAACCTGGCTGACTCTTTCAGGATCAGTAATTCGGCAACTTTCACTTGTGCTTTGATCTGCCCTGAGAAATCGGCATTCTGACAGTTGATCGCTCCTTCAATAATGCCGGAAGAGCCAACTACAACCTTCCCTTTGCATTCGATGGTGCCAACCAGTGAGCCATCAATTCTAAAATCACCGTTCAGTTTGATGTCTCCCTTCACGGATGTACCATTTCCCAATAAATTGATAGAGGGTATTTCCGTTTCTTTTTCTTTAGCCATGGTGTAAAAAATATGATTATGTATATAGATGTTACAAAAATACAAAAAAAAGACCCTGATAGTTAATCTGCTCCGGTTGTATTGTATTTCTTTTCAAAGAAACGTTTATAGAGCTCGGTATCTTTATTTTTATAAAAGACCGGGTAATTCTCTACGGAGATCACAAAATCGGCAAAATCACCTACATTCTCAAGCTTGTTGTATATATAGGGACTGCCTTTGATGGAGAGATAATAATCAACGGCTTTTTGTGCATCATAGAAATTGTTGACCGTGATCATTTCCCTGGAATTATCCAGAAGCAGGCTGTTCACCTGCAGGTTTTCCAACCGGAAATATTTATTGTTGAAATCGGACAATTTGATCTTCAACGCATTTACATCCACTTTACTTCCGTTGACGATCAGGATGTAAAAATGGACGGAGTTGGGGTAGTAGGTGTATAGTTTTGCACTCGGATCTCCGGGCTGGGTGGGATCAGGAGCGATCGGTTCACCCTGGGCATTTCGCTGTTTACTCAGGTACTCCAGGATGTTGATCGCCAAAGGCCTGACCTCATGTGCGGGGTATTTGGAGACGATACCCTGAAGCGCTATCACGAGTGAATCAACCACCTCTACTTTACCCAGGGCCAGGGCTCTGAGGTATTCAAACCGTGGAATCAGGTTAGTGTCGGAGGGGAATTCTGCGAAGGCCTGATCTGAATTATGCAGGACCATGTAGTATTGCTGGTTATTGAATGCGAGCCAGGTCTCTTCGTATAGTTTGGCTGCCTGCGACTTTTGTTTCTGGATCTCTTTGTAGTAATCGGGATTAATCAGCAGCTTTGCATAGTCGGTCTCCGGAAACTGGTTCAGGATCAGGTTCCGGTAATGGTCACTCTTTGGTTGATTGCTGAGATCCCCGTATAAAATGTATAGTTCGTAACAGGAAGGGACCTCATGGTCGTTTCTCGGGAACCGGTTCAGCAGGGTTTCAAACGATTCAATGGAGTTTTTATAATCTTTCAGTCCATCAATGTAAATGAATCCTGCGTTATAATAGGCATCAGCGATTCGCTTGTTGGAAGCCTCCTGTTGTTCCGGGGTGAGTGGGATATCCTTGAGATAGTACTCCCGTTTCTTTGGATTCGTGATCCCCAGGATGCCTATTCCACCCGTTGTGTCACTGACCATCATGGTTGTATCTCCTGCAGCCATGGCCTCATCAAAAGAGATGATAGTTTTATCGCTGAGGAACCAGAAGTCATCAAGCTTCCTTCTGCCCCATTTCCTGGTGAAGGTTGAAAATCCGTTGGAAAGAGCAGTGGTGTTGTAAAAATACCATTTCCCTTCACGGGAATCACCAAGCAGGGATATTTGCTTTTCAGGAGTGCCAAAGAGGTTCGGGTTCTCTCTCCGCTCCATCTCTTCCAGCTTCTGCCTTTGCTCTTCCAGCAATAGTTGGGTGATCATCTTATCAATTTTGCGGTTGCGATCTTCTTCCGGCAACCTGGCCAGCATCTGGAGGCTATCTTCGAGTTGGATAATCTGAAGGTTGGTAACCAGGTCGGTCAGAGTGGTGGTTTTGCGCTTGATCTCCTTGTAGTTCGGGAATGTAAGAGGAAGGAATTGCATCGTACTGTCGTAATAGGCTTGCGCCAAAGAGTAATCAGGTAAAGCAAAATAGATGCCGGCCAGGGCCAGTGCCGAGATCGCTTTCTGGTACTTGTTATCCCGGCTGGCAGTCACCGATTTGACAAGGTAGTCGATACCGGCTACGGTATCAAAATCCCTGAGTGAAACCTGTGCGAGTGCGTAATACACCTGATCCAGAACCTCATTGTTTTTTTCGTCCTTCAACATCCGGGTCAGTTTTTTCACAATATAATCCTTGTCCCCGCTCTGTGTATCGTAGCACTGGGCCATGTTGATCTTGGAGTTGAACTCCATCTCAAAAGAGGCATTCCGTTTGATCACCGATTTGTATTTCTGGGTAGCGGCAGCAAAATCCCCGTTTCGCTGGTAGATCTGACCGAGGATAAACAGGCAACGTGTTTTCATCTCGTATCCGGGATCCAGTTCTATGGCTCGTTGGAGGTAGGGAACAGCTGCATTGTATTTTTTCTGCAGGATAGTAAACTGGGCATAGGCCAGGTTGACCGGCATCTCAAATTTTTCCTGGGTCTCTCCCTGGTTGATCTTATTCTGAAGCATGTCAAGCATCGGTTCGGCGCGCTTGAAATCTTTCATCTGTACATTCGACATGGCCAGCCATAACATGGCCTCATACTTGATATTATTTTTGTTGTAGGTTTTGATGATGAACTCGAACGTCCGGCGTGCCATGCCGTAATCCTGCTTGTAATAATAGGATTTCCCGATCAGGAGATAAGCGTCATCAATCCACTTCACATATTCCCTCTGGTTGAAGACCATCGAATGCTTCTGTACGGTTTTGGAGGCTTTGGTGATACCGATATCGGCATACTGGGAAATCGTTCCGGTGTTGGCTTTATCACCATAATTATAGACCGCAAGAATAAGTGCGTAATTGTCCTTGATCGTGCTCTGGTAATCCTTGACACCCTGACGGAGTTGATCCATCCCATTCCAGTAAACATTGTAATGGGAGGTCAGGTTGTGATATGACCGGCGGGTGAAGGTATTCTTCTTGGTTGAACACCCGCTGATCATAATCAAACCGGCCAAAAGAAAAAAGAGGGATCCCGGCAGGTATAAATTCTTCAGATTCACAATACAATAACGTGTATGGGTATAACTAAAATTTCACAAAAATATTATATTTTACGATATTTGCAGCCCAAAACCTGGAGCGGGAGAAACGGAATGGCAAAAACAACTGGCAATACAAAAATAGTCAAATGGTACCACAAGCTTAGGTGGAAGTACAGGCTGGTCATCATGCACGACGAAACAATGGAAGAGCGGTTGACTTTCCGACTGACCCGCCTGAATTTTTTTATCACCCTGGGAACGATCACCATCATTCTGATTTTTCTAACCAGTGTTTTGATTGCCTTCACTCCGCTTCGTGAATACATCCCCGGATATACAAATGTGGGTTTGAAGAAAGAGCTGTATGATCTCCAATTCAAAACCGATTCCATCGAAAAGGACCTGATCAGGAAGGACCTGTTCATCGAGAATCTGAAACGGGTAATCAGCGGGGAGGAGATACATGACGACCGGGGTCTGCCAAAAGATACAAACACCAGATATAAGGAGATCCGGCTGACGAGATCACAGGAAGATTCATTGTTACGAGCTGAAATAGAGACACAAAGCAAATACAGCGTTTACCAGACCGAATCGCCCGAAATAGCTACCACACGTAGTCATTCATTGGGGAATCTTCACTTCTTTACCCCGATCAAAGGGGTGATCACCAATGAGTTTGATGCAGATAAACAACATTTCGGGATCGACATCGTTTCAAAGAAGAACGAAGCGATCAAGTCGGTCCTCGACGGCACCGTGATTTTCAGTACCTGGACGGTAGAAACCGGTTATGTAATTGGCATTCAGCATCCCCAGGGGATTATTTCGATTTACAAACACAATTCCGCTCTATTCAAAAGGGTGGGTGATATAGTGAAAGCAGGAGAGGCCATTGCGATCATTGGTGAAACCGGGGAACTGACCACCGGACCGCATTTGCATTTTGAACTGTGGAGTCAGGGTACACCTGTGAATCCACAGGTTTTTATTTCATTTTAAACGGATCAACAAAAAGATTGAGGAAGCAACTTACCATACTTGGATCGACGGGTTCAATCGGAAAACAGGCACTGGAAGTGGTGCGGAATCATCCGGAAAATTTCGGAGTAGAGGTGTTGACCGCTCAAAACAACTGTGATCAGTTGATCGAGCAGGCGATCGAATTTCAGCCTAATGCAGTGGTCATCGGCAATCCTGATTGTTATCCCCGGCTTCGCGACGAGCTTGAAAAATATCCTGTGAAGGTGTTCGCGGGAGAGGATGCGATTTCCCAGATCGTAGAGATGGAGAGTGCCGATATCATCCTGAATGCATTGGTAGGCTTTGCGGGAATGATCCCAACCTTCACTGCTGTTTCAACAGGCAAGCAAGTGGCGCTGGCTAATAAAGAGTCCCTGGTCATAGCCGGTGAGCTGATCATGAACGAGGCCGCGAAAAACCGGGCAGCCATCATTCCCATTGATTCGGAACATTCTGCTATTTTTCAGTGTCTTGTCGGAGAAGATCTCCGGAACTTGGAGAAGATCTACCTGACAGCCTCCGGAGGCCCCTTTCGAGGGAAGAGCCGGAGTGAGGTGGAACAAGCCGGGATCGATGAAGCCTTAAACCATCCCAACTGGAACATGGGACATAAGGTCACGATCGACTCCGCGACCCTGATGAACAAGGGGCTGGAGGTGATCGAAGCGCACTGGTTATTCGGGTTGGCTCCTGCACAAATCGATGTAGTGATCCATCCCCAGTCAGTGATCCATTCTATAGTCCAGTTTGTCGATGGCTCCATGAAAGCCCAGCTGGGGGTGCCTGATATGCGCTTGCCTATTCTCTACGCTCTGGGTTTCCCCGAAAGGATCCCGGCTGACCTGCCCCGGCTCAGCTTCTCGGAATACCCTCTCCTGACCTTTGAACAACCCGACCGGGAGTTGTTCAAAAACCTGTCACTGGCTTACCAGGCACTGGAGGCTGCAGGCAATGCTCCCTGTATCCTGAATGCCGCCAATGAAGTGGCGGTACAGGCATTTCTGGAAAAACGGCTCCCATTTCTCGGAATACCGGCAGTCGTTGAAAAATGCCTCGAATCAATACCGCATCTCCAGCAACCCCGGCTGAAAGATTATATTGACACACATCATCAAACCACCGAAAAAGCAACCAATATCATATCTGAACAATCATGGAAATTCTGATCAAGACACTCCAGTTTCTGTTTGCAATATCCATCCTGGTAATTTTCCACGAACTGGGCCATTTCATCGCTGCCCGGATCTTCAAAACCCGTGTAGAGAAGTTCTATCTTTTTTTCAACCCCTGGTTCTCCCTCTTTAAAGTCAAACGAGGCGACACAGAATATGGGATGGGGTGGCTTCCCCTGGGGGGGTATGTAAAGATTTCAGGAATGATCGATGAGTCGATGGACAAAGAACAGATGAAGCAACCTCCCCAGCCCTGGGAGTTTCGCTCCAAACCAGCCTGGCAGCGACTCATTATGATGCTGGCCGGGGTCTTTGTCAACCTGCTTCTGGCCGTAGTGATCTACATCGGAATGCTCTCCGTCTGGGGCTACGATTACCTTCCCACAAATGAAGTCAGGTACGGGATCACCGTCGATTCACTTGGCTATGAGATGGGTTTAAGGAACGGGGATAAGATCATTTCAGTGGATCATGTCGTGGTAGAGGATTTTTTGGATATCCCCAAAACCATCATCCTCGAAGAGGCAACTACCATCCAGGTCCTCCGCGATGAGGAACCAGTTGAGATTCGTATCCCCGAAGGCTTCATTGCGAAACTCATCAAGCACAAAAGCCCTGACTTTATCTATGTGAGGATCCCTTTCGTGGTAGGGGCTTTCACGGATAACTCGAAAGGAAAACAGGCTGGGTTCCTGGTGGATGACCAGATCATCGGGTTAAACGACAGCCTGATGGTTTTTTTTGACCAGTTCCGGGAAGAGGTACAAAAACATAAAAACGAAATGATCCGGATCATGTTACTCCGGGAAGGGGATACCCTGGTCATTCCTGTGGAGGTACCTCCCGGTGGACTTCTGGGCGTTTACCCAAAACCTCCGGTTCATTTTCTGACCTTCCATGAGAAAAAATACACTATCATCACTGCAGTCCCGGCCGGAATTGTCAGGGCCTATGAAGGAACCGGCAACTATCTGAAATCGATCAAGCTGCTCTTTTCGCAGGAGAAAGCGTATGAGTCAGTTGGGGGATTCATTGCCATCGGCAACTTCTTCCCTGCTATCTGGGATTGGCAGGCTTTCTGGTCTATGACTGCTTTCCTCTCGATCATGCTGGCGGTGTTGAATTTGCTTCCCATTCCCGCACTGGATGGAGGGCATGTGCTTTTCCTCCTCTATGAGATCATTTTCCGACGGAAACCGAGCGACAAATTTCTGGAGTATGCCCAGGTGGCTGGAATGATCCTTCTTTTCGGGATCCTGATATGGGCAAATGCCAACGACATCATTAAATTATTCAACTAGGCTCATCGGAGAGTTTCTCCATATATTAGAAGAAACGCCAAGGTAGAAGATTTACGATCGGGCTGCAAAGTAGTTTTTTTGTTGTAAATTTGAGGGAATCATCACGATTACATTTTTTTGTACTTTTACGTGCTTCTTTCACTTACCCTAACAACAACTATTGAGACGCAAATCCGGAACATATAAAAGCAAGCTTATATTACGCCTCCCCTCAACGCGAGTTATTAGTTCCCTTATCGTTCTTGTCGTTGTTTTATCTATTCCGGCTGGCAGGGCGCAGCAGCTCCCGGTTCTGACACAGTATATGTTCAACCAGATGGCCTTTAATCCGGGTTATGCTGGAACCAACGGTGGGATCTGTGTCAATGGACTGATCCGGGAACAGTGGCTGGGATTCAAGGATAACGATGGAAACCGGATTGCACCGCAAACGATCTTTCTCACGGTGGATGCTCCAGTCAAGTTTCTTCACGGTGCGTTGGGCGGAAGCATTATGTCAGACCGGGTTGGCTTTTTTCAGAATATCGGCGTCAAGATCGGGTATGCTTTCCGGATGGATGTGGGGGAGGGTGAATTCTCTGCCGGGATCCAGGCCAACCTGATCAATTACCGGATCGACTTTGCCAAATTTGAAGGGCACATCATCGATCCCGGGGATCCTGTATTTGACGAGTACAATGAAAAAAGTGACCTGACGATTGATGCCGACCTGGGAATCTACTATGAAGTGCCGGATAAATACTACATTGGTCTATCGGCCGGACAACTGTTCCAGTCTAAAGCCCGGAACACTTATCTGCAGCAACGCAGAACCTTTTTCCTGACCGGTGGGTATAACTGGATGATTCCGAATCACCCCACCTTTGAGTTCAAACCTTCGGCGTTGGTTCTATATGACGGTGCCGTCTTCCAGTTTAACATCGCGGCTCTTGTCGCATACAAGAAAAAATTCTGGGGAGGCCTTGAGTACCGCTTCCAGGATGCGCTGGCGGTACTGGTGGGCGCCAACATCAAGAGTTTCCGCATAGGAATATCCTATGATATAAGTACCTCTGCGCTGAGCCGTTTCAACAACGGCAGCATTGAGGTAATGCTGGGATATTGCTTCAAGATTGAAGTAGAAAAATACAGGAAGCGATATAAAAACACGCGTTTCTTATAATATAAAATGTTTATCTTTGCCGTTTTATTCGGAATTTTAAGAGAAAATAAATACTAAAACACAATACGCAGCGTTATTTTTCATCATTTAATCAGCCAAAAATGAAAAAACTGCTCATCTATTTCACCCTGCTCCTTTTCCTGGGAAGTTGCGGAAACTCAGGCAGCGGAGAGCTCACAGGTGTGAAGAACCGAAAACGTTACTATCAGCCTGATCCTTTTGGTATGGTATACATTCCAATGGGCAGCTACACCATGGGAATTGGCGACGAAGATGTCCTTTACACGCAGATCAACAACGCAAAGACAGTAACGGTCCAGTCCTTTTTTATGGATCAAACGGAGATCACCAACAACGAATACCGGCAGTTTGTTTACTGGGTCAGGGACTCGATTGCCCGCCGGATTCTGGGTGAGGTTCAGCCAGATCTCTACCTGTTGTCTGAAAATGAGAAAACTGGCGAAGTTTACGATCCCCCGTTTATCAACTGGGAAACGAAGCTTGAATGGGCCTCTGATGAACAGGATGTTAGGGATGCGTTGGCTGATATGTATCTGCCTGAAGAAGAGCGATATTTCCGGAGAAAAGAGATCGACACCAGGAAACTCTACTTCGAGTATTACTTTGTCGAACTGAAAGCTGCAGCAGCTAAAGATTATTCCCAGGGTGGCGAAGCCATCGAAGCCAGTCTTGCCAACCGTCCGCAAGGGTTGAAAGACCGCTCAGTCTACGTTCGGAAAGAGGTCATCAACATCTATCCGGATACCCTCTGCTGGATCCATGATTATGTATACTCATTCAATGATCCGATGACCGAGAAGTACTTCTGGCATCCTGCCTATGATCACTATCCTGTGGTGGGCGTCAACTGGAAACAGGCCAAGGCCTTCTGTATCTGGAGAACCCAGATAAAGAACAGTTTCCTCTATGGGAAGAAAGGCGAAACAGCTATCAGCGATTTTCGCCTCCCCTCCGAAGCGGAATGGGAATGGGCAGCCCGTGGTGGATATGATGGGAATCCCTATCCGTGGGGTGGTCCGTATACCCGTAACGATAAAGGGTGTTTCCTGGCGAATTTCAAGCCGTTGCGAGGTGATTACATTGATGATGGTGGCGCACATACGGTGATCGTTGCCCATTACCCCGCCAACGATTTTGGCCTATACGATATGTCGGGGAATGTGGCTGAATGGACCAACTCTGCGTTCCATCCCTCTTCCTACAACTTTGCCTGGGATCTGAATCCTGATTACCAGTATAACGCCAAAGATGCCGATCCTCCAGCCCTGAAGCGGAAAGTGGTCCGCGGTGGCTCCTGGAAGGATGTGGCCTATTACCTCCGAGTTTCATCACGGGCGTATGAATACCAGGACACTGCAAAATGTTATGTCGGATTTCGTTGCGTGCAAAACTTCCTGGGACGTCAGAAGGACGACAATCCTGCCCGTGCTTCAAAAGTGTATAAATAATCATATAATTCAGAAACAAAATGGGTATATTTCAATTCGCAAGAACAAGAGTCTACCGCAACTTCATGTCAAAACTGTATGGTTGGGGAGCATCCGTTGTAATTCTCGGCGCCTTATTCAAGATCAACCACTATCCGTATGCCGATATTATGTTGATCATTGGTCTGGGATGCGAGTCAATCATTTTCTTCTTTTCAGCGTTCGAACCGCCTCATGTCGAACCCGACTGGAGTTTGGTCTACCCGCAGCTGGCAGGCATCTATCACGGTGAGGTGGATGAACACGGAGCTCCTATCGGGACGATAACACAACAGCTGGATAACATGCTCAAACAGGCGAAAATAGAGCCGGAGTTGATTGAGAGTCTGGGTACAGGATTGCGAAATCTGACAGAAACCACCTCACAGATCTCCAACGTAAGTAATGCCTCTCTGGCTAACGACCAGTATGTAAACACCCTGAAACAAGCTACTGAATCTGTCTCTGAATTGTCAACATCCTATAGCAAAACAGCTTACGCTATGAACGAGGCCACATCGGTTTCAGAGGATCAACTTCAGAACATGCAGGCCGCATCGCAGAGTGCCGCCAACCTGTCAGGCGTTTATGCCCGGGTTGCTGAAACACTGAATGAAGAAGTTAACCTGAATACGGAGCTGAACAACAGCCTCTCAAATATCACAGCCAGCTCGAACAGGTTCATAGAAAAATACAACGAATCGGCAGAGATCCTCTCCAAAACAACCCAAGCGCTGAGTCATACTGCCACCCATGGGGAGAACTATAACGAGCAATTGCAAAAGATCTCCGGTAACCTCTCGGCTCTGAATGCCTTGTATGAACTCAATCTGCAGAGCTCGAATGAACAGATGGAACAGTCCAACCGGTTTAACCAGGTGCTCCGTCAACTGGTTCAGAATCTGGATGAATCAACAGTAAATTCTGGCCAATATAAAAACAACCTGGCCGCTCTCAACACCGCAGTGGTGGAGCAGCTCCAGGCTACTTCCAAACAGGTGGATGTCACCGGAGAAATGCACGATTCCATCTCCCGGTTCCTGACCAACTTAAATGAATCTGTGGAACGCACAGGCAGGTTTAAGGAGGAGGTCAGCATCCTGGCACAAAACGTTGCCGCCCTCAACAAGGTTTATGGCAACATGCTGTCAGCCATGAATGTTAACCTCAAATAACAAGGTCAGTGCAAACAATCCCAGATTCACCTAAAAAACTAAGAGATTAATGGCTGGATATAAGGAGACACCGAGACAAAAATTGATCGGGATGCTGTATCTGGTGTTGACAGCACTTCTCGCACTGAATGTTTCGAAACAGATCCTGGATGCATTCATTGTGGTCAACGAAACCATGGAGACCACCAACGAAAATTTTTCTCAGAAACTGGACGCATCTTACAGTAAATTTAAACAGCAATACCAGATAGCGCCTGAAAAAGTTGGTCCCAACTGGATCAAGGCGCAGGAAGCACACAAATTGTCAGATGATCTGATTGCCTATGTGGATACCCTGAAGTTCGAAGTAATAAGACGGACAGAGCGGCTGCAGACAATACAGGAAGCCGGGAATATGAAGCTGGCCGAGACGGCACGAAAAGATAATTTTGACATTCCCACAGATTTCTTTATCGGCCAGTCCCACGATGGATCTACAGGAAGGGCCGCGGATCTGCGAAAACGCATAGAGAACTACCGGGAAGATATGCTCAACCTGGTTGACCCGAAATACCGGGAAGTAATCCAGATTGGACTGAGTACCGACGGGCCTTATTATGATGCCAACGGGGTAGAACAGAACTGGCAGATGCACAATTTCTATCACACCATCCTTGTCGCCTCTGTGACCATTTTAAACGAGATCAAAGCCGAGATCCTCAATGCGGAGTTTGACGTGATCAATAACCTATACGCATCCGTGACAGCGGAAGACTGGAAATTTGATGAGATCAAGGCCAAGGTGATCCCTAAAAGCAACTATGTCTTTATCGGAGAAGAGTACCAGGCAGAGATCCTGGTGGCAGCTTATGACACGAAGCAAAATCCGAATGTCAGGTACCTGTTTGGAGCCGACACCCTGACTCCGGCTAACTACCATCTGGCTTCCCCCCTGGAAGGTACGGGTGGGTTTGTAACCCTCAAACTCCCGGCCACTTCCGAAGGACTGAAACGGTTTGCAGGGATCATCAAGATCATCAGCCCTCTGGGCGACACCATGTCATTTCACTTCAAGGATGAATACATTGTGGCCAAACCGGCGCTGACCATCTCTCCCACGAAAATGAATGTGTTTTACATCGGGGTCGAGAATCCGGTTTCAATCTCTGTTCCGGGAGGCCCTGAGCGGATCATCCCGGCCATTACAGAGGGGCGAATCAGAGCTGATGGCGACAATTGGATCGTCTATGATCTGCCCAAAGGCACACGGGAAGCTATCATTTCAGTGAATGCTATCTTCTCAGGAAAAACAAAAAGCATGGGTTCCAGCACGTTCAGGCTCAAAATAGTACCAGACCCGATTGCTACCATCGGGGGAAAAGACGAGGGAATGGTATCGAAAAGCATCCTGCTGGCTGGCCCCTACCTCGTAGCAGAAATGCCGGCCTGGTTTGACTTTGACCTGAGGTATACCGTCATATCGTATACCTTCGTTACCGATATAGCAGGATATATCACGGAAATCCCGGTGCAGGGCAACCGCCTTACTCAGGAGATTACACGGATCATCCAGGATGCCAAGAAAAACAAACGTATCTGGTTTGAGGATATCGCAGTTAGAGGACCAGATGGCGACAGGAATATCTCATCCATAAGTTTAAAGATCAATTAATATCCTATAGATAAGGGAGGAACTATGAAAAAATTGCTCATGATCGTTTTAATTGCAACGTGTTTCACGGGATTAAAACGGACTTCCTTCGGTCAAGTTCTGGAAGCCCCTCCACGGGATGGTATCTTTGATAAATCGGCGATCGTGGAGTTACAGCCGATTCCCTACATCAATCTTCGGGAGGCCGATATTGTGTGGACTAAACGGATCTGGAGAACCGTGGATATGCGGGAGAAGATGAATCTAACCTATTACTATCCGGAACAGCCACAGGGTGGCTGGAAAAGCCTTGTCCAGGTCTTGATGGACGGTCTCCGTGAGGGAACCCTTACAGCTTACTCCACAACCAATGACCAGTTTCTCTACCCCATCACCTTCAAGGAGATGATGGATAAACTGGAACAACCTGAGCGGGTAAGGTTGAAGAGACCTGACGGAACTGGTTTTGATACGGTGATTACCAAACCCTTTTATGCCTCAGACGTAAAGAAATTCATGATTAAAGAAGATTGGTTTTTTGACAAGCAACGATCGGTCTTTGAAGTACGGATTCTTGGAATCTGCCCGCTGATGGCCAGCTTTACAGATCAGGGAGAATACCGTGGCGACCAGCAGCTTTTCTGGGTATATTTTCCTGAATGCCGTAATGTTTTTGCGCACTCTGAGATCTTCAACCTGAAAAACGGCTCCGCCGGCCGGATGAGCTTCGACGATGCCTTCACCAAACGCATCTTTGGAAGCTACATCACAAAGTTTGAGAATGTGTACGACCGTCAGATCAACCAGTACGCCATTGGAGTGGATGCATTGCTGGAGTCAGAACGTGCCAAGAGCCAGATCTTCGAATTCGAAGAGGGCCTCTGGGAGTATTAAAAATTGCCATTTTTATCGACACCAATCGAATACCTCAAAGGGGTAGGGCCTGCCCGGGGTGAGATGCTTCGGAAAGAGCTTCAGGTAAATACCTTTGGCGAATTCCTCTCGTGCTTTCCTTTTCGGTACATCGACAGAAGCCGGTTCTATAAGATAACAGAGATCCGCGAGGAGATGACATTTATCCAGGTGAAAGCGGTCATCAGGTCGGTACAAACGATGGGGCCTCCTCGCTCCCAAAGATTGGTAGCTACGGTAGCCGATCTCACCGGCACCCTGGATCTGGTATGGTTCAAGGGACTCAAATGGGTTGCTGATAAACTGACCCCCGGTAAAGAGGTTGTGATCTTCGGCAGGCCCACCCGTTTCAGCGGTCGTTGGAACATCGCTCATCCCGAGCTTGAAGTACCATCCGACCAACCTCCCTCCCTGAGTGAGATACTGAGACCTCTCTATAACTCCTCGGAGAAACTTAAGTCGAAAGGATTGGACAGCAGAGGGATTTCAAAACTGATGAAAACCCTGCTCCTCCAGGAGAAGTTTCATGTTCCGGAGACGATACCAGCGGAGATCCTTCAATCCCTGCGACTGATCCCCCGCCAGGAGGCGTTTGTTAACATTCACTTTCCGGAGAGCCCCGATCAGCTGAAACGCGCCCAGGCCAGGTTGAAATTCGAAGAGCTTTTCTTCATCCAACTCCGGTTACTCCAGCAAAAATTTCTCCGCTTGCATAAGCAGCAAGGACATCCTTTCACCCATGTAGGAGAATTTGTCAACCGGTTTTACCGGAACCATCTGACCTTTGAGTTGACCGGGGCCCAGAAACGGGTGATCAAAGAGATCCGGGCCGATCTGGGTTCCGGTAAACAGATGAACCGGTTACTCCAGGGGGATGTGGGCAGCGGGAAGACCCTGGTGGCCCTGATGACCATGCTGATCGCACTGGACAACGGATACCAGACCTGTCTTATGGCTCCCACTGAAATCCTTGCTAATCAACATTTTCAAACGATAAGCGGGATGCTTGATGAAATGAAGGTGGAGATACGGCTTCTGACCGGATCCACCCGGGCAGCCGATAGAAAAGAGATGCAACAGGGGCTGGTCAACGGAGAGATCCATATCGTAATTGGCACACATGCCCTGCTGGAAGAGTATGTGCAATTCAAGGCTCTGGGTCTGGTAGTGATCGATGAACAACACCGGTTCGGAGTTGCCCAGCGTGCGAAACTCTGGGAGAAAAACCGCATCACCCCGCATGTACTGGTCATGACAGCAACCCCGATCCCCCGGACGCTGGCTATGACCCTCTATGGCGATCTCGACGCTTCCGTTATCGACGAGATGCCACCCGGCCGCATACCGGTAGTTACTCGCCATGCATACGAGTCCAGACGGCTGGAGCTTTTCGGCTTCCTGAAGAAGAAGATCAAGGAGGGGCGCCAGGTGTATATTGTTTATCCTCTGATCAAGGAGTCAGAGACCATGGATCTCAAGAATCTGATGGACGGGTATGATGCGGTAGTCAGGGAGTTCCCCCTGCCGGATTATGCCATCAGCATTGTCCACGGACAGATGAAGTCTGTTGATAAAGAATTTGAGATGCAGCGTTTTGTCAAAGGACAAACACAGGTCATGGTAGCCACTACGGTCATCGAGGTGGGTGTTGACATTCCCAACGCCTCTGTGATGGTGATCGAGAATGCAGAACGGTTTGGTCTTTCCCAGTTGCATCAGCTTCGGGGACGGGTTGGCCGGGGAGCTGATCAGTCCTTCTGCATCCTGATGACCTCGGATAAACTGACCAATGATGCCCGCAAACGGATCCAAACAATGGTGCATACCACGGACGGGTTCCGGATTGCAGAAACGGACCTGCAGCTACGCGGACCGGGCGATCTGGAAGGAACCCAGCAGAGCGGAATCCTGGATCTGAAGATCGCCGATATTGTCAAGGACGAAAAGATATTGAAATACAGCCGGAATCTGGCAACCCGGATCATCGAAGAGGACCCGGGACTGGAACGTCCGGAAAACCTGCGACTGAACCGTCATCTCAGTATGATTCATAGATACGAGCATAACTGGGGACTCATCAGCTGATTTTCCGGATTTTATCCCTAATTTTGACCCTTTTAACGGAACCAATCCATGAAAATCTCATACTACTGGTTGAAACAATATCTATCTGTTGACCTCTCTTCCGGAGATGTTGCCGAGATGCTGACCGGATGCGGACTCGAGGTGGAGAGTGTAGAAGAGTGGCAGAGTGTCAAGGGGGGACTAAGGGGGGTACTCATCGGTGAGGTGGTGGAGTGTAAACCACATCCCAATTCCGGCCACCTCAGCCTGACGAAAGTATCCGTCGGCGGCCCGGAGTTACTTTCTATCGTGTGTGGAGCCTCCAATGTGGCAACCGGACAGAAGGTGGCTGTAGCCACGGTAGGAACACGGATCTTCACAGGAGATCAAGAGCTGGTAATACAGAAGGCAAAACTGCGTGGAGAGGTATCGGAAGGGATGATTTGTGCTGAAAACGAACTGGGGGTAGGGCCTTCCCATGAGGGCATCCTGGTGCTCGATCCTTCCGCCATACCTGGAACACCAGCGAAAGAGTATTTTCAGGTTTCGGAGGATGTGGTCTATCAGATCGGGTTGACCCCGAACCGCAGTGATGCAGCTTCTCATGTGGGCGTTGCCCGCGACCTGGCAGCAGTGTACAATAATCTGGGGAAAGATCAGGCGGCTACTGACGGAAGAGCTATGGTTACCATGCCGGATGTCTCTTTATTCAAGCCTGATCATGAGAACCGTCGGATCGGGGTGGTGGTGGAAGATGTGAAAGGGAGCCCCCGTTATTCGGGATTGACCATCACCAACATCAGGGTGGGTGACTCACCAGATTGGCTTAAGAACAGGCTGCTTTCGATAGGGTTAAGACCTATCAACAACATTGTCGACATCACGAATTTTGTACAGATGGAACTGGGTCAGCCACTGCATGCATTTGATGCTGACAAAATTGAAGGGGAGAAGGTGATTGTCAGGAAATACCCGGCAGAGACCAGCTTTATCACGCTCGATGAAGTAGACCGTACCATCACCCCCGACGACCTGATGATCTGTAATACGGCCGCCCCAATGTGTATTGCGGGAGTCTTCGGAGGTATGAACTCAGGGGTGACCGAATCAACCAGGAACCTTTTCCTGGAGAGTGCCTGCTTTAACCCGGTTTCCATCCGGAAAACAGCCCGGCATCACGGGCTTCAAACCGATGCATCATTCCGTTTTGAAAGGGGGACCGATATTGAGATGACCCTCTATGCCCTGAAGCGCGCTGCCCTGCTTATCAAGGAGATCGCTGGCGGAGAGATCGCCTCTGAACTGGTGGATATTTACCCCCAACCCCGTGCAAGAAATAAGGTCACACTTACCTTTCGTAACCTGGACCGTCTGGTCGGAAAAGAGATCCCTCGCGACGTGGTAAAGAGCATTCTGAACGACCTTGACATCGCCATCGCGCAGGAGAGCTCCTCCAGGCTTGATTTGTTGATTCCTGCATGTAAGGTGGATGTCACTCGCGAAGCGGATGTGATTGAAGAAGTGTTACGTATTTATGGTTACAACCACATCGGGATTCCGCAGGAGGTAAAATCCTCCATCTCCTTCCTTTCGGGACAAGATCCGGATAAAATCCGGAACATCGTTTCTGATCTGTTGAGCTCAAATGGCTTCTTTGAGATCATGAATAACTCCCTGACCCGCTCCTCTTACTATGAGGATAACGCTCTCTTCCCGGCAGGGAGGTGTGTACGGATACTCAATCCCAGCAGCAGGGATCTGGATGTCATGCGTCAGACCCTTCTCTATGGCGGACTTGAATCCATTGTGTATAACCTGAACAGGAAAGCATCAGACCTTTTATTCTTTGAAATGGGTACGGTTTATTCGCTGGCAGGAGCCAAAAGCAGTGATCCATTGCCCGGATATCATGAAGAGCAGCGGCTGGCTCTCTTTCTAACAGGCCGGAAAGCGGTTGAAAGCTGGGATGCAAATGACGCACCAGCTGACATCTTTCAGCTCAAAGGAATTCTCCATGCCATAGTTAACCGGATTTCGATCGATCCGGCAGGATTGGATCTGGTCCCGGTTGAATCCCCTCTCTTCTCCAACGGATTCTCCTATCAGAGTCAGGGAGAGAGCCTGGTTACAGCCGGGTTTCTTCGGAAGCGGGTACTGTGTCAGTTTGATATCAGACAGCCGGTTCTATATGCTGATCTTTACTGGGACCTGTTGTTGCAACTGATTCCTGGGCAGGATTTGCGGTACCGAGAGTTGCCGAAATTTCCTGTTGCTAGAAGGGACCTGGCGCTGCTCCTTAACAGGGAGACCTCGTTTGATCAGATCCTGCAGGTCGCCTTTGATACAGAGCAGAAGCTCCTTTGCCAGGTGGGGCTGTTTGATGTCTACGAAGGGGAACAGATCGAAGCAGGGAAGAAGTCCTATGCGGTCAGTTTTCTCCTCGGCGACGAGTCAAAAACCCTGACAGAGGAAGAGATCGACAAAGTGATGGAACGACTGGTAAAGGAATTTTCCGGGAAGCTGGGAGCTGCCATCAGGTAAATATTTCGTATTTTTGTTTCTAGAATATAAGCCTTCTTAGCACGTATAATGGATATTTTAGCGATTAAACAGCGATTTGGGATCACTGGTAATTCACCTTTACTTGACCGGGCCATCGATGTCGCCCGGCAGGTTGCACCAACCGATATCACTGTACTTATCGCGGGAGAAAGCGGAACCGGAAAGGAGTTTTTCCCCAAGATCATCCACCAGTTGAGTGCACGCAAACACGGTCCTTACATTGCAGTGAACTGCGGCGCCATCCCGGAAGGGACCATTGATTCTGAACTCTTTGGCCACGAAAAGGGCTCGTTTACCGGAGCGCATGAAGCCCGAAAAGGCTATTTTGAAGTGGTCAACAGCGGAACCATCTTTCTGGACGAAGTATCAGAGTTGCCATTATCAACACAGGTAAGATTACTGAGGGTTCTTGAGAGCGGTGAGTTTATGCGGGTGGGTTCTTCCAAGGAACTGAAGACCAATGTGCGGGTGGTGGGAGCTACCAATATCAACATCCCGGATGCCATCGCTAGCGGGAAGTTCCGGCAGGATCTATATTACCGCCTTAACACGGTCCCGATTTATGTGCCCTCTTTGCGGGACAGGAAAGAGGATATCCACCTGCTGTTCCGCAAATTTGCAAGCGATGCAGCCGAGAAATACAGAATGCCCCCGATCCAGCTGGATGAAGAGGCTGTCCACGTGCTGATCAACTATCGCTGGCCCGGAAATATTCGTCAGCTTAAAAATATTACTGAACAGATTTCCATCATTGAGAAAAAACGGGAGATCAATGAAGAAACCTTGATAAAGTACTTACCGCAAAGTCAGATAAGTGAACTCCCGATACTCTATAAAGGAGAGGAGACAGCAAAGATATCCGAACGGGAGTTGCTCTATAAAGTGCTCTTTGATATGAAACGAGACATGAATGATCTTAAACAACTGGTGATGAACCTGCTCGAAGGCGAACATGATGATGGGATCTACGGCGAGAACAAGCACCTCCTTCAGCGCCTTTACAAAAATTCTCCGGAGGGGCAATCAGCCAACTCCCCGATCATAGTTCGGCCTGCAAATTCCAGGTTCGATGAACCTGTTGAGGAGCCCGAGGAGGTGGACGAATCTCTTTCCCTGCAAAAACAAGAGGTTACGTTTGTCAAGCGGGCGTTGAAAAAATTTGACGGCAAACGGAAAGAGGCTGCCCGGGAGCTGGGAATCTCGGAACGTACGCTCTACCGCAAAATAAAGGAATACAACATCGAAGAATGAGGACTGCCTGCATAGCCGGAAAACACAAGCGTCATGCGATATTCGCCTTGGTCTTACTATGGCCGCTGCTCTGGCTAACTGGTTCGTGCCGTATGAGTTACAGCTTTACCGGTGCATCGATCTCGCCAGAGGTAAAGACCATCTCGATCGATAACTTCCCGAACAAAGCGATGCTGGTGGTACCCACGCTGAGCCGCAACCTTACAGAGGCATTGCAGAATTATTTTACCTCGCAAACGAACCTGGTCCTGGTAGATAGGAACGGTGACCTTCATCTGGAGGGCTCTATAACAGGGTATGTTGTTCAACCTCAGGCTATCTCCGGGAGTGAGGTGGCACAGTTGAATAGACTCACCATCACGGTCAATGTAAAGTTTTCGAACAAAATTAATGAGAAGCGGAACTTCGAACAAAATTTTTCCCGGTATATGGATTATCCGAGCTCACAAAACCTGATCTCGGTTCAGGACGCCCTGATTCAGGAAATCAATGAGCAACTCGTACAGGATATATTCAACAAAGCTGTGGTAAACTGGTAATCGATATAATAAGACAGAGATGGAAAACAAGGAGTTTCTGACCTTTATAAATAACCCGGTTGCTGTAGACGCGCAGAGTCTGAAGGAGTTTGAAGAGCTGCAGAGAGATTACCCATTCTGCCAGACGGCACAATTGCTCTACGCTTTAAATCTTTATGCTGAAGATCACCCGCAATACGCGGTGCAAGTGAAAAGAGCAGCTGCCTATGCTGCTGACCGGCGCCAACTGAAACGACTTATTGACAGATACCGTATTGCACACCCGAAATCCGCTGCACCTCCCAAGCCAGCTGCACCTCCTAAGCCAGCTGCACCTCCTAAACCCGTAATGCCTTCTAAACCCTCAATAACATCACCACCCCCACGACCCTCACCACTTCCTCCACCACTACGATCTTCACCACCCCCACTATCCTCACCACCCCCACTATCCTCCTCACTTCCTCCACCACTACGATCTTCACCACCCCCACCACCCCTCTCCGGTCCGCCACGGGTGGCATTCAAACCGGTCGTCGCAGGAAATAAGGATCCGAAAGGAGAAGAGAAACACCGGGAACAACTGCTTGAGATCGTCCACCGAAGATTGGCTGAGATCGCAGAAAGACGTACAGCATTACCACCAACGGGTACAAAAGAAATGGAGGAGATGCCACCGGTCAAGATGCCGATCAAACAGCATGTGACATTCAAGGTGGAATCACCTGAATCCATGTCGAAAGAGGAGCTGATTGAGAAATTCATCCGGGAAGAGCCCAGGATCTCTCCTCCCCGCACTGTTTTTCTGAACCCAACCCAAACGGCACCAAGAGATCCACAGCTGGAAGATGAGATCGTCAGTGAAACACTGGCTATTCTTTTTTATAAACAGGGCAATACGGAGAAGGCGATTCGGGTATATGAGAAATTGTGTTTGTTTTTTCCGGAAAAAAGTAGTTACTTTGCAACCCGAATTGAAGAAATCAAGAGTCAACCACAACCTGAAAACGAATAAACAAAATACCCGCTAACCCTTTCATTCGTAATTCCTAATTCTTAATTCAATAACCATGGGCTTTTACATATTGATCTCCGTACTGATCCTCATCACCTGCGTGCTAATGGTTCTTGTTGTATTGGTACAGAACTCCAAAGGAGGAGGACTGGCCTCCAATTTTGCGTCATCCAACCAGTATATGGGCGTTAGAAAAACAGCTGACTTCCTGGAAAAATCGACCTGGACGCTGGCCATTGTCCTGCTGGTTCTCAGCCTCTTTTCCATTTTCGCCATCCCAAAATATCAGGCTTCATCCGCCGCCCAGGAGAGCGAAATCCAGCGGCAGATTGATGAAAATGCTACCCCGATCAATGATTTTCAAATGCCACCTGAACGGAATGAATGATGGATAAAAAATGTCAGAATGTCAGAGAATTCTGACATTTTTTTTCTTTTCTGGCAAAATCAGCTTTGGCACAGAATGTGACACATGCGGGACAAATGAAACAAGGAATTTCTAATGTTAAACTTTAATTAAAATGATATGGCAAAAGTGAACATCAAACCATTGGCAGACCGGGTACTGGTTGAACCGGCACCTGCAGAAGCGAAGACAGCCGGAGGGATTATCATTCCTGATACGGCGAAAGAGAAACCTCAAAAAGGAACTATTGTGGCTGTTGGCCCCGGGAAAAAAGATGAGCCCATAACTGTAAAGGTCGGGGATAAAGTGCTCTACGGCAAATATGCCGGAACCGAGATCACCATCGATGGTGTAGACTATATGATCATGAGAGAATCTGACGTTGTTGCTGTCATCTGAACTTAAAAACATTTTGGAAATAACCTGAGTAATAACCTATAATTGAATAACAATGGCAAAAGATATAATTTTTGATATGAAAGCGAGAGAGGGGCTGAAAAAAGGAGTCGACGCTCTTTCGGAAGCAGTAAAAGTAACCCTCGGACCGAAAGGCCGCAATGTGATCCTTGAAAAATCGTATGGCGCTCCCGTTGTAACCAAAGACGGCGTTACAGTAGCCAAAGAGATTGAATTGAAAGACCCCGTGGAAAACATGGGCGCCCAGATGGTGAAAGAAGTAGCTTCCAAAACCAGTGATATTGCGGGTGACGGGACTACCACCGCCACGGTACTGGCCCAGGCAATCTTTACGACTGGCCTTAAGAACGTAACCGCCGGTGCGAATCCAATGGACCTAAAAAGAGGAATCGATAAAGCAGTTGCCGAAGTGATCTCTTCACTGAAAGCTCAAACCAAAGAGGTAGGCGACAGTATGGAGAAGATAGAGCAGGTTGCTGCTGTATCTGCCAATAACGATACCTTCATCGGAAAGATGATCGCAGAAGCGATGGGCAAAGTGAAGAAAGAGGGCGTCATTACCATTGAAGAGGCCAAAGGCATTGAAACCACGGTGAAAGTGGTGGAAGGGATGCAGTTTGACCGCGGTTACATTTCTCCCTATTTCGTGACTGATGCCGAGAAGATGGAAGTGGTGTTTGAAAATCCTTTCATTCTGATCCACGACAAGAAGATTTCCGTGATGAAGGACCTGCTTCCCATTCTTGAGAAAGCTGTTCAGAGCGGACGTCCCCTCGTGATCATCTCCGAAGACATGGAAGGTGAAGCACTGGCAACCCTGGTTGTAAATAAAATTCGTGGCACACTGAAGGTTGCTGCAGTGAAGGCTCCTGGTTTTGGTGACAGGAGGAAGGAGATGCTGGAAGATATCGCTATTCTGACCGGCGGTACCGTGATCAGCGAAGAGAAGGGATTCAAACTGGAAGACTCCTCTCTACAGGATCTCGGTGAAGCCGAAAAAATGACCATTGACAAGGAGAATACCACCATCATCAATGGCCATGGAAAGAAAGAAGATATCCAGGGCCGGATCAACCAGATCAAAGCCCAGGTTGAAAAGACCACCTCGGACTATGATCGGGAGAAACTGCAGGAGCGCCTGGCAAAACTGGCAGGCGGTGTGGCTGTTATTTACGTGGGTGCTGCTTCTGAGGTAGAGATGAAGGAGAAGAAAGCTCGCTTTGACGATGCACTCCATGCTACCCGTGCAGCTATTGAAGAGGGAATCGTCCCGGGGGGTGGTGTGGCTTACCTGCGCGCGATCAAAGCCATTGAAACGCTGAAGGGCGATAACACCGATGAAACTACCGGTATTGCGATCGTGAAGAGAGCTCTGGAAGAGCCTCTCCGCCAGATTGTTGTCAACACCGGCCTGGAAGGGTCCGTGATCGTACAAAAGGTCAAAGAGGGAAAAGATGATTTCGGTTTCAACGCCCGTACCGAAGAGTACGAAAACCTGTTCAAATCCGGCGTGATTGATCCTACCAAAGTGGCTCGCGTGGCTTTGGAAAATGCTGCCTCCATCGCCAGCATGTTGCTGATCACCGAATGTGTCGTTGTCTCCATCAAGGAAGAAAAACCGGCTATGTCCCCGATGAATCCGGGAATGGGTGGAATGGGTGATATGTACTAACTCTTTCCTGTATCTCTGGAAGAGGCTGACAGAATTTCCTTCAGCCTCTTTTTTTTTAACTGGTGGAAAACTTTTCAGAATATTCACCGTTTCGTTTCGTTAGATTTTATAATATTGTGATTATTAAAATACATGAATATGAAAAAGGGACTTTTCAGCTGCTTGATCACCCTCTGTTTCCTCCCATTTATCCGCCTATCCGCTCAGGAGGAAACAGTTTCACCGAACATGCCCGTCGATCCTGAATCCCAGAAGATCATGTACCAGGAGGTTATCCAGGAAGCAGGAGATCCGGGCTACCTTTACAATAAGGCGATGGAGTGGTTCAACGACTACTATACCAACCCGACATCGGTCTTTAAAATTCAGGACAAGGTGAATGGAAAAATTGAAGGGACCGGTCGTATGAATATCTATTATAGCGACGATAAAGGAAATAAACTCCATGCCGGACTGATCATCTATACCATTCGCCTCGAGTTTAAAAATGACCGGTACCGGTATACGGTGACCGATTTTAACCTGAAAGGAGCTTCCCGATTCCCACTCGAAAAATGGCTGAACAAAGAGGATCCGTCCTTCAATCCCCGCTGGAATAACTACCTCCACCAGGTGGATACCACCATGCAGCGACTCACCTCCACCCTGGTAGAAAAGATGAAACACGTGGAAGAGAAAACCGATGAGTGGTAATAAAAAACCTGATATCCGCTCGCTTACGCGGGACGAACTGGGTGTTTTTCTCTCCTCGATCGGGGAGAAACGTTTTCGCACAAAGCAAGTGTATACATGGCTTTGGAACAAGGGATGCCGCTCTTTGGAAGAGATGACCAATCTTCCACTCTCTCTCCGGAACCAGCTGACTGATGCGTTTGCCTTTGAGGTGATCCAGGAAACGGGACGACAGCAAAGCCGTGATGGTACAATAAAATTTGGATACCGCCTCCAGGATGGCACGATCATCGAAAGTGTCCTGATCCCAAGTGAGGAGCGTACCACAGCATGCATCTCTTCCCAGGCAGGTTGTGCCCTCGGGTGCACCTTCTGCGCAACCGCAACACTTGGCTTTTACCGGAACCTGACTGCTGCCGAGATATTTGACCAGGTATGGAAACTTAACGAAGCTTCCCTCGAGATCCATCACATCCCCCTTTCCAACATTGTTATGATGGGGATGGGAGAGCCTCTTTTCAATTATCCACAGGTAAAAAGAGCCGTCGAACTGATCACGGGTGAAGAGGGATTAAGGATCTCTCCTCAACGAATTACCCTTTCCACGATAGGGGTTCCAAAAGTAATCAGGCAACTAGCCGATGATCAGATCAAAACACACCTGGCTCTCTCCCTGCATGCCGCAACCGATGCAAAAAGGAACCGGATCATCCCATTCAATCAACGCTATCCTTTATCGGAACTGATCGAAGCGCTTACCTACTATCACCATAAGACCGGGAAACGGTTCACCATAGAGTACCTTCTGCTGAAGGAATTTAACGATACCCTTGCTGATGCCAGGTCCTTCGCAGAGTTTTGCCTTAACTTCCCGGTGAAAATCAACCTGATCGAATTTAACCCAGTTGAGGGAATTGATTTTCAGCGGTCGCAGATGAGGCGCATGAAAGAGTTCCGGGACTTCCTGGAATCGCGCAACCTGGTCGTCAATATCCGCCAGAGCCGAGGGAAGGATATTGATGCCGCCTGTGGGCAGTTAGCTGGAAGGACGAGGGACGTAAGACGTAAGACGTAAGACGTTGTTTATCTGGTATCCGGCATCAGATAAGTTACTGTGAATGATAAATAATACGTAAATGGAAACAGCAACATTTGAACTAGAAGGTAATATTGTGGATGTAGTTGCCAGGCGGATTTTCCCGGGTAGGGTTCAGGTCACTAATGGACGGATTACCTATATTTCTGAAGAAAAAGTTGATGCAGATCATTATATTTTGCCGGGATTGGTTGATGCTCATATCCATATTGAAAGCTCCCTGCTGATCCCTTCGGAATTCGCACGGCTGGCCGTTGTTCACGGCACCGTTGCCACGGTTTCGGATCCGCATGAGATTGCCAATGTCCTGGGCATTCCCGGTGTGATGTTCATGATCGGGAATGGGAACAAGGTTCCATTCAAATTCAACTTTGGAGCCTCCTCCTGCGTTCCGGCCACCTCTTTCGAGACGGCGGGCGCTTCTCTCGGAGTAGATGAAGTCAAATCCCTGCTTGCGATGGATGAGATCCGGTACCTTTCGGAGATGATGAACTTCCCGGGCGTTCTTGCAGGCGATCCGATGGTGATTGCCAAAATAGAAGCGGCAAAAAAAGCAGGAAAACCGATTGACGGTCATGCTCCCGGTTTACGGGGTGAGGACGCAAAAAAGTACATAGAAACCGGGATCAGCACGGATCATGAGTGCTTTACCAAGCCGGAGGCACTCGATAAACTCCGGTATGGGATGAAGATCCTGATCAGAGAGGGCAGCGCAGCCAAGAATTTCGAAGCACTATGCAGCCTGATCAATGAATATCCTGAGATGGTGATGTTATGTTCAGACGACAAGCACCCAAACGACCTGGTTGTTGGCCATATCAATGAACTGGTAATCAGGGCGTTGGAAAAAGGATTGGATGTTATGCATGTGATCAGGAGTTGCACCTATCATCCGGTCACTCACTACCGACTTCCGGTCGGACTATTGCAACCCGGTGATCCGGCTGATCTGATCGTGGTTGAAGACCTGGAAAGCTTCAGGGTTAAAGCTACCTATGTGGATGGGTTCAACGTGGCTGAAAACGGGAAAACCCTCATCCACTCAGTGGAAGAGAGCCCATCGAATAATTTTTACACGAATCCTGTCAGGGCAGAGGAGCTAAGGGTACCGGAGGCCAGGGGAGAGTGCAGGGTACAGAAGGCCATTGACGGACAACTGATCACCGAAGAGATTTATGTCGCACCACTAATCAGCAACGGCTTTGTGGTCAGCGACCCGGACCGGGATATCCTCAAACTGGTGGTCAGGTGCCGGTACCATACCGCACCACCGGCCGTTGGCTTCGCCAGTGGATTTGGGTTAAAACGGGGAGCAATTGCTTCCTGTGTGGCTCATGACAGTCACAACATCGTTGCTGTGGGTGCAGATGATGAATCCATCACCCGCGCCATCAACCTCATCATCTCCAACAAGGGAGGAATCTCCCTCGTGGAGGGAGATCATGAAATGGTGATTCCGTTACCGTTTGCAGGCATCATGACGGATCAGGACGGGTATGACATCGCACAGCTTTATGAACAAATCGATCAATGGGCGAAACGGTTGGGTAGTGATCTGCGGGCTCCCTATATGACACTCTCATTCATGGCTTTGCTGGTGATCCCTGACCTGAAATTGAGTGATAAAGGTCTCTTTGATGGGAAAAAGTTTGCCTTTACTCCACTTTTTCGTTAAAATATATATATATTTATTTTTGTAAAATATTTTTTCATATTTTTGTATCATCTATAATTTGATATTCATTAAACCATGAAAAAAAAAGTGTTGCAACTTGAAAAACTGGAAATGGGTGCAAGCATGCTCAGAGCGATGGCGCATCCGATGAGAATTGCTGTCATTGAACTACTGACAGCTAACAAAAGGCTCTCAGTTACAGAAATATACGAGAAACTCAACATTGAACAAGCTTCGGCTTCTCATCATCTCAATATTCTGAAGAACAAAGGGATTCTTGAATCCAAGAGAGAAGGGAAGATGATCTTTTATTCGTTGAAGCATGATAAGCTGACGGAGATCATCAATTCACTGGATCGCTGCATGGAGATATAAACCCGGGAGTCTATAACTTCCATTCTTCCTCCACATCCCAATTCCCCCTGATCTCAATGACCTTCGGGAACAAGAAGACGATCTCAGGTTGAAGCTTATTCATGTAATCTCCTGTGTCCCACCGCCGATTTCCGTTGGAGTCTTGAATTGCCTTTATCGTATACTTGGCAGGTGCGATGAAAGCAAATTTTATTTTGCCTGATTCTTGGACAATTTTCTCTTCCACGATCTTCCCTTTCTCTGTTAGTAACTGAATGATGTAGTTTCCCGGCTGGGTTGAAAAGTTCAGGTTGATAATTAGGGAACCAAGGTCACGCGGGTTGACAGTCTGGAACGAGTGGATGATAGTGTCGTGACTCAGTCCGTTATAGGAGATAAATGCCGAATCGGGTATCAGCAGCTGATATGAATTCACCTCTTTCCAGGTAGAAGTCACCCGGAAATGTCGCAGAAGCGGATCTGTAAACTCAACGGAAGGGATCAGGGTGTCCCCTCCACTGATCAACAGGAATCCTGAGAGGTCATATTCTGAAACCGGATAGGACCACGTGCCAATCAAAGGACTTTTCAGGTGGTTGAAGGTTCCTAGGGGCTTCCATGAACATAGGAGTTGTTCCGGTTTCTCTTCTTCCTCCTTCTTCTTACTGCGTTTTTCCATAGCCAGCCGGGTAGGTGTTATGGTTACCGTATCCAGTATAACTGATCCATCACGAATTTCGAGGATCAAGGTATCGGGAATCTCGGTAGTGGCAAAGAGCAATACGGTATCCCGGTGAGCACTGTACTCTTCCATGCACCAGGCAACCGTGGTGTCGATGTTCAGGGGTGTAATCCCGGGATGGTGGGGGGGGTATTTAAAGATGATCCTGAACTGGTTCTTCATAAGGAGTTCAGATCTGGTAACCTGCTGAGTGGAGTCAACCTCTTCAAACATTCTCAGCAGCAGCGGAACAGGAACAAAGGTGTTGCTAGCCGGAAGGCTATCTTGTCCGGTACTGTCGGGGGTTGTAACAGGAGCTATCCAGGGGATAATCAATGAATCCGCAAAGGCGATTCTCTCTGCCTGCATATTGTACATGAAATCTCCTGTCTGATCATGAAGGACCACAAGTTTGTACGCAGCTTTCCGGAGGTTGTGAAACACAAATTTACCTTGTTCATTTGTTTGCGTTACGTAGAGTGGTGGTACGAGGCAGGGGAGGGAGTCGAAGGGGATGGTATCGATGGTATTCGTATAAAGTTCGGCATAGACATCCGGCACCGGCCTATTGTCAAATGCGTTGACCACCTCACCGGAGATCATCAGAGAGTCGATGAAGTCGCCTGTGGAGAAGACGTACCGGAAATCAGACATCGCATTTCCTTCGGTAATGTCGGAAATGGATTTTCCGAAATTGATGATATACGTGGTGTTGGAGGCGAGGGTATCTTCAAAATCAACGATGACTGTCTTTCCTCTCAGTTTGTAGTCGGGTTTCGTGGAAAGGGAGGGAGAGATGAAAATCTCGGGACCGGTTGATTTCAGGGAGATAAATTCATCGAAGGTGATGTGGATGTCGGACGAAGAGAAATGGGTTGAGTAATTGGGGGGATTGCATTCTACCACTTTAGGTGGGGTAATGTCTTTGGCACCACCTTCGGGAGTGACCGGGTTGGCGCAGTGAAACAGGAGTACTGATAACAGGAGGAGGAGGAAAAGACCGGTGAAGATTAACCTGGTTTGCAAAGGATTATTAGTTGATTTTAACACCTTCCAAAGTTACCAATCGTTTTCAAAAGCAGAGGAAAAAATTACTAATTTTACAAGGTGAATCCCTAAAATATTCAATTCAATGAGTGGTCACAATAAATGGTCAACTATCAAGCGGAAAAAAGGGGCTCTTGATGCCAAGCGTTCCAAAATCTTCTCCAAAATCATCAAAGAGATTACCATAGCCGTACGGGAGGGAGGGGTTGATCCCGATGGCAATCCGAGGCTGAGGTTGGCAATTGCCAATGCCAAAGGAGCCTCTATGCCAAAAGAAACCATTCAGCGTGCCATCAACAAAGGATCTGACAAAGATGCGGTTGCTCTTACCGAGACGACATATGAAGGGAAAGGCCCGCACGGGATTGCTATCTATGTGGAATGTACGACCGACAACACCCAGCGCACCGTAAGCAATATCCGCTCCTACTTCAGTAAATATGGCGGTGAACTGGGAAAAAAAGGGATGCTCAACTACCTGTTCGACCGGAAGGGGGTCTTCGTGGTTCCTGTTGGCGATCTCGACCAGGAGGAGTTTGAGATGGAGGTGATCGATGCCGGAGCCGAAGATATTGAATTGGACGAAGATATATTTACTATTACCACTGCCATGGAGAATTTTGGGAACATGATGAAGAAACTGGAGGAATTACACATAGAACCTGAAAGTGCATCTCTTCAGAGGATCCCTAAATCAACGGAAACCATCAACGCAGAAAATGCCCGGAAAATACTTAAGCTGATCGATCTCATCGAAGAGGATGACGATGTTCAGCAGGTGTTTCACAACCTCACTCTCACCGACGAATTAATGGAGGATTAAATGTTGCAGACAAACTGCACCAGGTTGGTCCCTTTGGGCAGATCCAGTTTTTTCCTTAACCGGATTCTTGAAATCTCAGTACTGGGTGCCGTGATCTTCAGGATATGAGAGATCTCCTTGGTAGCCAAGTTCATCCGGAGCAAAGCTGCGAGCCGATGATCAGTAGGAGTAAGCTGGGGATGTTTTTCCCTGAGCCGGTCAAAGAAACCCGGATGGATCTTTTCAAAATGAGCTTTGATCCGATACCAGTCATTATCAAACTTTATGTTCTCGTCGATGGTATCCAGCACCTCAGTGATCTCTTTCTTGGTGATGGTCTTTCCGCGTTTCAGTAACCGGTTCAGATCTTTCCGGATGAGACCAATGATTTTGTTCTTTTGTGAGATGAAGATAGAGGAGGTCGCCAATTCACGATTGATCAAGTCGAGCTCCATCTGATGTTTCTGCTTAAGTAGCTGGTTCACCTTCTGCTCAGCCCGGATCCTCTCCTGTAACCGCTGGTTTTTCTCTTTCTCGGCATTTTTTCGATGCTGGATCTCGGTTTTCAGTTCAGAGATGATCCGCTCGTTGGTAATCTCCAGGTTACGTTGGTAATTGGCTACCTCGATGGCTGCCCTGATCTGGTCGATGTCAACCGGTTTAAAGAGGTATGCATACGGTTTCAGGGAGAAGGATTTCGTGAATACATCATTCCGGTTCAGCGAAGTTAGGAATATAATCCCGCAGTTCGAATTCTCAGTTAAGATTCTGGCTGCTTCGATGCCATCCATGGAGCCGGCCAGTTTGACGTCCATGATTACTATATCGGGCTCCTGATTTTTCTCTTTCAGGGTTCCGATAGTATCCACAGCACTTTCCCCTTTGGTATCCAATCCCATAATCTCATAACCAAGGTCAGTCAACTTGGCTTTCAGATCATGTGCCAGGATTAACTCATCTTCGACAATAAATAACTTGATCTTTGTCATAGTACCTGTATTTAAGTGTTTACAAAGTTAGGTATTTCCTTTTATCAACCAAACAAAAATATGATTATATTTCCTTTGAAATTAATTGTATTTTTGGCAACCTGAACTGGTCTTTTCCTCATGGAACTATTGAACACCGTCATCTCCTGGTTGATGAAAAAGCGGATTCATCAGATCGAACTTTTTCTGAAATATCCACATGAAGTTCAGCGTGAATGGCTTAAAAAACTACTTCAAGCGGCACAGGGTACTGAATGGGGGCGGACCTATGAGTTCAAATCGATCCAGTCGCCCGAGGTGTTCAGGGAACGACTGCCGGTTCGGGACTATGAGGAGCTGAAACCTTATGTTGACAGGTTGAAACAGGGAGAGCAGAACATCCTGTGGCCTACAGAGATCAAGTGGTTTGCCAAATCATCGGGAACTACAGCTGGCAAGAGCAAATTCATCCCTGTAAGTGAGGAGGCTCTTGAAGAGTGTCATTTCAAGGGGGGCAAAGATCTGCTTAGCATTTACTGCAACAACCATCCCGACACCAACCTCTTTGCCGGGAAGGCAATCGGCATGGGAGGGACACATCAGATCGTAGAGGTATCCAGTGAATCGATCTACTACCAGGGCGACCTTTCGGCAATCCTGATGCAAAACCTTCCATTTTGGGTTGAGTTTCTCCGTACACCCAATCTCTCCATCGCACTTATGGACGAATGGGAGTCAAAGATCGAAAAGATGGCCCGGGCTACTATTCAGCATGATGTAACCAACATTTCCGGGGTTCCTTCGTGGGTCTTGTTGTTGTTCCGGAGGGTTCTGGAGATCACAGGGAAGAAACACCTGCTGGAGGTATGGCCTAATTTTGAGCTCTTCATCCACGGGGGTGTGAGTTTCCGTCCATACCAGGAGCTGTTCAGACAAATCCTTCCTTCTACGCAGATGCATTATCTGGAGACCTATACCGCTTCTGAAGGGTTTTTCTCGATACAGGACCGCGGAGACGCCGATGATATGCTGCTGATGTTGGACTATGGTATCTACTATGAATTCATCCCGGTAGATGAACTAGATTCAGCATCCAAGAAAGCCATATCACTCGATGAAGTCAGACTTCATACCAACTACGCCATGGTGATCACTACCAACGCAGGTTTGTGGAGATACCTGATAGGCGATACCGTGCAGTTTACTTCAACTGATCCCTACCGGATCAAGATAACCGGACGTACCCGGAGCTTTATCAACGTCTTCGGAGAGGAACTTATCGTGGATAACGCTGATAAGGCTCTCTCGATCGCCTGTAAAAGGTGCAGATGTAATATCATTGACTATACGGCAGGGCCTGTCTATCTGGAAGAAAACCGACGCGGTGCCCATGAGTGGCTGATTGAATTCGACACTCCGCCGAAAGAGATGCCCTTTTTTACGGAGATCTTTGATAATGCACTTAAATCGATGAATTCCGATTACGAAGCAAAGCGATACCACAATATGATCCTGGGAGAACCTATCATCCGGGTGGTTCCTCCTAACACCTTTTACAACTGGTTAAAATCAAAAGGGAAACTGGGGGGACAGCACAAGATTCCCCGGCTTTTCAACGACCGGAAATATGTGGATGAAATTCTTAAAATGATTTCATAACTCCGGCTCATTGTTTATCTTTCTCCTAAAAATCCTAACCAATAATTATCGCCTTTGGTATGCGAGTTTCTCCTGCGAGCTTAGCCAAACTCAAGCTTGGCATTAACTCATGTCTGTGTTCTTAAAGTCCTTTTCAGGACAAGTTGCTTTGGTCA
>JBDROF010000098.1:0-46841 GCA_043810345.1 Bacteroidota bacterium | reverse complement strand
TTATTACCATTCGGCGAAGAGGGAAAAACATTTTGGAAGAACTTGATAAAATCCCATCTGATCAATGGCACTTGATCAAAGTAGATTGTGCAGGAGGAAAAAAAAGAACCCTCAAAGTAAACGACCGCAAAATTTTCCTTTCCGGTTACAACAAAGAAATCAGGCAAATTGTTATCCATAGCCATGGTCGCGAGAAACCGGCCTTAATCATTACCAATGACTTTACATTGAAATGTGCAGAGGTGGTGGTAAAATATTCCCATCGCTGGCTGATCGAAAAAACCATCTCCGAACAAATTGAATTTTTTCATCTCAACCGGCTTTCTTCTTCCATGGTGATTAAGGTTGATTTTGATCTTACGATGAGCATTCTGGCTTACAATCTCTATCGGTTATTTGCAAGTGAAACAGAGAAATATTCTTCCCTGACGGCACCTAAGATTTTTGATAAGCTCATCTCAAATAGTGGCACTGTCAAAGTGAACGATCAAACGATTGATGTAATTATGAAAAAGAAACGAAGTATGCCGGTTCTTCTGGGCTTATTGAAGAAATTTGAACATCATAAATATCCCTGGATTCATGACAAACAACTTCGGTTCCAGGGGGCTACTACTCTTTGAAAAATTATAGGTAATTTAGCCTATGAAAATCGGTGGATAAGAAATATTGTATGTCATTTTTCATGAAGGCATGGAAAATTTTATCTTTAGTTGTATTTGGTATTAGTTCGCTGAATCTTCTGGTTGCTCAGACAGATTATGAGTTTTGGTTTGCTGCACCTGAGATCACATCGGAGTATGTCCCTCCCAGCCCAGTCATTTATAATGACCTTGACAGACCGATCAAGCTAATTATGACAACCACGGAAGGTCCGGCGATCTTTACCATTACACAACCGGCAAATCCTGCTTTTCAACCCATTAGTGATATCGTTCAGACAGATGTACCCAAAGAAATTGATCTTACATCCTGGATTGATATAATTGAAAACAAACCGGCAGATACAGTTTTGAATTATGGAATATTCATAACATCGGACAAGCCAATTTCCGTTAAATATGAGATCCAAAATGACCATAAATCAGATACATATTCTCTGAAAGGACGAAATGCCTTAGGATTGGAGTTTATTATCCCTTCTCAAGATTTATATCACAACTACCCGTATTGTGATCCGCCGGCAAGGAACTCATTTGATATCGTTGCCACAGAAGACTCTACAAACGTCACAATAATTCCAACCGTTGATATAGTTAATCATACCGCACATGATACTTTCGCTATCCATCTCAACAGAGGGCAAACCTGGTCAGGAAGAGCTATCTCCGGAGATTCAAATATGCATCTGGGAGGCACGGTGGTTTTAGCTGATAGACCGATCGCAATTACTGTTTCGGATGATGCCTTGATAGATCCACAAGGGAACAATCTTTCAATTGATTTAGCAGGAGATCAGTTAATTCCAAAGAATGTTTGCGGAAATTTCTATATTCTCTGTACTCCATTTGCCGCACAGTTAGGCCCAGGAACGGGATCCTGGATTTATATCTACCCCTTTTATGATTCCACTTATATAATTTTCGATAGTATATATTTCGATACCATTAACCGGGGCGAGTTTTCCATGTTTTGCCTCTATTATCAGACGGGTGGACTTGGTAATGGCATATCCTCTCTTTTTACAAATAAACCTGTTTTAGTATATCAATTCTTTATGAATGAATGTATCCCTCCTGGTCCGTTGATCTATGGACACGCTGCGGGTGAAATCGTCCCATCCGCCAATTGTTCGGGATCAAAAAAAACTACAGTAAATCAGACTTCCAGTGGAGGATTACCTGGCAATAATTTCAATATCTCTATTGCAACAAGAAGTGAGAACTTGGGGAACATTGTGATTTATGGGTTGGCAATTCCAATTGTACCAACAAGTTACTATACAGTACCGGGCACAAATGGAGGATGGGTTGTGTGCATGGCAGGGGGAGTATTTGAACCAACACAAACTCTAATTATTACTTTTCTTACAGGTAAGGGCCAAGTAAGTACGAACCATTTATACATTCCTGGATTTAGCAGATGTGCCTATTTTTCCAGTTTTAGCACATTAAATTTAGGCCCGGATAAAAATCTGTGTCCTGGAGACAGTACTTTGCTTGATGCCGGTTATGGCCGCGATTCCTATCTTTGGAGTACTGGTGATACAACTCAAACTATTTGGGTTTACAATCCAGGAACTTATTGGGTTTATACAACGGAACCTTACTGTAATCTGAGTGACACCATTATTATTACTTATTATCCATTTACTCCTGTCAATATCGGGCCAGACCAAATCATTTGTACCGGAGACAGTATTCAATTAGATGCAGGTGCTGGAAGGGCTTGGTATTTATGGAATACAGGGGATACAACACAAGCTATATGGATTCAAAACCCTGGAATCTATTGGGTCAAGGTTCCGGATATTTATTGTACTATTTCTGACACAATTTCTGACACCGTTCAAATTTCGCAGACTGTAGTTCCTGTAATAACGAACAATCCTCTTTCAAAATCCATTTGTTCGGGCGAATCCACCAGCATTCTGCTTACGGCTTCAGTGCCAAATACCACCTTTTCGTGGACGGCCGTCGGTTCATCGCCCTTTGTCACCGGCTTTTCGCCGGGCGCGGGCGATACCATCGACCAGACATTGCTGAACGCCGGATCGGGAGATGAAGCAGTGACCTATACTATCACCCCTGCGGTGGGCGGGTGTATAGGAGATACGGTTCAATACATTGTAACGGTCATCCCGGGCGATTCGGTCAGCGTGCTGATTACCGCTTCCGATGATTCCGTTTGCGAAGGGACGCCGGTCACGTTTACAGCCTTCCCTGAAAAAGGAGGAGCGTCCCCGGTTTTTCAATGGAGCGTCAACGGGACGCCTCAGGGAACAAATGATACGGTTTTTACTTATGCCCCTGTGGATAACGATAGTATCGCCTGCCTGTTGACCTCTTCCGATACGATTTGTTCCGTAAATAATCCGGCCTCTTCCAACACGATTGTCATTACGGTGTTTCCGGTCTTATCTGTCGGGATTTCCATCGCCCCTTCGGGAAACCCGGTCTGCGAAGGAACACCTGTAACATTTATGGCAACCCCTGTCAATGGAGGCGTAACCCCTTTTTTTCAATGGCAGGTCAATGCAATCAATGCAGGAATGAACAATGCAGTATTCGCCTATATCCCGGTCAATGGCGATACAGTTACCTGCATACTTGCCTCCTCTGAGCCTTGTGCAACCAACAATCCGGCATCCAGCAATCCGGTCATCATGACCGTAGTAGAAGCACCGACCGTGACTTTCACACCCTGTTTCGACACCATCACCACTACCGACGCCAAACCGATCAGGCTGAAAGGAGGAATCCCACTCGGAGGAACTTATTCAGGACCTGGAGTGAATTCCATAACGGGTTACTTTACTCCATCTTCAGCGGGAACCGGGATAAAGACAATAACCTACACATACACGAATACCTCACTTTGTTCGGCAAGTGCAATATGCAAAGTGCAAGTCCTAGATTCAGCCATTTTTGCGTGCGGCAATAGTCTCACCGATATCCGGGACGGGAAAGTCTATCCAACGATACAGATTGGTAGCCAGTGCTGGATGGCTACGAACCTGAATTTTGGGACGATGATATCAGGGAGTTCACACCAAAGGGACAACTGCCTGTCCGAAAAGTATTGTTATCAAGACCTAAGTGCGGAGTGTGCAGTGCGAGGTGCAATGTATCAGTGGGATGAACTTATGCGCTTCGATAACCCACCCATGTTGCAAGGACTCTGCCCTCCGGGTTGGCATGTGCCAACAGAAGCAGAATGGAGTACTCTTTTTGAAAATTGGACAAACAATGCTTTTGCAGGTGCACCGTTGAAATATACCGGATATTCGGGGTTCAATGCATTTTTATTTGGAGTGGAATTCTTTAATCAAGGATGGTTCTTTAATAATTTCACTACATTTTTTTGGTCTTCGAATGCACATGGACCATACAAGGCATGGGCGCATGGAATGAATTATATTAATTTTTCAGTTTCCTATTATCCTGCAAACAGGATAAATGCTTTCAGTGTCAGGTGCCTTAAAGATTTTTAGTATACCATGCATTTGAGAAATTTCTATCTGCATCATAGCCTTGTGCATAACGTGTGCGTATCTTCATAATTCATGTTATTTCTGCCTTATTTTCATCCTGGCTATCCGCTTGCATTGAATATATCTCCTAAAATCCGGAGATAACACCAGGACATGACCAAAATATGCATATCTTAATCCATCTGTGTTTATTTTGTTTTTTTAGAACAAATGTAAACCATTTCGTTGCCAGATCAAAACGAAATGTTCCTTCCCCATCCTACTTGTCCGCCCGTCCGCCCGTCCGCCTGTCCACCTGTCCGCCCGTCCGCCCGTCCGCTCCATTCTTAATAATTTTCCCTACTTTTGCATCGTGTTTCCATTCCAGCTGGCATGTCCATCCACGTTGATCATATCATCAAGCTATACGGCACTCAGAAAGCTCTGGACGACATTTCTCTCGTAATAAATCCAGGGGAGGTGGTCGGCCTGCTGGGCCCCAACGGCGCCGGGAAAAGCACCCTGATGAAGATCCTCTCCTGTTACCTCCCTCCTACTGCCGGAGAGGCCTCCGTGTGCGGATTTGATGTACTTGAGGAATCAATGGAGGTACGGAGACGGGTGGGGTATCTGCCGGAGAACAATCCGCTCTATCTGGATCTGTATGTGAAGGAGTTTCTGGGCTTCATTGCCGGGATTCATCATAAAGAAAATGGAAATTCGAAATTAGAAATTAGAAAATCGGAGATCGAAAATCGGAGATCGAAAATCGAAAATCGTATTTCGAAGATCATTGAGTTAACCGGACTCCAGGCGGAACAGCACAAGAAGATCGGGGCGCTCTCCAGGGGGTTCCGGCAGCGGGTAGGACTGGCACAAACGCTGCTGCACGATCCGGAGGTGCTGATCCTCGACGAACCGACTTCAGGTCTCGATCCCAACCAGCTGGTGGAGATCCGGAACCTGATCCGCGAAATCGGCCGTGAGAAGACGATCATGATGTCGACGCACATCATGCAGGAGGTGGAGGCGATCTGTAACCGGACGATCATTATCCACAAAGGCAGGATCGTTGCCGATGATAAAACCATAAACCTGCAGAAGATCCAATCATCGAAAATCATCATCAGGGTAGAGTTCGACAAACCGGTCACAAAAGAGATGCTGGAAAGAATTATAGGAGTAAAAGATGTTCTTCATCCGGCATCCGGCATCTGGCATCTGGAATCCGATTCTGCCATCGACATCCGGCCAGCGGTATTCAAATTTGCGGTCGATAACGGCCTGACCGTCCTCTCCCTGCAACGTGACGAGCAGCGGCTGGAGGAGGTGTTTCAGGAGCTGACAAAAACGTAAGACATGAGACGTGAGACGTGAGACGATGAAAAATTCGTAATTCGTAATTCGTAATTCGTAATTAAAAAAAAACGTAGCTTTGCCAATTATCAAATCCCCCTTCCATTCACCAAGTACAAACTAAAAAAGACCGGAATCATGGGATATTTGTTTACGTCGGAGTCCGTTTCAGAAGGACATCCGGACAAAGTGGCCGATCAGATATCGGATGCACTGCTTGATGAATTTTTACGCTGGGATCCTGAATCCAAGGTAGCCTGCGAAACCTTTGTGACCACCGGCCTGGTGGTATGTGGCGGAGAGGTGCGAACAGAGGGGTGGGTAGATGTACAGGAGACCGCACGCCGCGTGATCCGCGACATTGGATATACCAAAGCTGAATACCGTTTCGACACCGATTCGTGCGGAGTCATTTCAACGATTCATGAACAATCATCGGATATCAACCAGGGAGTGGTTCGTGAAAAGAAAGAGGATCAGGGGGCAGGTGATCAGGGGATGATGTTTGGTTATGCTTGTCGCGAAATGGATAACTACATGCCTCTTTCAAGTGAGTTGGCTCACATCCTGCTCCAGGAACTGGCAGAGATTCGCAGGGAAGGAAAGCAGATGAAATACCTGCGACCCGATTCTAAATCGCAGGTCACCGTTGAATATGATGACAATGGCCGACCGCTACGGATTGATGCCATTGTGGTCAGTACCCAGCATGATGAATTCATCCTTCCGGCCAACAAATCCGAAAAAGCTGTGAAGGCCGCGGAAAAGAAGATGCAGGATCAGATCCGTGCCGACATCGGGAAGATATTGATCCCCAGGGTCAAGAAGACATTGCCCGCCCGGATCAAAAAGATGTTTGGCAAGGATTTCAAATTGTTTGTGAATCCAACCGGTAAGTTCGTGATCGGTGGACCACATGGCGACACAGGGCTGACAGGCCGGAAGATCATCGTTGATACCTATGGAGGTCATGGTGCTCACGGAGGCGGTGCATTCTCAGGAAAAGATCCCTCCAAGGTGGACCGTTCAGCCGCTTATGCTGCCCGTCATATTGCTAAAAACATGGTGGCTGCAGGCATTGCCGACCAGATGTTGATCCAGGTAGCCTATGCCATCGGGGTAGCCCAACCGGTAGGTATCTATGTGAATACCTTCGGTACGGCCAAGGTGAAGGATAAAAAGGGAAAGCCCCTGACCGACGGAGAGATTGCTGTAAAAATCGACAAGGTGTTCGATATGCGTCCGTATGCCATCATTGAGCGGTTCGGACTGAAAAACCCGGTCTTCCTTCCTACGGCTTCCTATGGCCATTTTGGCCGGGATCCCTTCACCAAAGCCGTCGACGTCTATTATCCGGTTAAGGGATCCAAACCCAGGAAAGGGAATAACAACACCAAAGAGATCTACCAGAAAAGAGTAGACTTCTTTTCCTGGGAGAAGCTCGATTATGTGGATAGACTAAAGAAAGAGTTTAAGATAGATTAGTGTGAAACGACCAGTTTCCGGGTTGATTGCGTTTGTCCGTTGACCACGAGGCTGTAAAAATAGATCCCTTCAGAAAGATCCCGGGTCGGGATCTGTACCTCCCCTTTACCGGTTAGCAGGATTTCGTTTACAACAGTACCTAGCACATTGCGTACCAACAGCAGAGCGGTGGTGCCGTTCTCCACAGCGTACCTGCAGGAAGCCTGGGTATTGGCCGGGTTCGGGTAGGCGTTGGAAAGCGTGGCTATTCCCTGGCGTCCCTCTATCCCCAGCGGATAGGCATTATACAATGCCCGGAAACAGACAGAATCATTGGGATTGTTCATGACAAAAAAAGTGTAACGGATCACGCTCTGTCCGGGATGGGAATCCGGGGCATACTCCCCTAAGAAAGCCGTATTGGTTTCGCCAGGGGTGATATCAAGGGGTCCCAGAGATACATAGATGTCGGGCGGATAGCAGTTATCCCAGCAAAAGGTATTAATCGTCAACGGGATTAAGGAAATCTCTTCTTTTTTGCACATGACACTAAGCAGGCCTGGACCATTATTCGTAACGCCGATTTGGGCATCGATCACCAGTGTGGTGGGTTCACCGGTATAGGTCACCGTACCGTTATTGGGAACGGGATTGCCTTCGTGGATCAGGGAGAGATTCTGGGTATAGCCCAGGAAAACAACCTCATGCAACAGGAAAATCAACAGGACAAGTTTTTTCATCGCTAAAAAGGTTTATTACGCTCGTTAAATGGTTATTGGTTTGACTGCAAAGATAATACATTAAAACCTATTTACGTAAATGTTTCCTTTTTTTTGGAACGAACAGGCAACCAATTGTGAAAAGTGGTATCTTTACAGGTGTAAATTACATTCATTAAAATCTGTTTCCCATGAAAAAATTATCCTTTCTTTTGATCCTGTTTTTTTTCCAGTTTTCTTTTAGTTTCGGACAGTCACAGCGACTGGTGTTACTGGAAGAATTTACATCCTCCACCTGTGGTCCCTGTGTGTCGGCAAATATCAAAATTCATGGGTGGTTAATGTCCTATCCCACTATCTTTACCGCGATCTTCTATCATATGAGCTGGCCGGCCCCCGGGAACGATCCTATGTACCTGGCTAACACCATAGACAACAACGCCAGGCGTACCTATTACAACGTAAACGCAGTTCCCAATTCCGTTGTGGATGGGAATGTTTACAACGGAAACGGAAATAGCCTGCAATGGCCGGTGATCTCCAACCGGAGCAACGTCTCTTCACCATTTGAGATTTCGCTCCAGCATACGATCTCCCCGGCCCAGGATGAGATCTTTCTTACGATGGTTGCACAAGCCACACAGGATGTCAGTGGAAACCTGGTTGCTCACAACGTGGTGATCGAGGAGCTGGTACAGTTTGCCAGTCCTCCCGGAACCAACGGAGAGACGAGTTTCGACCATGTGATGAAGAAGATGCTTCCCACCAAGAACGGCACCTCCTTGCCCGCCTTTGAGGCCGGTGATTATGTCATCATTGAGACCAGCTGGCCATTTGAACCTGATCAGGTGTACGACATTGATGAACTCATGGGTGTAGGGTTCATTCAGAATAACACCACCAAGGAGGTTCACCAGGCTGCCAACAGCTCCACCAATGCAATCGTTCTCCCGTATGACAGGGACTTGCAGGTACTTGAGATAGAGAACGTCTCCATTACGAACTGCAGCGGAGTGGTAGCTCCCGTTGTCACTGTGCGGAACAACGGGAACAACACCATCACCTCGTTTGACCTGAATTATGAAGTCAATGGTGGAACGGTAGTGACCGAAAACTGGACAGGAAGTATAGGCCCCCTGGAGAAGGTGGTCATCGACCTCCCTGATTACAGTTTTACCCCTGAAGCGAACAATACGCTGAATGTCTTCACAGATAACCCCAATAACAACGCTGACGAATATCCGAAGAACGACACGCTCAACCTGGCCATTGAAGAAGCTCCGGCCACCACCTTAACCCTGATCCTGTTCCTGAAAACCGACAATGCCCCGGAAGAGACCACCTGGGATGTGACAGATGCGCAGGGAATCGTGGTTGCCAGTGGCGGCCCTTATACAATACCCAATGTAGTGCACCGCGATACAATTTATATTACTGAAGAGGGATGTTACACCTTCACCATTTACGACAGCGGCGGGAATGGTATCTGCTGCAGCAACGGCAATGGCCTTTACCTCCTGCAGGACGACCAGGGGACCGAGATCGTGATGGGCGGACCTTTCAGCTATTATGAGATGACCGAGTTTAACGCCAACGTGGTTTCGGCGCACGATCTGTTTGATCAGACGCGGGCACTGCAGGTCTACCCCAATCCTGCTGCTGGCATCACCATGGCTTCTTTCTACCTGGTAAATCCCTGCCATGTCGAGCTGAATCTGTTCAACATCTTTGGTCAGAAGGTGCGGAGTTACCAACCGGGTTACCTGGACTCCGGAGAACATCAGGTTGAGATTGATGCCGGAAACCTTGTTCCGGGGGTTTACATACTTCAGTTAACCACAGGGAATAAAGTCTATACGAAGAAGGTCTCTGTAAGCCGGTAATTACCGGTTGTGAGGGATACGAACTTCAATGGCGCCCACGCCATACATCGCCATGGGGGCATCGAACCATTCGATGCCCTCTGTTTTTTTCAGGTGATCGATAAGCACACTCCGCAGGATCCCGTTACCCACTCCATGAATGAATACCACATTCAGGAAGTTATTGGCAACCGCTGCATCGAGGCAACGGATGAAGTAGTGTTTCTGAACGTCGAGGATTTCTGATTTTTCCAGGTTCGACGGGTCTTCGATCAATTCATGAATGTGCAGGTCCACCACCGCTTCCCGCGTTTGAGTCTGATGGGAGAAGATGACCGAAGGCTCCAGGTCCATTGCTGAAGAGGCTTGCATGTGTCCCGGCTCCTGGTCATTCTTCAGGAGGGGTCGGTTCTCTTCGAGAAAACTTGTAAGAGAGACCACTCTGGTAATGATCCCTTTTGCGTTTACCAGGGAAGACTCACGATATGCGCCCTCTTTGTGAAATTTCTTCCCCTCGATCTGAAACTCGGAATTGAATGGCGGAATAATCTCTTTCAGCTGCTCTTTATGAAATAGAAACTGCAGGGATCCAATTGTCCATTGTGTCAGACTTTCGCGATCTACCGTAGCAAGAAGAGTACGTGTGCCGGCAAAAAGAGAGCCATAATCCACCCCATGATAACGTCCCTGTGGTGTCCGGTGAAAAAGGTTATAGATAATATCAAAGGAGGTATTGTTGATGAGGAAGATGTCCACCAGTCCGGTAATCAACCACTTCTGGTCATGAGGCACAAAGGCCAGGAAGATATCTTCCGATGTGCGCTTCCGGATCACGGCCGGGGGCAGGTAGTCAGGACCGGGTTCCTCCTCTTCATTGATAGGGCTCTCCTGATTCTCATTTTGATCCAGATCCTGATCCTTTCCCTTTTTTACCGGTACCGGAGTATGAAAATCCTCTTTGAAAAAACGGGCTCCGGCATCCGTGGGGTCGATTTTCACCAGTTCACTGATCAGGGTAGGCAGCTCAAAACCATCCTTATCGGCCACCAGTACCATCCGGCTATCCAGGACTTTCGTGACCACGCCGCCTCCGGTGGTGTTCAGAAATTTTACCTGATCTCCTGGTTGTAATTTCATTGGTTGTTTTGCTTTGGGGGAGCAAAGATACGATAAAAGAGGTGATGGGGTGAGGGGGTGAGGGGGTGAGGGGAACACCCTAACATAATTTTATTCCGGAATTCATATTATTAAATATAATTATGTAATATTGCGCCAAGTATAAACCAAAAACAGAACACTATGCGGAGATTTACAACTTTGTTGCTGGGCGTTTGTCTGGCGGCATCCACAGCCTTTGGTGGTGGATATCAGGTGGGCTTGCATAGCATGCGTAACATCGGGATGGGCCTTATCGGCACCTCTTTGACCTACGATGCCAGCAGCTTCTTTTACAATCCGGGTGCTGCAGCCTTTGTGCAGGACAGGTTCAGCCTTTCGGGAGGAGTCAGCCTGCTGATGGTTCGCACCACATTTCAGCCCAAAGATGTGATGGGTCAGTACAACATTGAGAGCATCATCAACACTCCTTTATACTTCTATTTCGGGTTTAAGCCCTTCGATGATCTTAGTATCGGGTTTGCCGTGAATACCCCTTACGGCAACAAATTCTCCTGGGGAGATGAATGGCAGGGCCGTTACCTGATCCAGAACCTGGCGTTCAAAGCCATCACGGTGCAGCCATCTTTTTCGTATAAGATCAAAGATGTTTTCAGTATCGGAATGGGTCTTGTATTAGCCATCGGGAATGTGGAACTGAACAAAGCGCTTCCCCTCGAAGGTCAGAATGGTGCGGAAGGAAAGATTAACATTAAAGGGAGCACCTATAATGTCGGTTTCAACGGAGGGATCCTGGTCAGGCCGGTCAAGGGGCTGAACATCGGCGTTGATTACCGCTCCAAGATTAACATGGTCGTAGATGATGCGGATGCAACCTTTACGGTACCTGCATCCATGCAATCCAACTTCCCTGATCAGAAAGTAGCAACCTCTCTTCCCTTACCGGCTAACCTCGATTTCGGGATCTCTTACGAGATCAAAGAGAAGTTGATGATCGGCATCAACCTCTGTTATGTCTTCTGGGGCGCCTATGATACCCTGGTGTTTGATTTCAAAACCAAGACTGCTGCCCTCGACAAATCCTATGCTCCCGCCATGTATGAGAACAAGCTGATCCCACGGATTGGTGCGCAGTACAAGGTCAATGACATTGTGACTGTTCGGCTTGGTGGGTATTACGACCCATCTCCGGTACCCGACGGATACCTCAATCCGCAAACCCCCAGTATGAACCAGATCGCGCTGACGGCCGGTCTGTCGGTATACCCCTTCAAGGGATTCAGCATCGACGCTGCATTTCTGTATATAATGGGTTTACAACGGGAAGGGACCTATTCGCCGGAGAACTTTTCAGGGACATACAAGTCCAGCGTCTTCAATCCCGGTATCGGTTTATCTTACAGTTTCTAACCTTTTAAAATGTGAACGATATGAAAAAACTACTATATATCCTGTTTTCCCTCGTCATTCTTGCCGGTTGCGAACCCAAGATCGACGAGTTGTCGCCCAATAAGGGCAGCGCGGACTTTTCCCGTTTTGTATCGGTAGGGAACTCACTGGTTGCCGGATTGACCGACGGAGCATTGTATAAGTCAGCACAACAGAACTCTATCCCGAACCTCCTGGCCGAACAATTTAAACTGGCAGGTGGTGGTGCTTTCGTACAACCTGTCGTGAACAGTGAATTTGGAGTGGAGTTTCCGGGATCTATGCCCCGGTTGAAACTTGGATACTCCACCGACTGTACGGGAGCTACTTCCCTCGGACCCGTACCTGACGTTGGCCCAAGAGATCCGGTTCAGCCAGTTGGCTACCAGGTGAACAACCTTGGAATCCCTGGTGCAAAATCATTTCACCTGCTGGTTCCCGGATATGCTCAGTTAAATCCCTATTACGCACGTTTTGCCACTTCAGCTACCAATATGGTGATCCAGGAGATTCCGTCACTCAATCCCACCTTCTTTGCCCTCTGGCTTGGGAGTAACGATGTGCTTGGGTATGCTACGTCAGGAGGTGTTGGAGATACCATTACCGGCCCGCAAACTTACGGATATGCCATGGGTGTCGTGGTACAGAGCCTGGTTGGGACCGGGACAAAAGGAGTGATCGCCAACATCCCGGATATCACCTCGATCCCCTTCTTTAACACCATCCCCTATAACGGACTGGTACTCCCACGTCAGACCCTGGTAGATTCGGTCAATTTCGCCATGTCGCTGTATGGTTTGCCATTTACCTATCAGGTAGGCCAAAACCCATTCCTGGTGCCGGATCCGACATCCCCTCATCCGCTCTTCAAGGTACGTCAGATGCAACCCGGAGAACTGGTTCTTTTGACGGTTCCCCAGGATTCGATGAAGTGTTATGGAATGGGGTTGATCAGTGCCATTACATTTCTTCCGTGGCCAATCCCAAATCAGTTTGTATTGACGCAGGATGAGATCACCAACATTCAGACGGCCACCGCCGGATACAACCAAATCCTTTCCGGACTGGCGCAAACCAACGGACTGGCCATTGTGGATATGAATACCAGGCTGAAGAACCTGCAGAGCGGGATTGTGTGGGACGGCATCCGGATGAATGCCAAGTTTGTCACAGGAGGTGCCTTCTCCCTGGATGGGATCCACCTGAACGCCCGGGGGAATGCAGTAGCTGCCAACTATTTGATTGAGGTGATCAACGCCGAGTATGGCAGTACGATCCCCTTTGTGGATATTACGAACTATCAGGGGGTATTGTTCCCGTAAAATCCATATAGACGCGAATCATCGCACGAAACATTTTGGAAACCGCAATGCCCCGGTGGCTGATTCCGTTTTTCAGGTGGGCTGGCATCTCGGCAAAGGTCTGGATATAACCGTCAGGCTGGAATACAGGATCATAGCCGAACCCATCCGACCCTCTCCGTTCGCATGTGATCTCTCCCGGGATCCGTCCTTCGAACAGGTGCTCTTTTCCATTCAGGATCAGGCAAACCACACAACGGAAACAGGCTTTGCGGTCATCGATGCCATCCAGCTCCTCCAACACCTTCCTGACGTTGTCATCAAACGAACATCCATCTCCTGCATAGCGTGCGGAATAGACACCCGGACGCCCATCCAGGGCATCGATCTCCAGTCCGGTATCATCGGCAAAGCAGTTGATCCCCGTTTGCTCATAAACGAAGCGTGCTTTCTGGATGGCATTCCCTTCCAGGGTCTCCCGGGTTTCGGGAATATCGGTTTCCAGATTCACATCCTTAAGGCTAAGGATCTGGTAATCATTCTCTGCTATCTCACGGATCTCGCGGAGTTTGTGGGGGTTGTTTGTTGCAAATAATAGTGTTCGTTTTTCCATCTCGTTTAGATACCCCCCGGCCCCCTAAAGGGGGAGTAAGTCCCCTTCAGGGGATTTAGGGGCAAGTATCGCCTCTTCAATTAACCTTGTAACCAGTTCAGTATAACTCCAGCCATGCTCCCGTATCATCTTGGGTACGATGCTGGCAGCGGTCAGGCCGGGGACCGTGTTGGCCTCGAGGAAATAGAATGTATCCCTGGAGTGGATGTAATCAAACCGTGTAATTCCTTTGCAATTCAGCAAATTGTAAAGGGTGGTGGAGATCTGTCTGCATTCGTCGGCAATCTCCGGCGACACCGGAGCCGGTACGATCTCATCAGCCATCCCCTGTGTATATTTGGCTTCGTAATCGAAGAACTCTTTTTTTGAAACGATCTCGCAGACGGGCAGGGCAACTACTTCTCTTTCCGTTCTGAGAACGCCGCATGTCAGCTCTCTTCCTGGTATATATTCTTCAACAAGCACCTCTTCATCTTCCAGGAATGCCAGTTCCAGTGCAGCCGGGAATTGTTCGGGAGCGGTCACTTTGGTCATCCCGACGCTAGATCCGCCATTGTTGGGTTTGACAAAACAGGGAAAGGAGATGTTACCGGTCAGGGTTGTGATCTCCTCCTTCTGGCGCTTGAAGAGATGGACGGAACGTGGTGTCGGGAAGCCATAACCGGCTACGACGCTCTTACAGAACATTTTGTTGAAGGTGAGCGACGAGGTCATCACATCACTTGAGGTATAAGGGATGCCAAGCATGTCGAGATATCCCTGTAGTTTCCCGTTTTCACCAGGGGTTCCGTGAATTGCATTGAACACTGCCTGGAACCGTATATGCTTTCCGGGCAGAGGCAACGAGAAATCATTTTTATCCACCGGATACTCTTTCCCATCTTGGTGGTATGTCCACGAACCGCCCCTGATCTCGATCAGAAAAGGGCGATACCGGTTCCTGTCAATTTGTCGGTCAACCTGTTCTCCACTCAGCATGGAGATAGCATATTCTCCGGAATCACCTCCGGCAACGATGGCTATATTCATCATGGGAAGAGAGTCACTTTCGCGGCAAAATTAACATAAAAAAAGCTCCCTTGAAGCAATCGCAATTTTTCGTATGTTTGCGGGGAGGTTGGGAATACAATAAATTCTACCTTTTCAGGTTAATTTAGGAAAGAAAAGAATGGATTTCATCAGGTTCCTTTTCAGCTGGAAGTTTGTTAAACAACTATTGATAGCCGTTGTGTTTTCGGCTGCTATCGTATGGGGAACGATGATATTCCTTTCAAAATATACCGGCCACAATAAATACATCACGGTTCCCGATATCAGGGGGAAGATGATCGAAGAGGTAATCCAGAGCACCTTTTATACCGATTTTCGTTTCATAGTGCAGGATTCCGTATTCGACCAGGATTTGCCTCCCGGAACCATTTTGTATCAGGATCCATGGGTGGATACCCGGGTGAAACAGAACCGCCAGATCTATGTCACCATCTCTTCGGCCACCCCGGATAAGGTCACTATGCCCGACCTGAAGTTTCTGACGCTCAGGCAAGCCGAATCGATGCTGGAGAGTTACGGGCTGAAGGTGGGGAACCTCTTCTACACCCCGGCCTTCGATGCCGACGCCGTGCAAGAGCAGTTGTACAACGACCAGCTAATCGAACCCGGTGAACGGATCTTCAAAGGGAGCAGGATCGACCTGGTGGTGGGGACAGGAGGCGGCAGTTACCAGATCCTCCTCGACGAGACACCCGTTGATTCGGTGCCGGTAAAGGGGTATGGGGTAGGGGATTATATTGATATATAGGGATGGGGTGAGGTAGCGAGGTAGCGAGGTAGCGAAATAGCGAAAATAATTCATAATTCTTAATTCATAATTCTTAATTCAATATATGCGTTTATCTTGTATAATAATCTTCCTTTTTTGTCTGGGCTCCTCTTTTGCACAGGAAAAATTGGTAGGATTACAGGTTAATCCGGTAGTGAAAGAGAAGGCGCTGCAGCTTCAACAACTGAAAGAGAGTGGTTTTGATACCATTCCGATTTTGGTTCCGTTCTTCGATGATTTCCGGGAACCCACGGTGTTTCCCAACGAGGAGCGATGGATCGACCGGTACGCTTTTGTGAATACCGACATCCCGGTTTTTCCTGTCAACCGCGGAGCCGTCACCCTGGATGCCATCAGCGACTCCGGACAGATGTACCCTACCGCTATTCCGGGACCTGCCACCTTCCTTGCGGATCATTTGACCTCCAGGTATATTCGTCTCGACAGCACCTTTACACCGGTTCCGCGGTCGCTCTCCCCAGCCGACTCGGTCTATCTCAGTTTCTGGTACCAGCCACAGGGCAGGGGAAAACCACCTCATACAGCTGACTCTCTGATGCTCCGGTTCCTGATCAAACCGGCCTGGGACAGCATCACCCCTGCCGACACCACCCATTTTGAAGCCGTATGGCAGGAGATCTGGAGAACCAGGGGAATGTCATTAGACACTTTCTATATCAATCACAACCTGTATTTTGTTCAGGTGATGATCCCGGTCGTGGACTCCCTGTTTTTCACAAAGAGGTTCCGGTTTCAATTCTATAACTACGTCAGTTTGGCCAGTTCAGCCGAACCGAGCTGGCAAAGTAATTGTTCACAATGGAACCTCGACAATATCTACCTCGATATCAACCGGTCATACACAGATACGCTATTCCCGGAGATCACCTTCATCGAACGCCCCCCCTCCATGCTTCGGAATTACTCTTCGATGCCTTTTCCACAGTACACGGATAACCCTACCAACGAGATGGCCGACACCCTCGATATCCTGATCAGTAACCGGGACCTGGTGGATCATAACTCATCCTACGGCTACTCGATGAAGGATGAGTCTGGATCCTGGCAGAAAGACTACACCGGTGGCGAATATGTGATCAAACCTTTTTACTCTTCCGGGTATGTTACTTATGTCCCTTTCGCTCATCCTCCTGTACAGTATCTCTTTCCCATAAGTGCGGCCGATAGCGCTCTTTACCTGATCACTCATCAGGTACACGCAGTGGATGGATCGATGCTGGGAGACACCATGCAAGCCTATCAGCGATTGTATAACTACTTTTCTTATGATGATGGAACTCCCGATGCCGGGTATGGCCTTACGCCTGCTGGTTCACTGCTTGCCTACCGGTTCAAGCTGAACAAGACGCCGGATACCCTGCGGGCAATTCAGTTCTTTTTCAACCGGACGTTAAGCCAAAACAATGTGCAGTTCTTCTATTTGAAGGTATGGGACGACGCTAACGGGAAGCCCGATCAGGTGTTATACGAAGAGCTGGTTCTTACTGAGTTTGCCGACAGTCTCAACCAGTTTGTCACCTATCACCTCGATCCACCTGTACGGATCTCCGGCACCTTTTATGTTGGTTGGGAACAAACAACCGATGACAACCTCAACCTGGGATACGACCGCTACAATAACAGCCGTGAACAGGTGTTGTTCAACGTGGCAGGCGAATGGCTTACCAGTGCCTTCATTGGTTCCCTGATGATCAGGCCGGTCGTTGGGAAACCTATTCCATTAGGCATCGCAGAGAAAAAAGTAACGCCTTTGAGACTGAAGGTTTACCCGAATCCGGTTTCCGGGGAGGTGGTACAAATTGAATTACCGCCATCGCTGACGAGAACTGAGACATTCACCCTGCACCTTTACAACCTGTTTGGCCAGGAGGTTTTGCAGGAGCCTTTTTCAGGCAAAGCCGATGTTACCGGATTTTCCCCGGGGATTTATCTCATTACCCTGTCCGGATTTTCCGGCCCTGTGATGGCCTCCGCCAAACTGATCATCACCCGGTAACCTGCACGAAACCGTGATCTGCTGTCATGAGTGATCTCAATGAACATACAGAGGAATCAGGTGAACTTTTCGAACATTACAGGTTTGTGGCAGACCATGGGCAGGCACCTCTCCGGATCGATAAATACCTGTTCACAAAATTAGCAGATGCTTCCCGGAACCGGATTCAAAACGCGGCCAAAGCCGGGAATATCCTGGTGAATGAGCAACCGGTAAAACCAAATTACAAAGTCAAACCGCGCGACATCGTTAACATTGTACTGGCTTATCCGCCCAGAGATACCGAGATTTATCCTGAAGAGATCGCTGTGGATATCGTCTATGAAGACAAAGACATCCTGTTGGTCAACAAGGAGGCAGGAATGGTGGTGCATCCTGGTCATGGTAATTTCTCTGGCACCCTTTTGAACGCGTTGGTATACTATTTTCAGAATACACCGGAGAACGTCGCCATTGATGCCAAGCCGTACCTCGCTCACCGCATTGATAAAGACACCACCGGCATCCTGCTGATTGCAAAAAATGAACTGGCTCAGTCGAAACTGGCGAAACAATTTTTCGATCACACCATTGAGCGGACATACCTTGCGCTGGTATGGGGTGACGTCAGCCTGGATGAAGGGACCATTACCGGAAACATCGGGCGTAGCGTGCGCGACCGCACCGTCATGGCAATCTTTGACGATGAAGAGGCAGGCAGGCATGCCGTGACTCATTACCGTGTGGTTGAACGGTTCGGGTATGTTACCCTGGTGGAGTGTCGCCTGGAGACCGGGCGCACGCATCAGATCCGCGCCCATCTAAAACACATCGGACACCCCCTCTTCAACGATGCTATGTATGGAGGAGATCAGATCCTGAAAGGGACTACCTTCACGAAATACAACCAATTTATCCGGAACTGTTTCACCCTGATGCCCAGGCAGGCCCTGCATGCCAAATCCCTGGGATTTATCCATCCGACAACCCGGAAACCCATGCACTTTGATTCTGAATTGCCGGATGATTTTCTGGGGGTGGTTGAGAAGTGGAGGAGGTACGTGTCCTCGCCCTTCCCAACCTCCCCTAAAGGGGAGGAGTAAGCCCCCTTTAGGGGGTTTGGGGGTAAGGACGAGGGGCGAGGGGCGAAATGTCTTCAGGATGTCGAAGCCTTTTAAAAGCGGTTCATTCGTGTTCCTTTGTAGTTAACTTTTGTTCTTTTCAGACTGCCACGGAGTTTCCGAGAGGATGGTAGAGTGAATCCCGCTCCACAGGCTCTCGCCCCGCTTGTCGGATGAATTCCTGCATCTCTGAGACGGTAAACACCGGGCTCTGCTCTTCAGCACCAGCCAGGGAGTAAATCCTTGTGGAGTCGTTGATAGTTCCATCCATGTCGTCTACTCCGAAGGAGAGGGAGAGTTGCGTGTATTGCTTGCCGAACGCCGGCCAGTAAGCTTTAAGGTGGGGGATGTTATCCAGGAAGATCCTGGCTACGGCGTAGTTCCGCATATCTTCTGTGATCGCGACTTCAGGAATCTGTTCCATCTCATTGTTCCAGTTCCTGAACTTCAGCGGGATGAAAGCGTTGAATCCTCCGGTACGGTCCTGCAGCTGCCGAAGCCTCTCCATATGATCGATCCGGTGAGCATAGCTCTCAAGGTGACCGTAGAGCATGGTCGCATTGGAGGAGATCCCAAGTTGATGCGCTGTTTCATGGATCTCCAGCCACGCGTCCGAAGAGGATTTCATTCCGGCGATATCCCGGCGAACAATCTCATCAAAGATCTCGGCACCCCCGCCCGGGATGGAATCCAGTCCGCACTCCTTCAGGTAGGTCAGCCCTTCCTTAAAAGAGAGCTTCGCTTTGGTAATCATATAATCGAGTTCCACTGCAGAGTAAGCTTTGATATGCACCGCAGGCCGGAGCACCCTGATCTTCTTCAGGATGTCGCCATAATAGTAAAGATCACGATCAGGATGTACGGCCCCGGTGATATGGAGTTCCTGAACCCCGGCAGGCTGGCTTTTTACTTTCTCAAGGATTTGATCCACAGTAAGTTCCCATTGTACTTTGCTGAAGTGATGGGAAAAAGAGCAAAACCGGCACTTATTTACACAGACATTCGTAGGTTCGATGTGAAAATTCCGGATGAAAAAGAGGTTGTTCCCATTATGACGTTGCCTGACTATTTCAGCCACCATACCAAGCCACCCTAATTCCCCGTGTTCGAAGAGCCAAAGACCCTCTTCGGTCGTCAGCCGGGTGTTTGCCATCACTTTTCCGGCAATGATCCGGGCTTCCATGGCTGGACTTGCTGCCCGGAGCAGTTCAATGGCCGGTATGGTGCTCTTTTTTCCCATCCCAGCTCCTGCTTTTATAGTTTGATGAAGCGGCCGGTCAGGAGGCGGTCTTGCGCCTGGATCATCAGGAGGTAAAAACCATTGGGGAGGGTGGAGATATCCAGGGTAAGCAGACCAGATCCGTCTCCAGGTTTGCTTATCAACATGACAGCTTTGCCCCAGGAATCCACGACCGTAATATGGATCAGACCGGCAGTTAGGAATTGTGATGACCGGAGATGAAGAATGCCTGGGTACGGGTCAGATCCCGGATGCCGGATGCCGGATGCCGGATTGGGATAGATTAAAAGATCCGTTGTGATTGCTGCGGGTTCCGGGATATTCATAGGGATCCCGTCGAGGACCATTGCTCCGGTGTTATCCGGATCAAGCCAGCAGGCGAGTTGGTCGGTCGAATCTGCTCCGTTCATGTCCCAGGAATAGCTAAACTTGCCGTAATAATCGGGTTTGGTCAGGTCTCCTGAGTCGCACGAGGCTTCGCCACCGGTAAGTGCACCAATGATCCTCCTTTCAGGGTCAAAGATCGGAGACCCGGAAGAACCTCCTTCGGTCACTCCATGACCGCTGACGGTTTCTGCCCAGATCACCTCCCAGTGGGTCATCTCCGGATGGCCATTCCAGTTTGTTGAAACCAATGAAGAGGTATAGGTTGAGATCTTCTTGATATCCCCCATCGGATGATGAATACCTGTGCCATCCGGGCTTGGACTGTCCTGGCGATTCCAGCCGTTGAACCATACATCGAAGGTGTCGGGAACGGTCTGGTTCAACAATAGCAAAAGGAAATCGGATCCTTTGATGTTCACATCTCCACTGGCCGATTTCAACCCTGCCCCGGTCATCGACCTGAAGGTCGGTTCAACGGGAGGATTCTCACAGGTGGGGGATTGGTATCCGAAGTAGAAGATCCACTGGTTGATATCCTCCTGGGTGGCGCCTTTTCCGCAATGATCTGCTGTCAGGAAATAAGGGATTTTATCCTGGCGGGTATTGTTCACAAGGGAACCGGAACACCAGTAGGTGGCTCCGAATTTCTTTACCCCGATCCGGGCAATCCCTTTCTGCTGGTCCTGCCAGGTACCACCCTCCGGACAGTGGATATTCACTTCACACGGGCCTGACGAGCCGAATCCCATTCCTTCTGTTGCTTCCGGAATACCGCGGTAGGCATAAGCGACTTCTGAGATATGCAGCAAAGGGAAGCCGGTTGTTTGTGCAGGCTGGTTGTACTCCAGTGTCACCTGATCGCCGGTTATCAACCCGGTCGCAAAAACTTCAGCCGGGTTATTATTCATATCGGTAAAGGCACCCAGAATCCTGGATCTGTCCTGGTTATAAAGGAACAGCCTGCCTCCTTCGGGAAGGTTAAATCGGTCAAAATAGAGCGTGATCGCCTTTGCACCGGGAGCGCGGATCGTAAGCAACCAGATGCGGTTGCCTGAGGGAAGTTTGATCCAGGATCCCTGATGCCGGATGCCGGATGCCGGATGCCGGATGCCTGATGCCGGATGCCTGTCTTGTGGCGACTGTATACTGCGGACTGCGGACTGCGGGCTGATTCCAACTTCCACCGGCAGGTTGATGGCGAACCGGTATGGGAGCGGATGGAAGAGATCTTCTGAGGTAACTGCTTCCATATCCGGAGGAATTAGAACCAGGTCAACTGCAAGGGTTGGAACGGGTTCGAGCTCAAAACTCCATGGGATTCCTCCGCGGTTCAGCTGAGCCTGGGTAGTTATTGCCCCCAGGATGAGCCATCCGGGTATCAGCAGCCTGGTCAGACTTTGATATAACCGGTTCATGTTAATCTGTCCCTTATTCAACAATGGTGATTTTTCTGACAATTGTTTCTGTTTCATGTTGAATGATCAAATAATAGATTCCCGAAGGAAGTCCTTCAGTCGAGATGACTGACCCGGTCCCGGTTCCCCAAATGGATCCCTTAAGCAGCGTTTGACCAAGCGTATTGACCATCCGGAGCTGCATCTTCCCGGGGTGAGCCCCTAAAAGGTTCACAAATACCTTATCCCTGGCAGGATTAGGAAATACAGTAACAGACAAACCATTACCATTACCATTACCATTATCATCAATCCCTACATTGCCGGATATTTCGATATCGTCGATCATAAAAATGAACACATCGTCTGATACACACTGGATCCCAAGGTAAGCAGCCTGGTTGGCAAAGGCATCCAGGTTGAACGTCTTCCTGGTCCATGAATCCGGGGCCGATTCGGGACCTCCCGTATTGACAAGGATAAAATCCACAGGATCATTTCCGGTGGTGGAGACTCCGATGTTAAATTTTTCAAGTCCGTATTGTTCGGAATAGGATTGGACCCACAGCGACATTGCCGGATTGCCACCCAACTGAATCTTTGGGGAGATCAGCCATTTATTATTTGGATTATTCGGGGGGATGGAAGAGAAGCATGCACCCAGACGGGAGCCCGAATGTGCGCTCATATTGGTCATTGGGGGGGTGGTTTGCTGCGGGTTGAAGCAGATATATGCAAAAGGCTGACCACTATGGGGATATGAGATGTTCTCAATACCATAGGTATTCCCGCCATTGATATCTTCAACGGTCCAGGGAGAGAATTCGGTGGTAAAATCCTGAAGGTTCTCAAAATCGAGGGTCATGTAAGTTGGCAAACCACCCTGACTGCCCGGGTATACCTCCAGGTCATCGATCATGAAGATGAAGGCATCGTTGGATACGCTCTGAATGGCGACATAGGCCGCCTGGTTATCGTATGCGGAGAGATCAAAGGTTTGTTTGGTCCACTGAGTGGGAGCTTCCAGGTAAACGCTACCAGAGATGAAGGTAAAGTCGCCCGGGTTGGTACCAGTGGTAGAGACTCCCACTTTATACCGTTCCAGACCATAATCAGCCGTGTATGATTTCACCCAGAACGAGAATACACCGCCTGTCTGAAGCTGAACCCGGGGAGATATAAACCAGTCGTCATTCGGAGGAGTGGTTGCTGAAAAACAGGCGCCGAAACGATTTCCTGTGTGTGGTTGTATCTCAGGATCTGCGTTCATCGGAGGGCTTACCTGCGTTGGATTGAAACAAATGAACGCCATCTTCTCTCCTGAATGTGGGAAGGTATGGTTTGTTATCTGGTAGGTCAGACTGCCATCCTCATCAGCCACAGACCAGGGATCGAAGGTAAGCGAGAAATCTGTGATATTTTCAAAATCCATCGTAACATCGACCGGTGGAGGGGGTATCTGATTCGGGATGATATCAAAAACCGCTCCCTGATTGCTGTTGAAGTTGTTACTACCCGGTGTCAGATCATTTGAATAAAAATAGCCATCGAGGTAACCACCCCATCCCCAGTTGAAGTGAAAAAAATCATTCCCCTGGTAGCCATCGCAGATAAAGAAACGACCATCCTGGCCGTTATGGTTACCGTAGTAGATCAGCGGACGTCCGGCATCCAGCTCACCTGTCAGCAGAGAGTTCCATTGGTCAGAGGTATAGCTCCCTTTCCATTTCCAGTTGATCGCAGCATTGTAATCGAAAAAAGTGCTGAGCGCTGCATCGACGGCGCTGGAATAAGAGCTAGAGATGGTGGGGCCGTAGTCCATCTCCTGTGCTACCCCGCAATGGTACATCAGCTGAGCAACTTCCTGGTTATGGGTTGTCAGTTCGGCTGGCATTGCACTGTACTGATAGGTAGCGGCCCCGAAATTCGCAGACAGGTTACCATAAGTAGGATCGAAATAGGAATGTGCGCCAACCCCGTGTAACGGAGCTCTCCAGAATTTGAGAATCTGTGCCATGGCGGTGGCTCCGCATCCGGCAGGGGCATGGTAGCAGAAAATGGAGGCACTGGAATCGTCGGGACAATCTTCATTGTAATAGCATCCCTGATCCCAGGAGGTTTGCACCATCGGATCCACACCCGATATCCTGTTCATGAAAGGGGATGCAGGATCAGACAAACCTCTCCAGGCCTCTGTGGTTTCCTTTGTTGCCGGTAAATGTTGATCCAGCACATAGAGAATTTGCTCTTTCAGGTGGTTCATGAACCAGGAAAAGGCAGGGGCAGGAGTTTTTCCCGGGATGTATGTACCTGTATACGAGTAGGCCAGTAGGGGTGTCACCCGGTCATCTGCCGAAACGATCACGAACCCGCGGTCATTCCTCACGTTGAAAATATAATAAAGAATCCTCCCATCCACCGATACCTCTGAAGGTTCCGTCAACTGGATGGCTTTGTCCCCCTTCAGGTGGACTGGTAAGCGTTCGAGGTATGCGTTCAGGGCGACCTCTCTGGCTAGTTGTTCCGGAATCTTTTCTGCAAAGGCCATCTGTCCTGCTAATAGCAAACTCAGGCCTAGAAAGAGTAGGGATTTCATTTTAATGTCTATTTCTTCTTGTTAGGGGCTTCGAGTCCGTAGCCTTTGAGTCTATCTTCCCGGCGTAATAAAAATGCCAGAAAGATAGCACAAGCTCCAAGGGCCGCAAACACCAGCATAGGGACCGTATAATTGTAAAGCGCCGTTGGGTCTCCATCCAATTTCCGGGCAGCAACTTCCGGATTCATAGCTTGAATAATGACACCGATCAACCACGGGAAAAACAATAAACCGATATTCTGAATCCAGAAAACAAGCGCATAGGCAGAACCCAGGTACCTCTCTTCCACGATTTTTGGTACAGAGGGCCACATAGCTGCCGGAATCAAAGAGAATGCAATACCTAAAACCACAATAGCGGCAATTGCTATACCCATGTTCAAAGGAACTAAAGCGAAGGTAAGGTGAGCAAGCATCAGCAACGCGGAGCCAAAAATCATGAGGGTCGCACCTTTCCCCTTTACATCAAGGTAGTTGCCGACGATGGGAGTTAAAATGATCGTGCCCACAGGCAACAAACCGGAAATCATGCCACCAATATGTGGTTCCACACCCAGCTTATTCTCCATCATGTTGACCGCGTATTTTAGAAACGGGAAAACTCCAGAGTAGAAAAGAACACAGAGAAATGAGATCAATAGAAATCCTTTATTGGTAATGATCTTTGCCAGATCTTTCAGATGAAACTCATCCGTTGGATCACTTTCTGATTTAGTCGCTCCCGTTTGCTTATCCAGCTTCCGGTCAAAGAAGGTATAGATGAGGAAGGTTATAAATCCGATCGCCAGTAGCGAAAGTCCGAAATAGATTGGATTCAGTACATTTCCCTCCAGTACACCATCCACCCTCCTGGCTCCGGCCATGGCGGCAGAAAAGAAGAAAGCAACCGAAGCGCCGAGTCTGGCTGTTGCCAGCTGCATCCCCATGGCCAGTGCAAGTTCTCTCCCCTTAAACCATTTTACGATCGTTTTAGAGGTGGTTATTCCTGCCATCTCCACCCCAATCCCGAAGATGGCATACCCGATTGACGCTACTTTAGCCGTTGCCGGCATATCGGTCAGAAATGAACTGAACCACTCATACCCGAATCCCCCATTCTGAAAATAGGGAGTGAGTGCATAAAATTTGATAAGTCCCCCGGAAAGCATCACAATAGTGGCTGTTAATCCAGTGAAACGGATCCCCATTTTATCCAGAATGATTCCGGAGATGATCAGGAATCCAAGCACGTTAAGCATGTATTCAGATCCGGAGAAAAATCCATAATTGCTTGGTGTCCATTTGTAATCCATCTCCATTAATGATTGTAACGGGGCAATCATATCAACAAAATAGTAAGCTGCAAGCATGGTCAGGGAAACCAGCGCCAGGGCAGTCCAGCGAACAGTTTTGGAGTCGCTCAAGAGTTGTTTTACCTGCTGTGTCATATAGAAATTATTTAAGTTTAGGTTTTCAACCCAACAAATCTACTAATATTATGAATCGATTGCAGGAGCCCAGAAAATAATCCATCTGTTTTAATTACTTTTACAACAGTGATCAACTGCAACCTTCCATGAAGATCCTGCTTGTCTCGGCAACGCACTTTGAAGTTCAAAAACTGGTGGACAGAAACGACCCGGTTGAGATCATCACGGACCATCTGTATCACCTCAGGAAGGAGCGGATGCAGGTATACCTGCTGACTCCCGGTATCGGCATGCTTCACACCGCATTCTACCTGGGGAAAGTCCTTGCTCAGCGATCCTACGATCTTGCTGTAAATGTCGGGATATGTGGGGCCTATTGCCGCGATATCCCTTTAGGGAGCATTGTCCACGTGACCACAGAGTGCTTGCCCGAGCCGGGAGCCGAAAAGGATGGCCTATTCCGGAGTGTATTCGAACTTGGATTAATGCCTCCTGATGAATATCCTTTCGTTGATGGGAAACTGGTGAACACGGTCATTCCCGGATGGAAAACCATCGACCGGCTGCCGGTGGTTACAGGAAACTCCGTCAGCACCCTGTATGCGGATCCCGGACGGATTCACCAGTTAACCAAGCTCTTTCCAGCAGATGTGGAGAGCATGGAGGGAGCCGCTTTCCTGTTTGGCTGCCTGGTGGAGAAGCTACCCAGCGTGCAGATTCGTGCGGTGTCGAATTATGTAGGGGAACGGGATAAAACCAAGTGGGAGATCCGGCTGGCAGTCAAGAACCTCCATGATGTACTGGTGCGGTTGATAGAGGAGATGGAGGAATTTTCCAGATCCTAGATGCTGGATCCTGGTTGCTGGTTTAAATGATTAATTATTAATTCGTAATTCGTAATTTGAGATGATCTCTCTCGCCTTTTCTCCCTGTCCGAACGACACCTTTATCTTCGCTGCCCTGGTGCATGGCTGGATTGATCGTGAGGAACTCGATTTTGACCACCAACTGACCGATGTGGAAGAGTTGAACCGGTGGGCGATGGAAGAGAAAACCGATCTAATCAAGGTCAGTTTTTATGCATGGTTATCCCTGAGAGACAGGTATGAACTATTGGAGAGCGGGAGTGCACTGGGGTTTGGGAACGGGCCGCTGTTGGTGGCCAGAGGCCGCAGCTTCGCTCCGCTCGCTGTGACGATGATGCCGGAGGCTTTAGATTCCTCTCCCTTGTTGGGGAGGGGTCAGGGGTGGGGTAATATGCGGGTAGCTCTCCCTGGGGAACATACCACCGCTCATCTGTTGTTCAGTTTGGCCTACCCCCAGGTTACCCGGAAGGTGTTTATGCTTTTCTCCAAGATTGAGGAGGCCGTCCTTTCCGGCGAGGTGGATGCAGGGGTGATCATTCATGAGAACAGGTTCACATACGAGCAGAAGGGTTTGATCAGGATCATGGATCTGGGGGAATACTGGGAATCGAAAACGGCCAGTCCGATCCCGCTTGGAGGGATCGTGGCCCGAAAGGGACTTGGGACAGAGGTCGTTTCGAAACTGAACCGGATCATGCGGCGAAGCGTACAATATGCCATGGATCATCCGGAGGCGGTGATGGATTTCGTGCGTGAACATGCACAGGAGATGGATGAGGAGGTGATGAAAAAACACATCGCACTCTATGTGAACCGGTTTACCCTTGATTCGGGTATTGAAGGGAAAAGAGCTATACAGACGTTGATCGACAGTGTAAACAACTAATCAATTGTTAAAAAATGCAAGCAACTATTTCCCGTTACCGCGTTTCTGAGCTCTTCCAGCAAGCCCTGCAAGTGGGCCTTATCCGGGAGGAAGACACCGCCATCCTCTTCCATGACCTCGATTATCTCGCATCGCGTATCGCGTATCTCAAATCCTGTTTCCCTGCGACCACCCTTCACGGACTGGCCATCAAATCCAATCCATTGCTCCGGATCCTGGAATTCACCAGGAAGCTGGGGACCGGTGTGGAAGCTGCCACAACCGGGGAGCTGACTCTTGCCCTGAAAGCAGGATATCTGCCCCATCAGATTGTATTTGATTCGCCGGTGAAAACAGTTGCTGATCTACGGTTTGCCCTGGAGCAGGGTGTACATGTAAACTGTGATAACCTGATGGAGTTAAACCGAGTAGATATTTTACTCAAAGATATTCAATCTGCCTCGAACATTGGGATCCGGATCAACCCCCAGGTTGGGGTGGGAAGTATCCTTGAATCGAGTGTGGCGGGGGAGTATTCCAAATTCGGCGTCCCCATCAAGTCCAGGAGGAAGGAGCTTGAAGATGCATTCAGCAACTATTCCTGGCTTACCGGGATTCACCTCCATGTAGGCTCCCAGGGATGTGCGATGGAATTGCTGGTTGAGGGGGTGGGCATACTCTATGATTTTACCCAGGACATAAACGAAAAGCGAAAAGCCAGAAGCGAACAGCCAATTGACATTTTCGATATCGGGGGAGGACTTCCTGTCTCTTACTCCTTTCAGCAGGCACCGCCGGGGATGGAGGATTATGTGGCAGCGTTGACGAAGCGGGCGCCGGGGTTATTTGGGGGCACTGGGGCACAGGGGCACAGGGGCACAGGGCTCAGGGCACAGAGCACAGAGCATAACTCACCACCTCACCACGGCACCACGGCACCACAGCGTCAGACCACAGTCCACAGTCCACAGTCTTCCATTAACTGGAGGCTAATAACGGAGTTTGGCCGGTGGGTGTATGTGAACAGCGGCTGGACGGTGAGCCGGGTGGAGTATGTAAAACGGGATCCCGGTAGTAATACCGCCATGATCCATGTGGGAGCTGATCTGTTTGTGCGGGAGTGTCTGAATCCAACTGACTGGAAGCATGAATACACTATACTGGATCCACAGGGGCAACTGAAAAAGGGGTTGGATATCCATCCCTATTATATTGCCGGCCCTCTCTGTTTTGCCGGTGACATCGTAGCCAAAGGGGTCTCCTTGCCCATCGTTGAAGAGGGGGATTACCTTGTGATCCACGATACCGGAGGCTACACCTTTTCGATGTGGTCGCGTTACAACAGCCGGCAAACGCCGAGGATTCTCGGTTTGCGGGATGGGAAGCTGTTCATTATCAAGGAGCGGGAATCCCTGGATGACCTTATCTGTTTCTGGGAGTAGGGCGTAAAGGCACAGGGGCACAGGGGCACAGGGGCACAGGGAAAAAATTACTTTAAGGGTTTAACCTTTTGCCTGTAAACTGGATATATGGTAAAAAAACGCCATGAAAACACACAAGAACCTAAATGTTTGGAAAGACAGTGTGAAGCTCGTAACAGCTATTTACAAGATTACGCAAAGTTTCCCAAAAGCCGAATTATACGGACTTACAAGTCAAATACGAAGAGCCGCAATCTCAATCCCGACCAACATCAGTGAGGGTGCTGCCAGGAACCACACGAAAGAATATATAAGATTTCTTGGTATTTCTCAGGGTAGTCTGTCAGAACTTGAAACGTTGTTGATTATAAGTACAAACCTGGGATTCCTGGACGAGGAAAGGAGTAAATTTATACAGGGATTTATGGTAAAAATCCGTGCTCAACTGGCCGGACTAATGAAATCGTTGAACAATTTTATTAAATGAACTTATTACCCTGCTTTCTTACTTTTTTGTGCCCTTGTGCCCCTGTGCCCTTGTGCCCTTTTCACTATCTTTGCCCCAAAAACAAACCTCCATGATCATCATCACCGGCGCGGCCGGATTTATCGGAAGCTGTCTGACCGGGAAACTGAACAACCAGGGAATCAAGGAACTTGTTCTGGTGGACGATTTCTCAAAGCAGGAAAAGGCTGCCAACACGGCACACAAAGCTTTTGCGGTTATGGTGGATCGCCGGGAGCTGTTTGACTGGTTTCGCACCCATCACGATTCGGTAGAGTTTGTGTACCATATCGGGGCGCGTACCGATACTGCCGAGTTCGACAAGAAGGTCTTCGATGAACTCAACCTGAATTACTCCAAGGAGATCTGGAATCTCTGCACGGCCTGGCAGATCCCGTTGGTCTATGCCTCCTCCGCTGCTACCTATGGAGATGGATCCCTTGGATACCGCGACGATCATGATCTCATTCCAAAGCTCCAGCCGCTGAATCCGTACGGTGTGTCCAAGAATGAGTTCGACAAATGGGTGCTAACCCGGGAACAACGCCCCCCGGCCTGGTACGGGGTCAAGTTTTTCAATGTGTACGGTCCGAATGAATACCACAAAGGGCGGATGGCGTCGGTGGTGTTTCATGCCTTTAATCAGATTCGGGATAAGGGATACGCGAAACTGTTTCGTTCGCATAATCCTGATTACAAGGATGGGGAGCAACTCCGGGATTTCATTTACGTCAGGGATGTGGTGGATGTACTGCACTTTCTGAAGAACCGCGGAAAAGACTCCGGTATTTACAACCTGGGGACCGGACAGGCCCGTACCTTCCTTGACCTGGTTTCTGCCGTTTTCACCGCGATGGGAACGGCTCCTGCGATTGACTTCATAGACACTCCCATAGATATCCGGGACAAATACCAGTACTTCACGGAGGCTGCTATGGATAAACTTCGCTCCGTCGGATACCAGAAACCATTTACTTCCCTTGAAGAGGGTATCCGGGAGTATGTGCAGGAGTACCTGATGGAGGGGAGCTATATGTGAGAATTACGAATTAAGAATTAAGAATTAAGAATTAAGAATTTTGTATATTCGTTTTGAATTTCAAAGTTTTATCCTTCTGAAATCGCAACTATGAAAATTCTGATTGTGGAAGATGAACCCAAGGTGGTGGCTTTCCTGAAACAGGGACTGGAAGAGCTTGGCTATGAGACTGCTATAGCCGAGGATGGCAAAAAGGGACAGGAGCTGATCGAAAAGCAACCCTATGATCTCTACCTCCTGGATATCCTGTTGCCCTTTGTCGATGGGAACTCGTTATGTAACCTGGTGAAAAAGAAATACCCGACGATCCCGGTAATCATGATCACCGCACTGGGAACCCTCCAGAACAAACTGGACGGATTTGACGCCGGCGCTGATGATTACCTGGTTAAACCCTTTGAATTCAAGGAGCTTGTCGCCCGGATCAAGGTGTTGACAAAACGGGGTGCACGTCCGGATGAAAAATCACAAAACATCCTGAAAGTCAGCGATCTGGAACTCGATCTTGACAAAAAGTTAGCCTACCGTCAGGGGCGGCAAATCTTTCTCTCTGCCAAGGAGTTTGCCCTGCTTGAATACCTGATGCGAAACCGGGGACGGGTCGTCTCCCGGCCTGAAATTGCCGAGAAGATCTGGGATATCACATTTGATACCGGGACCAACGTTGTGGATGTCTACATCAATCTCCTACGGAAAAAGCTCCATAAAGAGAATGAGACCAAGTTGATCCAGACACGGATCGGTCATGGGTATATCTTAGTACAGGACTGATGGAGATCCGCAAACGGCTTACCCTGCAATTCACAGTGATCGTTGCTGTGATTCTCTTCTTTGCGGAGTTTTCAGTGTATATATTTTCTGAACTTAAATGGAAAGAGGATTTCTATTCCAGGCTACAGAACAAGGCTACGGCCGTCACCAAACTTCTCCTTGATGTGGAAGGGGTCGATGCTGATCTCCTGCGTCTCATTGAACAATATAACCTTTCGACGCTTCCTTTTGAAGAGATCCACATCTTCGACCAGACCAACAACCAGATATTCTTGAGCCGTGACAGCTCCTGCCTGGTGATCACCCCCTCCATGCTGGCTAACATCCGTGTGGTTGGACAAACCGAATTCAGCCAGGACAGATACACGATCGTAGGATTCCATTATAAAGGTGGCGCAGACCGGATTGTTGTGGTAGCTGGAGCGATCGATGTCTATGGGCTAAGGAAACTGGCCAATCTCAGAAATATCCTGTTTATTGTATTCCTGGTCTCCCTGATCATCCTCTACCTCACGGGAAGGGTTTTCTCCAACCGTGCTCTCAAACCTATCCTGAAAGTGATCGATGAGGTGCCTGCCATTACCGAAAGCACCCTTCACCTGCGGGTGAATGAAGGCAACGGCCGGGATGAGGTCGCCCGGCTGGCCAAAACATTCAACAAAATGCTGGAACGGCTGGAAATTGCCTTCAAGGTGCAGCAGAGCTTCATTGCCAATGCCTCCCATGAGATCCGGACCCCACTCTCCCACATCATCGGTCAGCTGGAGGTCGCTCTAATGAAGGAAAGGACCCTGGAAGAGTATATCCGGCTGATCCAATCGGTACTGGAGGACATTATCACGTTGGGGAATACGGCCAACCGCCTTCTTCTGCTCACCATGACCGATACGGATTCGTATCAAGTTTCCATGGGGCTGGTCCGTGTGGATGAACTACTCTGGGAAGCCCAGGCAGAACTCCAGAAGACGCATCCGGGCTATAAAATAGTGATCCGGTTTGAAGGAAAATTTGATGCGGAACAATACCTGTCCATCAAGGGGAACGATCAGTTGCTCCGGATAGCCTTCCTGAACCTGATAGAGAATGGTTGTAAATATTCGGAAAACCAGCGGGTGGAGGTCATCCTCGAACATCGCGATTCCCTGATTCAGTTCAGTTTCCGGGACAAGGGTGTCGGGATCCCGAAAGAGGAACAGGAGTTGGTTTTCGAACCCTTCTACCGGGCAAAAAATGTCAGCCACATGCAAGGAAGCGGCCTGGGACTTTCCCTGGTCCGGCGGATCACCAGGCTGCACGGCGGGTCCATCTCCCTGGTATCGGAACAGGGGAAAGGGTCGGATTTTACCCTGCAATTCCAGACCATCAAAGAGTGACCAAACTCCCCGGTACGCCCGGTTAATTGCATTTTAATACTTCTTTAACCAGCTTTTAATTTGCAATTCATTCGCTTTTAATCGGGCCGGAGTACCTTTGATTTCGTATTCTGCAGATTCTGTCCTGATTGAAATCTTCAACCTTTAAACTGGTTCCTTTCATGGGTTATTTCATAGCCCTTGTCTTCATTGGGGTATCGGTTTTCTTCTATTCCCGGAATCTCCTACTGAAGAGCAGCCTGGATGAAGCCACGCTCGATTACGAGAACCTGCTCTCGGAAAAACTCCAGCTGGAGAAATCCTATTACCGGATAAAAGAGGGGCGTCCAATAGACAACTCATCTGAGAGTTATTTCAGAACCGCCGCGCAATTCAATGATTCCCTGAAAGCAATGAAGTTGCATCAGGAGGTGGAATTGGACAAGTTACGAAAAGAGATGGAAAGCCTGCGTAAGGAATTAATCAAGTATCAGAAGAATTAATTCATTATAAATAAACAAACCCATTTGTATGAAAAAGTTTTTATCAATTACAGGTATGTGGGTCGTTTTAACAATGACCCTTTGTGGACAAACCACGGTTTTTTTTGAGAACTTCGAAGGAGCGTGGACATTGCCTCCAACCTTATCCCCGGCATGGTCTGGAACTACCACACCCGAAGATAATGTATGGCACCGGAACGACTATACGACCGGCTGGACCAGCACCTCAGGATCCTACTCTCCGGGAGGAGCGAATTCCACCACCTACTCGGCAAGATTCCACACCTATGATGCCTCATCCGGGACATCCGGAGATCTCATTACGCCAACCATTGACCTTTCGGGTTATGTGACTGGAATCAATAAACTTGAGTTTTACCATATCAATACAAGTGGTTCTGATGCATTGAATATTTATTATTCAATAAATGATGGGTCGACCTGGAGTGCAAGTGTATTGACGTTGGGAATATCATCAACATGGACAAAATATATTGTAACAATTCCTTCTACTTCGGCCACGACAAAGATCAAATTCACTGCAACCTCCGACTACGGAACAACCGATATCGGAGTGGATGAATTCAAGATCATGAATGCGATTCCAATGACCGGAACCAAGACCATCGACCCTTTCGGCAGTGGTCCCGATAATTATTTCACCTTTACAGCAGCCATTAACGCGTTAAACGCCAATGGAGTCGGTACAGGCGGCGTGACCTTCAACGTGGCTTCCGGAAATACCTTCATCGAGGATCCTCCGGCCATCACAGCCACCGGTACCGCTGCAAATCCGATCGTATTTCAAAAGAGCGGCGGCAGCAGCAATCCTGTGATATCCGCTACCGGCGGCGCCGGAACCAGCGATGCGGGGATTATTATCACCGGGGGGGATTATATTACCTTCAACGGAATTGATATCTCTGCTACCGGTACGACGCTTGAATATGGGTATCTTATCCGGAATGCTTCCGCTACGGATGGAGCGCTTTACAACTCCATCAGAAACGCCAAAATCACCCTGAACCGGACCAATACCAGTTCCATCGGGATCCTTCAATCCGCCAGTACCTCTTTCGGAGGGGGTATTACCCCGACAAGTACGGCAGGGGCAAATGCTTTTAATCTATATTATAATATCACCGTTGAAAACGCTTATCATGGTATCTGGTTCTACGGAAACTCCACTTACTTTGATTCCGATTGCCAGGTTGGTATAACCGGTGGCGGAACTACCACCATCGGTGCCGCCACTGCCAATGATATCGGAAACGGAACATCCACGAGTTACGGGATCCGAGCCTACTACCAGAAAAACCTGTCGGTATTTAATACAGAGATAAGGAATGTGACCACCACTGCAGCCAGTGTGTACGGGTTATCTTGCGAATCATCCCAGGGCACCTCCCAGGTTTACAACAATAAAATTCATGATATCAAGACGACCAGTACGTCGACCTCCTATTATGTATATGGCATCTCAGCTTCAGCCTCCTCCACGGTGGGGGACAAACTGAATATCTATAATAATGCATTGTATGCATTTGATCATGGAATCACCTCAGCTTCGGCAACCATTGTGCATCGTACCCTGAATTTTACTGCAGGAAATATCAATGTGTATTATAATTCCGCCCGTATTGATGAAGATGCCATTCCAAGCAGCGCCCTCCTCTATCTGGCCAGCGGCACATTCAATGTCAATAATAACATTCTCGCCAGTTTCTCCACCGGAGGCGCTACCTCCAAGAGATTCTGTTACTATGTGAGTTCCGGGACGATCTCTTCCTCTTCCAACAACCTGCTGTACATCGATGGCACATTAACCAATAATTTTGTCGGATATGGCAGTGCAGGCGATCGCGCTTCGCTGCAGGCATTTGCTGCATCCATCAGCCCCGCAGCGCCGGTCATTGGGCTGGAGGGCGGAAGCGGGAATGCTGATCCCATCTTCACAAGCGCTTCCAATTTGACCTTTGCCGGATCCACACCGGCCAGGTATAGCGGCATTCCCGTCACCGGGATCACCACCGATATCAACGGTACCGCCCGGGATGCTTCCCGACCGACGATGGGCGCATATGAAACCACCCAAGGGCAAAATGATAAATCAGCGCCTTACTTTTCAAATGTCTCAATTACCAGCGGGCTATCACCGGTTGTCAGCGTCACCCTGACCGATAACAGTTCTTCCGTAAATAACGCTACGATCCGTCTCTGGTACCGCTTGCAGGGCAGCTCAGTCGCTTATACCGGTTTGGACGCCGATGCAAAACCGACTGGCGCCATGAACGGAACCTATACCTGGAATACCGCATTGGCCGCGTTGGCTCAGGGAACGTATCAGTTCTATATTGCAGCCCGGGATGACCAGGGAGCAGGAGCAGGGATCTGGGTCTATCCTATGTGGGCCACCACCTGGGCCGGCTGGGCAGGAGCTGATCCGCCCAATTTCACTGCGAACCCTGATGCCGCTGCCAATGTCAATACACTTGTCAAACAGGCAAACCTGGCCGGTGGAACCTATGAGGTGGGAGACGACCAGCCGGTGCTGAAGAAACTCACCGATGTCGCTGCTCAGTTGAACTCGTCCATCCTGCTCGGGAATGTGACCTATGAGTTGAATCCAACTTACGACGGTACCACCGGAGAAACCTATCCCGTGGTATTTAACCAATATTCCACCAGCGGAGGGAACTGGTCCGTAACGATCCAGGTGAAAACCGGCGCCAGCGCCCGCACCACCTCCGGAAACTCAGCCAATCCCCTGATCCGTCTGAACGGAGCCGATAATATGACCTTCGACGGACGGGCCGGAGGAACCGGCTCCACGATTGCATGGACCATACAAAACACCAATACAGGAGGGAATGCTTTCACCTTTATCAACGACGCCCAGTCCAACACCATCCAGTATTGCGACCTGATCTCCGTGAATAATACGACCTCCCTGGGGGTAATTATTTTCGGAACCACCACAGGAACTTCCGGAAATGACAACAATACGGTTACCTATTGCAACATCCACGACGACGGAACGAATTTCCCGCTGTACGGCATCTATTCATTAGGTACCTCCACCACCCTCAATACCTGGAACAGCGGCATCACCGTTTCCAACAACAACATCTATAATTTCTATATCAACGGAGGAAATCCTATCGGCATATACATCGCAGGGGGATCTACGCAATGGACCGTCACCGGGAACAGTTTTTACCAGACGGCAACCCGTACCCCGACCGTTGCAACCGGCTTCAACGTGATCCTGATGGGAACGGGCGACGGCCATACGGTTTCCGGTAATTTCATCGGTGGATCCGCCCCGTCATGCGGAGGAACACCATGGACCATCAGCGGAACAACGGTGCAAAATTTCCTCTATGGTATCCGCTTTGGAACCATGCTGCTGACCAACGCAAACTCACTTCAGGGAAATACAATCAGCAATATCAGCATGGGGACCAATCCGACTGCCTCCGTAATACTGTTTGACGGAATGCTGATTTCATCGGGGATCTGCAACATCGGGAACGTCACGCCGAACATCATTGGAAGTGGTTCTGCAACGGGCGCCATAACTATCACCCTGGGCTCAGGAGCCTTTACCTCCACCATTCTGGGAGTTGATTTCCGCGGTCCTTCGGGTGTCGTACAAAACAATGTAATAGGAGGGTTTACCCTGTCCGGTTCCACAACTTCAGTCGTTACGTTTGCCGGACTGTACATACCTCCTACAAATTTATACGGGACCTTTACGGTATCAGGAAATACGGTCGGCAGTACCACTACGGCCAACAGCATTCAATGTCCTTCGGCTGCCAATCCGCCCATTCAGATGTATGGAATCTGGGTGTTTCCCCAATCGGGTTATGGCACAGTGAATATCAGTTCCAATACCGTAGCCAACATCACCAACAACAGCACCAGTTCAACCTCCTTTATCCAGGGGATCCGCAGTTCGAATTCCCTTGCCCCGACCACCGTCTCCTCAAATGTAGTCAGGGATCTCCTATGCACCGCCCCGAATACCAATACCACCACCACGGCTTCCGTCATCGGTCTTTTTTCGTCCAATACCTTTGCCGGGCAGGTCATCAGACAGAATTCCATCTACAACCTCTCCAACACAACAGGGACGGCAGCGGTGGCCATCAGTGGGCTGTATTACACGGGTCCGACCACTGGAACAAATACGGTCGAACGAAACTTCATTCACTCCTTCTCTCTCACTTCCACCTCCACCACTGCGACCCTGAACGGAATCTATTATGCCGGAGGAGTTTCTACAGTTAAGAACAACATGATCAGGTTAGGGATCACCCCGGCTGGAGCCAGTCTGACCACCGTCAGCCAGATAAACGGTATCTATGAAACCAGCGGTACCAACAACTTTTACAACAACAGCGTCTACATAGGCGGGACCGGGATCGCAGGCACAACAGGCAGTACTTACTGTTTCTTTAGCACAGTTACCACCAGTACCCGGAATATCCTGGACAACATCTTCTATAATGCCCGTTCGGGAGGAGCCACCGGCAAGCATTACGCCATTCGCGTAGCCGGAACGGGGTACAATCCGGCCGGTCTGACCAGCAACTACAATCTGTTGCTCGCTAACGGAGCAACGGGTGGAACGCTGGGGTATTACGGAGCCGATATGGCCACCATCGCCGCCTGGAAAGCAGCTACCGGCCAGGACATGGCCAGCGGGAACGGTGACCCGAATTTCGTGAATGCGATAGGCACCAGTGCGACGGTGGATCTGCATGTGCAAAATTCCACTCCGATTGAGGCTGCAGGTATTGTTATTGCCTCTGTAACAGACGATTATGACGGCCAGACCCGCAGCACACTTACACCTCCTGACATAGGTGCTGATGCTGGTAACTTCACCAACAGCGGAGATATTTTCGGCCCGAATATAACGTTTACACCGCTGGGGAACGGGGGAACTTCCAACCGGTCGCTTCCCAACTTTGCCACCATTACCGACAATGTCGGCGTATCCGGAGGAGCCAGTCTGCCCCGGTTCTACTATAAAAAATCGACCGACGCCAACGCCTTCGTCGGGAATACAGCCGGCGACGACGGATGGAAATATGTGGTTGCCAGCAATTCTACCAGCCCCTACAGCTTTACGGTAGATTATACGATTATCAACGGTGGTAGCGTCTCGGCGGGCAATATCATCCAGTATTTCGTGGTCGCCCAGGATGCTGCCAATAACCTGAGTTCCAACAGGCAGGGTGCAACAGCCAGCGGAAACCCTCCCGTCCTGAACATCAACGGAGCCCCGGCCTCGCCGAATCAATATACCATTACCGGCACCAGCATCTCCGGGACAGTGACCGTTCCGGGAACCTATCCCACCCTTACCGGGACCGGCGGGCTGTTTGAGGCGATCAACAACAGCACGGTTACCGGTAATATTACTGCCAGTATCACCGGAGATCTTACCGAGCTCGGGTCATTCGCGTTGCTCCAGTTCAATGAGGACCCGGCAGGTTCCAACTTCACCCTCACCATTCAACCTGATGGGACAATGGAAAGATTGATTTCCGGAGTTGTCGCCAATAGCATGATCCGTTTGGACGGCGCCGACCGTGTGACCGTTGACGGACGATTCGCGGGATCGGGTCGCTACCTGAGATTCCGGAACACCAATGCCTCGAATCCCACTCTTGCCTTCCTCAATGACGCTACAAACAATACCATCCGGAACTGTTTTATTGAAGGAGCCAGTACCGGGACTACCTCCGGTGTGATTGTTTTCAGTACTTCTACAGTACTGGTTGGAAATGATAATAACACTATCGCTGAAAATATTATTCGTGACAGAAGTGATGGAGTAGGTGTGCCTTACAATTTGGTTTATTCCCTCGGAACGGCGGGAAGAGAGAATTCCGGTCTCACCTTTTCTGAGAATGAATTCCTGAACTTTACCAACTATGGAGTCAATATCAGTTCGACAGGTAATGGAGACGGGATGGTACTGACCAATAACAGTATCTACCAGACGGCTCCCCGGGCAAGTACGCTGTACGGGATCAACATCGCCGCCGGAAACGGGCATACCATCTCAGGAAATAATTTTGGAGGTTCAACTGCCACGCGAACGGGGGCTGCCTTGCAGACCACCGGAACCACCGGGCAGATCTATGGAATCTATCTTTCTGTTGGAATGACCACGCCCACGAGCGTTCAGGGAAATACCCTGTCCAATTTCGGATCTACGGGCACAGGCAGCTCAACAAATGTATGGGGGTTATATATCGCAACCGGGATGGTAAATGTGGGCACCGTGACCGGAAATACCTTCGGGGGAGGGGCCCTGTCTTCCGACACCATCCGGAATGGGTATGATAATGGTATTATCCACGTTGCGGCCGGGATTGTGGACATACAAAACAACCTCATTGGGAACGTGGCCTATTACAATGCCGGCGGGGACAGAACCTGCGGTATCTATGTCGCGGGCGGGAGAGTGAATATAAAAAACAATATTATCAGGAATATTGAATCGAACTCGACATCCACCGGATTGTCTTTTCTGCCAGTAGGAATCGTTCTCGCCACAACTATTTCAGGCAATGTGGAAGGAAATACCATCTACAATATCCAGAATACCAACCCGGGAACAAGCGCCTATACGGCGGGTGGCATCATCAATTCAGGAGCCTGGGTGAACGGGACCGTTCATAAAAATTTTATTTATAATGTCAGCGCCCTGGGTACGGGTACCGGAACCAACTCCCCTCAGGTTTATGGACTGTATAACAGCGCCGGCAGTAGTTCGTACTATAATAACCTGATCTCGATCGGCCAGGGGACAGACGGCGAAACCCGGATTTACGGGATTCAGGATGCCAGCACGGGGGCAAACAATTATTATTATAATTCCATAAATCTTTTCGGAACGGGTTCAGGCAGCAATGCCAGCTATGGTTTCCTGAAATCTGCGGCTTCTTTGGTGACATTGAAAAACAATATCCTGTATAATGACCGTTCAGGAGGATCCATCAAACCCTATGCAATCGGAGCTTCAAACACTACTGGAGTTGCATCCGATTACAATGACCTCTATTCTTCGGTTTCACCCCTTGGATTATGGGGCGTAGCCGATCAGTCCACATTGGCTTTCTGGCAGGCGACAAGCACCGGAGATGCTTCCTCCAAGTCGGTCAATCCGAATTTCTTCTCCAATACCGACCTGCGCACCTGCCAGGCGGATCTGGATGGCGCAGGCATTGCCGTTTTGGGCATCACGACGGATTACGCCGGAGTGACCAGAGGTAATCCTCCGGATATCGGAGCGTACGAGTTCTCTATACCGGTTCCCACGATAACTGGTGCAACACCTTTGTGTGCAGGATCCACGGGGATCACTTATACCACCGAAAGCGGGATGACCGGCTATTCGTGGTCTGTCTCTGCCGGCGGAACCATCACCGGAGGAGGTAGCACCAACCAAATCACGGTGACCTGGAATACCGCAGGCGCACAAACGGTCAGCGTAAACTATTCCAATTCCAATGGATGTTCCGCCTCAACTCCCACCGTTAAGAATGTAACGGTCAATGCCCTGCCGGTTCCCACGATCTCCGGGCCTTCGGCTGTTTGTTACGGTGCAACCGGGAACGTCTATACCACCGAAAACGGGATGACCGGTTATGCCTGGACCGTTGTGGGTGGTAGTATCACCTCCGGAGGAGCTCCCACTGAAAATACCGTCACGGTCACCTGGAACACCAGCGGATCGCAGAGCGTTAGCGTCAACTATACCAATTCGGACGGATGCACCGCCACTACAGCGACATCGTACAATGTCACGGTATATCCTCTGTTTGTTGCCGGATCAATATCCGCAGATCAGAGCATCTGTTATAACACCTCACCGGCTCAGCTGGTTGGTGTGGCTCCAACAGGCGGAAATACGCCTTATTCGTATCAGTGGCAAAGCTCAACCGATAACGTCACATTTACCGATATTCCCGGGGCAACGAGCTTGGATTATTCTCCCGGGGCATTGACACAGACTACCTACTATCGTCAGAATCAGACCTCATCTGACGGTTGTGGAACAGTCACCACCAACACCGTTACGATTACGGTGTATCCGGATTTTATTGCAGGATCGATCTCTGCTGACCAGAACATCTGTTACAATACCACTCCCGTTCAGTTGAATGGGTTGGCTCCGACCGGTGGGAATGCACCCTATACGTATCAGTGGCAAAGTTCAACCGATAATGTCACCTTCACGGATATTTCCGGAGCAACCTCTCTGAACTACCAGCCGGTGGCCCTGACACAAACCACCATCTACCGGCTGAACCAAACCTCGGCATCGGGTTGCGGGACCGTTACCACCAATACCGTGACGATCACGGTATATCCCGATTTCACGGTGGGGTCCATCTCCGCTGACCAGAGCATTTGCTACAACACACTACCAGCCCAGCTGGACGGAGTCGCCCCCAGTGGCGGTAACACACCCTACACCTATCAGTGGCAAAGCTCGACCGATAATGTTACCTTCTCGAACATTACCACCGCCACCAGCCTTGACTATCAACCGGGTGCGCTGATACAGACCACTTATTACCGGTTGAACCAGACCTCGGCCTCGGGTTGCGGGACCCTCACCACCAACACCGTTACCATCACGGTTTATCCCAACTTTGTCGTTGGTTCAATTTCAGCCGACCAGAGCATCTGTTATAACACCATACCCGCTCAGCTGAATGGCGTTGCCCCTACTGGCGGGAACACCCCCTATACCTATCAATGGCAAAGTTCGGCCGATAACGTGACCTTCACGGATATCGCTGGGGAGACCAGCCTGAACTATGCTCCGGGGGCTCTTACCCAGACCATGTACTACCGGTTGAACCAGACCTCGGCCAGCGGGTGCGGAACGGGGACCACCAATACGGTAACCATTACCATATATCCGAACTTTGTGGTCGGATCGATCTCCTCTGATGAGAGTATCTGTTACAACACGGCTCCGGCCCAGTTGAACGGAGTGGCGCCGACAGGAGGGAATGCGCCCTACAGCTATCAATGGCAGGTATCGACAGATAACATCACGTTCTCCGATATTTCCGGAGCCACCGGGCTCAACTATCAGCCTGGTGCGCTGACACAGACCACCTGGTACAGGCAGAATCAGTCCTCGGCATCGGGATGCGGCACCCTGACCACCAACACGGTGACTATCAGCGTATATCCCAATTTCGTGGTGGGTTCTATCTCGGCTGATCAGAGCATTTGTTACAATACTACTCCGGCCCAGCTTGTTGGAGTGGCACCCACAGGGGGAAATGCTCCCTATTTGTACCAGTGGCAGAGCTCGGCCGACAACATCACCTTTGCCGATATCACCGGCGCGACGGGGCTTAATTATCAGCCCGGCGCCCTGACGCAAACGACCTATTTCCGTCAGAACCAGAGTTCAGCCTCGGGTTGCGGCACCCTGTCCACCAATACGGTGACGATTACGGTTTATCCGAACTTTGTAGTGGGATCTATTTCTGCCGATCAGAGCATCTGTTACAATTCCACCCCATCGCAGTTGAATGGCGTGGCTCCAACGGGAGGCAACGCCCCCTATTCGTACCAGTGGCAAAGTTCTGCAGATAATATCACATTCGCAGACATAACCGGCGCGACCAGCCTGAATTACCAGCCGGGCGCCCTGACCCAGACCACCTGGTACCGGTTGAACCAGACCTCGGCTTCGGGTTGCGGAACGGGTACCACCAATACGGTGACCATCACGGTCTATCCGCAATTTGTCGCGGGTACGATCGCCTCCAACCAGAGCATCTGTTCCAATACTGCCCCGGTTCAACTGACCGGAACGGCTCCAACTGGCGGGGACACACCCTATACATATCAGTGGCAAAGCTCGACCGATAATATCACCTTCCTCAATATCACAGGTGCTACGAACCTGAACTATCAACCGGGTGTGCTTACACAGACCACCTACTACCGGATGAACCAGACCTCTTCCAGTGGTTGTGGTACCCTGTCGACGAATACGGTTACAATAACGGTAAACCCGGTACCGGTACCGGTAGTCACAGGTCCCAGCGTAGTTTGTCCGGGCTTTTCCGGATTCCTGTACTCGACGGCAAATGGGATGACCGGGTACCTCTGGACCATCTCTGCCGGAGGGACCATCGATTTAGGCCAGGGGACCAATCAGATCTCGGTATCCTGGAATACGCCGGGCACGCAGTATGTAACTGTGACCTATACTGACGGGAATGGTTGTACGCCTGCATCACCGACCACATACACGGTGACGGTCAACGCCATCATCAATCCGGCTATCAACGGACAAGGATCAGCTTGTGCGGGAACCGCCGGTGTGATCTATTCCACCGATCCTGGAAATACGAACTATTCCTGGTCCATCTCAGCAGGCGGTACCATCACCGCTGGAGGTACGAGCCAGGTTGCCACAGTGACCTGGAACACTGCCGGAGCACAATCCATCTCGGTAACCTACGTGGATCCTAACGGGTGTACGGTCACTCCAACAACAAAACCGATAACCGTGAATCCCTTGCCGGTGCCTACTATTACAGGGCCGACTCCAGTTTGTTATGGCGCTACCGGAAACATTTACACCACCGAGACCGGAATGACCGGGTATACCTGGACCGTTTCTTCAGGAGGTGTCATTACTACCGGTGGAGGTGTTACGGACAATACCGTTACGGTTGCATGGATGACTTCAGGCCCCCAGAGTGTTACTGTTAATTATACTAATGCAAATAGTTGTACGGCTGCTTCGGCTACCTCTTATCCGGTTACTGTTTATCCTCAGTTGGCTGCAGGAAATGTAACTGCCAGCCAGAGCATCTGTTATAACACGACTCCCGTTCTATTATCTGGAACTGCTCCAACAGGTGGCAATACACCATACACCTACCAGTGGCAGAATTCTCCTGATAATATCACCTTTACCAATATTACCGGAGCTACCGCGCTTACCTACCAGCCGGGCGCTTTGACAGCAACCACCTACTACCGGTTGAACCAGACATCGGCTTCCGGGTGCGGAACAGTGACCACCAACACCGTGACCATCACCGTTTATGGCAACCTTGTGGCGGGAACAATTGCTGCAAACCAGAGTATCTGCTACAACACGACACCGGCTCAATTAACCGGAACGGCTCCCGCAGGAGGGAACACGCCCTACACTTACCAGTGGCAGAGTTCTCCGGATAATATCACCTTTTCCAATATTACCGGAGCTATCGCGCTCACCTACCAGCCGGGCGCTTTGACAGCAACCACCTGGTACCGGCTGAACCAGACGTCGGCATCGGGATGCGGAACGGTTACTACCAACACCGTGACCATCACCGTTTACCCGAACCTTGCAGCTGGAACCATTGCAGCTAATCAGAGCATTTGCTACAACACCACTCCCGCACAATTGACCGGTACGGCTCCAACAGGCGGCAATACGCCTTACACCTACCAGTGGCAAAGCTCCCCCGACAATATCACCTTTACAAATATAACGGGAGCGACCGGAATCAACTACCAGCCGGGAGCTTTGACAGCCACCACCTGGTACCGGTTGAACCAGACCTCGGCTTCGGGATGTGGAACGGTTACTACCAATACCGTGACCATCACCGTTTATCCGAATCTGATTGCAGGGACCATCGCGGCTAACCAAAGCATCTGCTACAACACCACGCCGGCCCAGTTGTCCGGCACGGTTCCAACTGGTGGCAATACCCCCTACACCTACCAGTGGCAGAGTTCTCCGGATAATATCACCTTTACCAATATTACCGGAGCTACCGCACTCACCTATCAACCGGGAGCACTGACCGTGACCACCTATTACCGGTTGAATCAGACCTCGGCTTCAGGTTGTGGAACAGTTACTACCAATACCGTGACCATTACCGTCTATGGTAACCTGGTAGCAGGAACCATCACTTCAAGCCAAAGCATCTGTTACAATACCGCTCCGACCCTGCTGACCGGGACCGCTCCCACGGGAGGAAATATGCCCTACACCTACCAGTGGCAAAGTTCACCGGATAATATCACCTTTACCAATATTACCGGAGCTACCACGCTCACCTACCAGCCGGGAGCTTTGACAGCAACCACCTGGTACCGGTTGAACCAGACATCGGCTTCCGGGTGCGGAACAGTGACCACCAACACCGTGACCATCACCGTTTACCCGAACCTGATTGCAGGGACCATCGCGGCTAACCAGAGCATCTGTTACAACGCCACACCGGCTCAGTTGACCGGTACGGCTCCTACAGGTGGAAATACGCCATACACTTATCAGTGGCAGAGTTCACCGGATAATATCACCTTTACCAATATTACCGGAGCCATTTCACTGAACTACCAGCCGGGCGCGCTGACTTCAACTACCTACTACCGGTTGAACCAGACCTCGGCCAGCGGGTGCGGGACCGTGACAACCAACACCGTCACCATCACAGTTTATGGAAACTTAGTGGCAGGAACCATTGCAGCGAACCAGAGCATCTGTTACAACACCACGCCAGCTCTGCTAACCGGAACGGCTCCTACGGGTGGCAATACGCCCTATACCTACCAGTGGCAGAGTTCGATCGATAATATCATCTTTGCCAATATTATCGGGGCAACCTCGTTGACTTACCAGCCGGGAGTATTGATCCAGACCACTTACTACCGCTTGAACCAGACCTCGGCCAGCGGATGCGGAACCGTCACCACCAACACCGCGACCATTACCGTTTATGGCAACCTTGTAGCGGGAACAATTGCTGCCAGCCAGAGTATCTGCTACAACACGACACCGGCTCAAATAACCGGAACGGCACCCACAGGAGGGAATGCGCCGTATACTTACCAGTGGCAAAGCTCACCCAACGGAACCACCTGGACTGATATCTCGGGCGCTACCGGGATCAATTACCAGCCCGGGGCCCTGACAGCTACGACCTACTATCGTCAGCAACAGACTTCTGCCAGTGGTTGTGGCACGGTCACTACCAACACCGTTACCATCACGGTCTATCCGAACCTGGTGGCCGGAACGATCGCGTCTAACCAGAGCATTTGCTATAACACTACTCCGGCTCAGTTGACCGGTACGGCTCCAACGGGTGGGAATACACCATACACTTACCAATGGCAAAGCTCACCCAATGGAACTACCTGGACAAATATCACGGGTGCGACCAGCCTGAACTACCAGCCTCCTGCTTTGACAGCGACCACCTGGTACCGGTTGAACCAGACCTCGGCTTCCGGATGCGGAACCGTGACCACCAACTCCGTCACCATTACGGTTTATGGAAACTTAGTTGCGGGAACCATTGCTGCCAGCCAGAGCATCTGTTATAACACCACACCGGCTCTGTTGACAGGTACCGCGCCAACTGGTGGAAATACGCCGTACACCTACCAGTGGCAGAACTCGCCAAACGGAACCACCTGGACCAACATTACCGGCGCAACCAGCCTGAACTACCAGCCACCGGCCCTGACAGCCACCACCTGGTACCGGTT
>JBDROF010000097.1:0-26528 GCA_043810345.1 Bacteroidota bacterium | reverse complement strand
ATAATTACCTCGGTGATGACATCTGCCTGGACTGCTTTATTCAGCACATCGCGGATTTTTTCGCGGGTATAACTGAGTTCACTACGAAGAGCAGCTGAATCCACTTTCACGTAAAGCTTTTTATTCCGGATGTACAGATCCTTAGTGTGGTTACTCACCATCTTTCCCATTACGCTCCCCCACAACTCAATTACCTGTTTTTCAAGCAATTTATCATCAAGACGGTAAGCACTCAGGAACTCCTGGATGGCTTCGCGAAGAGTAAAATCATTGGCTTTTTTCATAGACTGGATCTCTGTTGATCCGAAAAATTTTATGGTCGATTGCCAGCGGATCAAAGATCTTCCGGATATTTTCTTCTTGTGTATCAGTGATGAAAACCTGGCCGAAACTGTTTTCACTGACCAGTCGGATCACCTGCTGCACGCGGTGATCATCCAGTTTATCAAAGATATCATCCAGCAACAGGATGGGTTTAAAACCGTTCACCTTTCGGGTATATTCGAACTGGGCCAGTTTGATGGCAATCACATAGGATTTTTGCTGCCCCTGGGAACCAAATCGTTTCAGTGGGTAGCCCTCCATAAGAAACTCCAGGTCGTCTTTATGAATACCCACCGTGGAGAAGAGTGCTGCCCGGTCGCGTTCAAGCGCCTGCTGTATCAGATCGCTGAATGATCCTGTCAGCAGCTGACTCAGGTAGTTCATGTCCACCTGCTCCTTGCCTCCGCTGATAAAACTGAAATAGTGTTGAAAGAGCGGAACGAACCCCTTAAGGAAGTCGCTTCGCCGCTGAAAAATGTTCGATCCCAGGACAATCATCTGTTCACTCCAGATCTCGAGCGCCTCCAAATCAAAATACTTTCGTTCGGCAAATGATTTAAGGAGGACGTTCCGCTGGTAGAGCGCCTTATTGTAGTTGATCAGGTCGTCGAGGTAAAGTTTGTCGAACTGTGCTATGACGCTGTCGATGTAACGTCTGCGCAGTTCACTGCCGTCATTGATCAGATCCCGGTCCGAAGGGGAGATCATCACCAGGGGAAACTGACCGATATGGTCGGCCAGCCTGTCATATTCCTTTTTGTTGTAAAGGAATTTCTTTCGTTGATTCCGTTTCTGGATACATTGCAGTTGTTCAACGGTGTCGTTCTGGCGATAGTAGCTTCCGTGAATAGCAAAAAAATCCGTTTCATTACGGATGTTCTGAACGTCATTGGGATTGAAATAGCTCTTACAAAAGGAGAGGTAATGGATGGCATCCAGCAGGTTGGTCTTCCCTACCCCGTTATTCCCTACAAAACAATTGATCTTGCCGGAAAAGGTAAACTCCAATTCCGGATAGTTCTTGAAATTATGGAGGGTGATTTTATGCAGATGCATGGGTTATGCTCATTTTCCTGATCTCTTTTCCCACCTCTTCCATCAGCCACATCGGTGTGGAGGTGGCGCCACATACTCCTACAGAATGATGTCCTTCAAACCATGTCCTCTGCAAATCCCCCTTCTCAGAAACCAGATAGGTGTTCGTATTCATCTCTTTACATACCTGGAAGAGGACCATCCCGTTGGAGCTTTTCAGTCCGCTGACAAAGATGATCACCTCATACCGTGAGGCAAATCCCTTGAGCAGGGTGGATCGGTTGGAAACCTGCCGGCAGATGCTGTCACTCCACTGAAAATCAACATTCCCATCAAGGCCAACTTCTGTCATCCGGGATTCAATCATCTGAACGATCTTCCTGAATCCCTCCACACTTTTAGTTGTCTGTGAGTATAACCTTACCGGTCTGGTGAAATCGATCATTTCCAGGTCCATTTCATCGCCAACCACGATGGCCTTTCCGTTTGTTTGTCCTTTCAATCCATTCACCTCAGCGTGACCCTCCTTGCCATAGATGACGATCTGTCCGTTCAGTTCCATCATATCCTCGTACCCGTACTTCACCTCCTGCTGAAGGTTCAGTACGATCGGACAGGATGCATCCACCAGGTGAATGTTATTTTTCAAAGCGATTTCGTATGTTTCCGGAGGTTCCCCATGTGCTCTGATCATTACCTTGCAGTTATGCAGGCGAGGCAGGTCATGGTGATCGATGATGATGAGACCCATCTCTTTCAGGCGTTGCACCTCCATGTTATTGTGGACAATATCTCCCAGGCAGTAAAGTTTCCCGGATTCGGCAAGCTCACGCTCCGCCACCTGGATGGCGTAAACCACTCCAAAACAAAAGCCGCTGTTGGGATCAATCGTGACGATCATGGATGACTGAGTTCAGGGACAAAGATAGTGATAATAAAGCTTTGGTGAAAGTGGTGAAAGTGGTGGAAGTGGTGGATGTAGTGACTCGGTCACCTCATCACCTCATCACCTCATCACCTCTTTTTAGAAAACTCCTGCAGGTTCACTGCAATCGTCACGTAGTTGGGATTGGGACTGCCAGCCTGGTAGGTGGCATGAGTATAGCTGAAGTTGAACATTTTAACCCGGAAGCCAATGCCGTAGTTGAAGCCGCTCAGACCGGTTCGTTCATACAATTTTAATTCCTGGCGTCGCTGGTAGTTGTACCCCAGCCGGATAGAGAATACCTTGGCAATGGTGAGTTCACCACCAAAGACGATATGGCGCATGAGGTTATCCGCAAATTTGCTGATGCCGCCCTTCTCATTCACCTGCCCGGTATAGGGGTCTACCTGGTTCTTCGGGTCATTGGAATCGGTGTAACGCAGATCCCACCTCTGCAAGTTGGTTAATAGTAAAAAGAAACGCAGCGGGAGGTGTTTTAATCCCTGCGACAGACCTAGCTGCAGTTCAAAGGGAAGCGATTCATACTGGCCGGCACGGTAAGGGACAATCTGGGACCCTATATTCCGGGCCATGAGGGAGGCCGTAAACAGCTTGTCTTTCGTAAAGTAGGATCCGGCTACATCCACAGCGATCCCGAAGGAATTATAGGTATCGAGGTGGGAGTATATGAGTTTCGCATTGGCTCCGATCGAAAAATGGTTGGTCAGCGTTCGGCCCCACCCTATGGAAAGGGCATATTCGGAAGCGCTGATGGTACCGGTTTTGTTTCCGGCAGCATCTGCCCCCTGGAATTTCCCATAATCGCTGAACTGCAGGGCAGCCACAAAACTACCCGCCTTTTGAAATGTGCGGGAATACATGGCAAAGCCGATGTTATTACCGGTGAAATAGTTAACATAACTCAACGCCAGCTGGTTGTGCATTTCAGGCGTAATCAGGGAAGGATTGGCAATAGTGAGGGTGATATCGTTATCCATCACCGTGAGTGCGTTGCCCCCTATCCCTGCCATCCGGGCCGAATTGGTCAGGGTCAGAAACTGGTAGGTATGATTCCCCCCGATCTGCGCTGAGACCGGCAACAAAAACACTCCGCTGAGGATACCGAGAATAATTATTCCGAGTAATTTTGACACGATAGGTTCTCTGTTTATATCTTTAACAAACGTGAAGCTCTTTTCTTTATTATGAAGGATGGAAATTAGTTGATCAACCCACGACCACTCTTTTGAATCCGGTCTTCTTCAATCAGATCGGAGACCAGTTTATCCAGGATGCCATTGATGAAAAGCTTACTCTTCGCGGTACTGAACTGCTTGGAGAGTTCGATGTACTCATTCAGTGTTACCTTGACCGGAATGGTTGGAAAAAAGAGAAACTCCGCCAGGGCCATTTTAATGAGGATGATATCTGTAAGGGCAATCCTGTCGAGTTCCCAGTTCTTTAACCTTCCCTTGATTTTTTGTTCAAACTCATCACTGTGAACGATGGTCTTCCGGAACAGCTCCACAATGAACTGACGTTCTTCCTTTCCATCCTCTTCCAGATCTTTACTAACTAGCGAGGGTAACGGGTTCGTTGCAGGAAATTCCGGAGTAAGCAGGCGGATTGTCTTCAGCACCAAGGAGGCTGCCACTTCAAAATCGTCCGCCCAGTGGATGGAGCGCTCTTCACAGAAAAACTGCAACTCGGGAGAGCGCAACAAGTACTTTTTCAGGAACCGGTTCACAAACTCCTGATCCTCTTTGAATGAGCTCTCTCCGGAATAGAGATAATCCCTGTGTTCTTTGCTCTCGCGGATTCGTTGGTAGACCTTCCGGGTAGTATCCTGTTCTTCCGTCCAGCTGATCTTATACTCCCGAATTCTAGATGTAAGATCCTCATTTTCACGAAGTTTAATAAGAATCTGATTGGAAGCAAACTTGGTGTTGGGATTCAACTCTTCGTAGGTAGGATAAAACTTGTGTTTGGCCTCTTCCATCCGGCGGATGTAAAAGTCGGCCACTTCGAGAAAGAAGGAGATCTGGATGAAATAAAGTTCGGTAATTTTTTCGATACTCAACAAGAGGTTCTTTTCTGCCATCTCGATCCGGGATTCCCCCCCCTGGAAATAGGCATACAAGTTCTGAAGGACTTTGATTCTGAAATGTCTCCTTCCTAACATAAATCAGCTATGAAAAAGAACATGTTGAGGCGGTTGCAAATTGGTTTGCAAAGTTACGCAATTCATTGAAATAAACTTTTTGTTTCAAAGAATATTTTTATTTTTGCGTTCTAACCATAATTGTGCAAAAATGGAAGAAAACGAAAAGAAAGACAGGGATAGGGGCGAAATCTTTTCGAAAGCTGTCAGAGCAGGAAAGCGGACCTACTTTTTTGATGTGAAAGCAACGATCTCAGAGGAGTATTACCTTACCATTACAGAAAGCAAGAGACGGTTCAACAACGACCAGGGAAAATTCTTTTACGAAAAGCACAAGCTATTTCTCTATAAAGAAGATTTCAATAAATTTACAGAAGGTCTGACTGAGGTCATCGACTACATCAAAAGCGAACAATCCATGCCGGAGCCACGCGAAGAAAGGCCAAGGGAAGAGGTTCCAAAAGAGAGTGAAGGGAAGAACAAACACACGGATATCAGTTTCGAAGACCTGACTTCAGATACCGACGACAAGTAATTCCGGCACAGATAACAGATTTGCAAGCTGTCCCATGGGCAGCTTGTGTTGCTTCCCGAAAACTTATCAACATCTTTGAGGGGTCTCATCATTAAAATGTATTTTTGCACCCATGGGAAAAGTCATTGTCATTGCAAATCAAAAAGGAGGTGTGGGTAAGACCACTTCAGCCATTAACCTGGCTGCCGGGCTGGCTGTACTGGAGCATAAAACCCTGATCATCGATGCCGATCCGCAGGCGAATGCCACTTCCGGAGTGGGTTTCGATCCACGGAACATCAAAACCAGCATTTACGAATGCATCATGGATGATGTGGATCCGCGAAATATTATCCTCAATACCTCCACTCCATTCCTGGATCTGCTTCCTGCCCACATCGACCTGGTTGGAGCTGAGATCGAAATGATCAATATGCCTAACCGGGAGAAGATGATGCGAAAGGTGATAGCCAAAATCAAAGAGGATTACACTTTCATCCTGATCGACTGTTCGCCATCGCTCGGTCTGATTACGGTGAATGCTCTTTCTGCTGCTGATTCGGTGATCGTCCCGGTCCAGTGTGAGTATTTTGCCCTGGAAGGATTGGGGAAACTGCTTAATACCATTAAGATCGTGCAGGCCAGACTTAACCCGGCACTGAATATAGAAGGCATCCTGCTGACCATGTTCGACAGTCGTCTGAACCTCTCCAGGCAGGTAGCGGAAGAGGTGCAGACACATTTTAATCAACTGGTTTTTGAGACCGTGATCAACCGGAATATCAAGCTGAGTGAGGCTCCCAGTTTTGGTGACACGATTATGACATATGACATCAACAGCATTGGCGCTGCCAACTACCTTAACCTAGCCCGCGAGATCCTGCAGAAAAATGAACTTACCCGGATATCCAACTCAGAAAAACAATTAGAGGTCTGATATGTCAGGAAAGAAAAAAGCACTGGGAAGGGGTCTAAGTGCACTTCTTGAAGGAAGCGAACTGGAGGAGGCCCCCAGGGAGGTGCAGGTTAATCAACTTATCGGGTCGGTTGCCATGATCCCGGTTGAAGACATCGAGGCCAATCCGTATCAACCCCGCACCGATTTTGACAGGGCTGAACTGGCCGACCTGGCCATGTCGATCCAGCACCAGGGGATCATCCAGCCGGTCACCCTTCGGAAGCTGGGCAACGACCGGTTCCAGATGATCGCTGGGGAGAGAAGGATAAAAGCCGCACGGGTAGCCGGTCTTACTGAGGTTCCCGCTTACATCCGGGTGGCCAACGACGAACAGATGCTTGAGATGGCACTGGTGGAGAACATCCAGCGGGAAGACCTCAATCCGATTGAGGTGGGAATCAGTTTCCAGCGCCTGATGGAAGAGTGCCAGATCAAACAGGAAGAGCTTAGCCAGCGGGTGGGCAAAGACAGATCCACCATCTCTAACTACGTGCGCCTCCTCAAACTCCCTGCTGAGATCCAGATCGCTATCCGGGAAAAAAAGATCACCATGGGGCACGCGCGGGCGCTTATTACCCTTGAAAACACTTCTGCTCAGATCCGCATCTTCAACCAAATTCTGGCTAAAGACCTTTCAGTCAGGGAGGTAGAATCGTTAGTCCGATCGGCTCACACCCAACCGTCTTCGCCCTCCAGCAAGACAACAACGGAGCTCCCCCCGGAATTTTCGGTGCTCCGGGAGCGTTTGAACACCCGGCTCAATACCCTGGTAAAACTCCAGGTGAACAGAAATGGAGCCGGCACCATTACCATCCCGTTTCGTTCAGAAGAGGAGTTAAAACAGATCTTTGCCCGGCTTGAACCATAAATCACATAGGCAATCCCCCGTGCTCCGTTCATCACTGCAGATCCTCCTTGTTTTATCCATGTTCTTCGGAATACGGTTAATCCAATCTGCTGCAGCTCAAACTGTTACTGACACTGTTCGGATAGCTGATTCGGTACTGATGAAGAAGCACAGTCCTCACAAAGCAACCATCTATTCCGCCATTTTACCTGGACTCGGACAAATCTACAACCACAAATACTGGAAGCTTCCCATCATCTACGCAGGGTTTGGGGTGATGACTTACTTCATCTATACCAACACCGAAAGTTACCTGATTTACCGGTCGGCATATATTGAAAGGGTAAACGGAAATTATAACGGTAACTACGCTTTCCTGGTAAATAAATACAATGAGAGCGAGTTGCTGAGCGCTACGGAATATTACCAACGAAACCTGGAGATCAGTGTCCTGATCACCGCATTGTGGTATGTGTTGAACATCATCGATGCCGCGGTGGATGCACATCTCTATACCTATAACGTCAACCAAAATCTGTCGCTCCGCATCACTCCCGACCTGCTTCTTCCAGCTCAATCCTTACAGGTTCAGCCAGGGATTAGACTTTGCCTTCATTTTTAACAAGAACGAATCCCATGAAATATGCACTGCTTGGATATGGAAAAATGGGAAAGGAGCTTGAAAAGCTAGCCGAAGAGAAGGGTCATGAGATTGTCCTGGTAATCGATCAGCCGGAAGAGTGGGAAACAGGATTTCCTGACTTAACCCGAGCTGAAGTGGCAATCGACTTCTCCACTCCGGAGAGTGTGGTGGCCAACATTCACTTCTGCTTCGAAGCTGGAGTTCCGGTAGTGGTAGGAACTACAGGATGGCATGAACAGATTGATGAGATCCGGAGCGAATGCATAGCCAGAAAACAAACCCTCTTCTGGGCTCCTAATTTCAGCATCGGAGTCAATATCTTTTTTGAACTGAACCGCAGGCTGGCATCCCTGATGTCAAACCGGCCTGATTACGAGATTTCACTGGAGGAGACCCATCACATACACAAACTAGATGTTCCAAGTGGCACTGCTATCATACTGGCTAATGACATCATCCACCATCACGGACGAAAAGAGAAGTGGGTGAGAGAGTCAACCGGGAACCCGGGTGACCTGGGAATCCGTTCTCATCGTGTCGAAGAGGTCACCGGCTCTCATAAAGTTGTGTATGAATCCCAGGAAGACCAAATCGAGATTATCCATACGGCTAAAAGCCGACGGGGATTCGCCCTTGGAGCCATCCTGGCAGCAGAATGGGTAGTTGGTAAAACAGGTTTCTTTGAAATGAAAGACCTGCTGGACAACCGACAACCGACAACCGACCCCCGATAACAACCGACCCGAATTACGAAATACGAAATAAGATCCGTAAACCATCGTTTGAACCTCAACCAATTCCAATAAAATGAACATCTATCTGATCCTGACCATCCTTTTTTTCATCCTCTCTATGGTTGGTCTATGGGCCATCTTCGAGAAAGCGGGACAGAAGGGATGGATCATCCTGATCCCCTTCTATAACTTTTATATCTGGCTGAGAATCATCAAGAAACCACTTTGGTGGTACATTTTCCTGCTGATTCCTTTCATCAATGTCTTTGTCGTGCTCCTCATGATCGTAGAGATCGCCAAATGTTTCGGTAAATATGGGCTTAGGGCCCAGGCACTCGCTGTTCTCTTCCCTTTTGCCTACCTCCCCTACCTCGGCTTCTCTCCTAAAGAGCACTACACCGATCCTGCAGAAGCTACTCCTCCCAAAAAGAGTTTTATACGTGAATGGGTGGATGCCATTATTTTTGCCGTCATCGCGGCAAGCATCATCCGGATTTTCCTCGTGGAAGCCTATACCATCCCTACATCTTCCATGGAAAAGAGCCTGTTGATCGGCGACTATCTTTTCGTTAGCAAGATCAACATCGGGGCCCGGGTTCCCAATACCCCACTATCATTCCCTTTCGTTCACCATACGATGCCTCTTACGGAAGACACCAGATCCTACCTTGAATGGATTGAACTTCCCTACCGTCGCTTCCCGGGATGGTCGAAGATCGATAACATGGATGTGATTGTCTTCAATTACCCCGATGGAGATACCCTTTCAGCCAAATTCCAGAGCAATGTGAGCTACTATCAGCTGGTCAGGCAGTTCGGGCGCGATAACGTGTGGAAGAACAGACAGAATTTTGGCGATATCATAGTCAGGCCGGTCGATAAGCGGGAAAACTTCATCAAACGATGTATTGGGATACCGGGCGACACCATCCAGATCATTGACCGGGTGGTAACCATCAATGGAGAAGAGGAGCAGAATCCGGGAAAGAAACAGTTTAACTACCGGGTCAGTACCGACGGTTCCTCCATCAATACACGGAACCTGGAGAGACTCGGCATCACGGAACAGGTGGCAACCGACAACCAGGGGAACTATGAGATGACCCTGACCGAACAGGCAGCAGAGAAACTGAAAACTTACAGCAATGTAAAGTTGATCGAACCTATGTCCATACCAGCCGGGTACTGGGATCACAATATCTTTCCTCACGATTCCGCTTTCCGCTGGAATGTCGACAACTTCGGCCCTATCGTGGTACCGAAAAAAGGTGTGACGGTTCCGCTCACCCTGGAAAATCTCCCCATTTACCGACGCATCATTGATGTATTTGAAAACAACGACCTGGCGATTCGTGACAGGAAGATTTACATCAACGGCCAGGAGACCACCAGTTACACATTCGGCATGGACTATTACTGGATGATGGGTGACAACCGTCATAATTCAGCCGATTCACGTTACTGGGGATTCGTTCCCGAAGATCACATCGTTGGAGAAGCTGTTTTTGTCTGGTTTTCCCTCGATGACAAGAAGAGTTTGTTCGACGGGAAAATCCGCTGGAACAAACTCATGAGATTCGTAAAATAACTACATTTGCACCATACCAAGTAACCCTTAAATCTATCCTGCTATGCAACAAAGAAAATATCTCCGTATGACCATTGTAACGATCCTGATGACGATGGTGGTTTCGGCTTGGGCCGGTCAAAAATCATTCCAGGGCGTTGTAACCTACAAGATCACTTACCCCAGTTCTAAGTTCTCTGAAAGCCAGCTGGCCATGTTCCCTAAGGTGATGACCATTACCATCAAAGGAGATAAAGCCAAATCGGAGATCCAGACCCCAATGGGCGCTCAGATCGAGATCACCAATTATACGGACAAAAACAGAGTTGGCCTGATCAATATGATGGGACAGAAATATGCCATCCATGAAACTACTGAAGAGATCATGGAAGAGATGAAAGATAAGCCTGTTCCTGAGGTTCAGATTACCGGCGAAACCAAAACCATCGCGGGTTATACCTGTAAGAAAGCGGTTGTTACGGTGGATGAAAGAGGATCCAAATCCAATTATGAGGTTTGGTTCAGTGAAGATTTCGGAGCCCAGAACCCCAATTTCGACAATCCGCTTTATAAGGATATCAATGGCGTGTTGCTGGAATTCTCCATGGTCACCTCTCAATTTACCATGGTATTCACAGCCATTTCCGTTGAAAAGATGAATATCTCCAATAAGGAATTTGATATTCCTTCTGATTATACCATCACTACAAAAGAGGAACTGCAATCAAAAATGGGTGGTGGAATGTAATGAATCTCCATGGCAAAGAAGGCGAAACCAAAGAGGAAACCTGAAAATACGAACGAGGATCTGACGAAAGAGGAACTTGCAAAAAGGGATCAAAAGCTCAGGGTCCTGGGCCTGTTTCTCCTGCTTTTCGGACTCTTCCTTCTTTTCTCATTTCTCTCCTGGTTACAGTCGTGGAAGGTCGATTACAACTTCGCTGATACCGTATTTAACCACTTCTCCTTTCGGTATTTTTTTGACAAAACTATCCAAGTGGAGAACTGGATGGGAAAGACGGGTGCGCTTACCTCTTACCTTTTTATCACCAAATGGTTCGGGGTATCCGCTTTTTTTATCGTTCTGGTTCTGGTTGTATCAGGAATAAAGCTCTTTTTTCATTATACCCTGATCCCACTCTCCAGGACCGTCAAATACTCGTTTTTCGGCATCCTCTGGTTACCCGTTTTTTTCGGGCTGATATCTCCTGCGAATGATATCCTGGGAGGTAGTTACGGTTACCAGATGAACCTCAGGTTGATGGAATACCTCGGCATCTCCGGTTTGATCTTAATCCTGGTTTTCACAGGCCTTAGTTTTGCGATTCTGATGTTCAACATTCCCTTCAGATGGATAGTTTCCTCCCCTTCAGAAAGCATCCTGGAAGATAAACAGGCTGAAGTGAATGAGCCTACGAAAAAAGAGGAGACCCAGGTACCTGAACCAGTTGATGATGGATTTCTGCCCACCATTCCGCATGCTGATATTGAACTTCAGATCGAGCAACCTGCAGGTGAACAGGATTTGCCTGGTAGAGATGGAGAGCACTATGGGATCGATTCTCTTTACGATCCAACACTGGAACTGAGAAACTTCAAGTTCCCTCCCCTGAGCCTTCTCAGTGACTACGGAGGGGAATCGCTGAACGTCGACAAGGATGAGCTGGAGGCTAACAAAGACCGGATCGTGGAGACGCTCAACAATTATGATATCCGCATCCAGAAGATAAAAGCTACGATAGGTCCTGCGGTCACCCTTTATGAGATCGTCCCGGAAGCGGGCATCCGGATCTCCCGTATCAAGAACCTGGAAGATGATATTGCCCTGAGTCTGGCTGCCTTGGGTATCCGGATCATTGCGCCGATCCCCGGAAGAGGTACGATCGGGATTGAAGTTCCCAACCGGAACCCGGAGATCGTCTCCATCAAGTCGCTGCTGGCTTCTGAGAAGTTTAGAAATTCCCCGTTTGAACTCCCGTTTGTCCTGGGAAAAACCATCTCCAATGAAACCTTCATTGCCGACCTAACCAGGATGCCTCACCTCCTCATGGCCGGGGCAACAGGTCAGGGCAAGTCGGTCGGACTGAATGCCATCATCGCTTCATTCCTTTATAAGAAGCATCCGGCGACGGTCAAATTTGTGCTCATCGACCCAAAGAAAGTTGAGCTTACCCTCTACTCTAAAATCGAGCGCCATTACCTGGCCAAACTCCCCGACTCGGACGAGGCAATCATCACCGACACAAAAAAAGTGATCCGGACGCTTAACTCTATGAATATTGAGATGGATGCGCGATATGACCTGTTGCGGGATGCCCAGGTAAGAAACGTCAAAGAGTACAATGAAAAGTTCCTTAAACGGAAGCTGAATCCTCAAGATGGGCATAAGTTTCTGCCATACATCGTGCTGATTATCGATGAGTTTGCCGACTTGATCATGACGTCAGGACGGGAGATCGAGATGCCTTTGACCCGGCTGGCACAGCTGGCCCGTGCTACCGGAATCCATCTGATCATCGCCACCCAGCGACCTTCGGTGAATATCATCACCGGCACCATCAAAGCAAATTTTCCGGCCCGGATCGCCTTCCGGGTGATCTCCAAGATCGACAGCCGTACCATTCTCGATAGCAGTGGGGCCGATCAACTGATTGGCCGGGGCGATATGCTGCTCTCTACCGGCAGCGATCTGATCAGACTGCAATGTGCCTTCGTGGATACCCCGGAGGTGGATAAAGTGACGGAGTACATTGGCTCCCAACGCGGATATCCCGATGCCTTCCACCTCCCCGAGTATTACGATGAAGCGAACGGAAGCGGCAAAGAGTTTGACCCGAATGAGCGGGATGAGCTCTTTGCGGAAGCTGCCCGTCTTGTTGTTCAGCACCAGCATGGATCCACATCCCTGATCCAGAGAAAGTTAAAACTTGGTTATAATCGTGCCGGCAGGATCATTGACCAGCTGGAAGCAGCCGGTATCGTGGGAACCTTCGAAGGAAGCAAAGCCAGGGATGTGAAGTTTAAGGAGATGGTAGCGCTGGATAAGTACCTTCAAGGAATGAAGAATGAAGAATGAACAATGAACAATAGAAATATGAAGACATTTATTGGAGTTATTTTAATGGTATCCATGTGGACGACCGGGTATGGCCAGAAAGATGAAAAAGCTTCTGCCCTGCTGGAGGAGGTCAGCAACAAGACCAGGACCTATTCCTCGATCAAAGCCGATTTCACCTATTCGATGGATAACAAAGTGGCCCGGATACATGAATCAAAAACCGGGAACCTACTAGTATCCGGAGATAAATATAAGGTCTATGTGGCAGGTCAGGAGGTCTTTTGCAACGGAATCCAGATGTGGACCTACATCGGTGAATCCAACGAAGTACAGATTAATGAGATGGACACACGGAAGGATGCCATCACGCCGACCAATATTCTGACCTCCTATCACACCAACTATCAATCGCGTATCATCCAGGACAAGGATGCTGCTGATCCGAACCTGGAAGCCATCGAGTTGATCCCTTATACTCCGGGAAATTACCAGAAGGTGATCGTTATCATTGATAAAAAAATGAAACAAATAAAGTCGTTCAAGATCTTTGACCAGAACGGGAATATCTTTACTTACAAAGTCACCCGTTTTCAGGTGAATGTCCCGGTAAAAGATTCCGATTTTATCTTCAACGTAAAGGATTACGACAACGTGGAAGTAATCGATATGCGATAGGTCATGATTCAATCCAAGGTGAACGATCCCCTGTTGTTGCAGGAGATTTCTATGGAGATCCGAAGATCGGTTATCATCACTCTTTCCCGGGCAGGATCCGGGCACCTTGGAGCATCCCTGGGTTTAGCTGATCTTTTTACCTGCCTCTATTTCTCGGTACTGGAACATGATCCAGCTGACCCCCTCTGGCCTGGTCGCGACCGTCTTATCCTCTCCATTGGACACGTGGCTCCACTACTCTATACCACCCTTGCCAGGTGTGGTTATTTCCCTGAACAGGAACTGGGTACTCTCCGAAAGCTTGGAAGCCGCCTGCAGGGGCATCCGGATCGCGAATATGGTTTGCCTGGCCTGGAGTTATCAGCCGGCTCACTCGGACAGGGTCTTTCAGTCTCTGTTGGCAGGGCCCTTGCAGCCAGGATGGATGATCATTCCTGGCGTGTCTTCTGTATCCTGGGTGACGGAGAACTTCAGGAGGGATCAGTATGGGAAGCGGCCATGGCTGCCGCCCATTTGAAACTTCACAACCTGATCGCCATTGTCGACCGGAATGGGGTTCAGATAGACGGAAAGACAGAAGAGGTGATGGCGTTGGAACCGCTGAAAGAGAAATGGAAGGCGTTCGGCTGGAAGGTGGTGGAGTGCGATGGGAACAACCACCAGGACATCCTCACCAGCATTCACCTGGTGCAACAAGGGCCAGACAAACCAGGGGTGATCCTGGCTTATACCAAGATGGGAAAAGGGGTCAGCTCGATTCAAGGTGATTACCGCTGGCACGGAAAGGCTCCCACTAAACGTGAAGCAGCGCAGTTTGTCCGTGAACTTGAAGAGGAGAACTCATGAGCAGAAGGTACACCAACCGGGGTGATAAGCCCACCAAAACAGGGTTTGGAGAAGGTCTTCTGGCATCCGGCATTCGTCATCCGGAAGTGATCGCCCTGGGGGCAGATATTACCGCATCGGTAGGTGTGAACCTGTTCGCTGAACGCTTTCCAGACCAGTTTGTCTCCCTGGGTATCGCAGAACAGAATTGCGTGGGTGTTGCCGCCGGACTTGCGCTGGAGGGAAAAATCCCTGTGTTCTCAACCTATGGGGTGTTTGCTGCTCTGCGAACGACCGATCAGATCCGTGTTTCTGTTTGTTATAACAACCTTCACGTGGTGATCGGCGGTGCACATGCAGGCCTCTCCGTGGGGCCCGACGGAGCCACTCATCAGGCACTGGAAGACCTGGCAGTCATGCGGGTACTTCCCAACATGACCGTACTTTCCCCCTGTGATGCCACCCAGACGAAGATTGCCACCAACCATGCAATTCACCAGGTTCAAGGGCCCGTTTACATCCGCTTCGGACGTGCTGCGATGCCCGATTTCACCAGCGAGAACCAATCGTTTGAAGTAGGGAAGGCTCAACTCCTCCTCCAGGGGGATGACGTTACCATCATCGCCACGGGTCACCTGGTATGGGAAGCTCTGCAGGCTGCATATCAGTTGAAAGAAGAGAAGATCAATGTCCGTGTGATCAACCTGCACACCATCAAACCAATCGACAAAGAGATCATTTTGAAAGCTGCACGGGAAACGGGACTCATCATCACCGCGGAAGAACACCAGGTAATTGGCGGCCTGGGAAGTGCTGTGGCCGAAGTGCTGGCCTGCGAATACCCGGTCCGGATGAAAATCATCGGGATGCCTGATCACTTCGGCGAGTCTGGAGAACCGAGGGAACTGATGGAAAAATATGGCCTGACATCCCGGGCTCTCATCCAGGCTGTAAAATCTCTCCAAGCCACAACCTGAACACAGACGACACAGATTTATACAGATTTTACTGATTGATCTGTGAAGATCAGTCTCATCAGTGTTATCAGTGTTCTAATGACAATTCTGGAGGATAATCAACTGCAACCAGGAATAACCCGCACGCAGGGACCGATTCCCCGGCACCGGAGCGGTTCTTGCTGGCTACGATCTGCCTGAATTCGTCGAAGGTGATCTTCCCGGCGCCCAACTCAAGCAACGTCCCTACGATCGCACGCACCATATTTCGAAGGAAACGGTCTGCCCGAATGGTAAACACCAGTTGATCTCCTGTTTGTTCCCATTTCGCACAGGAAACCCTGCAAATGTTGGTTTTGGTATCATTATTCACCTTGGAAAAGGAGGTGAAATCACTGATGGAGAGTAGAAAATCAGCCCCCCGGTTCATCCTATTCACATCCAGAACACCGTAGTGATAATAGGAATAATGAACAAGAAAGGGATCTTTGCACCGGGTTAAAACGTATTGATAGGTTCTGGACATTGCACTGAACCGGGCATGAATTCTTGGTTTTACCGGAAATATATCATACACAACAATGTCACTATCCAGGAAGCTGTTCAGTTGATTCACCAGCTTTTGTAACTCCTCTTCAGCTGGTTGGAGGGCGATCTCAAAATGAGCATAAAACTCGCGGGCATGCACCCCTGTATCTGTTCGCCCGCACCCCGTGAGCTTCACTGGTTCCCGCAGTACCATCGAACAGGCATCATTTAACACCTGTTGCACTGTGCGGGCATTTTGCTGGATCTGCCAGCCGTGGTAACGGGTCCCGTCAAAGGCAAGTTTTATGAAGTACCTGTGGTTCATGATTCAGTCCGCAGTCCGCAGTCCACAGTCCGCAGTCCGCTCCTGGTATCAGCCATCTTACATCTTACATCTTACATCTTACATCTTACGTCTCACATCTCACATCTCACGTCTCGCGTCCTTCACCCAGCCATACCATGCCTCCAGCCCTTCTCCGCTCTTTACAGAGAGTTCAATGATCTCGATTCCAGGATGTGTTCTCAGGATGTCAGCACGGGCTTGCTCAAGGTCAAAGTCGACATAGGGGATCAGGTCAGTTTTGGTGATCACGGCCAGGTGGGCCGAGCGGAACATATAAGGATACTTGAGTGGTTTGTCGTTCCCCTCTGTCACACTGTAGATGACCACCCGTTTGGTCTCGCCCAGGTCGAACATAGCCGGACAAACCAGGTTCCCAACGTTTTCAATGAATGTAGTACTCTTCTCCTTAACATCCAGCTCTTTCATCGCTTTATTGACCATCGCGGCATCGAGATGACAACCGTACTCCGTATTGATCTGGATTGCCTTCACACCGGTGGCTTCGATCCGTTCTGCATCGAGGGAGCTCTGCTGATCCCCTTCAATGACATAAAACATGTGTTCCTTCCCCAGATCTTTGCAGGTCCGTTCAAGCAAGGTCGTTTTGCCGGATCCTGGCGAGCCAACCACATTGAAACAAACAGCCTCTCTGGCTTCCAGGTAACCCCGGTTTCGTTCGGCAATCCGGTTATTTTCTCCCAGGATATCTTTCTGAACCAGGATCACCCGGCCATCGGGAAGATGTTCATGATCGTCAGCGTGATGGGTCGATGCAGAACCGTTGTGATGATGTTGCTGATCATGTTCGTGTGAGTTATCATGCTCATGTGTATGTTCATGAATATGGGTTGGTTCGCCGCAGCCACAAGAGTCGCACATAGAATTAAGGTTTGTTTGATTGCAAAATTACAAATTTTAATTGAACCTATCTGGTGAAAGGCAATCTGTTATTTGTTTATTTTTGTTTGGATACTTTAGAAGAAACGAGTTTTGTGAGAAAACATACGATCTATACCATTCTGGCGATCCTCCTTCTTGGTGATCTTTGCTACTCTTTTCTCCAGCATTACCATATGCCATTGGATGGAGATATTTCGGAGATTATTCTTCCATCGAAAGGCTCCACCTATTATCAGGTTTTACAGGATCCATTCGGTATTGGCGTACTGACAAAAGATACCGCCTACGCCAATCCAAACCGGTTTTTCGCTCACTATTCCGCCTCTCTCTATATGAAGCAGATGCCACTCATCCTGCAGGTTTTCGTGAATCCAATTGACAGCATTTATTTGTCCAGTGCCATTCTGAAAACAGTTGTCCAGATCGTGATGCTCTATTTGCTTTCTGTCTGTATCTCCAAATCGGGCAACATCTTTAGAGCGGATTTTATTCTTGCCGCAATTCTGATAACGCCTCTTTTTCAGGCTTCCGGGTATAACTCGTACATTGGGATCATTGATCAGTCAATTATATACACATTTTTCTATGCCCTCCCACTTACCCTGTTACTAGTATATTTCCTCCCCTTTTACAGAGCCTGGATGAACGGGCAACCTACTCATTTCAATTGGGTTCTCAGAGTATCTTTCGTGATTCTGATTATCATTTTGAGCTTTAACGGACCTTTGATCCCCGGGATCATCGTAATCATCTGCCCATTAATTCTGTTTCATGCCTGGTGGGGAAATTTCAGAAAAATTGATGACATCAACTTATTCAAGAGATTAATTCATTCGATGGTGGCCATCCCTGGTGACCTGATCTTCTTTTTCCTGATCTCCATATGCATGAGCCTTTACTCATTATATCTTGGCACACATAACTTGTTGAATGAGTCCGTCAAGATACCACTCCTCGAACTCTATAGAAGACTTCCCCTCGGATTCTTTTATCAATTTACTGAGAAGGCCGCCTTTCCACTTATTCTATTGGTAATTGTCGTCAATCTATTCCTCATGAGGAAAAGATCCGGGGATGCCAAAGTTCAGAAAATCCTGATCCTGGCCAGATGGATCGGGGTCTTTTCCATTCTATATATCCTCCTGCTTCCATTAGGAGGTTACCGGGTGTACAGGCCCAATGTACTTCGCTATGATACCATCATGCCTGTTACTGTCTGCCTGATTTTCCTTTTCGGGATCTCTACTCATTTTCTGATCAAACACTTGCCTAGAAGGGTTAATTATGTGTATATTACTTCTATTGTACTAATCCTTTTGGCTTTTGCCAGGGCAGATGAACCCAGGTTCCAAGAGAACAGGTGTGAAAAGAAAGCCCTTCAGCTCATCGCTGATTCTCCTGATACCATTGTTCATCTTAGTCAGGATTGCCATGTTATGAGCTGGAACAATATTACTGATATCAAAGATTCTGAACGGAATGCAAGTTTGCTCCTGTATTGGGGAGTCACTCCAAAAAAGACTCTATATTACCAATCTGAATAACTTCTAATTATTATACTTTTTATATCAATTCCTCACTTCAAAATCATGAAAAACCTGCTAACTCTGCTAATAGGGATTGCATTTTCGGTATCATCCCTATCGCTTATTGCTCAACAGCCTGATACCACCACAATAAAACCGCAACCTAAGGTGATTCCATTGAACCTTTCATCATCCGATTACCAGGAGATCTTCCACGGGCCGCCTGAAACCGTATCCATGCACTCCGGCCTGGTGACGCTAAAGACCGGGCAATCGGTCGGAACCCATAATTCAGAAGAATACGAAGAGATCATTGTTTTTCTGGAAGGGGAAGGTGAGATGATCATCACGAACGGGGAGACATTGAAAGTCGGTCACGGTATGATTGCCTATTGCCCGCCACATACGGAGCATAATCTGATCGCAATCGGCTCTTCCCCACTGAAATACATTTATATCGCAGCAAAAACCACCCATTAATCAACTATGATCGACTCGATCTGCATCTCCTCTCCTTCGCGCAATTCTGCAGCCGGCTGAAAGCAACCGGGACAGGGGGTCAATATATCCTCCATGTCGAACTCCTGCCGGCATCCGGTACAATACCCTCTCCCCTGCTGACGGTCGATCCGGATGCGTGCATCCTGCATCATCGTTTCCCGCGAAGCCACATGCAAGCAGGTGGTCAGCGCCTGGGTATCAACACCACTCAAGGTCCCGACACGAATGACAACCTCTGTAACCGTTGAGGAATTCGCTTTCCGGCACTCCTCCTGGACGATGTCAAGGATGTTCAAGGCGATAGATAGTTCGTGCATAGTGGTAGATGCTTGATACCGGATGCCGGATGCCGGATCACCGAATTATGAAAATTGGGTCAGCAAAAATAAACAATCTTCTCTATTTGCATTTTCGCAACAATTATGGTACGTTTGCCACCTGTTTATTCATTCACAATGGTTAAAAAAATTAAAGAGCTACATTGCCTTTGCTGCACGGAAGCGTTTCGTTCATTTTTCTCGAAGCTAACCCCGGAAGACCTGCATACGGTTCAACTTCAAAAAGTTGTCCGGCAGTATAAAAAAGGCTTTAAAATATTTTTTGAAGGGAATAAACCAAACGGAGTTTACTGTGTGAAATCAGGCCATATTAAGCTTTTTAAACATGGTTCGTACGGGCGCGAACATATTACACGCCTGGCCTTTCCGGGAGAGTTCATCGGCCTGAAAGCACTTCTTACGGGAACCACCTACTCTGTTTCTGCACAGGCCCTGGAGGATTCTGTTCTCTGTTTCATTGGAAAAACTGAATTCTTTCAATTGACACTCAGATATCCGGAATTTTCCTCGGCACTGATAGCCTATTTAAGTAAACAACTGGTAGATGCCGAAGAAAAGATGATCTCACTGGCGCATAGACCGGTCAGAGAACGATTGGCAAGTGTCTTGTTATATCTTTATGAACACTTTTTACTGCCATCGGTTTCTCCGGAAAACGCCTACCTAAACCTGGCCCGGAAAGATCTGGCCGATATGGTGGGGACTGCGCCGGAAACAGTGATCCGTTTACTGGCCGAATGGAAAGAAAAGAAAATTGTCTCCATCAAAGGAAGAAAGATTTTCATTCATAATGAAACCGATTTAAAAAAAATCAGTGGTTGTTTTTCCTGACCCCATCTAACCAGTTTTTTCATTCCGTCTCTTAAAATTTCATTAAATTATTTTTGTTTTTCTCAAAATATGACAATTGTCATTGTTTGTTATGATTTAAATGGCGTAATTTGTTAATTAATTCACAGATTAGTTATTTTCACGCTATCATAAATCATTATAAGAAATGAGAAAATGAGAAAAGTTGAATGGGATGAATGGGCTGACCCAAATCTGTTACAGGAAGTTCGTAAGTACGGGAAATTCGATACCGAGGCTTGCCTTAGTTGTGGCGGTTGTACGATCACCTGTGCGTTGTCGTCAAACGAAACAAGCTTTTCCCCTCACATATGTTTTCAGTATGTCAGGGCAGGATTGAGAGAAAGATTGATAAACAATTTAGGCCCGTGGCTTTGTTACTACTGCGGCGACTGTTCTGTATCGTGTCCGCGGGAGGCGGAACCCGGAGAATCAATGATGACGCTCAGGCGATATTTTACTGCAAACTACGACTGGACAGGACTTGCAAAAAAATTTTACACTTCTAAAGTATGGGAATTTACTGCCATTTTACTTTTAGCAGGAATAGTTTTTCTCGTGTGGTCGTTACTACCCAGCCTGGGATTACCAACAACTTCTAATGGAATGTCTTTTAACGACCTAGCACCAGCAAAAATTGTTCATTTCATTGATATGGTTGTTGCTATTTTACTTGCCGGCCTGTTACTATCCTTTGTATTTAATATGTATCTGAAAACATTAAAAAGCGACAAAAGTTTAAAAATACCACTGAAATTATATATCACTGAGTTAGGAAAAATGATTTTTCATTTTCTTTTTCAATGGCGTTTCTCTGAATGTGAAAAAGAACCTAAAAAATTCTTTCAACGACTTAAAGAAGGAAAATATAATTACTGGATAATGCATTTCTTGCTTATGTCGGGTTATGCTTTATTATTTCTTATGATTGTCTTTTTCTTAACTTGGTTTCAGGGTAAAGATGAAACCTACCATCCGTGGAATATACAAAGAATATTAGGTTTTTATGGAACTATGGTGCTTATTATCGGGACAATTTACTTTTTAATTAGAAGAATTAAAAAGGATAATCAAAAAAGTAAATTCTCTCACGCTACCGATTGGACTTTTATTATACTATTATTATTAACAACTCTCACAGGTATTGCAATATATTTTTGCAGAATTTATAACGCCCCATTAGTTGGATTTTATATGTATTTAATTCACCTGATGGTTGCTATTCCAATGCTTATGATAGAGGTGCCGTTTTCGAAATGGTCACATCTTGCCTACCGGCCATTCGCTATTTATTTTTACAGGATTAAAGAAAAAGCATGCCGGTTACAGCAGCAAAAAGCAGATGAGTTATCTTTAAAGGAGGTGGCATAAAATGACGGATAAAATAGGAGCAGTAGCGGTTCTAGGCGGCGGCATAAGCGGGATGCAAGCCGCATTGGATTTAGCTGAATCAGGGCTCAAAGTGTACCTTGTTGACAATAAACCCTCCATCGGGGGAGTGATGGCTCAACTGGATAAAACCTTCCCTACTAACGATTGTGCAATGTGTACAATGGCGCCCAGGTTAGTTGAGATAGGAAGACATAAAGATATAGAGATAATTACATTATCGGATATACAAAAGATTGAGGGCGAAGCAGGGAATTTTAAAGTCATCCTTAATAAAAAACCCAGGTATTTAAACGAAGAAAAATGTACGGGATGCGGAACCTGTATAGCTAACTGTCCAACGAGAAATAAAGTCCAGCCCCTTGAAAAAACAAACGTGGAACTTGAACCGCAGTTCAGGGAAAAAGTGTTGGAAATAATCGAGATAAATAAGGATAGAGAAGGTCCGCTAATGGCAATCCTTCAACAAATAAATTCCACGTTCAACTATCTTCCTGAAAATGTATTAAGATACGTTTCACAAGAAGTAGGGTATCCGCTGTCTCATATTTTAATGATTGCAACCTTTTACAGCTCCTTTAGCCTTGTTCCAAGAGGCAAACATATAATAAATGTTTGTATGGGAACAGCATGCTATGTGAAAGGAAGCGAGAGGCTGATGGAAAGATTAAGCGATGTCCTTGAAATAAAAGAGAATGAAACTACTCCTGACATGTTATTTACCCTTAAAACAGTGAGATGCATTGGTTGTTGCGGGCTAGCGCCCGCAGCTATGATTGGAGATAATGTGTATGGCAAATTATCTACAAAGGATATTCCTGGAATTATTGAAAAATATAAAACAATGGGATAATTATGGCAAAACTAACCTTAGATGAATTAAGCAAAAAAAGAAAAGAAGCTCAGAAGGAAATTTATCTTAGAGAAGGGAAATACAAAAGCAAGATCATTGTTCATATGGGAACATGTGGCATTGCTGCAGGTGCAAGAGAGATAGTTTCCGCATTCCTCGGAGAGATTGAAACCTTAACTGAAAAGGATGTAATGCTCACAACGTCGGGCTGTGCGGGTCTATGTTCAATGGAACCAATGGCTACCGTTGAACTCCTGAATTTACCATCAGTCAAATATGGTCATTTGACCCCTGATAAAGTAAGAAGGGTTTTCAAAGAACATATTCTGGGTGGCAATATGGTAACAGAATATGCTATTGGCATAGGCTCAGAAAAAGGAGGTTAAAAAATGGCTGTAAGAAGAATAGAATTAATGCTCTGTACAGGTACCGGGTGTGTTGCCGGAGGAGCATTCAGAATAAAAGATACTCTTGAAGAAGAAATCCAAAAGCAGGGACTCGATAAAGAGATATCTGTGATCATAACGGGTTGTAATGGATTTTGCGGACAGGGACCTCTTTTGGTAGTTCAACCCGATGAAATCTTCTATGGGTTTTTGAATCCGGAGGATATTCCTTTTCTTGTTCAGGAGCATTTCCTGAAGGGCAGACCTGTTAAAAAATTGATGTTTACACCGCCTGAAAAGAAAGAACCTATTCCCCTATTATCTGAGATTCCATTCTTCAAAAAGCAGATGCTTGTTGTTCTCAGAAACAAAGGAATAATTGACCCTGAAAAGATTGACGATTATATTGCAAGGGATGGCTATGCAGCTCTTGAGAAGGTTCTGATCTCAATGACACCTGATGCGGTTATTGATGAAATTATACGTTCGGGATTGAGAGGGAGAGGTGGGGCGGGTTTTCCCACAGGGACCAAATGGAAGAGTTGCAGAACAGAACAAAAGACACCTAAGTACATTATCTGCAATTGCGATGAAGGTGACCCAGGAGCATATATGGACAGGAGTGTTTTTGAATCAGATCCGCATACTGTAATTGAAGGAATGATACTTGGCGCTTATGCAATTGGCGTTTCCCGCGGATACATCTATGCCAGAACAGAATATCCACTTGCCATAAAGAGAATGGATTTAGCTATTTCCCATGCCAGGGATTATGGTCTTCTTGGAAATAATATCCTTGATTCCAATTTCAGCTTTGACCTGGAGATAAGAGAAGGTTCAGGTGCATTTGTTTGCGGAGAGGAGACATCACTCATTTATTCAATTGAAGGAAAGGGCCCTGAACCGAGACAACGCCCCCCCTACCCTGTACAATCAGGAATCTGGGGTTGCCCTACGGTAATTAATAATGTTGAAACCTGGGCAAATGTTCCGGTCATCATAAACCGGGGAGCAGATTGGTTCTCAAAAATCGGTACTGAAACAAGCAAGGGCACCAAGATTTTTTCACTTGTTGGTAAGATTAATAATACAGGACTTATAGAAGTTCCTATGGGTATTACCCTCAGGGAGGTTGTTTATGATATTGGTGGAGGAATTCCCGGTGATAAGGAATTTAAAGCAGTCCAGACGGGTGGTCCATCCGGAGGATGTATTCCTTTCAGTATGATTGATTTGCCTATTGATTATGAAAGCCTTACAAATGCCGGCTCCATGATGGGTTCAGGTGGAATGATTGTAATGGATGAAGAGACCTGTATGGTGGATGTGGCTAAATTCTTTATTCAATTTACAAACGATGAATCCTGTGGAAAATGCACCACTTGCAGGGATGGAAGCGAAGCCTTACTCGAAGTTCTGACAAATATATCAAATGGCGATGGGAAAGAGGGCGATTTGGAATTTCTTGAGGAGGCCGGTAATGCAATCAAGGACGCTTCCATGTGCGGGCTTGGAACAACTCTTCCCAACCCTGTCCTCTCCACGCTCAACTATTTCAGAGATGAATATGAAGCACATATAAAGGAGAGAATGTGCCCTGCACTTGTTTGCAAAAATTTAATTAAATATTATATTCTTCCTGAAAAATGTACAGGATGCAAGCTGTGTTTAAAAAACTGTCCTCCAAACGCGATTAAAGGAGAGTTGAAGCACATCCATATTATTGATCAGTCCAAATGTACAAAATGCGGGACATGTCTTGATGTGTGTCCTCCAAAGGTATCTGCTATTATTAAAGTCTCAGGTAAAGAAACGGAAAACATAACAGGGATGGAAGAACCCTATCCTGTAAAAAGGGAAAAAGGAGGGAAAAATGAAACTTAGTGTCATAATTCAAATTCTTGATGCTGAAATAGTGTGCATTGTAAAAAGTAAGTTAAATTCCAATGTTACCATGGCTTGTGGATCCGATTTGATGAGTGATGTGCTGGCTTTTATCAAGCGTGACGCCTTACTTTTAACCGGATTGACAACTATACAGGTTGTATATACTGCTGAAAATGCAGGAGTCAATGTCGTATGCTTTGTGAGAGGGAAAAAACCACCCAAAGAGACTGTTGACCTTGCAAAAGAGAAAAAAATAACTCTTCTTACCACGAAAATGTCAATGTTTGAGAGTTGCGGCAAACTATATAATAATGGGCTTATAGGGTGTTCCGATGATGAAAATTAGAACCATAAATCATAAAAAACCATCAAAGATCCAGGAGTTAACCTACGAGTTAAAAGTAAAGCAAGTAATGTGTGATAATGTTATAACCTTAAGTCCGGATGATACAATGAACGATGTACTAAGGATTCTCAGAGATAACAAAATATCAGGAATACCCATCCTGGAGAATGATAGGTTGGTAGGAGTAGTGAGTTTAGAAGACCTTATAAGTTGTCTCGTTGATGATGGGGGAATCAATGAAAAAATTGAGGATAAAATGTCAAAAAATATCGTTACAATCTATTCTGATGAGCCCATTGTTCAGGCGGTATGTAAATTTGATAGAGATGGCTATGGACGATTTCCCGTCATTGATAGAGATACAAGGAAACTTGTTGGAATTATAACAAAGGGCGATATCATAGAGGGTTTGCCGAAAAAACTTGAAATTGATTATCATCAGGAAGAAATTCATAGATACAGAGCAAGTCATATATTTGAAGATGTAATATCAGATAGTTCTACTCTGATCATGCAATACTATATAAAAGGAGGTGACTTTAAAAAAGCAGGAGAACAAAGCAGGAAGATTAAAGTGAATTTATTGAGATTGGGATTCTTGCCGGAAATAATAAGAAGAGTTGCTATTGCAGCTTTCGAAGCCGAGATGAACATAGTTATTTACACTCCTGAAGGAGAACTTGTAGCAAAGATCCAGCCGGATAAAATAACGGTAAATGCAATTGATTCTGACCCGGGAATTCCTAATGTAAAGCAAGCAATGCGTCAAGGCTATTCCACAGCACCCGATTGGGTCAGAGAATTGGGATTTGGCGCCGGGATGGGTCTTCATAATATAAAAAATTGTTCGGATGAGATGAAAATAAAATCCAAAGTTGGAAAGGGAACAAATCTTCAATTTATAATTTACAGGAGGGAAAAATGAAGCTTAAGGATATAATTACAGCATTAGACCTACAGGTGAAAATGGGGAGAGATTTACTGGAAAGAGAAGTTACCGGAGGATATGCAGGGGATTTATTAAGTGATGTCCTCGCAAATTCAAAAAAAGGTAATATCTGGGTTACTTTACAAATCCATCAAAACATCGTAGCGGTTGCAAGTTCAAAGGAACTTTCAGGAATAATAATCGTTAACGGAAGAAAACCGGAGGAAGAAACGCTTAAGAAAGCACAAGAAGAAAAAATACCTGTAATGATCAGCAAATTATTAACCTACGAAGTTGCAGGGAGGTTATATGAAATGGGGATTAGATGATATAAAAGAATTCAAAGCTGACCTGCATATCCACACCTGTCTTTCTCCTTGTGCAGATTTGGAAATGTCTCCCAGAAATATAGTAACGGAGGCAAAAAAAAAAGGGCTGGATATCATAGGAATATGTGACCATAACTCTGCAGAAAATTTTCCTGCAGTGGAAAAATCTGCTATTAAGGAAGGAATAAAAGTTATCGGAG
>JBDROF010000096.1:0-8752 GCA_043810345.1 Bacteroidota bacterium | reverse complement strand
AGTAGGTTATCCCGGCGACCTGCAGCGCACCCTCGGCGACTGAAAGAAGAAACCGGTATGGCCATGGAACAGCAACAGGGATATTGTTGGCGGTGATGCCTGGCAGATCGGTCCAGAACCAGGGAATCACATCGATGGGATTCACCAGCATCTGAAACGAGGCATCCGGAGGAAGAGCATTCATGAAATTATCTCTGAAACTCTTATTTACGATGCCAGGGCCTGCAAAGGCATAGGTGTTGAATACAAATTTATCCTTGAGATTTACATTTGTCATCAGCCAGTAGGCCATCAATGGAGCCAGACCACCACCCTGACTGTGTCCGGTGATAAAAAGCGGAATCTTTTCGTTCGCGTTAGTAGATAGCAGAAACTTTTCGAGGGTAGTTCCCTTCACCGGATCCTTTGAGAGAAGGAGGGCTGTAAGTCCTTCCATCATTCCTTTGGCAACCGAATCACCAGCCTCACCGTAAGGAAACTGGACCAGGGAAAAGGCTATGAGATCTTCCAGGATATCTTTAATGGACTTTACGCTTGTCCCCCTGATAGCAATCACGTATACAGGTCCCTTTTGGGTGGAACTTTTTGCAACGAATGCCAGGTTTGCATTTCCTGGTGAGATCCCAGGACCCCATGCAAGTTGCCATTTTCCGGCGGTGGCCAGGGAGGTATCGGCCAGTAGCAGGATGATAGAATCTTTTACAACTGAAGTGGAGAGCCCTTCCGCAATGTAACTAATAGCTGAAAGAGTCATCATCTCACCCGGAAAATTGGGGAACTCCAACCCCGGTGGAGGTATCGGCGTGTAGTTTGCCTGTTGTTTTTGGCATCCTCCGGAAAAGAGGATAAAAATAAACAAAATGATTAACGTGGACAGTATTGGTCGTTTTTTCATAAATCACAATATTTGAACTACAAATCACAAAGTTACAAAATTACAGAATCTACCCAACACCAAACCCCTCCCCACAAAGGGAGGGGCTTATTTCCCCCCTTCCCTTGTTGGGGAAGGGGCCGGGGGATGGGGTAGATGCGCTTGGGGAATGGGTAGTTATCAACGAGCATAAAAAAAAATGTAACTTGCTCCCATGTCAGAGATCTACGATTACATCATCATCGTCACAGCGAGCGGAGCGAAGCTGCAGGATCCAGGATCTACAAGTCCCGGGGCCTGGTGGTGGCAGGAGGAGATGAACCGCTATGCAGAGAAGGCTGGGAGTCAATCCCAGTTTTACGATCACCGCGGTGGCGGAGTATGCGATGGGGAATATACCAGGGAAGCTAAATTCCAAATCAGAATTAACAAAATTCAAATAAGTTCCGAAAGAAATATTTCTTTTCGGAGCAGAATTTATTCGATCTTGACTTATATTTGTATATAATAACTCAAGGAAACTACCCGAATGTCAGATCGTATGTATCAGTTCCAACAAACTACTCCGGGGGTTATCTTTTCAGCCAATTTTTTTCAACCTGTTAATTGTAAGTCTCTATGAAGGAAGAAACATGCAGCCATATCTGGGAAATGATCAATATCCAAAACGGGTATATCGTTACCGAGAACTGTTTCAGATGTCGCAAAACATCTACCTATTTTTCCATTGGAGAATGGCCTCCCCTGGAAGAGTATCGCGAAGGAGAACATTTCTGGAATATCATGGAGGTGGCTCAATCGATTCGCTTTGATCTGAAATGTAAGGTTTGCGGGGAGCTGGTTCATTTCAATGAGCTGGCAGGATTAATGATGTGTACCGGTTGCGATGAAAAATGTCAGGTAGATACCCTGATGAAGGAATTGGAGAAGAGTCGTACCTGGGTCTATGTGGCTTTTGGATTTTTCCCGGTTGATGAAAGGAAACAACTTAACAAGGAAAAGATCTCCATCCTCGAACAGTATTTTAATCAGAGGCGAAAATCTTCCACTTCCAGGATCAAAATTGTCTCTTCTGAGATGATTGATGATATAGCTAGGTGTTTTGCCGAGATGATCAAAGATGTGGGTATGCTATCCCTGTCGCCACCCGAAAACGTATAATTTCAACCAGTAAATCATTAAAAAAAGAGATCAACTATGAAACTCAAGGAAATTATTGAAAAACTATCGCTAGTTTCACTTACCAATATTGAAGATAAAGAGGTATCGGGAGTATTTATTTCTGATATGCTTTCGGACGTCATGAGCAGTGCAGAGATGGGTAATATCTGGCTCACAGTTCAGACGCATAAAAACGTTGTATCGGCGGCTAACCTGATCGATATTGCTGCAGTTATCGTCACACACGGGAAAGAGGTACCGGCAGATACGGTTGAATTAGCAAACCGTTTTCATGTGATCATCCTGAGTAGTCCGTTATCAAGTTTCCAGTTAGCGAGCAAACTGGTTGAATCGGGCCTGGGCTAACAAAATGCATGAAACATGCCGGAAGAGAGAAACCATAGCATTGAAATAGAAAAGATCAAAGATACACTGCAGGCAAAGGTCATCGTCGGGGGAGACCAAACCGGACAGTTCGTATCTGGCATCTATGCCTCGGATCTGATGAGTGATGTGCTGGCATATGGTAAATCGGGTTCCCTCCTCATCACAGGTTTAAATTCAATTCAGGCAGCTATTTCTGCTTACATGGCCGAATTCAAAGGCGTTATCTTTATCAGAAACAAGATCCCTGATAACGGTATAAAAACATTTGCTGAAGAAAAAGGGCTGGCGATCTTCACTACGAATACCGACATGTACGAAACCTGTGTGAAGATTGCCTCGATAAAAGGAGAGGTAGCGGCTTCGAAAGACATTATTGAATCGCCTCATCAGGAAGAGACCATTACCACGCATGCATTCAACATTGACGGTCAGGACTTTGCCAGTGCCGGAATGGTATCAACCCAGGTCAAAACCATTCTGAAATCGATCGGATACGATCCACAAATTGTCAGAAGGGTAGCCATCTCGACCTATGAAGCCGAAATGAATGTGGTCATGCATGCAAAAAGGGCTAAGGTCACATTACGGGCAAGTGATAAAGAGATTAACATCATCATTGCGGATGAGGGCAAAGGAATTAAAGATATTGAACTGGCTATGAAGGAGGGGTATTCCACGGCTACGGAGGAGCAAAGGGCCATGGGTTTTGGGGCCGGAATGGGGTTGCCGAATATCAAGAAGAATGCCGATAAACTGAACATTGAAAGTAAAGTCAACCAGGGAACGACAATAGAAACGATGTTTTATGTGAAATGAAGTATTTCCATTCACATGTAATTATTCCTGAGAAGTGTACCGGGAGGATGAAATGCCTCAAAGCATGTCCGACAAAGGCCATCAGACTGAGACATGGGATGATCACATATTTTGATGACCTGTGCGTTGATTGTGGTGCCTGTATCTTTGTTTGCCCTGAACATGTGTTTGTTCCGGTGATTGATGAGATCAGCGACTTTGAGAAATATGAATTCAAGGTCGCCATACCCTCCCGTACCCTTTACACCCAGTTCCGGTCATCTATCCATCCGACACGGGTTCATCAGGCATTGAAAAACATCGGTTTCGATGCCGTGGTTGATATTTCCAGAGTCAGCCAGGAATTGGTTTTTGCCATCTCCGAGCATCTGAAAATCTATCCGAAAGCGAAACCGATCATCAGCTCTTTTTGCCCCTCCCTGATCAGGCTGATACAGGTCAATTACCCCAATTTGATGGAGCTGATCTCCACCTTTGATGTTCCCCGTGAGATTACAGCGAAGGAGGCAAAACAGGCCTACGCGAAGAAGTTGGGGATCAATATCAATAAAGTTGGTGCCATTTACATCACCCCCTGCCCTGCCATGGTCGTATCCATCAAACAACCGGCTGAGAAGGAGAAATCCTGGCTGGATGGCGCCATTGCGATAAAGGATATTTATAACATGATTCTTCCCGAGATCTTACAGATGGAGGAGCAACAGGAACGACCAAAAAAAAATGCCTATTTCTATTATGGAAAAGGTTGGGGGGAGATTGGTCATCTATCGCAATTTTTAGACACAGAAAGACATCTGACAATCGTTGGTATTGAAAATATAATGAATGTCCTAAACGACATTGAAGACTCAAAATTAACAAACATCGATTACATCGAAGCATATGCATGCACGCAGGGATGCATTGGGGGAATTTTTTGCGTGGAGAATCCATATATCTCAAGACATAATGCCATTATGCTTGAAAAGAAATATGGAGATCCGGAATCATTCGATGAATCAGAAGTCAGGGAGAAGTATAAAAATCAATACTATTTCCTGGGACGTCATGTTCTTCCCCGTACTACAAGAACAGCAGCACCAGACATTGGTTCCTCCATCAAACGGATGATCCAAAAGGAGAGGATCCTGGTAAAGTTACCTAAAAAAGATTGCGGATTGTGTGGGGCACCAACCTGCGAGACGTTTGCACAGGATTGTGCCCGTGGGGAAGCTGATTTGTCGGACTGTATATTTTTTAAACTAAGTACGCACTAAAATAAGAGATAATGAAAGAAAATCTCACCTCTTTTACAGAACATATGTTCTCATTTCCGAAGGAGGAGGGGAGTTTGATTCCTCTTCTCCAGAAAGCCCAGGGAGAATACGGATATATCTCGCCTGAAATCGTTGAAACCGTGGCTTATTATTTACAATTAACTGAAAGTCAGGTTTTCGGTGTGGCCTCCTTTTATTCCCAATTCCGGTTCAGTGAACCGGGCAGGCACTCCATCAGCGTATGCCTGGGTACAGCCTGTCATGTGGTAGGAGGGGAGACATTGCTGGAGACCTGTGAACGGGATCTTGAGGTCAAATCGGGTGAATGTACCGCCGATATGAGATTCGACCTTAACCGCGTGGCCTGTCTGGGATGTTGTGCACTTGCACCCGTGGTAAAGATCGACGATGACATTCACAGCAAGGTAAATATTGTAAAACTTAAGGAAATGTGGATCAACTATGAATAACTTCCCGAAACTCATAAAGAAAAGTGCCGCAGAATGGAATGCGCTCATCACCAGTCAGGATCCCGTCATTTATCTGGGAATGGCTTCGTGTGGGAAAGCTGCAGGAGCAGTCAAAGTCAGGGAAGCTGTAAAAGAGACGCTGAAGAAATATCATCTTTCGGCAACACTGGTTGAAGTGGGATGTATTGGTACCTGTTACCTCGAACCCATCATGGACATCAGTGCATTCGGCAATCCGCGTGTTTCCTTCGGAAACGTGGATGAGAAGTCAGCCGAAGCAATTCTCCGCAAGTATCTGCTTGAGAAAGAGTGTCATAAAGGAAAGGTGCTTGGTCATTTCGGAACAAACTCGTTCAATGGAATACCCAGATTCTTTGATCAGCCAATGCTGCAATCACAGGTGCGGATAGTCACAAAGAACTGTGGTTTGATTGATCCTGAAAATATTCATCATTACATTGCCAATGGTGGCTATGAGGGCCTTTCAAAAGCACTTCAGAGAACTCCCGTAGCGATCATTGATGAGATCATGGATGCGGGTCTCCGTGGGAGAGGAGGCGCAGGTTTCCCGACCGGGATCAAATGGAGGAGCTGCCTCCATACACAGGCCGATCAGAAATATCTGATTTGCAACGCGGATGAGGGCGACCCTGGAGCATTCATGAACCGGTTGCTGATTGAAAGTGACCCACATGCAGTACTCGAAGGGATGCTGATAGCCGGATATGCTATCGGCGCCTCACAAGGGTATATCTACATCCGTGCGGAGTATCCTCTTGCGATCGTTCGGTTACGGCACGCATTGAAACAAATGGATCAATTCGGACTGATCGGGGAGAACATCTTTGGTTCTGATTTTTCGTTTGACATCCGTATCAAAGAAGGTGCAGGTGCGTTTGTGTGTGGGGAAGAGACTTCGCTCATACACTCGGTCGAAGGCAAGCGTGGAATGCCCCGAACCAGGCCACCGTTTCCTGCTGTTTCGGGTTTGCATCAAAAACCGACCATCATCAATAATGTGGAAACCCTTGGTACCGTTCCTCACATCCTGAGAAACGGATCAGGCTGGTACAGGCAATTTGGGGTGGAAGGAAACTTCGGCACCAAAACTTTTTCACTCGTTGGCAAGATAAGACGATCCGGACTGATTGAAGTTCCTCTCGGGACTCCATTACGGAAAATTATTTTTGACATCGGCGGCGGAGCACAAAAAGAATTTAAGGCAGTTCAGACCGGAGGTCCATCAGGCGGATGCATCCCGGAGGAGCTTCTCGATACCCCGGTGACATACGAAACACTTGCATCGGTGGGCTCCATCATGGGATCTGGTGGATTGATCGTCATGGACCGGGACACCTGTGTTGTGGATATAGCGAGATATTTTCTCGATTTCATTCAGAAAGAGTCGTGTGGAAAATGTACGCCATGCAGGGTCGGAACACGCCATATGGTCGAGATACTTGAAAAAATTTGCCGTGGAGAAGCGGAACCGGAATTCCTCGATAAACTGGAATCCCTGGCAAAACTAGTGAAATCAACATCGCTCTGCGGCCTGGGACAAACCGCTCCGAATCCTGTTCTTACCACACTTCGTTACTTCAGATCGGAATATGTGGAGCATCTGAACGAATATTACTGCCCGGCTCTTGTTTGCAGCTCTTTGATTGAATATTCTGTAATCCGGGAAAAATGTACCGGATGCCAGAGATGTGTTAGTGTTTGTCCGACAGGAGCCATCATCGGTCCCCGATCCGAACCACACAATCTGGATAAGGAAAAATGCATCAAATGCCGCGCCTGTTATGATGTGTGCCGGTATGATGCCATTGCAGGAAATGCTATTGTAATCACCTCAAGGAAGGAAGAATGAACCTGACCATTGACAACCGCAAAATTAACATTGGCAAACCCGCAACTGTGCTTGATGTCGCCACTAAGCACGGCATCGATATTCCTTCACTCTGCGCACATCCGGAACTGACACCCTATGGAGGATGCCGCTTGTGTGTCGTCGAAATAGAAGGAAGAAACGGGTATCCGGCCTCGTGCACCACCATGGTTGAAGAGGGTATGATCGTGCGTACCGAGACAAACGTGTTGCAGGAGATCCGCCGGGAGATGATCCAGTTAATCTTAAGCGAACATCCGGCCGCCTGTTTGATGTGTGATGATGTTGAAGGGTGTAAAGTCTTTCAGGGTACGATCAGAAAAGTTGGGATCACAACCGGGTGCCGATGGTGTCCAAAGGATAAAGACTGCGAACTGCAGAGGATCTCAGAGCAATTTGGAATTGATGAGCTTACCCTGCCAGGGCTGTACCGGGATCTGCCCCTGGAGAAGTATGATCCTTTCTTTGACAGAGATTATAACTTGTGCATCTATTGCGGCCGGTGTGTACGGATTTGCAATGAGTACAGAAAAAGCTCCGTACTTTCCCTGAAACAACGCGGAAAGCAGACTACCATTGGTCCGGCCTTCGATGAAACCCATATCGACGCGAACTGTGAGTTCTGTGGTGCATGCGTTTCCGTTTGCCCTACCGGTGCCATGTCGGAGAAAAGCAGGAAATGGTGGGGGCAGCCTGAAAAAATTGAACCTTCCGTCTGCCCACTTTGCAGCCTGAATTGCGACATCCAGGTCCTGACCTTAAAAGATAAGATTGTAGGTACGATCCCACCGGGCAAGGTACATGAATCAGGAGGGAATCTCTGTGTAAAAGGCCGGTTCTGTCTGAGCGAACTGGTCAACAGAACAGAACGGATTCTCGAACCGGAGTACAGGTATCCTGAAGGCTATGGGATTATTTCATGGGACTTTGCCATGGAAAAGGCCAGGGAGATCACTGAGGGCATTTCACCGGAACGTACTGCCATGTTTATCTCTCCATCCCTGACGCTGGAAGAGATTTATACTGCAGGATATTTTAGCGAACACATAGTTAAGAGCGGTGAGGTTACTTCATCGTGCCTGGATGAAAAAATGACGGCATACCTTAAACTGGCTAAGGATTCTGTCTTATTGCAGGATCTTAAACAACCCGGTACCATTTTTTCAGCATTCCTGAACGGGAATTATAATTACGCCCCGTTGACACTTGCAATCAAATCTGCAGCAGAGAAGGGTGTCCCTTATTATCAGTTGGGATGGATCATGGATACAACATCACGTTTTGCACGTCACCGATTCGTTCCGGCTCCGGATGGGGAGGTTGCATATCTGAACGAAATCATCACTTGCCTGAAAAATGGCCGGTGTAACACACCTGAGATCCATGACATGGCCGGATTGATGAAAAAAGCAAAAAACGGCATCATTGTCGTGGGTCCCCAAATCGTCTCGTTGAGTAACTGCATCACGATGCTGGATAAAATCAAGCAGATTGCCAACCTCGCCGGATCCAGGCTCTATATGCCCAATCCGTATGGCAACCTTTATGGCATGTTATCGCTCATCAGGATGAAACCGGTTGAAGAGGTACTCCAACAAATCAAAGAGGGAAAGATAGACCTGCTCTATTTAGTTGGGGATGCCTCATTTACAAAAAGACCTAAAGTAAAACATGTGATTTATCAGAACGCATTTCCATCTCCCGCAGGATTGAATCCGGATCTGCTTTTACCTTCATCTCTTTGGGGAGAAACGGGCGGTTCTCTCTTGAGTGACAACAGAAAAGTTAAAAAATACAAAGCTGTTGCCGTTCCCCACGGTTATGCCCGTTCCCATATCGAAATATTCTCCGGCATAGCAGGCTCAGCGAAGATAAAGAGGAGCGGATTTTCTCAGAAAAC
>JBDROF010000095.1:0-6532 GCA_043810345.1 Bacteroidota bacterium | reverse complement strand
CGAGGCTCCAGCAGCGACGTCTGATATTCAACCTGGAGTTATAATTTTTCCAAATGGAAACTGCTTTCAAATTTTCCTCCAATTGCGGATGAGTCCGTCCAATGGTTATTCCTGCCTTAAGGTAAGCTTTATTCAGCTCATTATACATAAGAGCCAGCAATCCCTTTCCCTGGTAATCGGGCCGCACTCCTATCATGTACGTAGTTATGACATTATTTTTTCGAAGGCCATGCAACAGGTAAATAAACCCGAATGGAAACAATGATCCATTCGCCTTTTGGAGCGCTTTGGAAAGACTGGGCATGGTAATACTAAATCCAACAACATCATCCTTTGAATCGATCACCAATGATACAAATTCAGGTTGGATAAATCCAAAATAGAATTTTGTGTAATAGTCCATCTGTCTCCTGGTCAAAGGAGTAAATCCGTAAATGTCATGAAAAGCAGCGTTGTATAAGGCAAACATCTTCCTGGCATAAGGAAGAAGCTCTCTCGTCTTACGAGGTTTCAACAAGTGCAGATCATATTTTTTAAAAACGATCCTGGTCACCCTATCAACCTTTTCCGGAACTTCAGTTGGAATCATTATTTCATATTGAACCCAATCGGAAGCCTTGCGGAAACCAAGTTTCTGCATATGATTCCTATAATAGGGGAAATTGTAGATGGTCGACATGGCGGAAATTTCATCAAAACCTTCGATCAACATACCTGCAGCATCCATGTTGGTAAATCCGAGCGGACCATGAATGCTGGTCATCCCATTACTTTTACCCCACTCTTTTACAACTTCAATTAACCTGTAGGATACGTCTATATCATCAATAAAATCAATCCACCCGAACCTAACCCGTTTGTTATTCCAATAGTTAACTTCGTGGTGGTTTATGATTCCGGCGATTCGACCCACTGGTTTGTCATTTTGATAGGCAATCCAATAGTGGGCTTCGCAATAATCAAAAGCAGGATTTTTATCTTTTCGAAGCGTATTTATCTCGTCAGACTTCAATAGCGGGCACCAGTAAGCATTTCCTTTATATAATTGAAACGGAAAGTTAACAAATTTCTTCAGCTCTTTGCGGGAACTGACTTTTCTGATCTCAATCTCCTTCATATGTTATCAAATTATTTTAAATATTTTCACCAGGCCAGCGATTGCTTCATACTGTTGTTGTTAATTGTCAAACGAATATCTTTCAGGACACAAGATAGTCAAAATTGGTTTTCACCATACGTATGAAACTTTTTACGGAAAATCCAAAATCAGAGCAGGGAATGGGTAAGAATTAGTAAAAGTTGCAAAATCCACTTGGTACGTTGATGCTTTTTGTAAGGAATAAGAAATTAATATTTTTGATTTATAAGAAATTCAATTCTGAATTCTGAATTCTGAATTCTAAATTAATTCTTTACTTTGTTCCCTCATCCCTGAAACATGAAAGAGCTTTACGAAAAAAATAAACTGTTTTTTGTCATCCTGCTAGTGGTGGCAGTTGGATTTCTGGTCTGGTATTTTTCAAATATCTTCAGTTATATTTTGATCGCCGTGGTGGTTAGCCTGATCGGCGGTCCGCTGGTGAAATTGTTCGGGAAGATCCGTATCGGGAAGTTCAGATTCCCGAAAGTCCTGGCTGTCATCCTGACCCTGGTCATCCTGCTGGCCGCTTTTATCGGGTTCTTCAGTTTCTTCATACCCCTCATCCTTACGGAGGCTCAGCTGATATCGTCGATCAATGTGGATCAGCTTTCGCACTATTACCAGAACGAGATCACCTGGATTGAACAGGGATTGATTGATATCGGCGTGTTGAAGAAAGAGGTGAGTATCCTGGCTGCCGTCCAGGATACTGCTATGCGATTTATCAGCGTAAATATGTTCTCCAACCTGATCACCGGTATCTTCACCTTCACCGGAACCTTCTTTTTCGATCTCTTCTCCGTGCTCTTCATCTCTTTTTTCTTTCTTCTTGATCCGGATATGGTCCGCCGTATTATCCTGATCATTATTCCGGATAAACATGCCGACCAGACCATCCGCGTCCTTGACAAGAGCAAACACCTGCTAACCCGTTACTTCATAGGTCTTTTCCTGGATGTCATTGCGATGATCATCTCGTATGCCATCGGGCTCAGTATTATCGGGGTTGAAGGAGCCCTGGTAATCGCTTTTTTCGCAGGAATCATCAACATCATCCCCTATCTCGGCCCGTTGATCGGAGCCAGTATGGGGGTGATCCTCGGCATAACAACCCAGATCAGCATCGGGCATTACGGCATGATCGGCCAAACAGCCCTGCTGATCATGCTTGTCTTTCTCCTCGTGATAGTAATTGATAACGTTGTTTATCAACCTCTTATCTATGGAAAAAGTGTCAAAGCCCATCCGATAGAGATCTTCCTCGTCATCATTGCGGCAGGCAGCGTTGGCGGTATTGTGGGTATGATCATCGCAGTACCCATCTATACGTTGTTACGGATTGTTGCCCAGGAGTTTCTGAGCCAGTTCAAGGTGGTTCGTTCACTCACGAACAAACTCTGAGGAGTTTCCTCTGTTTTTTTCTACCTTTATCGTGCAATCATGATTCAGCTATTGGCTAATCGCTATTCGCTAATCGCTGATCGCTAATCCCTGAAATATGAGAGAGCTGTATCAGAAAAACAGGTTGTTTTTCATCATCCTTTTCATTGGATTGGCAGGATTTCTGCTTTGGTATTTTTCCAACATCGTAACGATCCTGCTGATCTCCCTGATCGTATTCATCATCGGGTCTCCCCTGACTGCACAGCTTGACAGGATCAAACTGGGCAAACGATCGTTTCCTCACCTACTCAGTACCATCATCACACTGCTGCTGATTATCGTGGTGTTCTTTTCCCTTGTCAGTTTCTTTATTCCCCTGATCATTCAGGAAGCCCGGATGATCTCCGCCATCGATATGGATAAATTTACGGCCTTTTTCAGCAAGGATCTTGACAGTCTGCAAAACCTGCTGACCGATTTCGGGGTGATGCCACATGAACTGTCCGTGTCCACCTTCATCGAAAAGAAGTTGTTTAAAATCGTCAATTTCGGGTTCTTCTCCAACCTGATCAAAAATATCTTTTCCTTCACGGGCAAATTCTTTTTCGATACCTTCTCGGTCATCTTTATCTCCTTCTTCTTCCTTTTTGATACCACTATGATCCGGCGGGTGGTTCTATTGCTAGTGAACGAGCAATATGAAGAGCAGACCATCCGGGTGCTGGATAAAAGCAAGCGCTTACTTTCCCGCTATTACATCGGCCTGCTGATCAATATCATGGTGATGGTGACCCTCTATACGCTTGGATTGCTGATCATCGGGGTGAAGGGAGCCCTGGTAATCGGCCTCTTTGGTGGAATTGTGCATATCATCCCTTACCTCGGACCGGTGTTAGCAACGATGATGGGGGTGATCCTGGGGGTTACCGGCGTGGTCAGCCTGGGAGACTATGCCATGATGGGGCCAACCGCCCTGCGAATCATCCTGGTTTATATCGTCGTAATCCTGATCGATGTGATCATACTGGAACCCTTCATTTACGGAAAAAGTGTGAAAGCGCATCCCATTGAGATCTTCCTGATCATCATTGCTGCCGGAAGCCTGGGTGGTATCCCGGCGATGATCATCGCGGTTCCCTCCTACACCTTCATCCGGATCCTGTTGAAGGAGTTCCTGAGCCAGTTCCGAGCGGTCCGGAGCCTTACGGAACATATGTAAATGCGATTCCGGAATTATATTACTATCTTTGTTCAAATCATTCGATCATGGCAAAAGGCAATACATCCAGAAAGGTATTCGCGGGGTTGATTGGCCTGGCGGCCGGGGTGGCTATCGGAATGCTCCTGGCCCCGGCAAGCGGATCCAAAACCCGGAAGAAGCTGAAAAAGAGGCTCAGGGAGGTTTCAGCGAATTTTCAGAAGGAGTTTTCCGATGAGCTTGAGAAGCTGAAAACCGCTCTTCATCTCGATGATGAGGAGGAGCCTAGAAAATCTACAAATAAAAAGAGACCGACACCAAAAACATGACGATGGAAGCACGGAAAATTCCGGAACATTTCTCCTCTTTGTCGGGCAATGTTAAACACTACATCCGGCTTAAGATTGAGCTCTATAAGCTGATGGCAGCAGAAGGTGTGGCTCAGCTTATCTCTCATATCATAATCAGCCTGGTGCTCTTTCTGCTGAGCATCTTTTTGCTGTTTTTCCTATCCATGGCTTTCATCTACTGGTATGGTGAACACGTCGGCCAGGAATACATAGGAGCGCTGATCGTGGTGGGGTTTTACCTGCTGGCCTCGGTGATGGTGTACCTTTTCCGGTACCAGCTATTCATCAATCCCCTGATATCCAGATTAACCACTTTAATGAAAGAGGAGGATAGCGATGAAGACCAGTAGTTTCCGCCCTTCAGAAAGACCACCGGCACGCAACATGAAAGAGCTCAAAGCAGAGAAACGGAGGTTGCAACGGGAGATAGTCCGGACCGAAACCGGAATCCGGACCGATTACCGCAACCTCGTGGAGGCACTTACCTTCCGGAACATCATCAACACCCTTGCAGAAGAGATCATGGCTACCAACCTGGTGGTTTCACAGGCCTACTCCATCATAAGCCCGTTGTTCAAGCGGAAGAAGAAGAAAAAGAAGGACGAAGGACGAGGGACGAAGGACGAGGGACGTGAGACGTGAGACGTGAGACGTAAGACGTAAGACGTAAGACGTGAGACGTAAGACGGTTTTCCGGGTTGTTAATTTTATAAAGCTTCTTTCCAGCTTTTTTTTATCGATCCTTTTACGCAAACCGACCCACTGGGGATTTCCGGCATTTGTCTCCATTGAACCGACTAACCACTGTAACCTTCGTTGCCCTGAATGCCCAACCGGACAGCGGGGATTGACCCGGGCCTCCGGGAACCTCAAACAACAGGATTTCGAACATATCATTGATCAGATTTCCCCGGGAATAGCCTATCTTACACTCTATTTCCAGGGTGAACCCTACCTCAACAAAGATCTATTCGGGTTTATTTCCTATGCCCGGACCAGGAATATTTATGTGTGGACATCCACCAACGGACACTACCTGTCTGACGAGAACATCCGGAGAACCATCGATTCAGGACTCAACAAACTGATCATCTCGGTTGATGGCACCGATCAGAAAGCCTATGAACAGTACCGGATAGGCGGATCACTGGAAACGGTGACCGAAGGTATCAGGAATTTCGTTTGGATCCGCAAAGAGATGGGCGCCCGAAAACCAACTTTGCAAATTCAGTTTCTGGTGTTGAAGTCGAACCAACATCAGATTGAGGAAATTAAGAAATTAGGAAACTCGTTGGGAGTTGACAGGACAGTATTGAAAACAGCACAGTTTTATGATTATGAGCAGGGGAGCGCGCTGATGCCGGAAGATGGGAAGTGGACGCGTTACAGGAAACAAGGCACAGAGGCACAGAGGCACAGAGGCACAGATAAACCCTCACCAGTCACCAGTCTCAAGTCTGCAGTCCTCAGTCCGCAGTCTGCAGTTACCAATCACCATTTCACCATTTCACCATCTCACCATTTCACCATAAAAAACCCCCTCCCCAACCGTTGTTTCCGCATGTGGAGCGGATGTGTAATCACCTGGGACGGGAAGGTGGTACCCTGTTGTTTTGACAAGGATGCCGGGCATTGCATGGGGGATCTCAATAAGCAATCGTTTGAGGAGATCTGGCGAGGCGAAAAATACCGGAAGTTCAGAGGAACGATCCTGAGAAACCGAAAATCTGTAGACATTTGCAGGAATTGCAGTCAGAAGTTTTGAAATAGTGAAATAGCGAAATAGTGAGATAGCGAAATAGTGAAATGGTAATTGGCAAATATTAGTTAAATTTGAAACTAAAATGCTTTTTCTATGCTGATTCGTCTTTTAATTCTTCCTTTGCTATGCTGTTGCAGCCAGGTTGTGTTTTCGCAGAATGATATCGTAATCGCAACCGGTGAAGCGCAGGTTGACTGGACTGCAGATAAATCTGAACTTCAGGTGAAAAAAGAGGCTGAGGATGCGGCAACTATAAATGCCCTTGAAAGAGCCTTTGGCCGGATTATCATTCAGGGCAATTCAACGTATCTTAAAAATCTCAACACCGGCGAGCTGGTTGAGACCACTACGATATTCAACTCCATTGCAAACTCCGATGTAAAAGGAGAGGTGGTGGAGGTATTGGATACCCGGTTTGAAGAAATAGAAGGGGTCTCAGTCATTGAAGGGAAAAAGAGCAAAATCCGGGCGATGAAGTGTTTTATCCGGTTAAAGGCAAAGCCGGTTACCGAAGAGACTCCCGACTTTGAGGCGTGTACGCTTGATTGTCCCGATCTTAGATGCAGAAATTCCGCTTTTTCAGATAATGACCCCTTCTTTCTTGCTTTCAAATCACCCTCTCCCGGGTATCTATCGGTGTTCCTGGACGATGGGAAAAGGTGTCAGGAGCTACTCCCCTATCGTCGTATGCCGGACCG
>JBDROF010000094.1:0-18510 GCA_043810345.1 Bacteroidota bacterium | reverse complement strand
TCACCGCCGGAGAGAGTAGAGGAGAGCCTGTTCAGTGTCAGGTATCCCAGCCCAACGTCGGTCAGGGCTTCCAGCCGGTTGTTGATCTCTGTAAGAAGCCGCCGGCCGACACTCTTTTCATATTCTGATAATGTCAGTGTGTTGAAAAAATGATACAATTCACCAACCGGCATCAGTGCCAGATCACTGATAGACTTGCCTCCAATTTTGACATAGGAGGTATCTTTTCTCAACCGGGTCCCATGGCATTCAGGACAAACGGTCTTCCCACGGTATCGCGACATCATCACCCGGTACTGCACCTTATAGCTCTGGCTCTCCACAAATTCAAAAAACCTGGTGAGTCCTTTGAAATACCGGTTCCCTTTCCAGAGAAGGGCACGTTGCTCGGCGGTTAACTCGTAAAACGGTTTATGAATAGGGAAATTAAATTTATAAGCATGCAATATGAGCTCGTTCTTCCACTCGCTCATCTTCTCCCCGCGCCAGCAGGCAACAGTATCTTCGTAAATGGAGAGGCTTTTGTTCGGGACTACCAGCTCCTCATCAATTCCAATCACACTGCCAAATCCCTCACAATGCTTGCAGGCTCCATAGGGATTATTGAAACTGAAGAAATTCTCAGAAGGCTCTTCAAATGTGATCCCGTCAGCTTCGAATTTGCTGGAAAACTGATGCCGTTCCGTTTTCTCTCCGGCAGTCTCAGCCATACAGTATCCATGACTTTCAAAAAAGGCAGTCTGTACTGAATCTGCTATCCGGCTGGCCAAATCCTCATCATCTGGCTGAATGGTCACCCGGTCCACCACCAGGAAGAACTCCTGGTAGTTACAATCATCCTTTTCGAGTGCCTCCTCGATACGGATGATCTCTCCATCCACCATAACGCGGTTAAAGCCTTGCTGGAGTAAAACTTTGCATTTGGTTTTCAGGCCATCATTCTCTGGCAGGTCGTTCAGGGGAGCAAATATGGTAACTCTGGCACCGGTTCCGGCAGAGAGCAGCAGGTCCACCACGTTGGATACACTGTCGCGTTTTACCTGTTTGCCCGACACCGGGCTATAGGTTTTACCGATCCGGGCAAAGAGTAATTTGATGTATTCGTAAATCTCGGTGGAGGTGCCAACCGTGGATCTTGGATTCAGGGTGTTGACCTTCTGTTCGATGGCGATGGCAGGGGCAATTCCCTGGATGGAGTCCACCTCAGGCTTGCTCATTCTTCCAAGGAATTGCCGGGCATAGGCGCTCAGACTTTCCACATACCGGCGTTGGCCATCAGCATAGAGCGTATCAAATGCCAATGACGATTTCCCGGAACCAGAGAGGCCAGTGATCACCACAAACTTGTACCGGGGGATCGCCAGGCTGATGTTCTTAAGATTATTGACCCGGGCGCCTTTGATGATGATGTGCTCTTTCGGGTCTGGTGTGTCATTCCGTCTCATTGTATCGATCCCACAGAAACTACGAAAATAGTAAGAAAATTTGCTTTTCTTTTTTTTTTCACTATTTTTGCTGCAACCTTTCGGTAAAAAAGGAGTATTACATTACAATCAACCGCGCGTCCGCGCTTAATACATAGGAGGGACACTATCGGCCAGACTTCTACTTTTTTATCCTAAAAAGGAGGTCCTATGCAAACCCAGGCAATCAGTGATCAGGAACTGATTGGCAGGTATTTAGCCGGTCACGAATCCGCCCTCGAAAAGCTTGTCCAACGTCATAAAAACCGTGTCTTCGCCTATATCCTGATGATCGTCAAGGATAAAGAGCTGGCAGAAGATCTGTTCCAGGATACCTTCATCAAGGTGATTAACACCATCCGTTCGGGTCAATACAAAGAAGAGGGGAAATTCATTCAGTGGGTGATGCGCATTGCTCACAACCTCATTATAGATTATTTCCGGAAGGCCAAACGGATCCCCGTGGTTGAAAACCGGGATGAATACGACATCTTCGATAAAGTCCGCCTCCCTGTCGAATCCGTCGAAGAGAGGATGATCACCCAGCAGATTCATCAGGATGTCAAACGACTGATCGAATACCTCCCCAAAGAGCAGAAAGATGTTCTGGTGATGCGCCACTACGGAGATATGAGCTTCAAGGACATTGCTGAAGTCACCAACGTCAGCATCAACACTGCCCTGGGACGCATGCGCTACGCACTTATAAACCTCAGAAAACTGGTAAAGGAGAAAGAGGTGATCCTCTCAGTATAAGTTTTTTTCAAACAAATAAAATAAGTGAAATTTTCCTCCGTTTCATAGGTATGAAAAATTGTCAAACTATAAATCATGCCTATGAAGCGAAGCTTTACGTTTGCTTTTGGAAATTCTGTATCGGAAGAGAAACAAAGCCCCGATGAGATTCTGAAAATCAGTAAGAGTGTTTCTCCCAGTGAATATGTGATCAGGAATATACTCAGTTACTCGAAGTCCTTGTCTACTTGTAAAACTCGTCAAACTGGACACATGTATCTGGTGATGAACTAAAAAGAAAGGGCAGCCTGAAGGCTGCCCTTTCACTTTTTACATCCTCTGTTCTTTGATCCTTGCCTTCTTGCCCTGCAGTTTTCTCAGATAGAAGATCCTTGCTCTTCTGACCACACCCCGTTTGTTCACATCTATCTTTTCAATGAATGGGGAAGATACGGGAAATATTCTTTCAACACCAATGTTACCTGAGATCTTTCTCATGGTAAACGTTTCGGTGGCACCTTTGCCACTACGCTGGAGTACAACACCCTGAAAATTCTGGATACGCTCCTTGTTGCCTTCCTTGATCTTATAATGAACGGTAATGGTATCACCGGACTTGAATACGGGAAATTCTTTCTTCTCCACGAAATTCTTCTCGACGTATTTCATGATCTCAGCTCTGTTCATCAGTTTTCTCCGTTATAATGTTCGTTTTAAAAGGGAGTGCAAATATAGAGATTTTTTCTTTACGCAAAGAGATGGAACTGATAATTTTCCGAAACCCTATGCCGGGATTGGGATCACATGCCGTCGAGTAGTCCCGGTCGCCGTTTCCGTGTACGTTCCAGGGATTGTTCGTATCTCCATCCTGCGATCTCTTTGTCGTTGCCCGAAAGGAGGATATCAGGCACAGTTTCTCCCCTGAAATTATAAGGACGGGTGTAGACCGGCGGGGAGAGCAGGTTGTCCTGGAAAGAGTCTGAGAGGGCAGAGGTTTCATCACCCAGCACACCGGGAATCAACCGCACCAACGTGTCTACCAAAACTGCTGCAGCCAACTCACCCCCGGAGAGGACATAATCCCCAATAGAGATCTCGCAGGTGATAACCAGTTCCCGGATCCGTTCATCAATTCCTTTGTAATGACCGCAAAGAAGAATCAGGTTTTGTTTGATCGACATCTGGTTGGCCATTTTCTGCGTCAGCAGGTCACCGTCGGGGCTAAGGTAAATAACATCGTCGTACTCTCTCTGGTGCGTTAGTGCTTCAATACAGTTCACGATGGGCTCTGCCATCATGACCATGCCGGCGCCACCTCCGTATGGATAGTCATCCACCCGGTTGTGTTTATCTGTGGCATAGTCGCGGAAATTGTGTAACCGGATCGTGACCAGCTCTTTCTCCTGAGCTTTTTTGAGGATGGATTGACGGAACGGACCGTCAAACATTTCGGGGAAGATGGTTAGGATATCAATGTGCATAGGTATCAGGTGCTTTATCCTGGAAGAGCAGGGTGGTGATTCCTGTCAGACGGTTGACCGGTTCAAGAGTCTCAAAGGAGATGGATTCTTCGAAAGGCGATTCCGGGTTGTTGCGAATGAAACAACGCCCCGGATACTTATCTTCTTCATCAATGATGATTACCGGGTAGACGCCATTGGGAGGCAGTAACTTGGTCTCCTCCTCCAGCTGGATCGAATAGCGGGGGTGACGGGAAGTGCCGGGCAACATGGTATGATTGATGCACTTGCCAGTAATGATGTAGTTGTGATCCAGATATCTGTTGGCCAGCTGAATGTCCCCTTCCATCAAGGCTTTCCGGATGGTGACGGAGCTGACTGACTCCTGCTGTATCTCCTGCTCAGGAATCTCCTCCACATCAAAACCGAATTGTTTTCCAAGTTTCCGCATCACCTCTGTGTCACCTTCACGGTTGTGTCCGAAATGATGGTTATAACCTGTAATGATTTTCCGTGCATTGAGTTTCTTCAGAAGTATGTCCCGGACAAAGCTGACGGAGGAGATTTTTGAGAACTCTTTGGTGAAGTTGACGACGATGAGATGATCCAGGCCAGCCCGGGAGAGAAGTTCGATTTTTTCATGTGGGGAGGTGATCAGCCGGAGATCTTTGCCATAAGTATCGGGGTAGAGAACCTTTCTGGGGTGCGGTTGGAACGTAATCAACACGGTCTCTCCCCCGATCTCAAACGCGAGCTTTTTCAACCGTTCCAGGATTGCTTTGTGACCGGAATGAACACCGTCAAATGAACCGGTGGTAACCACCGCATTCCGGATCTTTTCCAGATGTTCGAAGTCGTAGTAAATCTTCAATCTTTTCCCTCTTACTTGAACCGTTCATCGTTTTTCTTGGCGAAGAAGGCAACTTTCTCCAGCGAAGTGATCATGTCATATTCTTCAAGGTATACGTGGGGAGGGACATTGAGAGGCTTGGGTGAATAATTTAAAATTCCTTTTACACCGGCTTCCACGAGTGCTGCCGCAACCTCAGGAGCCTGATCAGCAGGCACTGTGATGATCCCGATGGAGATGTTGTGTTTCCTGATAATCTCCGCCAATCTGTTAATGTGGTATACAGAAACTCCGTCATAGCCCCGGTCGATCTTTTCGGGATTTACATCGAACGCTGCAATGATGGTGAGTTTAGTCCGTTTTCCTTTGAAGTAGCTGATCATCGCCTTCCCCAGTTTCCCCAGTCCGATCACGGCAACCCGTTGCCCCTTCTCGGTATCCACTATACGGCTGATCAATTCGATCAACTCTTTGATGTCATATCCTTTTCGAAGGTTCCCTGAATAACCGATCAGCATCAGGTCCCGGCGAACCTGTACCGGAGTGATGTGAAGCATCAGGGCAATCTCATGTGAAAAAACATGTGTCTTTTCCTGCGATATAGTCAACAGGAGCGCTCTTCTGTATTGACTCAGCCGCTCAACTGTTTTGTGTGGAAGGTTCTTTAAATACATGTCGACATGGTTAGAATCGTAGATAAAATTAGATAAAAAAATTACATGACGATTATAAATTATTGAAATCCTGTTGAAAAATTAACAGCCTACTTTTTGTTATTATGTAGCTTTGCACCCATGTTCTATTTAATGATACTTGTGTTCATCCTTGGCTATACTGCCATTGCTCTTGAACATCCGTTAAGGGTCAACAAATCTGCCACCGCTCTGGTACTCGCCGTGCTGATGTGGGTATTGTTCATCTTTGGTGGAGAGCAGATCCTGGTCAATACCGATAGTTTTCACAGGTACCTGGAAGAGTTCACTCATGGTAATTTTTCGGAATGGGTTTCTCATCATGAGCTCTTGCAGCACCTGGGCGAAATTTCAGAGATTCTTTTTTTTCTCCTGGGAGCCATGACCATTGTGGAGTTGATTGACTCTCATGAAGGGTTTCGCATTATTACTGACCGGATTACAACTACCCGGAAAGTCAAGCTACTCTGGATCCTCAGCATTCTCACTTTTTTTATGTCGGCAGCCCTTGACAACCTGACTACCTCTATTGTCATGGTGGCCCTTTTAAGGAAATTGATAGCTGATAAGAAGGACAGATGGTTTTTTGCCGGCATAGTGATCATTGCTGCCAATAGCGGAGGAGCCTGGAGCCCGATCGGCGATGTGACCACCATCATGCTCTGGATCGGAGGACACGTCACGACACTGAATATCATTGCCAAGACCATTGTTCCCAGTTTGATCTCCATGGTTGTGCCGCTGATCATTCTCTCTTTCCTGATGAAAGGGTATATCCGTAGACCGGCACAGGTGGAACGGGAGAGAAAAATAAATACCACTTCAGCTTTTGAGCGAAACTTTATTTTCATCCTCGGTGTAGGATCGCTGTTGATGGTGCCGGTGTTCAAGACAGTTACCCATTTACCACCCTACCTTGGTATGTTATGGGGCCTTGGCATTCTCTGGATCACCACGGAGATCCTGCATAAGTCGAAGAATGAAGAGCACAAACCCATGGTCACAGTAGTTGGGATCCTTCGGCGGGTTGATACTTCAAGCGTGTTGTTTTTCCTTGGAATTCTGCTTGCTGTCGCTGCTTTGCAGAGTGCCGGTCATCTTCGGGTACTGGCAATGGCTCTGGATCAGCATATAGGGAACCTATACCTGATTAACATCGTCATCGGAATTCTGTCGGCCATTGTCGACAATGTTCCTCTTGTGGCTGGTGCCATGGGGATGTATGAATCGGTTTTTGTGGTCGACCACTATTTCTGGGAAATGCTTGCCTACTGTGCAGGGACCGGAGGAAGCATCCTGATTATTGGTTCTGCGGCAGGCGTTGCTGTGATGGGCATGGAGAAAATCGATTTTATCTGGTACGTTCGGAAAGTCTCCTTGTGGGCGCTCATCGGTTATTTTGCCGGAGCCGCTACCTTCTGGACAATGAATATCTATTTATTTGAGTAAACGGGATTTATTCCCCGATGATCAACCGGAATCCGTTTCCCTGGCTCGCTGAAGAACCGGATCTCCCCCTGACGAGCCAGAACAATGGCTTTTACATAGCTCAATCCAAGTCCGAATCCTTTGATGTTATGTACGTTCCCGGTTGTCACCCTGAAAAATTTATCAACTACCCGTTTCTGAACATCCTTGGTCATTCCTATCCCATTATCTTCAATAGAGAAGAAGAAAAATCCGGAATAGTTTTGTGCCATCATAACATGATAATTTAGTAGATTTGTAAATCCTTAAGAAGTAAACCGATGAAAAAATTGATGTTATTTGTAAAACCGGTCATGGTAGCCTTTCTGGTTGTTGGAATGACCACATTTATCTCCGGCAGCCTCCTCGCACAGGATACTGTAACCAGCAAATCCCGAAAAGTTATTAAAGTCAAAGTCGACACAGACGAAAATGGGGAATCATTCACCATTGATACCTCTTTCATTATAGATGAACATTTCAGCATGGAGCAGTTTCATGATGCTATGAAGGACTATGAAGTTCAGATGAAAGAGATGGGGAACTGCCTGCAGGAGGCCTATCGTGATATGCCCGGAAAGAGGAAATTCCAAAGGAGCTTCAGACATCCGCGTCTGCTGGAGTATCTGCGCGAACCAGGACACATACAATTCTCTAGGATGCCTCATGAATGCTGCAAAACGGTACATGTCAACCCCGGGAAAAAAGGGGAGAGCCTTTCCGATGTACTGGGAGACATCCCTATGAGCGCAGTCAAGAGCTATAAGATAAGGGAGACGAAAAACGGGAAGCGGATTACCATCGAGATTTCTGATGATCCCTTACTGGGACCGCCCAACCGTGACATCCTCATCTGGCACCGGGAGATGCCGGATCCCCGTCCCAGACCAGGAATCAAGCGGGAGATCATCCTCGACAGGGATGTGATGGTCAGAGAACAGGAAGAGGTGGAAGAGCCTGCAGAGCCGGAGCAACCTAAATAAGCGATCTCAGGAGTTCTTCGATCTGATCACACTCCTTCTTGTGGGAGAAGGTCGTTAGTGCATATTGTTCGGCCCGCGCCACGACCTGCTCCCGGTTCACCCGGTCAGCAAAGACCTGATTTATCATGGCAGCCATATCCACCGGGTCTTTCGGACGATACAACCATCCGTAAGTTCCGTTTTCAAGCAATTCGGTGGTGCCTCCTGCATTTGATCCAACCACGGGAACCCTGCAGAGCATCGCTTCGATGGTGACCATTCCGTAGGTTTCCCAGTACGATCCCATGACAAACAGATCAATGGCACCATAAAAGGGACTTACCTCCTGCTGGTATCCGCGGAAATAGACCTGATTATCCAGTTCCAGGGTAGTTACCATATCACGCAGCCTGTTTTGGTAAGACTCTCCCTCGTGCATGGTTGCCTCACCCATGATCAGGAGGTTGTAAACTTCTCCCTGGTTTTTCAGTACCTGTAATGCCTCGATGACCAGGTGTTGCCCCTTTTGCGGATCCAGGCGTCCCAGGATGCCGATCAGCGGCCGGTCATCCGGCAAACCAAATGCTTTCCTGGCTTGTTGTTTCGAAGGAAGTCCTGAGCGAATTGTCTCCACATCGAGGCCCAGCGGGACGAGGTGGATACGGGTAGGTGGATATCGGGTTTTATCCAGAACCTCCTCTTTCATGTAAGGGAGCAATGTGATCCATGCATCCAGTTGCCGGAACCGGAGCGTATGAACAGGGTCTTTCTTGGGGATACCGAGTCGCATGTGTTGCTGGTAAATTAACCGGATCCGGTTGCCGCTGAGCAGTTTGACAATCCCTCCAAAATCCAGGTCGTGGTTGTCCACCAGAATCAGAAACTTGATTTTTAACCGGGACAGTTTTCGCGATATGAAAAAGGCTCCGGGCAGATCGAAGTATCGCTTGTTCCGGCTGGCAACGCTGTAAGGGATATGGTTCGTCTCCGCCTCCTTTGCAAGAGGGGACTCCTTAAGACAGAACAGGGTTACTAAATGACCACGTTTATGCAGCCAGTTTGCCAGCCGGGCAGTATTCATCTCCAGTCCACCCCAGCTTCCGGAGGAACAGTATATAGCGATGGGAGGCAACTTCATGCGGAAACAATGTGGATCAGAGGTTATAAAGGTACAAAACTTCCTCTAGTATCGCTTGCGTGGAGTGTATCAGCAAATTCTGGGTAATTGGTCCCCAATAAGTTGATCAATGATCCGGGTACCGCCTGAAAGAGTTTGCAAAATGGCCTTATTAGGATGATTGGCTGTTACTTCGCCAATAATTGCCGCCTTTTTGCCGAGGGGATCTTTTTTCATTACATTGACAATCTTTCCGGCCTCTTTATGCGAAGCAATCATGATGACCTTCCCCTCATTGGCCACATACAAAGGATCCATGCCGAGGATCTCGCATATGGATCTGACATTGTCATCCACAGGTACCGTGCTTTCATCCACATCGACACCGAAACCGGATTTTTTACAAATTTCATTCAGGATGGTCGCCACCCCTCCTCTTGTCGCATCCCGCATGAATTTCACTCCAGAAGAGACGGAAAGCACGTTATGGATCAGGAGGTGCAAAGAGGCGCAGTCGGAAACGATCTTGGACCTGAAGTTGAAGGATTCCCTTGCCAGCATTACCGCCATTCCATGATTACCGACTGGCCCGTTGATGATGATCCTGTCGCCCGGAGTAATCATTGAACCGGAGGATATTTTTTTATTTTTTTGCGGTAACCTGCCTATGCCGGTTGTCGTTATAAATACCTTGTCCGCTTGTCCGCGACTAACGACCTTCGTATCTCCGGTTACGATCAGAACCTTCGCTCTTTTTGTTTCCGCAGCGATCGATTGGATGATTTTTTCAAGGTCTTTCAAAGGAAACCCCTCTTCCAAAATGAATGAAGCGCTGAGATAAAGAGGTTTGGCGCCAGATACGGCCAGGTCGTTCACCGTTCCGCAAACGGCCAGTTTCCCGATGTCTCCACCGGGAAAGAAGATGGGGTCGATCACAAAGGAATCAGTCGTAAAGGCCAGTGAATCTTTTTCTGCCGGAAGAATGGCTGAATCGCCCTGGTTTGCCAGGATGGAGTTGTCAAAGTATTTCACAAACAACCCGCTGATCAGCTCCTGCATCAGCCGGCCGCCATTCCCGTGTGCCAGTGTTATTTGATCAATCATATACGTTGTGCCGGTAAAACACTCCACAAGTTCCCTCTGCTGAGACCATGCAAGCCCCGACCGGGTTTACCGGAGTGCATTTTTTTGCAAACAGCTTGCAATCGAGGGGATTTTTTAGCCCTTTCAGGATCTCCCCGCAGATACATCCTTTGGGACTGACCGATCTGATCTTCTTAATAGGGAAATGTTCATTCGCGTCAAAGTTGGAAAATTTCTTCCGCAACTTCAGGCCACTGTTCTTTATCCAACCGATCCCCCGCCATTCATCATCGGATAGCTCAAAAACTTCATGCATGAGTTTCTGCGCCAGCAGGTTTCCCTGTTGCTTCACTACGCGACTGTACTGGATTTCGACTTTTGGATTGCTGGTTTCAATTTGCGTCACCAGCATCAGAATGGATTGCAGGATATCCACAGGTTCAAAGCCTGAGATGACCACCGATTTATCGTGTTTTTCCGCAAGGTCGGTATAGATCGACGAACCGGTGATCGCGCTTACGTGTCCGGGCGCTATAAAGCCGTCGACATTGATACCGTCTTTTACCAGCGTTTCCATGGCCGGAGGCATGATCTTGTGCGCGCTCAACATGAAAAAATTCCCGGATTTTTTTTTATTTGCCTCTTTTACAACAACGGCGCTGGCCGGAGCAGTGGTCTCAAACCCGATACCCAGGAAGATCGTCTTTTTCCCCGGGTTTCGCTCCGCGATCTCCAGCGATTCCAGAGTGGAATAGACCATCCGGATATCTGCTCCTTTCGCTTTTTCTTTTTCCAGTGAGGATGAAGTTCCCGGAACCCTCACCAGGTCTCCGTATGTGGTGATGATCACATCTGATATCCTGCTCAGGGCAATGGCTTTATCAATGAATTCCTGGCTGGAGACGCAAACGGGACAACCTGGACCGGAAATGAGCCTGATTGTTCCCGGAAGAAACTGATGCAGTCCGAACTTGTGAATGGCCATGGTATGACCACCGCACACCTCCATCAGTGTGATGTTCTTTTTGGATATCCTTTTAATTTGTTCAGATACCTGAAGTATTATCTTCTTATCCCTGAATTCATCAATATACTTCAAAACTTCCCTCCTCAATTTCCCTGCATAAACGAATGGTTTCCAATGCTTCATGCTCATCCACTTTCTCAATGGCAAAACCAGTATGGATGATCACATAATCCCCCTTTTTGATACCCTCCAGCAATGCAAGGCTGGCGTTGAACTCTACATCACCGATGGAGACGACTGCGGTCTGCCCTTCGATCCTTAACACCTTTGCCGGAACACCTAAACACATTTCATTTGCCTCCTTTTTGCTGCTATGACCAGTTGCCCAAGAGCTATTCCACCGTCGTTCGGCGGGATCTTTGAATGCGTATATACCCTAAAGCCCTTTTTTATCAGCATAGGTTCAATGTTCTCCAGGATATATTTGTTCTGAAAAACACCACCTGACAGAATGACTTTGGAGATTTTCTCTTTTTCACTGATCTGATTTACCATTTCAAAAATAATGGAAATAATCGTATTGTGAAATTTTGCTGAAATAACAGAGATATCAACATTTCCTAGAAGATCTCCCACGACCTCCCTGATCATTTTGGTGGGGGAGAGGATGGCCTCCGTTGCAAAGGTGTACTTATCAACACAGGATCCGTTGATCTTTGATTCCAGCACCATAGGGGCTTCGGCTTCATAATGTGAATAAAGACACAGATTCAGCATCGCCGAGATCGCATCAAATGCCCGCCCAGCGCTTGAAATCAACGGAGAATTGATCTTTTTCTCAAGCATCTCAACGATCAGGCGGATTTTATTTTGTCCGGCTGATTTCAGGAACGGTAGCTCCATTTTTAAAAAATCCTTTCCGAATGCATGATATAAATAAGAGACGGCCATCCTCCAGGGTTCTTCCACAGCTTTGTCTCCTCCGGGTAAAGGCAGATATGCAAAATGGCTGATCCTGGTGAAATCCAGCAAATCACAAACCATGAATTCGGCTCCCCAGGTATTCCCATCGGTCCCGTATCCGGTTCCGTCAAAAGCGACGCCTATTACCTTTTCATCCAAGCCGTGCTCCGCCATGCATGAAGCAATATGCGCGTGATGGTGTTGAACGCTAAGTATCGGACACTTAAATCTTTTAGCTGTTTTCGTTGAAAAATATTCCGGGTGCATATCACAGACTACCAGCGCAGGTTTTACACGAAAAAGGTGCATGAACTGGTCTAGCGTCTCTTCATAGAATTGATTCGTCCTGTACTCTTTCAAATCGCCGATAAACTGACTCAGGATAGCGTTTTTTCCTTTACCTATACAAAAACAATTTACCAGCTCGGCTCCGAGAGCAACGATCCCTTCCACGTCAAAGTCAAGCCTCACAGGCATAGGAACATACCCGCGCGAACGTCTGAGAATACGCTCTTTCCGGTTTATGATCCGGACAACCGAATCATCCACACGATGGTGAATCTCACGGTTATAAGTCAGGATCCCATCAGCAATGCCGGATAACCGTTGGAGCGCATCTTCGTTATCCGTAATGATCGGCTCGTCTGACAGGTTTCCGCTGGTAAGCACCAATGCAGCGGTTTTTAGTTCCCGGAACAACAGGTGATGAAGCGGCATGTAGGGAAGAAAGGCACCAATGGTGGAAAGAGCTGAGTTTACGGAAGAGGGAAATCCATGATTTGTTTTCAGCCCGAGAAGTACTATGGGTCTGCGCCAGGAGGTTAACGCCTCCTTCTCCTCTTTGGATACAAGAGCAACCTTCCGGATGCTTTCAATATCCCTGAATATCACTGCAAACGGCTTTCCTTCGCGGTGCTTCCGCTTTCTCAACTTCTTAACAGCTGCTTCATTGAATGCATTGCACGCCAGGTGAAATCCACCGATCCCCTTGATCGCAACAATTTTCCCTTTATTTATTGCGGATGCAAGCGTATCCATGAGTTTACCGGTTGTTCCTTCTATCCGGAACCCATTTAAATGTAACGTATACTGTGGTCCGCAATCATTGCAAGCCACCGGTTGTGCATGAAAACGGCGATCTGTTTTATCGGTGTATTCCCTTTGGCATTGGTCACACATGTTAAAATCCGACATTGTAGTTTTTTCCCGGTCGTAGGGCAGATCCTGAATGATGGAAAACCGCGGACCGCAGTTGGTGCAGTTGACAAACGGGTAATGAATCCGGTTGGGCTGGATCTCCATATCCTGCAGGCACTCGTCACAGACAGCAATATCCGGACTAATCTCCGTAACGACATCCGAAAGGTCAGCGCTTTTTATTATTTCAAAATCATGAATGTTTTTATCAGCAAATGCAGGTTTAACGATAATCTGCTCAATGTCTGACGCAGGAGGAGAATCCTCTTTTAATCCCAGGGTAAATGCTTCCAGGTTTTCCTTTTTTCCCTGTACATGAATCTCAACGCATTCATTGGTATTTTTAACCCACCCGGTCAATTTATTTTTCGTGGCCATCCGGTAAACGAAAGGCCGGAACCCCACACCCTGGATTAATCCTTTAACCGTTATTGACAAAGATGTTTCCTGACTTACCATGAAATTGCAATGGTCAACATGTGCTTACCCGTTTTCTATAATTTCATATATCCTTTTGCAAGCTTTTGGTATTGCATCCATTACTTTCTTTGAGATAGAACCATTAACCTCTTCCGGAATATGCTCTACCTGACAGGCTATGATGATAATATCAACGTGGCAAAGGTCTTTTAATTCTTTCAACAGATTTGAAGTTGGAAGTTGATGCATGGAGAAATCGTCAATCTTCTTTTCAGGAATTCTTTCTATGGGAAGGTCAATAATCTCACCGGGTGTTTTCCCATCATCAACCGCATCAACAATGATGATCTTAGCGGGTTTTACGTCACTGAGAACAACGTCAAACAGAATATTTCTTACCCGGCTTCCTGCATTGATGACGGTTACATGTTCAGGAAACTGATAATTTTTTTGGAGTTCTTCAGCAACTTGAGGGCCAAACCCATCATCCCCAAATAAAATATTACCGCATCCCAGGATTAGGATCTTGTTATCAAATTCATTCATGAAACAGGAAGAATAATTGTGAATTTTGTTCCTTCGTTAACCTTGCTCTCAACTTCAATTTTTCCACCGTATGTTTCAATAATTTTTTTTGCAATTGCCAACCCAAGACCGGTTCCTTCTTTCTCAATCTTCCTGGCGTTTTCTGCTCTATAGAATTCATCAAATACGTGATGAATTTCATCTTCGGGTATTCCAACCCCGGAATCTTGCACTTCAATTTTTATTTTCCTGTAATCAATAGTAGCAATAACTTCGATTATACCTTCAGGAGGTGTGTATTTTATCGCATTATCAAGGATGTTTGTAAACACATCGTCAATATCCTCATGACGCGCTATAATGTGTGGCAAGGTTTCCTCAATCTTTAAACTTAATACGACTTTTTTACTCTCTGCTTTTTCTCTCATAAAAACAACTATTCCGGAGAGCATTTCGTTAAAATCTAGAAATTCTTCTTGTTTGGGCTTTTTTAATTCTTCAGTCTTTGCCAGATCAAGCAGATCATTTATCAAAGGAATAATTGTTTTTGTTCGGTTTTCAGCCCTTTTTATCATATCCATATGGGTTTCCTTTGGAGCATATCCTTCAGTTACCACTTTAAGACAGCTTTGAATTGCAGAAATCGGGGCACGTAATTGATGTGTTACTTTGTGAATAAATTCCGACTTTCGCTTATTGGTTTGTTGTAGTTTCCTGTTTATCGTTTGCAGGTCATATGTAAATTTTCCGACGATAAAAGAAATTAGTAATACAGTTATGAAAAAGAACAAAAACAGCATTTTTTTATTTCTTGAAATTTCAGCATCTGTCTCTTTTAAGGATAAAACAACATCCAACATTCCAAGAATCGTTTGTGACTGCGGATGACATTTAAAACAAAGTTGTTCGTTGTAAATCGGATGTATTACTCCGAGGCGTCGTTCGTCATTTTTTGTTTTATAAATTCTTGCAATCTCTCTTTGATTTAATATTTTATTGTTTTCTGTGTGGCAAGAGTTACAACCTTCAGCATTTTTGTCTATTAAAACACCTACATTCGTGTTTGTAGAAGAGACTATAATTTCCCCTGTTTTATTAAATATTCTGATTTCCTTTATCTGATTTTGTAACCCAATTGTTTCAATAATCTGCTTTACATCTTCCTTTCTGTGTTCAAGCATATGATATCTAACGCTTCTTTTAATTGTTTCACAATATTGTATAGCGTTATTCTTAATCAACCCAACCAAGAACTCTTCCTGAAAACGAATAATAGTATATCCAATAATGGATATAATTACCGTAATTAAACACACGATAAGAATAGTTGTTTTCCTCGTCACTTAAACTTTATTGTTTCCTTAACAATTTCTCAACTTTTTCAAGTAGAATTTCTGGTTGGGGTGGCTTTTCAAGGAACTCATTTACCGGTAGGAAAAAGTCATTCTTTGGTTCACCAGGAAGGAAAAAACCCGTTTGTTCCCGCATGCCGGTTAGAATAATAATCGGCAACTTCTGGAACTTTGGATTTTTTCTTACCTGTCTTGAAATAATAAAACCTGCTGCTTTATTCTCCATCATGACATCCAAAATAAGCAGATCCGGATTCTCGTTTTCCAATAAAAGCAAGCCCTCTTTGGTATTATCCGCCGAAATAACTTCATAGTTTCTGCTTTTGAGAATAATTTTAGTGGCTTCCGCGAAGTCGTTATCGTCGTCAATAATAAGAATTTTAGCCATTGTTAAAAATTTTGAAGAACATCTATAACTTCACCTTTATGGTTTAGAATATCCATTTTTACCGCTAATCTTCCATCTAAGTTATGCGTTGCACAGGAAAGACAAGGATCGTACGCTCTGTAACACATTTCAATTTTATTGATCATTCCCTGGTCGTACTTCCCGCCTTTAATCAAATCAACCGCTGCTTGCTTAACTGACATATTTATAGGTGCATTGTTATGAGTGGTACCGACAATGATATTTACATTGGTCACTAATCCCTGTGCATCGGTTTCATAATCATGGATTAACGTCCCTCTCGGCGCTTCTACACTGCCAATTCCTCTTGCCGCTCCTGGTGTTACTGAAACTCTTATATCTTTCGAAAGAATCGCCGGGTCTTTCAACAACTGAACGGCATATTCTGCATTGTAGAGCAATTCAATAAGCCGTGCCCAGTGATAAAGAAGAGTCAATTGAACCGGTCTTCCAAATTTCTCCCTGAATTCGGTTAATTCTTTCTGTGCTAGCGGTGTTCCGATTCTGTCACATACATTTAATCTTGCAAGTGAATTTGTCCTGTATACGCCAACCGGGTTATCCAGATCCATAGAAAGTTTGCCAGCCTTTTTCGAATACGGAAATTTCATATATGACCATGGCTCAATATGTTCCCCGATATATTCAGTATAGTCCTCAGATTTAAAATCTTCGAATCTTCCATCTGCATCCATCATCCTGAATTTTCCATCATACAGGGCAAGTGTTCCATCATCAGTGACTGTTCCTAAGAACCCTGTTTTTATCACACCAAGTGAGGTAACCACATCAAGATAATTCGGAAAGATATTATTCTTTGCAAAATCAATGGAGAATTTTGCAAATTCCAACACCTCTTCTGCTAAAGGCAATGCAGTATCTCTCTCTTTTTCTGTCAACGGTTTACTGAAACCGCCAGGAACAGCAGTTACCGGGTGTATTGATTTTCCTGACACAATTTCCAGCAATTCCGCACCGAGCCATCTTGAACGGACAACTTTCTTTGCAATATCAGGGACTTTTCCTGCTATTCCAACAATATTCCTGACAGATGGATCAGCATCGGGCCCCATCACAAAATCTGCACCTGCCAGGAAATAAAAATGCAATATATGCTCTTCACAAAAAGCAATACTATTGCATAGTTCCCTGAGTTTTTTTGCAGCAGGAGGTATCTGAACCCCAAATATTGCATCAGTTGCTTTTGCTGATGCAAGATGATGTGACCAGGGACATACGCCGCAAATACTTGTTACAATTCTCGGGAGCTCTTCTACTGGTTTTCCGATACAGAATTTTTCAAATCCCCTTAAATCTATAACCTGGAACTTTACATCATCAACATTACCTTCATCATTGAGTAATATCGTAATTTTTGCATGCCCTTCAAGTCTTGTTACCGGTTGAATAACTATTTTTTTCATATCATATCCTCCTTTTTTAATTTTTCTTTGGTATTGGTCTTAATCTTCCTTGTGCGCCAACATATCTGTTAAATGTTGCTGCTCTGTCAGGAACTTCCTGTGGACTAAGTCCGATAGATGAAAGAGCACCCATCATATCAACCATCGGGTTTGCCTCTTTTCTGATAGGCCCAAAGCAACCTCTGCAGGGCATAAGACCTTTAACACATCTCGGAATATGAGGCTGTTCATCACCACTTGTCATATAGCAACCTGTTTTTGTGACCGGGCCTAAACATAAATACCCCTTTTCCATAAAGCATCTGGAACCAATCAACTCTTCTTTTTCCAGATCAAGTATGCTTTCAAGTGGTCTTTTAATAGTCACGTTTGCTTTCTTTTCACGCGTTACCGGACAGTCGTCACAAACGCTTCTTTCAGGCAGTGAAAATGGTTTTCCTTCGAGGAGTGAGATCAGCGCCTGTGCAACAATCTGTGGGGCTGTGGGACAACCTGGAATATAAACATCAACCTTCACCACTTCATCAACGGCATATACCCTGTCAAGTAAAGGTGGAATATCCTGATTTGGCGTGTCGGCGCTGTCTGTTGAAACAGATCCTCTGTAAACTTTATCATATAGTTCCTGTAACTGAGACTGATTTGCTAACGCTGGTATGCCACCATAGCAGGCACAGGAACCAATGGCAATCAATGTCTTACACTTATTCCTCATCTCCAGGGCGATCTCCTTGTGTTCCTCATTCCGTATTCCGCCTGAAACTATTCCGACATCTGCCTCCGGAATTTCCAATTTGTCCTTTTCTCCTGTTTGTCCAAAATATTTATGGTCTACCAAAACCGGCATGTGGACAAAGTCCAGTTTTGGCAATAAATCGAGCAGCGGCTCACCAATATCAAGGATTGTTACCTCGCATCCACCGCAACTTGCCAACCATTCTTCTGCAACTTTTGCTGCCATAATTTTTCCTCCTTTTTTTTTTAATTATTTGTTACTTGTTTTCAATGACAATTTCAGCAACTACTCTACGTGTAAATAGGAAATATTTCTCTTCTTCCTGAACTATCTTGGTTTCAAAATTATTCAATTCATACTCAGCTTTCATTTTTTGTACATCATTTTCGTTCTCGTGAGTTTTACCATCCCACATAAATTTTTTCCCGTCGAAATACTTTACATTTTCCATAATGTTTGTTTAATAGGGTGGCTAAACCTTATAAGGGCTAGGGCCTAAATTCTTTATCTCTTCAGTGAATTCTTTCATTACCTGGGCAAATCTTGGCCCTTCTGATGCTGAAACCCACTCAATCCTGAATCTCTCCTCTTCAATTCCAAAATCCTGTAACATAAGCGTAATTGCTTCTGCTCTGTTTTGTGCTGTTAAATTTCCTTCCAGGTAATGACAATCCCCAATATGACACCC
>JBDROF010000093.1:0-2781 GCA_043810345.1 Bacteroidota bacterium | reverse complement strand
GGTAATGGGACTATACCTGCAGTTGATTCCAGAAGAACTGTCTTGGCTATGGAAGCAGGGAAGCAGATCATGGCTGTTCTGGGGAAAAACCTGTTGCCCAGGGATATCGTCACTAATGACTCCATAGCTAATGACTTTGCTGTGGATATGGCCATGGGCGGCAGCACTAACTCGGTTCTGCACCTGATGGCAATAGCTCATGAAGCTGATGTTGATTTCCCATTATCGCAGATTAATGATATCAGTCAACGCGTCCCGCATATCTGTAAGCTGAATCCGGCCAGTGATATTCATATTGAGGAAATGGACCTGGCTGGCGGCATCCCCGCAATCATGAACGAGATAGCGAATTTCCTGAATGGGAAGTGCAAAACCGTGTCATTGGCGCCGCTATCAGACATTATCAAACAAGGTAAGGTTAAGAACCGTGAGGTTATACGGTCAGTGGCTGAGCCACATTCGAAGACGGGTGGCTTATCCATATTATATGGCAACCTGGCGCCGGAAGGAGCGGTGGTGAAGAGTGGTGCGGTTGCTCCTGAGATGGTGGTGCACGAGGGTCCTGCCAGAGTCTTTGAGAATGAGGAGGACGCCACCAGGGGAATAATGAAGGGCGATGTCAAGAAGGGCGAAGTTATCGTGATTCGCTACGAAGGCCCTAAAGGTGGGCCAGGTATGCGGGAGATGTTGACTCCGACATCCCTTTTGAGCGGTATGGGTTTGGATAAGGATGTAGCGCTGATAACCGATGGAAGATTCTCGGGTGGTACCAAAGGGGCTGCCATAGGACATGTGTCGCCGGAAGCGGCTGACCGTGGGCCTATAGCCGCAGTAAGGAATGGTGATATTGTTAGCATAAACATCCCGGCATGTAAGGTGGAACTTAAGGTGAGTGATGCCGAGATAAAGGAGCGCCTATCCAAATTGCCTGAATATGAGTCCCACATAGAGTCAGGATATTTGAGAAGGTATATCCAGCATGTCGGCTCGGCTAGCAGTGGAGCAGTGTTCGTCAAATAGATTTTCTGGAGATATGGATGAAAAAGACCGGTGCTCAGATTCTTTGTGAGAGCTTAATCCAGGAAGGCGTGGAAGTCATTTTTGGCTTTCCTGGTGGCTCCGTGTTGCCTTTATACGATACACTTCCGCAGTACCCTCAGTTGAGGCATATTTTGGTTCGGCATGAACAGGGTGCCGCGCATGCTGCTGATGCCTATGCTCGGGTAACCGGTAAGGTTGGGGTATGTTTGGCAACCTCGGGTCCAGGAGCGACTAATCTGGTAACAGGCATTGCCAATGCTCACCTTGATTCATCTCCTATGGTGGCTATTACAGGTCAGGTGGCTACACCTTTCATTGGCAAGGATGCCTTCCAGGAAGTTGATATAACGGGCATTACTTTGCCCATCACCAAGCACAATTATCTTGTCCTTGATGCAAAGGACTTAGCTAGGGTGGTTAAAGAATCTTTCTATATTGCCCAGCACGGAAGACCTGGTCCAGTTCTTATCGATATACCAAAGGATATTTTCGTGCAGGAAGCGGATTTTGTATATCCGGATAAGGTCGACTTGCCCGGCTATAGGCCTACGCTCATGGGACATCCCAGCCAGGTCAAAAAAGCAGCCAAGCTGATAAATAGTGCTGAACGCCCACTGATTATAGCTGGCAGGGGAATAATTATTTCAGGTGCTTTTAATGAGCTTAAAGAACTAGCAGAGAAGGCACAGGTACCGGTAGTTACTACGCTGCTGGGCATTGGCTGTTTCCCTGAATCTCATATTTTGAGTTTTGGCTGGCTAGGCATGCATGGCATGGCTTATGCTAACAAGGCAGTGGACGACGCTGACGTTATTGTTGCTGTTGGCATGAGGTTTGATGACAGAGCCACTGGGGTAGTGAGCGCTTTTGCACCTAAGGCTCGTATTATCCACGTTGATATAGACCCTGCCGAGATAGGGAAAAATGTTTGGGTGGATGTGCCCATAGTTGGCGATGTCAAGCTCGTGCTCGGAGCGCTAAATCAGCAGATTACTCCACGTGAGCATGTAGCATGGTTTAACCAATTAGACCAATGGCGTGAAGAGCATCCGGCGCTGGAGATCAGGGACTGTGATGAGCTCATACCCCAATATGTTATTCGACAGATTCACGAGGTGACCAAAGGTGATGCCACCATAGTCACCGGTGTGGGGCAAAACCAGATGTGGGCAGCCCAGTTTTTCTTCTATGATAAGCCAAATGGCCTGGTTTCTTCTGGTGGCTTAGGCACCATGGGATTCGAAACCCCTGGGGCGATAGGGGCAAAAGTTGGACGTCCTGATGAAACAGTATGGTGTATAGCTGGCGACGGTGGCTTTCAGATGACAATTCAGGAACTGGCTACAATAGTTCAGGAGGGGTTGGCGATCAAGATAGCTATCATCAATAATGGTTATCTGGGGATGGTGAGGCAATGGCAGGAGTTGTTCTATAAGCGTCGCTATGTCCATACGCAGCTTTACAATCCGGATTTTGTCAGGATTGCTGAGGCTTACGGTATTCCTGCGATGAGGGTCAAAGATAAATTAGGTGTTATTCCGGCTATAGAGAAGGCGATGGAGCACGATGGCCCATTTCTGATTGATTTCGTCGTTGAGTCTGAGGAGAACGTTTTTCCTATAGTGCCTCCAGGCGCGACTCTGGTTCAATCTATTGAAATGCCCAAACCTGAGAAAATGACTCATAAGAAGCGATGAGTATGGAATTGAGATAGGGGGTTAGTGGTCAATGGCTGTCAAG
>JBDROF010000092.1:0-13636 GCA_043810345.1 Bacteroidota bacterium | reverse complement strand
ACGGGTAATGGCCAGCATGACGAAGGTGGCAAATATCAATGCAAGAGCGGTAAAGAATAGCGGATGCTGCCATATTGCAGCGTTGATCCTGATAGGATATTCAATCGGTTCGCTCCAGGTTGAAAAGGGTTGGCTGATCCTTAATTTAAAAATATAATTGCCTTGCGGAAGGTTCTGATAGACAATAATCTTTTCTGAACCTGTCGACCAGTCCTGATCAGATCCTTCAAGCTTATAGGAGTAAATAACCGGGGATGAAGAGAAGTTGATACTGCTAAACATAAATTTGATCCTGTTATTACCTGTCCGTGCAATCTCCTGTCCCGACAAATCAACCGCTTCATCATTAACCAGGATGGATTTCATATACGGGATGGGAGGGTCATTGACACTCCGGTCAATCATGGCCTCCGGGATCATGGTAAGTCCATCGTCCGATCCAACATACAGGGTATCGTTGCTGGCAAGGATATGATAAATATTCCTGAAGGGGATATCCAGATATTTCAGATGGACCGGTTTCCCACTGACAACATTTACCGGATTGTCGCATGAATAGATGTTTCTGAACGTCGCCATGTACAGTACAGGTTCATCATAGGTCACATACCTGATATCAACGTTATTCAAACTGCCAAATGAAGAGGTCAGATTATAGAATTTGTCATGGCACATTAAATACAAATCTTCACTATCGATCAAAAATAGTTCCGTTGAATCATTCAGGTTTAGGTGTTGGGCAATTGTTTTATTGTCAAAACAGGCTAATTCCTTGGCATAAACAGCCGTATCACCCTTTAGGATATAGTTCCTGGCTGCATTGATAATCAGGTCATCATGATTGTTGTAATAGGTTAGAAAAATTCCGGAACCCACATTCTGGTATTGTAGATCATGAACAAACAACCGGTCCGGATCCAGACAGAAAAAGTCGAAATAATGAAAACTGTTCATTTTATCTTCTTTCCTGTTGATCGAAATGCCATTGATAGACCGGATAAATTCTCTCGAAGAGATGATCTTGCTGTAATCAATTTTTTTTGTGGCAGGATTGGGTTTCACTCCCCTGATGCTAAAGTAATCAGAAGCCTGCTCTCCAACAATCAAGTGATCCTTTTTCAGATGGTAAATAACATCAAATGAAACGTTATCCTTTCCGATGTCCAGTTGGTAGAATTCATCGTTCTTCAGGAAGTATACAAGTTGACCGTTTGTAAACCAAATCCCTCCACCCGGGTCTGAATCTATACTTCTGACTCCCCTGTTCTGGAAAAGGGTATTCTCAAAATGACGGTAGGAGGTCAGGTTTGGGCTTATTTTATAAACCCCGTTTCTATAAGAACTTATCCAGATATTATGTTCATGATCCTGAATAATCATGCTGACCTGTTCAATATCAAAATGCCGGACAACCCGGTCGTCTTTAAAACAATAAACGCCCTTATCCCACGTCCTGTACCAGAAAAACCCATTATGATCCCATAACATATAATTATTTTTTTGAACGCTATATTCTGTTGTAATAGGGATGGGGATGGAATCTATCAGGAATTCGTCCCTGAATTTGTATATCCATGATTCATGTGCGACAATATAAAAATACCCGTCCCTGGTCGCAGAAGCATGTCTTAACCAATCATTCTGGCTATACACCAGGACCGGATCTTCAAACAATTTTTTAAATTTAAATATTGCGCGAGCTGTCCATACCAGGTACTCTCCGGCTGGGTTCTTTTGGACAGTATAGATGTTAATAACATCTTTTCGCGCGAATTTCTTTAGCAGGGTATCGTTAACATTCTTAAATTCCTTTACATTATTATCACGGTCCAGGGCAAAGATCTCCCAAACAAGATTATAGAAATAGATCGTGTTATCGTCATCCTCGAAAAAATCAGAAAAGGCTGTTACAGGTTTCAGGGAATCCAGGAAAGGAGCGTTGGACGCATTGAATATTTTATTGTCAAAGAAAAAGTTGAGCGAACCATTCCTGTTCGTAATCCATAAACGTCCAAACGAATCTTCCTTAAACTTTCTGATATTACTTGAATTCAATCCATCTTTTATAGTGTAGATGGTAAATTGCGAACCATCGAATCTCACGGCGCCGGCATCCGTTGCAAACCAGATAAATTTCTGGCTGTCCTGGTACACATGATAAACTACGTTACAAGGCAGGCCGTCAAAGGTTGTATAATGCCGGATACAGGGATTCTGGGCTACAAGATTTGTAGCAGGATGGATCAGAAAAAGGACAACCAGAAATATCAGGGCTCTCACATCACTCAACTGTTTTGGTGAAGAGTTTCACGGCATCACGGAACTCATTCAGTTTGCGTCTTGAAATGCTCAACCGGGTACCGTCAGTCAGTTCGGCAAAGTTTCCCTCATAACTTGAATACCCTTGCAAATAGTTCAGGTTGATGATCGTGGAATGGTGTATTCTGAAGAACACGGGGCGCTCCAGCATCTTTTCAAATTCACCCAATGTTCGCGTGGCTACAATTTTATTCAGCCCCGAAAGGTGCAGGATGGTATAATTGCTGTCGGCCTCGAGATACATCAGGTCATTGGTTTTTACCACACGGAAACCGAACTGTTCTGCAACTGTAAGTTTCGAGATCGTTTTACTTTCTGAATGAATATAATCATGCAGGTTTTCCAGCGATTCACTATAGATTTTCATCGCTTCCGCCCTGTTCTGTCTTAACTCATGGTAGTGAATGGCTTTGGTCACCGCTTCCCTGAGTTCAAGTCCGTCAACCGGTTTCATCAGATAATCAATCGCGTTCGCCTTGAGGGCGCGCAACGCATACTCTTCGTAAGCCGTCACAAAAATAATCCCATATTTTTCCCTGGGAACAGATCGGAGAAAAGCGAATCCGTCTTCTTTGGGCATGGAAATATCCAGAAAGATAAAATCCACTTCGTGTGTTTTCAACAGCGCCCTCCCCTCCTCTGCAGAAGCGGCTGAAGCGCTGACAGTGATCTCCGGGCAATATTCGGCCAACAGCAAAGCGAGGACTTCACGGATATTCTGTTCATCATCTATGATGAGAGCCGTATATTGTTTCATGGAGGTAAAGATAGTTGAATAAAATTACCCTTTTTTACTGAATGAGTGTATGGTCATCCTGTATTAGCAACTGGTTTTACTGAAGATACAAATGGTAACTTATGCAAAGGCAGGTTGTCCCTCTGGGATAGATTAATGCAACTTCAACGCGAGGCCCGGATGTACAGGGATGCCCCTGTATATGGCACGGGCATCGTCTTTGCTGAGTGTCAGCCGGATCCTGATCTCAGGTTCCGGGGTGGTTAGGTGCAGGAATGCCTGCCAGGTTTCCCGGCGGATGGTTTGTTGCTTCTCCCTGCGATACCGGTTGATGACCCTTTTTTCCACATCGTACGGTTCCTCCACCTGGTTGATTTCAACAACTAAATAGCGGTTGAAATAGATCGTAAAATAGACCGAACTGGTATCGGACGGGATCGGGGCATCGCTCTGCATGGCAGCTTCAATGGTATCCTTGGGGGCTTGTTTGTTTATATACCGGATCTTGGGAATGGTTGACATGTCACGCTCTGCCAGAAAAGGTGCAGCTATCCAGAGGACACGTTGAGCCTGGTCCAGGCAGCGCAGCTGCCGGCTTACCCGGATCTCCGACAGGGAACAGGAACGCACCGGGACTCCCTTGATCATGATGACGAGCAGGCTGTCGGCCAGATCGAGGTTCAGGTAGGATGAATCCTGCTGTGACAGGGTGAGCAGACTCTCCAGGTAAGCTGACTCCAGTTCAAGCGATCGGATCACCTTCACCTGTTCCAGGGCGTCCTGATTTGTATCCGGGTCTATCGCAGGAGCTTCTATCCTGACAGAATCGGCCGGAGGGAAATCACAGCCACACCTCCTGACAGGAAAGATCACAGTTACATAGAATACATACACCGGCAACATACATAACAGGATCACGGATACTCCAAGGGCCTTTCGGGTTTGACGAACCCAGGTGAAATAGGATTGTATTTCCCCGATAATTCGTTTCAGCAATCCTTGCTCTTCCATGATAATCAACCGGATTAATAGATAAATACCTTGGACCCCTTCCGCAGGTTCCTGTACACCACCTTCAAATCTTCATCTCCCATCCGGATACAACCATGTGTGACCGCCAAGCCGAGAAACCGCTTGTAGAGGGTCCCGTGGATCAGATACCCGTCGCCAAGCTCCAGTTTATAATCTCCCAGTGTTCCATATTCATACCGGGACACATGCCGTGGCGAAGGAACCGGAAGGCCCTCTTCGATAAATGCCCAGTCGGGTTTGACCCATACGGGGTACATTTGCCTGCTCATGACCTTCATCATGCCACTTGGTGTCTCGAAAATCCATTTCTGATTGGTTCCTGTGGTGAGGATGATATAACTGCCAGTGGAACACCTTCCTTCCCGTATCACCTGGTCATAACTCATCAACCGGAAAATGTTATGGGTGGTATTGATGATCAGGTACGGTTGACGTGGGATAAAGCTTTCGATCTGCTTCAGCTGCCTGTCAACCTCCTGCTCCAATGATGCCTGCCGGGAGGCCAGCTGGTCAACCGGAACAGGATCAGCCAGGGATTCCCTGTCGGAAACCTGAACCAACAGCAGTGCCACTTCCCTGAGGGGAGTGGCATTCCAGATCAACAGGAGGGATAGTATGACCGAAAGGAAAAGGGCAATCAGGATCGAAACACCATAGCGGATAACCTGAACCCTGGCTGTAATTTCGTTCCGGTTTGTCTCGTTCATGCTCTTTTCCATAACGGATTCGTATCCGGTTCGGGATTTCTGAAAATCGTCATCTTTATAATCCCCGGATCTCTTGCAGTCTCTTCAGGGAACCAATGATGGTCACCGGCGTGCCTATCTCTGCCTCTCCGAAAATTTTATCCATATCCTCATTCGACAGGGCCACGCATCCATCGGTCCAGTTGCTACCGGTTCCTCCTTCCCCATGGATCTCGATCAATCCCCCGATCCCGGTCCATTTTGATATAAGTCCTCTCCGCACACCCTCTTCAAAGCGTGCGCTGTCTTCCTTGTTTGGATAGTTGATCAGCAACGCTTTGTAATATTTGGTTCTCTTTTCACTCTTCTTTTTCGTTATGTAATATTTGCCTTCCGGGGTGGCTTTATCACCGATATGTTTTTTCCCTCCGATCCAGTTGATCCCGAATTCAGCCTCAAACGACCACACCTGCATCCCCCGGTCATAGAGGTAGCACTTCCCGGCAAATTTGTCCACGATGATAACCGGTTTCTCGTTGATCCTGGACCACTCGATGGTTTCGTCCACCCATTGTTTCCATTTCGGTATATTGGTAAAATAGCTGGACAGGACATCTCTGTTCTTCCGGATGGAATCCCGGATCAGTATCTTGCTTTTCTCCAACTTGGGATTGACCCGGTTGTAATTCCCCTGTTCATATGCTATGCGGGCTTCGAGGAACAACATCTCGGCTGTCTGGAAATCCCTTCGGGATTGTGAATTTAATGGCAGCACCCGAAAGTTTTCGGCATATTTTCTGAGGTTCCGCTCCACTTCAGCCAATCCAACCGCCAGGTCATGATGCATGGAATCTTTGACGGCGATGGATTTCCGGTAGGCAGCCTCCCCTTTTGTCAGCACCTGCAATAATTTCCCTAAAACGACTGAATGATCACGGATGAAGTACCATCGGGTATTCTGAATCTTCCAGGCGACCATGGCATCCAGGTAAGCGATCTCGGCTTCCGTCAGCAGATCACGGGCATACTCTGCCGCTTCAGCCTGACGTGCTTTGCTGAGTACCTCGGTGCAGCGGGAAATGGTTACGAGAGGGGGTTGTGCGGCCGAAAGGTAGAGAAATATCAAAACCGATCCCGCCAGGATCAGGAAAACAAGGATGATCAGAAAAAAAATCGTCCGGTTTCTTAGGTGCATGGATTGGATCTGAAATGATGGGGACAAATTTAGAAAAAGGCTGTCTCGTTTCACCGGGACAGCCTCTTTCTTTTTAAACAGGGAATTGTTACTTCCTGCCTTTCTTCTTGGCAATGGCCTCGTCCAGTTCTGATTTCAGGGATTCCAATTTGGCTTTGGCGGCGTTCACCTTTTCCTGGGCGGTCAGATAATCCCCGTTATTGACCAGGGTGGTCACCTCTGTCAGGGCAGCTTCAACGCCGGCCAGGTCGGTCTGGATAGCCTCCAGGGCTGCCTTGCCTTCCTTGCCCCGCGGAGCTTTCTTGATCAGGGCTTTCACCGTTTCGATCAGGGTATTGGTTTCGGTGAGGGCGGCCTGTACCTCATTTTTTACCTCTTCTTTCCGTACAATAGCATTTTCTTTTAACGTAGCAGCCATGGTGTCCACCTCAGCCAGCAACGCTTTGGCAACTTTGTAACTGCGGAAGAGAGAGAATTTTGATTTCTGGGCTTCAATCTCGGTCATCGCCTTATTCAGCGTATCCTGAAGAGCGTTGAAGTCGGCCGGAAGATACCTGTGGGCTTCCACTGCCTTGGCAGCTTCTACCGATGCATTGGCTGCATCAACATCTTCCTGGGGTAATTTGGCACAACTGGTGGTCAGCATCAGAATGGTGCCCAGACCAAGCAGCATTAAAAACAGATTCTTTTTCATCTTGATAATGTTTTGGTTTAACATGTTGGGCAGTGTCTTACAATATTTGTGCCATAATGCATATACATTTTATAATCAGCTAGTTGTACAAATTTTATACCTCTTTGACTAACCTATATCCGGATGCTTTTGTAAGAAAAGCTTACAGAACTGCAAAAAGATTTTACAGGTATGTAAAGAAAATGATCACCTACTGGTCAAGACCGTATTTCTTCATCCGGCCGTGCAGCTTCACGCGTGAGATGCCCAGCAGTTTAGCCGCTTTCACCTGGTTGCCGCGGGTATGGTTGAGGGTCTGACGCAATAGTTCTTTTTCGGCCTGACTGATGACCTGATCGTATAAGTTTCCTTCAAAGGCTACCGGTTTGGCCGGAAAATGGATGGTAGCCAGGAGCGCTCCGGGATCCTTCTCCGGCTCAGTCCGCATTGTTTCCGGTTGTCCGAGGGAGAGCAGATCGGGGGTAAGGATCTGGTTTTTGCTGAGCAACACCGCCCGTTTAAGGACATTCTCCAGTTCCCGTACATTCCCGGGCCATGCATAGGTGAGCAAGGTATCCATCGTTTCCCGGGGAATGGTGATCTCCGGGTTTAAAAGAGACTGGCTGTGCCGGGCAATGAAATATTCGGTCAACAGCAGGATATCCTCTCTTCTCATCCGCAGGGGAGGAAGTGTGATGGTGATCACCTTCAGCCTGTAATAAAGGTCTTCCCGGAAGGTCCGATGGAGAATCCCCTGCTCCAGGTTCTTATTGGTCGCTGCGATGATCCTGACATCCACCTTCTGTGTATGATTGCTGCCCAGCCGTTCAAAGGTCCCCTCCTGGATGACCCGCAGCAATTTGGCCTGTACGGACAGGCTCATGTCCCCGATCTCGTCAAGAAAGATGGTTCCGGTGTCTGCTGTTTCAAATTTTCCCGCTTTCGATTTCGATGCATCCGTAAAGGATCCCTTTTCGTAGCCAAATAATTCACTCTCCAGGAGCGAATCGGGAATCGCAGCGCAGTTGATGGTCAGAAACGGCTTGTCTGCCCGGTTACTATGCATGTGGATTGCCCGGGCTACCAGCTCCTTTCCGGTACCGCTTTCCCCGGTGATCAACACTCCGGCATCACTGGTGGCCACCTTCCCGATCATTTTATAGACCTCCTTGATTGCCTGACTGTTCCCCACGATCTTTTCAGCAGGTGGGGATTCATTTCCCGTTGGGCTCAGATGGATGTCTCCATCACTCAGAAGCCTGATGTTCAATGCCTCCCGGATGACGGACCGCATTTTATCGATATCAAACGGTTTTTCCAGGTATTCATAGGCCCCCTGTTTCATGGCTTCGATCACCCGGTTGGTTGATCCAAAGGCGGTCACCACAATGACCGGGATCTGGGGATTGATCTCTTTGAGCCGCCGGATGGCTTCCAGTCCGGTCATCCCCGGCATTTCAATGTCCATCACTACCAGATCAGGTGTCTTCTGTCTGAACAGACGCAGGGCATCCATCCCATTGGCTGCCTCCAGCACCTCCAGATGCTCCTCTTTCAGAAGTTTTTTAAAGGAATACCGTACATTCGGTTCATCATCGACGATCAGGATCCTGGGCATGTCCGTTGATTGTAGAAACGGGTAAATGAATGGTAAAGGTAGCACCTTTGTCCGGATTGTTGGAGGCTCCGATCCACCCGTGATGCAGTTCGATGATACGCTGGGAGATGGAAAGCCCCAGACCTGTTCCGCTGGGCTTCCCCTTAACGAAGGGATCGAACAGTAACTCCTTCACCTCTGCAGGAATTCCGCTGCCCGTGTCGCTGATGGTGATCCGGAGCCAGTCAACCGGTTCCTGCTTCAGTTTCTCCCTGACCACCTCTGTGGAAACCGTCAGGATTCCACCTTCATCCATGGCCTCAATCGCATTCAGCAGCAGGTTCATCAGTACCTGTTTCAACTGGTCGGTATCGGATTGTAAGAAGATCTGATCTGTTTGGTGTGACTCTAAAAGTTCGATGCGGTGTTGTTTCATTCGCGGGATCATCACGTGGATCATCTCACGGATGACCGATCGTACTTCGATCTCTTTCAGCTGCGGTTCCACCGGTCGCGCATACTGTAAAAAGCTTTGCAGAAAGTTCTCCACCCGGCTGATCTCCCCCAGGATGACCTTCAGGTCATAAGCCTTCTCTTCATTCATCTCCTCCTCCTCCTTCATGGAATAAATCAGCATTTTGATCGCAGCCAGCGGATTCCGGATCTCATGGGCTATGGCCGGTGCGATCCTCCCGACAGCAGCCAGTTTAGAGGATTTTTCCAACAGCTGCTGGTTTCTCCGGAGGTCTTCATGGGCCTGATTGATCCGGTATATCATCCGGTTGATATGGAGGTCGATCTCCTGAAGCTCTTTTCCTGGTGACATCCTGATGTGTTCCACCACTTCGCTGCCGGCCGCATCCCTGACCTTCAGCACCAGTTTGTAAATGGGATTCAGCAGGATCCGGGCTACCAACCACCCCAGGATCAACCCGAGGATCAGGCCCCCCACCCCAAACCAGTACATGGCCGTGCGGATGATGTCGTTGTTCCGGTGGATCCGTGTCTCATAATCCGCCTGGGAGTTCTGGTTGGAGAGTACCAGGGCGGTACATTTGTCCTCAATGGTGTTGATCAGGTTACGGCTACCATGCACCAGCCAGGCATTGGCCTTTAGCAGATCACCCTGTTTCTCGAACGACAAGGCGATATTGAGGTTCTGTTCATAATTGGAGAACAGGGCTCCAATCTGCTGGATCAGCAGGTTCTCCTCTGCGGTGTTTGCCGACTCTTTCGCATTCTCCAGAACCCGTGCAAATTCAGACTCTTTCGCCCGGAGGCGTTCCACCCAGGAGCTGTCTTTGTCAATGATATAATTCAAAGAGATGGCCCTGATGCCATGCAGGGTGATCTCCAGCTCCTTGGCCGCTCTGATGTTGCTGATGTTCTCCTCAATAATTTCTGTATTTGTATCCTGAACCCGGTAAGTAAAGGAGATGATCAGGAATCCTCCTGCCATGATCAGGGCGATGATCACCAAGGCCCATACAATGATCTGATAGTTGATGTGGAACTTCATGGCGATAGACTCAGGTTTGGATATTTGGTATAAAGGTAAGAAAATATCAGCTTTTTCTATCTTTGTCCCAGCATGTGGCATAAATTCATTGCAACCGGGAAAGGATTCCTCACACGCGTAGGTAATTTTATATTGTATTTTTTCTGCATATGAAAAAATCCCGGATGCAAAGCATCTCCTGTTCTTTCTTATTTATTATCCTTTTCTCCTTTTCAGGAACCCTGATATCCCAGGATGCTGCAACGATTTTGGACCGGGTCTATGGCCTGGATCAAACACTCATCAATGGAAAAAAATACAACTTCTTACCTCCCTTTGGTACCAAAAGAGATCAATTTCTCTTTTCACCTGTTTACATTGCCGGTAGCGTGACCCTCAAGGGAAAAGGCTATCAGGACATAGAGCTGAATTACGACATATTCAACCAGCAGCTATTGCTTAAGTATGTGGATGAAGCGGGTGGCCGGAATTCCATCGAAGTCTCAAAAGCGTGGCTTACAAACTTCAGCCTGGGTAACATGAATTTTGAATTCCTCCACCTGGAACAGGAACCACACTTCTACCAGGTGCTTGGTGAACGTCCGGTACAAATACTTTATTATTGGCGGAAAAATCTGGATCTGGATGTTGTCGTCGGATCTTATAACTATATATTTACCCGAGCTGTCAGGGATTCTTATGTATTTATGGATGGGCAACTCAAACCATTCAGGTCGAAACGAAGCCTGGTCAGACTTTTTAACCCCAGGTACAGGCAGGAGATAAAAAGTTACCTGCGCAAAAACAAAGTCAACGTGAAAAAAGCCTCTGACAAAGCGATGGCAGAAATGATCACCTTCATTCGCAACATCAGGTAAAGTGATCAAACTGCCGCTGTTCATACACCTGCTGTTTTTTGGCTGTCCCGCCCAGGATAAAGGCCCCGACACCCTGGTTTCCTGTCACTTCAATGACATCCCTTTCACAGAATTCTGCAATTATATATTCCGTGAATCCAAGGTGAGGATCTATTTTCATGAATCCTGGGTCCAAGGGGTAAAGGTGACCATGGATGCAGATAACATCAGTGTATTATCTGCAACAGAAATAGCCCTGAATGGCACAGGGCTCGAAGTATCAAAATGGAATGAAGACCTGGTCGTAATGCCGGGTGAAATACTTCCTGTGGAGTTTCCCCGGTTTGAGAACCAGCAGGTGCAATCCGACAGCTCCACTCCCGGTTCCGGGGAACTCACGATGAGCGAAGAACGCTATCTAACAGGGAGGAAGGCTGATGTGATGCAAACCATACGTGTGGGCAAAAAAGGACTTGCAGGGAGCGGTTCCAGGGTTACCATTCGCGGCCGGATTACTGAACAACAGACCGGGGAGGCAGTGATTGGCGCCACGATGTTCCTGGAGGAGACCAAAGCTGGTGCGGCTACCGACAAGAACGGCTTTTTGAGCATGGTGCTGAAACCCGGTAGTTATACCGCCGTGTTTGCCTTTATGGGTCTGGAGACTCATAAATATCTCCTCGAAGTTCTTTCCGAAGGGGAGTTCAATATCGAGATGAAGAAGTCGGCTATACAGATGAAGGAGGTGGTGGTCTTTGGCGACCGGCAGATGAATATCCGGTTCAAGGACCCCGGCCTGGAAAAGATCTCTGCCAGAGCGATCAAGGAGATCCCGATGATGATGGGCGAACGCGATATCCTGAAAGTTTCAGAGATGTTACCGGGTATTGTCACAGTAGGTGAAGGCTCGGCCGGACTGAACGTCCGTGGCGGAAATTTCGATCAGAATGCCTTCTATATCAATAGAATACCTATTTACAACACCTCTCACCTCTATGGCTTTTTTCCTGCCTTCAATGCCGATATAGTAAAAGATTTCTCCATATACAAAGGGCATATTCCTGCCCGGTACGGTGGGCGGCTTAGCTCGGTATTCAACATCATTGGCAGGCAGGGGAACCGTAAACGATTCACCGCCCACGGAGGCATCAGCCTGGTGGCCGCTAATCTTTCAGTGGAAGGCCCAATAAAAAAAGACACCAGTTCATTCCTGCTCAGTGGGCGCTATTTATACTCCGACTGGATCCTCCGCCAGATCGATGACCCTGTGATCAGCACGAGCAAAGCGGGTTTCAACGACCTGTCAGCCTCCTGGAACTACGATTTTCGCAAAAGCCAGTTATCCCTTTATGTATACCATAGCCATGATGCCTTCAGGCTATCCGATATCAATGCCTATAAGTACTCTAACAATGGCGCTTCGATCAATTTAACCTATTTTTTCAACACCTCCATGCGCGCAGACTTTTCCGTGACAGGCGTTCAGTACACCTTCCATACCACTGATGAACAGGCCCCCCTTCTGGCCTTTGAGCATTCCTATCTTATAGGTGATTACCGGGTTAATGCCGACTTTACACATAACCTTACTGCAAAGAACACCCTTCAATACGGTGCAGGCATTACCTACTACAGGCTCAACAGGGGAACCGTTATGCCTTATGGAGAAGAATCACTGAGATTGCCAGTCGGGCTTGGCCGGGATCAGGGTATCGAAAGTGCCCTCTATCTTTCCGATTCATATGACCTTCTTCCCTGGATGAACATTTCCGCCGGACTCAGGCTTACTCTCTTCAACCCGCTTGGACCCAGGACGGTTTACACCTATTATCCCGGAGCACCCAGGGACCCACGTTACATTAACGACACCCTGCAGTTTGGCGACGGGCAGGCGATCAAATGGTATTTCGAACCGGATATCCGGGCTGCAGTGAACATGCGTACGGATGCCAACGGAACGGTGAAGGTCGCCTTCACACAGATGCACCAGAACCTTTTCGTGCTGAACAATACCATCGCCCTGTCGCCAAATTCCCAGTGGAAACTGGCTGATTACTATATTCCCCCGGCCAGGAGCAGCCAGGTTTCTGCGGGTGTTTTCCGCACCTTTCCACTGCTTGGATGGGAAGCTTCCCTCGAACTCTATTACAAACGAACGGTCCATTACCCTGAATTCATCGACGGGGCGGATTTTCTCGGCAATCCGCTGGTGGAAACAGCTCTTTTACCAGGCAACCAGAATGCTTACGGGATAGAATTTCTGCTCCGCCGCAGCGGCCGGAGACTGGAAGGGTGGCTGGCCTATACCTTTTCGCGCTCTATCGTAAAGGTTGACGGGGCTCAGCCCTGGGAGCGCATCAACAACGGACTTGCCTATCCGGCGAACTACGATATCCCACATGTGCTGAATACGGTGATCAGTTACCATTTCAACCGCAGGTTGACTGCCTCCGGTGTCATTACTTACCAGACCGGCAGGCCGGTGACATACCCCGTTTCGGTCTACTATATCAACGGCATCCCATACGTGGATTATTCCAACCGCAACGAATACCGTATCCCTGACTATTTCAGGTTCGACCTCTCCCTAGCCATCGAAGGAAATCTCAGAAGAAATAAATTTCTTCACAGTTCATTTATATTCAACCTGTACAACGTGACCGGACGGGATAATCCATATTCGGTATACTTCAAACTGGAAGAGGGGAAAATTAACAGTTACCAATATTCAGTCATAGGTGTACCAATCTTCACGGTCACCTGGTTGTTTAAACTCGGAAATTATGCTTCAGATTAAAAATATCTCCGTCATATGCATCCTATTGCTGCTGTTCGGCTGCATCAAGCCCTATGATCCGGTAATTGATAGCAATGTGGAGAATAAGTACGTTGTGTCAGGGCGGATAACCGATACAGAAGGTTGGCAGGAGGTCGAAGTTTCTCTCTCTTCCCCCATTGAATCTCCGGAGTACATTCCGGTATCGGCTTGTCAGGTAATAATCCTGGATAATAACGGCAATGTTTTTTCGCTGGAAGAATACAA
>JBDROF010000091.1:0-3908 GCA_043810345.1 Bacteroidota bacterium | reverse complement strand
CTACTGAAAATGATTGGAATATCTTATTCACGAACTGGACGAATAACGCTTTCGCCGGGGCGCCTTTGAAATACTCAGGATATTCCGGATTCAATGCATTTCTGAACGGGGCGGGATTTTTCAACAAAGGGTGGTGGTTCGGGGATTTTGCCGCCTTCTTCTGGTCATCGACATCACACGGACCTTTCAAAGCCTGGGCGCATGGAATGAATGAGTATGATTATTCGGTGTCGTATTATCCAAGTTTCAGGTCAAATGCGTTTGCGGTGAGGTGCTTGCAGGACTGATTTTGCTATTCGCTTTTTGCTTCTATTTCCTGATGGAACACGGATCACACGGATGCCTGTGGTATATATACACAACGCCGCTATCGTGGAAGATGACAGAATTATAGAATTTGTGGATGATATCGGAAGGCATAATGCTATTGATAAAGTCATTGGAAAGATGATCATAGATAACGTTCCTTTAGATAATAGTAATAAGGAAAGAATTATCGCTTAATTAGGCTAAATTTTACTACATTTATGCCTTCATTAATCTGTTAAAACAGTTAAGCTATGGAAGATTTAAATTCTTGTAAAATCGGTCTTTCTCTTCAAGGGAAATCAGCGATTGTAACGGGTGGAAGCCTGGGAATAGGTGCTGCCATCGCTCTGAAGCTTGCCGAATGTGGTGCCAATGTTGCTATCAATTACCGGAAACATAAGGAAGAAGCTGAAGCGATAATCAATAAAATTAACAGCCTTGGAAGCAAAGGCTTGCTTATTCAGGCTGACATCTCAAATTTTGAAGATGCGGCAAAAATGATAAAGACTGTTACTGATGCGTTCGGGAAGTTAGACATCCTGGTCAACAACGCAGGCATTAACTGGGATGGGGTGATCTGGAAAATGACCGAAGAGCAATGGGACAGTGTTCTGGATATCAACCTGAAGGGATATTTCAATTACATCCGGGCGGTGGCTCCACTCTTCCGCGATCAGCAATCGGGAAAGATCATCAATGTCACCTCCATCAACGGCCTACGGGGAAAATTCGGCCAGTCCAACTATTCCGCCTCCAAAGCAGGGATCATCGGGCTTACCAAAACGGTCGCACGGGAACTGGGGAAATACGGCGTTAACGTGAATGCTGTTGCCCCGGGTCTGATCGAAACCGATATGATGAAAAATGCGGATGAAAGCGTACGTGCAGCGGCCATGGAAGACATCGTCCTGAAACGGATCGGCATGCCTGATGACATCGCCAATGTCGTGGCATTTCTCTGCTCCGACCTGGCGCGTCATATCACCGGAGAGGTGATCAAAGTGGATGGGGGACAATATATTTAACCGTACCCCACCCTGCCCTCCCCTGAAGGGGAGGGGCCGGGGGTGGGGTCATTAAAACTATGATTATGGAACTAAACGACATTGTTATTATCTCTGCCTGCCGCACAGCCATGGGCAGATTCGGAGGTTCATTGAAAGATATCCCATCCTATGATCTCGGAGCCGCGGTGGTGAAGGATGCCCTTCGACGGGCTTCACTGACTGGCGACCAGGTGGACGATGTGATCCTGGGAAGCTGCCGTCAGGCAGGCAACGGCCCGAACCCGGCCCGTACAGCATCGGTTCGTGGTGGAGTATCTCCCTCCGTTCCCGTTATCACGTTAAATATGGCCTGTCCTTCCGGGATGCGGGCCGTTGCCCTGGCTGCCCAGGCAATCCGCCTGGGTGAAGCCGAAATTGTCGTGACCGGAGGATTCGACAGCATGAGTTCCATTCCCTATTTGTTGAAAGGTGCCCGGTGGGACGGATTCAAGATGGGCAACAAGACGCTGGAGGATGGCTGGAGCGACAGCATCGATCCCCTGATCAACCAGGGTATGGGGGAGACAGCCGAGAATCTCTTTGACAAGTACAAGATCTCCCGGGAAGAGCAGGATAACTTTGCCATAGGCAGTCACCTGAAAGCATCTGTCGCCCAGAAAAACGGCTGGTTTGATGAGGAGATTATCCCGATAGAGGTAAGTGCCGGACCCAAAAAACCACCGATCATCTTCGACAAAGATGAGACGATCCGTCACGAACTCAACCAGGAGAAAATGGCTACCATTAAACCGGCCTTTCGTAAAGAAGGTACTGTAACCGCTGCAAATGCATGCGGATTGAGCGATGGCGCCGCCGCCCTGATTGTTACCCACCGAAAAAAGGCCGGGGAACTTGGTGTGAAACCGTTGTTCTCTATCGTTTCCTATGCCCAGGTGGCCGTGGAGGCTTCCACAATGGGTGAAGGCCCTGCCTATTCCATCCCCACTGCCCTGAAAAAAGCTGGGATGACCCTTGCCAATATGGATATCATTGAAGTGAACGAAGCGTTTGCCATCCAGGTGTTGGCCAACGAGAAAGTACTGCAGTGGGATCCATCGAAATTAAATATCCACGGTGGAGCTATCGCACTCGGTCATCCGACAGGCATCAGTGGAGCCCGCATCCTGGTGACCGGCTACTATGCACTCAAACGGTTGGAGAAGACTTACTGCGTAGCCGGAATCTGCGGAGGTGGGGGCGTAACCGCCGCCATGGTCATCCGCCGAGAATCGTAATCAGGTTAATTCAGGCCATCAGGAGTTTAAAGCTCGCGAACAAAAGAACCACGACCAGGGTGTATTTGACAACACGGGCCGGAAAAAGGCGACTTCCCAGGGAGGATCCGAGCAATCCACCGGCGAAAGCAACGAGGATACACACCACCATCATGTTCGAAACGTGAAGGCCGGTGATCAGGATCCCTGAAAATCCCGAGATAGAATTAATCAGAATAAAGGCGGCAGATAGGCAGGCTGATTCCTTGATAGATGCCCAGCGCATAACAATAAGCAATGGGGAGAGAAGGATTCCTCCTCCAATTCCAATGACTCCTGAAAGGAATCCGATCCCGATCCCGGATAACAATGCCGGGATAAAAGGGATATCCTTGATTTCATATTGATTATTCCGGATGGAGAGGAGCAAACGCAGGACAGCAATGATCAGCACGGCGCCAAGTAGCATTCTGTAAAGAGGGATACTGGTTTCAGTCAAAGCGCCCAGGAACGCAGCAGGAACAGATCCAAGCAGAAAAGGAACCAGTTTTTTCAGGTTGGTTGACTGGGCCAGGTAATAGTTGGTAAATGCAATACCAGAAACGATGATATTCAATATCAATGCAGAAGAACGCATTTCAGCAGGAACAAGGCCATACAGCATCCATATTGCCAGATACCCGCTTGCTCCTCCATGTCCGACCGAGGAGTATAGAACAGCGACCAGTCCAATTGCCAGAAAGAGGTACAACTCACCCATTTTTCATAGAAAATGATAGTTTGAGAAATGGAATATTCAGGCTAAATTAAAATTTATACAGATATATCACTCTGTAATTCTGGCGATACTGTTCCATCGGCCAAATCATCCTATATCAAGAAGGTTGTCATAGACGGTAAACCCTGCATCGTGGGGATGGAGATGTATATTGAGGAGGAGCTAATCGTCTACCTGAAGTCTTCAGGGGAGATCAGTTTTTCATTTAAAAGTTCCTTCACAACGATTTCTGTCATGTCACTTTTAAAGGCGAACTCATACCTGATATCTGCGACGTACGCCTTCAACCTCATCTTTAGATAGGATCTTCGTTCCTTCACTTCATTGAAAAACAAAACCACAATAGGTTTATTCAGGTAGATGTATTTCGATACCTGGGCAGCTTCAATAGATACTTGCCTAACCCGTTCCGTGTCGACAGTTATTGGCAGGTAAATTTCTGCCACTACCTGGCAGTTGGGTTCACCCACATTCGCATTGGATACCGATTTGTTCATTAACTCTCCGTTGGGGACACTGACCCGCGAGTCGTCGGGTGTCACAAGCCTGGTGGAGCGAAGT
>JBDROF010000090.1:0-6098 GCA_043810345.1 Bacteroidota bacterium | reverse complement strand
GACAAATAACCTAAGATAATGATTATCAGGGCCTTAACTACATTTAATTAGAATAGTTATAAACAAAGTTATTAACATTAAACATTGATATTCAATAAGTTAAAAAATTGTCATGTACTAAGGAAATAAATATACATTACTTGTTGCAGTTTTGCTGAAAATAATTTCAAAATAATCATTATCACCGCTTATATTGCAAACCTTAAATTTATCTCCGACCTTTATTATTGCACATTGTTCAGATTGAGGATAATAATCAGAGTTGCCAAGTTGATTATTCTGATCATATATTTTTGTGGTTTTATTACAAGACCAAATCCCTTCAATTTGGTCAAGAGAAGAAATATCTTTTTTATAATAGTCTTTAAATGCCTGCTCAGAACTTAAACATTGTCCGCAAGTATGTCCTGCAATAAATATTGCAATGATTGTCATCAGAAATAATCTCATGTTTTTGGTTTTTTTTATTATTACTGCCAACGGTTGAGGCTATATGCCGTAAGGGATTGCGGGGTTCTTCCTTGTCCACCGGCACAAAAGTTAATGCGAGGCAGAATGCTTGATAAACCACTGAAACCCTTATGGCATATAGCCTTTGTTAGCGTTTCGTTACATTTATTTTATTGGATAATTTGCAATCTATCATGCTTTAAAAGATTATTGTCTTCTTCCATTGTGCGCATTACTCAAATGAAATGTTGGCGATCCACAATTTGGAAGTAGACCTGTAGCATTCGTTCTAAACCCATATAATCCGGAAGGTTCTTTCCCGTCAATATAAGCCGTTGTAACATACAATATTCCATTATTTGATAACACTGGAGAACCCCATGAAACATCATTATGAAGTTGAGCTGACCATAAAATGTTCCCATTTGTCATGTTAAAAGCATGAATTCTATTTTGCTTATCACTGGTATTTCCATGACCTTCTGATCCAACATATAATACCCTGTCGTTACCTAAAGTTGGAGAGGAATAAAAGTCTGACCCAAGGTTATTCTGCCATAAAATCCCTGATCCATCTGCTTTAAGTGCATACAAGGTTGACTCATCTTTTTCACCACCCATTCCGTGACTTCCAATGTAGATAATGTTATTATCATCAACAGCAGGAGTTGCACGGAAATCGGCATTCATATCAAAGGTGTATTTCCAACTTAAATTACCCGTAGATGTTTCCCGTGAATATATACTTTTCCATTCAGCAATAATCACATGCGAATAATCGGTGGAAAATGCCGGACTTGACAGGCTGTTCCCAATATCTCCCGATTGAAACAGCCATCTTTCGTTTTCGTCTTTATCTAAAGAGAATACCCAATGGTTTGCACAGAAATAGATGTTACCGTCAGGGTCAATAATAGGTGCACTATTTGATGCACTGGCAAAAGAATTATCGTAAGTCCATTTTATCGTACCATTTATATCAAATGCAAAAAATTTATCTCCACTTACATAAATAGTATTGTCTTCAGCTATAGCAAGGCTCCTCATACCGTGCGTTATATCAAAATTGCCAATATCCTTTGACCATAGATAGTTACCGTTATTGTCAAGCGAATAAAGTTTAATAGGAGCATTTCCGAAAGCTTCTGTTCTGCCGGAATCTACTACAAAATAGATATTTCCAAGATTGTCCAGCGAAGCAGCACCCCTTAGTTGTTTATTGCCTAAAGGATATTCCCATATCTTGTTCAGGGTTTCATCGAGTTTGTAAAAATAATTGCTGGTAGATGGCAAATAAGTTAGGTTTACTGAAGTGCCTATATAAATAAAATTATTTACAAGAGTCGGACATCCAACACTAAACCCTACTCCTGGTACTGAAAATACATATAATTGCCTTTCAGAAGGTGTAACCTTCTCGTTATTGTCTTCCTTTTTGCAACTTGATAAAATTGCAATTAGCCCCATTGTTGTAATTAGAGCTATCCAAGAGAAAGTTTTTGAAATTTTCATATTTGTTTTCATTGTGTTGCAGTTTTAGTAATGAACGCTAACGTTTGGGTATCTTCATAATTGATGATATTTGTGCCTTAGTTTTATGTTGAAATACTCCGTTTATTGAATTTATCTCGTAAAATCCGGAGATAAAACTAGGAAAGGACCATCTCTTTTCGCCTGTAGCATTATTGAATTTATCCCTGAAATTTGCGGGATAAATGCAGTCTGGTCAGTTCGTGGCCATGCAGTAATCTCTTGCAGCTTCGCCAATCATATCAAATAAAACCATAACTGCTTTTTCCCCAATCAAATATATATGTTTTTTTGATCATATCAAAATCGTCTGAATCTTTTTATGTGAATATATTCTACAAGAGGCTCTAACCTAGAAAGATCAAGTTTCCGGTGTTTTTCCTTGTCCTTTCCTTCATGCAATTGCAGTTCTACTTTCGTTGCATGATCGATATCTATTACCCCTACTTTGATCAAGGCTCTGTTTGGAACGAGCTTCGCTACTCTTTGAGGAGCCTTGAGGCGAACCTTCAGGAAGATTTCCGGGTTTGGATTGTAGGGGATCGACCGGTCTGGATCACCGACATACATTTCATCCCTCACCAACGATGTGAAGGAATGAATGAAAACCAAACCTTCGATGCAATCACAAAGCTGATGCTTTTTTGTGAGCATCCCGGGACCAACCCGTTCTTTATCCGGATGTACGATGATATCTGCCTCCTGGAACCGGTTACCGTACAGGAGATAGGTAAATTCAAAGCCATGTATGACTGGGAAGGTGTCAACCATGATAACTATGATACCTGGTACCAGCAATTAATCCGGACAATGACAGCCGTGATGCGTAAAGGCTATCACGGGTGGAATACAGAAACCCATTTCCCGGAACTATTCAATTTATAACTGATGCTGGCTATAATCGGAAAGTATGACGCCCTGGAGAATCGATACCTGACTACAACCGTTTACCACAATAGTCTATTCACGAAAGCGCTCATACTTTCCGGTGTCCGGATTTTTGAAGTAATAGAACACAAACCATCTCTGTGAGAGGTCGCCATCGGCGTCAAATAATTTAGCTGGTTTAAAATTTTCCATAGGAAAAATTTTACCCCTGTAGCGTGGACGAGAGTTGAACTCGTGACCTCCGGGTTATGAATCCGACGCTCTAACCAGCTGAGCTACCACGCCTGAAATGTGGGTGCAAAGGTACAGGTTTCAGATTTTAGTTCAAAAAAAACTTAAGTCTCAAGTGACAAGTCTCAAGTCTCAAGTATCAAGTCCTAAGTCCTCACGTCTCACGTCTCACGTCTCACGTCTCACGTCCTTTTACCTGATCCATATCGTCTTGATGTTCACGAACTCCCGGATGCCGTAACTCCCCAGTTCCCGGCCGTAGCCCGATTTTTTAATACCGCCGAAAGGCAGTCTCGGATCCGATTTGGTCATGCCGTTGACGAACATCGCACCGGTTTCCACGGCCCTGGCCACCCGTTCACCGCGTACCGGATCCTGTGTCCAGACGCTTCCCCCAAGACCAAAGTGTGAGTCATTGGCGACGGCAATGGCATCCTCTTCCGAATCCACAGGGATGATCGCCAGCAGCGGGCCGAAGGTCTCCTCCTCATAGGCAGGCATTCCTTTTGAGACATTGGTCAGAATGGTCGGTTCGTAATAACAGCCGGGCCGTTCCATGCGAGTACCGCCGGTGATAAGGGTTGCCCCCATATGTATTGATTCTCTTACCTGCCGGTCAATGTCATCGACCAGATCGGGGCGGGCCAACGGACCGATCCGGGTACCCGGATCCAGCGGATCGCCAGGTTGAAGTTTCAGGAACTCGGCCTGAATGCGGGTGGTAAACTCTCCGAGGACAGGTTTCGCAACGATGAAGCGTTTGGCTGCGATACAACTTTGTCCCTGGTTGACCAGCCTGGCGTTAACGGCATTGGTCACGGTCAGATCCAGGTCGGCATCCTCCAGTACAATGAAGGCATCGGACCCGCCCAGTTCCAGCATGCTCTTTTTGATCTGCCGGCCGGCTGCAGAGGCCACCTGGCTGCCGGCGAATTCGCTTCCTGTGAGGGTTGTGGCTGCCACGAACGGATGTTCAATAACCGGCTCTACGAACCCGGAAGGGATCATCAGGGTGCGGAAAAGATCTTCCGGGAATCCGGCTTCCCTGATCACCTCCTCGATAGCCAGGGCGCAGCCGGGAACGTTGGAAGCGTGCTTGAGCAATCCTGCATTTCCGGCCATCAGGGCGGGAGCGGCAAAACGGAAGACCTGCCAGAACGGAAAGTTCCAGGGCATCACGGCCAGGACGACCCCCAGCGGCTGGAAGGCCACAAAACTAAGGGAGGCATCGGTGGGGATCACCTCATCGCTCAGGAAACGCTCGGCATGTTCCGCATAAAAATCACAGCCCAAGGCACATTTCTCTACTTCCGCCAGGGACTCCCCGATGATCTTCCCCATCTCCAGGGTCATCAGCCGTGCAAACTCCTCCCTGTGTGACCGAAGCACCGCGGCTGCCTTGAGCATGCATTCGCGCCGGACTGTGAAGGAGCTATATCTCCAGTTTTTCCAGGCTTCATGCGTTTTTTCAATGATCGCCACCACCTCACCGGGAGTATGCTCGGGATACTCTTTGAGGATCTCGTTTGTTGTAGGATTGACGCTTTTCATATTTCCTTCATTCCTGCATTGATGCACTCCTGCATTGCTGCATTGCTTCATTTCTTCAATTTCTCCCTCAAATAATATCCCGTATACGACTCCTTGCACATTACAAGACCCTCCGGTGTGCCGGCAAAAACGAGGTACCCCCCCAGGTCCCCCCCCTCCCGGCCCAGGTCAATGACCCAGTCGGCCGATTTGATCACCTCCGGATTGTGTTCGACCACAAGAACAGAATGACCGATCTGGATGAGCGAATCAAACGCGATAAGCAGTTTATGGATGTCATGGAAGTGGAGTCCGGTAGTGGGTTCGTCAAAGATGAAAAGGGTAGGTTTCTCGGTGTTCCCTTTGGAGAGAAAAAAGGCCAGCTTGATCCTCTGTGCCTCGCCACCCGAGAGTGTAGATGATGATTGCCCGAGTTTCAGGTAGCCAAGTCCGACCTCCTGCAGGGATTGCAACCGTGCCAGGATCCGTTTCTCCATGGTGGAAGGTTTGCTCTCTTGGGCAAAGAAAGCGATTGCCTCTTCTACCGTCATCTCCAGGATATCTACAATGGTCTTATCCCGGTACGATACATCCAGAACCTCATCCTTGAACCGTTTTCCCTTGCAGGCATCACACGTAAGGTAGATATCGGCCATGAACTGCATCTCGATTTTCTGAACCCCCTCTCCTTCACACTCTTCACACCGGCCTCCTGCGATATTAAATGAGAAGTAGCCGGGTTTATAGCCCCGTACCACAGCCAGTTTCTGGTCGGAAAAGAGATGTCGTATCTCGTCAAACGCTTTGATATAGGTGGCGGGATTGGACCGGGAGGAGCGACCGATGGGATTCTGGTCCACCAGCTCCACTGATCTGATACGGTTATAGTCTCCCCCCAGATGATCAAACTTTCCGGTCTTTTCAGCCCAGCCTCCATGGATTTTCTTCAGCGCCGGGAACAGGATCCGCTTGACCAGGGAGGTCTTGCCCGACCCGCTCACTCCGGTGATCACCGTGAAGATATGGAGGGGAATATCTATGTTGATCATCTTCAGGTTATTCTCCCTTGCCCCTTTGATGCTGATGAATTCTTTCCACTTTCTGCGTTTTGCGGGGAGATCAATGGAGCGTTTTTTCCCGAGGTACTGACCGGTCAGGCTCCTGTCGCAGGAGATCATTTCGCTGACCTGACCCTGGAATACTACCTCTCCTCCGTGTTGCCCTGCCATTGGACCGATGTCGATGATCTCATCAGCTGCACGGATGATCTCTTCGTCGTGCTCCACCACGATCACGGTATTTCCCAGATCCCGAAGACGGAACAGTACCTTGATGAGCCGTTGTGTATCCCTGGGATGCAGGCCGATACTGGGCTCGTCCAGAATATACATCGAGCCAACCAGGCTACTTCCCAGGGCGGTAGAGAGGTTGATCCGCTGGGATTCACCGCCGGAGAGAGTAGAGGAGAG
>JBDROF010000089.1:0-7797 GCA_043810345.1 Bacteroidota bacterium | reverse complement strand
ATACATAGCAGATGTCTCTGCGATGAAACCGGGTATCTATTTTTTAAAAGTCATGACGAGTCAACAAGTGATTGGCGTGGAGAAGGTGTTGGTAGAGTGATGTTGCCATCTCACCACTGCACCACTGCACCACTGCACCACCGCACCACCGCACCACATGGTTACACAGAGATCCACAGAGAAGACACAGAGAACCACGGAGGACGTCTTGCCAAACGCCATGATCCGTGATATACTTGTAGCTAATCCCCAGGCAGCAAAATCAGATTCGTTGCTGGATAAACTGGAAGAACGGGCTATTCCCCTGCCTAATTACATGTGGACTGAGATACTTCAGGGAGAACAGATTATTGGGGCTAAAGAGAATCTTGAAGCAAAAATCAGCCACTGGAATCATAAACGATATTTTCACCGGAACAACCTGTTCCGGATTTTCAATAATGAACAAGAAAATGGATCGTATTCGGATAGTTTATTCGTTTTACTGCAGAATGAGACAAATCTGCAAGCAAAATACGAGCTGGCATTCCAACATCTCGAATTCGGGGACTCTATTTCCGCCACCTCTGTGCTTTCTCAAATCCCAAATCAGTTTCAATTATCTACCGAACAACAGGAAGAATGGCAAGGAATGACAAACTATTTAACTTCATTCAGTGCATTGTTAACAACAAAACCTGTGACTATATACTGCTCCCATAATTTTTTCCTTTTTATGAAGAAGAGAATAATTAAGTATTTAATATTCTTGGGATTTTGTCTTTTTAATTCCAATTTAACTTTAGGGAAAACAGCATTTTTATCAATTATTCAAAGCATCTCATTCTATGTTCACCAATTTACAATTCCTGATACAACCCAGATCTGGCCAAAAATCTATGGAGGGAATCTTTTTACATGGGGAGAGGATGTTGATGAAACATATGATTTTGGGTATCTGATTACCGGGGACTTTGTTTCGTATAGTGGTGTTTTTACGAAGGGAATACTGATTAAAACGGATATTAACGGGAACCTGCTTTGGGAAAGACGAATAGGAGGAGATCAGTATTACTTGGGTATTAATAATTCGGACATGACTTACGATGGCGGATTGATAACCATCGGCTCAACCGCAGAACTTGATGAATATTATGATGCGTTTATCATGAAGTTAGATGCCTGTGGAAATTCAGATTGGTGTAAAATTTATTCTGTCCCAAACGATTTAGACGATGGAGTGGACATAGTCCAATTACCGGATGACGGGTATTTGGCCCTTATTAACTATTATGGTTATGATAATGCATACAAACGTGTCTGGTTATTCCGGCTTGATCCGGATGGGGATCTTTTATGGCAAAAAGTCTATTGTACCCAAAATCCTGAACTGGCTCATTCATGGGGGTACAAACTAATGGTATCAGAAGATGGTTCTTTCCTCATTTCCGGTACAACAGCTATTGAGTATCCTGTAGGATCAGGATTGTGGTGGGGTGAACCGTTATTGGTGAAAACAGATCCCAATGGAGAGGAAATCTTTGCAAAAGCATTCAAATATGACAAGAATGTTTACCACGGATTAGGATACGAAGCTGCTGAAGACGGTTATGGAAATTATCTTGTTACATCAATGAATTACCAGAATCCAGCTCAACAAAATTCCCCGGGCGCTATTGTAAAATTTGACTCAAACGGAACCGGTATGAATTGGATGAATCTTTGGGCTCCACAATACTGGTCAGGCACCTGTTCAACGATCGATTTCATATCGCCCGATTCTATGTTTATCACAGGGGGATTTGTGACAGGATTTGACTCAGCCTTTGCTACTGCATATATTATGGATACCAGCGGACAGATCCTGAGGGAAGTTATCTTGAAAAATAATACGGGCGGGAATGTGGTAAATGGAGCTACACTTACTTCTGATAATAAATCCATCATGACAGCGGGTTTTTATAATGGACCTGTAGCAAAAGGAGACATGTACTTATTTAAAATGAATTATAACCTGGAATATGATTCACTGGATCCACGGATGCTGACGTATGACTCCTTGTGTCCATACGTGCCGATTGCACTGGACACGATTGTGCCGAACTGCGACATTATAGTAGGGCTGGAAGAAGCCTTCGCCAATCCGGAGAAAAGCCGGTTGAAAATCGCTCCTAATCCTGCAACGGATAAAGTTACGATTACACTTCCGGAGGTTTGGTTAAGTGAGTATATAACACCAGATTTACAAATTCAAACTGCCAGATATCAATATCCTGACAATATGTATGTTGAGATCTATAATTCGTTTGGCAGAAAAATCATTCATTATGATATACTGAGTAAATCGCGAACATTCACAATAGATCTAAGTAAATGTATGCCAGGTATTTATATAATAAGAATTCTTTCTGGAAATCAACTCATTATTTCGGATAAACTCATTATTCTATAAGGTACCTCGTATTTAATCAGCAAGATTTTTTCATAAATGATAAAGAGAATCTTGTAAATAAAAATACCCCAAAACCATTTTCCTCAACCACTGATATTTTATTCTCATTACCTGATGCCAGTAATGTAAAAGTCTCTGTTACAAATCTGTTGGGTCAGGAGGTCAGACATTATGAAAGGTTCTATACGACACCTGGTGAATATTCCATCACGGTTGATTTGTCTGGTGAACCGGATGGTATTTATTTGGTAAATATTTATGCAAACGGGAAAGAGATTGGCAAAATCAAAGCACTAAAATCAAATTAAACATTACTTTTGACCTGGGGATGATAAACTATCCTCAGGTCATTAGATAATTGACAAGAAATGAAAACAAGCATTGTATCTTTTATAAGTATACTGTTTCTATGTACTATATTCATTGAAGGCACAATAAAAGCGCAATATTATAATTCAAAACGTCATCTTTCAAGGGGAGCTGATACGGCTGAGATTTATATCAGTTGTCAGTGGTATGTAGATACCTCAGGCATTATCTGGAATGGATTATTCAGATCTGTAGATAATGGGGAGTCGTTATCTCTTCAAAGAAAAACAAATTACTGGGAAGAATGTGGGATGATCTTGGGAGACTCAGTGTCAGGTGCACTTTTTCAATATACCATGCATCACCAGGATACATTTGGGGTGAGCTATGATTATGGTGTAACATTTGAAAGAAAGTTTTTTAACGATATTTATTATAGTACTGCGGGTTGCATGGCGGGAGAAATTTATTTTGTTATATGGTATAATTGGATGGAGATCTACTTATTTCATACCTTTGATTACGGGCAGACAGTAACATTTCAAAGCCAACTACCTCCATCAATAGGGGAGGAGACTTATACTGCAGGCAGCACCCCGGGCTCTTTTTACCATGTGCAACGAGAAGTTTGTGGAACCCCACCTTACGTGAATTCATGCCTCCATATCCGATTTAGCAGGGATTATGGAGTAACCTTCACCGAGTATTTCCATTTTTTAGATAGTACGTATACGGGTATTTCCAGTTCTCTTCAAGAACAAACTGACATTTTCTGTTACCCAAATCCAACCTCGGGTCAGTTAACCATCAGATTTGAAAACGGCTTTTTTACTGACATTGACCTGCAATTGGTGGACCTTACCGGTCGTATCCGACTTTCTTCAACGATTCCGAAAAACAGGGATCAGGTTATTTTAGATCTCTCAACCGTAAGACCCGGTATCTATCTCGTGAAACTATTTTCCGAAGGCAACAATGGAAAAAAGGTGATCGGCGCGAAAAAATTGGTGGTGGAGTGATGTTGCCATCTCACCACTGCACCACTGTACCACTACACCACATGGTTACACAGAGAACCACAGAGAAAGCAACCTCATCTTGTAAAATTCTGTCAGTTCGAAAGAGTAATCATAGACGGATGATCTCTTCTATCGTTTCGATCAGTTTTTTCACAGGCTCAAAATAAGGAATCACTTTTCCTTTGTCAAAATCAAACAAATCATCATAATCACCTTTCTGTCTCCAGGTGAAAAGCTGTGAGTAAATTTTCCCGAATTCCTTTGGTAATGCCTTGTTTTTTATAAAGTTCTCAGAAAATAGCAGTTTCACGCCATTATGCGTAGTGGACCTTAAATCTGAATTCAGAAGCAGAGCTGTAACAGCATAATAAGCGGCATAATACATTCGGTTAATCGCAGAATTCCATTTCCCTTTTTCAGCCAGAATCCTGGCGTCATCAAAGGTATCCCAGGCACGGGAGATACGATATTTGATTAAATCTTGTTTCGACCCTGTCATTTTATGCGAATTCCGTCTTTTTGAATAATCTCATATAACGGTGAATGGACATGATTTCTGGTCCAATCGCTCTCTGAATAGATTAATGGTGAAAAAATCTCCCCGGTTTCAAGCTCAAGGTCATAGAATTCATCCATTAGCTTTGTCTCAAGCTTAAAAGAAATTCTTCTGACCTTTAGAAGAACCAGTAAATCCCAATCGGATATATGCTTCGCCTCACCCCTTGCTTGAGAACCATAGAGATAAATCTCCAACTCCGGATAGTTGGCCCAAGCTAATTCATTGATCTTTTGAATGACTTTTTCTCTATTCTTCATAACCACAAAGGTATGGTAATTTACAAATAAAATCCGCAAAGTCAGAAATTTGTGGTCATCAGGTAAGAGAATATGAAAAAGAAATTTGATAAACATGGGCAACTGATCTGGCGGCAGAATTATCCTCCGGACAGCTTGATGTTTGCAGAAGACAGCAAGAATCTATTTGTGGATAGTACATATTATTTGGTTTCAGCAGAGTGTTATTATCCGGATCCAGGTCAACCAGGAGGATATGAACGACCCTATTACATCAAACCGGTCCGTCAGGATTCCAGGCCACCACGGTGTACCACTAATGGGGATCGGCAATGTTGGAGGTGTATAATCTGTATGGGCGAATGGTGATTGAGCGTACAGTGATGCAGGCGGATCGGACCGTGATGGTGGATGTGAGTCGGTGGCAGCGGGGGATGTATGTGTTCAGGTTGAGTTACCGGGGGGAAACGATAGCGAGCGAGAAGGTGGTGATTAACTAATTCATTGCGCAATCAATGGCAATCTTCACCATCTCCACAAACTCCTCCCCTTTCAGTGAAGCGCCACCGATCAACCCTCCGTCCACATCGGGCTGGGAGAATAGCTCCAGGGCATTGCCGGCATTGCAGCTTCCGCCATAAAGAATAAGGGCATCCTGTGCGACCCGTTCGCCATATCTACCCATGATCAGAAGGCGGATATAGGCATGCATCTCCTGGGCCTGCTCCCGGGTGGCGTTCACACCGGTACCGATGGCCCAGACGGGCTCGTAGGCGATGACAACCGTCCGGAAATCGTTCTCCTCCAGATGAAAGAGCGACTCCCCGAGTTGCCTCTTCACCACCTCAAAATGGCTCCCGGCCTCCCGCTCGGGAAGCAGTTCGCCGCAGCAAAAGATCGGGGCAATGCCAAATCGTAAAGCAACATCTATCTTCTTGGCCAGCAGCTCGTTGGATTCGTTGAAATACTTCCGGCGTTCCGAATGGCCGATGATGCAATACTCGACCTCCATGGAACGAAGCATCGGTGCGGAGATCTCTCCTGTATAAGCTCCGTATTCATGGTCATTGATATTCTGGGCGCCAACCGCGACATGGGTCTCATCCGTGAGATCCAGCACCATCTCCAGGTAGGGAGCGGGCGGACAAAGAACCACTTCCACGTTATTCAAATTCAGCTTTTCCACGGCTTCTGTAATGTGGGCCGTTAGATCTTCAGCTTCCTGGAAGGTTTTGTTCATCTTCCAGTTGGCGGCAACGAGGGTGGTGCGCATCGGGGTATGGATTTCGGATTGTGCAAAGATAAAGTTATTGCGCATCATTGCACATCATTGCCATCATTGCCATCATTGCCATCATTGCCATCATTGCCATTATTGCACATCATTGCCATCATTGCCATAAATTGAAATTGTTGATAACTTTTTTGATGTAGAGGTATAACCTTTTGTCTTGTTTCCGGATTAAGTATGAAAAAAACATGAAACCGGAACAAATTATTGAAAGAACAAAGATTTTGGCAATAAACGTCATTATGATGGCCAATGAATTGCCAAGGATTTCTCCATCTCAGGCATTGTCCAATCAAATCATTCGCTCTGCTACCTCTGTTGGAGCTAATTATAGGGCTGCGTGCAGGTCTAAATCTGTTAAAGATTTTATATACAAACTGAAAGTGGTTGAAGAAGAACTGGATGAAACGATCTATTGGTTAGATCTGATTAGTGAGACGCACCTGTATATGCAGGAAAAACTTGTCATCTTAAAGAATGAAGCAGTTGAACTGATTAAAATTATCGGCAAAAGTTTAGTTACAGTTAAAAGAAATCAGAAAAATAACCATGTGCAATGATGGCAATGATGCGCAATGATGGCAATGATGCGCAATGATGTGCAATGATGCGCAATCACTGCACCCTTACTCGCGGGTCCAGCAGCCCATACACAATGTCCACCAGGATGTTGATCACGATCAGGATGACGGAGATGACCAGAACCGCTCCCATGATGACAGGAAAGTCGTATTTATCGAGGGCATTGACGATCACCACGCCAATTCCTTTCCAGTCGAATACATACTCTACAAAGACGGCACCGGCAAGCAGGGAGGCGAGCCAGCCGGAAATGGCTGTCACTACCGGGTTGAGCGCGTTTTTTAGGGCATGCTTATAGACAATGGTGAAGTGACTTAACCCTTTGGCACGGGCGGTGCGGATGTAATCCTGCGACAACACCTCCAGCATAGAGTTCCGGGTGAGTTCCACCACGATCGCCAGGGGCCGGATACCCAGGGTCAGGGCGGGAAGAATCAGGTTCTTCAGATCCAGGTATTCACCCCTTCCGAGATCGTCCACCGAATAGAGGCTGCCCACCATGTTCAGATGCGTAATGTCGGCCAACACAAAAGCGAAGATCCAGGCGTTGAGGATGGCTGCAAAAAAAGAGGGGACAGACATGCCAAGGACAGAAAAGACCAGCGCAATTTTATCAGTTATACTATTCTTCTTCAACGCACAAAGGATGCCGATCGCGATCCCGATGACAACGGCGAAAACCATCGAAACAATCGCCAGGATCAGGGTGTTGATCAAAGCTTCGGAAAGGATGTCCGTAACGTTCCGTTTTGACTGATACGATTTCCTGAGGTAAGGTTTTTTCAGGACCAGCGAATTCTTTCCCAAAGGTAGCAGCATGGCCGCAGATCCGTATTTCTCCTCATCCAGAAACCAGTAGTTGGAAGAGTCCACCCGATTATGGATGGAAACCGGGGAGAGATCATTCAGGTAACTGATAAACTGAACCGCAAGAGATCTGTCAAGTCCCAGGTCTCTGTTGATCGCCTCCACCGAAGCCAGGTCAGCACGTTGCCCGAGCATCATCCTGGCGGGATCACCAGGTAGCACATTGAACAGGAAGAAGATAACCACCACCACCCCAAGCAGGACGAGGAGGCCGTAGAGGAGCCGTTTCAGGATAAATCTGAGCAAGATATAAGATGTAAGATGTAGAATATAGGATATAGGATCTAACTATCCAGTTATCCAGTTATCCAGTTATCCAGTTATCCAGTTATCCAGTTATCTAGTTATCGATGTATTTTCCCTTCACCTCCTGCCAGTCCGGAAAGTCGTTGTAATGCCACTTCCTGATGACCACTCCGTTTTTGAGGAGGATCAATCCGGGGTTGGATCGGATCATGCTTTTCAATACCACGTCATCGGAATTATAGAATTCAAATCCGATA
>JBDROF010000088.1:0-2058 GCA_043810345.1 Bacteroidota bacterium | reverse complement strand
GGTGATCAACAACTTCGGCGGATTCTACCCCTCCTGGGTCTACCTGAACGAAGCCAGGAACTGGGGCGCCACCCTGCACCTGCCCTGTGTGAACAACAGCGACTACACGACCTGCCTGCAGGGAGAAAGGGATCTCTATGTCGGATTCATCCACATCGCTAACCTCGAAGCACAGTCCGGTAAAGCTATCAGCGAAGAGCGAAAAGCGAATGGCGACTTTCGAAGTCTGGAGGATTTTGTTTCCCGGCTTACTATTTCGATCGAACAGCTCGTTATCCTGATCCGCGTCGGCGCCTTCCGCTTTACCGGCAAACCGAAAGCGACGTTGCTGTGGGAAGCGCATATGTTACTCGGGAAAAATCAGTCAGCAGTCCGCAGTCCGCAGTCTGCAGATGAAATTGGAAATTCGAAATTCGAAATTCGAAACTCTTCTCACGTCTCGCGTCTCACGTCTCACGTCTCACCTGCTTCGACCCTCGACCCTCCACCCTCGACCCTCTTCGAGACTCCTCCACGAAAATTCGAGCTCCCCGCTCTCTGGCAATCCCAGTTGGAAGAGATCTACGACGAGATCGAGCTGCTGGGCTGGCCGGTCACGCATACCTGGTTTGACCTGCTGGAGACCAGTTTCCGGGGCGAGATCATGGCAACGGATATGAACCGTTTTGTGGGGAAAAAGGTTCGGATGCTGGGGTTGCTGGTGACCATCAAGTATGTGCGGACGGTTAAAAAGGAGTGGATGCACTTCGGCACTTTCATTGATGTACACGGACAGTTCTTTGATACAGTCCATTTTCCCCAGGCGGTGAGCAAATATCCTTTCAGGGGTGATGGCATCTACCTGGCGCTGGGTAAGATCGTGGAGGAGTTCGGCTTCCCAAGCCTGGAAGTAGAGAAGATGGCGAAGATGCCGGTGAAATCAGATCCTAGGTCCTAGGTCCTGGGTCCTGGATCCTGGATGAAGAAGAAATCCGCACAAATCCGCTTAAATCCGCGTTCTATTTTTATTATTCCCGGTATCGGTGAATTTTCTGCAGTTCCTCTACATCCGCTTTATCCTTCAAACGCCCGGTCATCAGCTTATTCGTGATCAGATCGTCATAGGCCAGAAGGGGAACCTGTTGATGTTCCATTTCAAGGCATTCACAGCGTTGCCTGGCTTCCTGAAAGTTCAATCCGCTGATGTGGGTAAGCATCTCAATCCTGTTCGGAGGTTGATTAAAATGAAATGCAATGGCTTTTGTAAAATCTTTGCTGTCAAGGATGGTTATTGATTCTTCGGAAATACCGGCAGCCCTGATGGCTGGTATAAGTTTTTTCTTATTATCATTCGATGGTTCTACCCATAAATCCAGATCCCCGGTTGTTCTAACATATCCATGAAAGATAACGGAAACACCCCCAATAATTATGAATTCCACTTCCTGGTTGAGAAGTTTGCTCAGAAACTGCTTTTGCTCTTCATTAAAGATATTCATACGGGTGGTTCAGTGAATATCAATTCCTTGCTTGCCGTATTATCACTATCAATTTTTGTATTCTTTTGGTACAGGGAATCAACCATAATCCGATGCAGTTCCAACCGTTGCCTGGGCGTCAGACCTCTCCAGAAACGGTAGTTTGCCTCTTCCATCCCTTCAGGATCAGAGAACGTGAGGATGGTAGAGTACTTCCGGTAACGATCAGACTTTAAATATTCCTCCATCGGTTCATCGACCCGTGGCATCCAATCTTCTTCCATAATCCCTAATTGTTCCCGTGACTGCGTATACAAAGGTATGATTATTTACCAATAAATCAATGAACACGGATTACACTGATGCCTTCGGCGACACAGATGAACGCTGAAAAAGACAGCCGCCTTTTTTTATCAATTAGATTATTTTTATTTTCGTGGAGGATTCGATTTGCGCGTTGCTGAATCCGTGAAAATCTGTATGATCCGTGTCATCTGTGTTCTTTTGACTTATGAAAAAACGACTGTCAATGACTTTCCCCATTTTCCAGGTCGATGCCTTCACCGACCACCTCTTTGGCGGCAATCCGGCGGCGGTTGTC
>JBDROF010000087.1:0-17889 GCA_043810345.1 Bacteroidota bacterium | reverse complement strand
CAGAAGCGCTTCTGGAAAATCTGCCACCGATTTACCAACATCAGGCTGTAAAAGAGCGATCCTCTATCAAACCAACACCCGTGCAGAACAACATCCCCGGTTTTATTCTTTTTGCCATGTTCTTTATTGTCATTCCGTTATCTGGTAGCGTTATCAGTGAAAAGAACGAAGGAGCCAGTTTCCGGCTCAGGACACTGCCTGTTCCTCTTATGACCATGCTGGGAGCCAAAGTTCTTTTATACCTTCTGGTCTGCCTCTTGCAGTTCCTGCTTATGTTGTTGATCGGGTACTACATGCTACACCTTTTCTTTGGATTTCCAAAGCTGGAGATGGGGTCTAGTTTTATCGCATTGACAGTAGCCACCCTTACTGCAGCTCTCGGAGCTGTCGGATTTGGACTGCTGGTTGGTTCAGGTTCACGTACCCATAGCCAGGCTGCCCTTTTCGGGTCGGTCATGGTGGTCATCCTGGGCATTATCAGTGGGACATTCCTTCCTATCCATGTCATGCCAAAAGCGATCCGCTTAATCAGCAATTTCTCTCCTATCCGCTGGGGAATCGACAACTACCTCGAACTATTCATCCGTGACGGGACCGTGGTGGATATCCTTCCCGGAGCTCTCTGGTTGCTCTTGTTTTTTATCTTTGCAATGCTGTCGAGCATGTTTATTTTTGCAAAACAGAATTAACCCCGCAGAGGTTATGAAAGAGAAAGATGGCTTTGTCGATTGTCCGGAACAGCAACTGATTCTTTACGTGGAGAAGGAAGACGGACAATATGGACCCATGCAGACCGGCTCCTACATCACGAAAAATTTCATCGACGACTACTTCACCAAACGGAATAACCTCATCCTCTCTCTCCGGGAACAAATCAGCCGTCGAGAGATCAGTCCTGTCCAGTTATTTATGATCCTGGAGGATCTGACTATCAAGGAATTATCAGCCCGGACCCGGATTCCTTCCCGGAAGATCAAAAAGCACCTGCTCCCTGTTCACTTTGAACAGCTCTCTGAAGAGTTGCTCTGCCGGTATGCCACCGTCTTTAACCTCTCGATTGAACAGCTGCGGAATGCTGATCCCGGAACAGCATTGCAAAACGATGAATCTACTAAACCATGACCACTATCCCTTTCAACCATAAGATGGGTGCCCACTGTGAATCAGGCACCGTCACTTCACTTTTGAATCATGCCGGGCTCGCTATCTCAGAACCTATGGTCTTCGGTATCGCCAGCGGGATCTTTTTCGGCTATTTCCACAAGCATAAATCGTTTACTTTTCCCACGTTCATCGTCAGGAACCGTCCGGGCGACATGCGGAAAAACATCCGGAAACGGTTGGGAGTACAGTTCCGGACCTTCTCATTCAGACAAGAACAGGAGGGAATTGAGACACTGGATGGGCTCCTGATGCAGGGGATTCCCGTCGCTTCACAGGTTGACTTTTACTATATGGATTACGTCCCGGGCTGGGAACGGGCACATATCAATGTCCATTTCATGGTGGTAATCGGGAAAGAGGATTCAGAATATCTCATCAGTGACAGCTATTTCCCGAAACCAGTCAGACTGAAAGAGGAGTCACTTCGAAAAGGTAGGTTTGCAGGTGGAAACATGTCACCAAAAGGATTTCTTTTCTATCCGCAACATATCCCTGTCGAGGTGGATCTGCGGAAGCCCATCCTGAAAGGGATCCAGAAAGCCTGTTTCAACATGCTCCACCTGCCGGTTCCTTTCATCGGGATCAAAGGAATCCGGCAATTCGCCAAACGGGTGGTTGACTGGCCGAAGCTTGCCAGGGATACTGAACACCTCTCTCACGAGGTGATGAAAATCAACATCCTGCTGGAAGACCAGGGCACAGGAGGTGCTGGTTTCAGGTTCATGTATGCTACCTTTCTCCAGCAAGCAGCTGAGATCGTTAACAAACCGGAGTTAAAAGAACTCTCTTCGGAACTGATGACGATTGGCGACGGATGGCGGGAGATATCCCTCTTTGCGGCAAGAATAGGTAAAAACAGGGATTTGGGTCCGGCTAAAATGGTTGAGCTGAGCGAGCTGATCATGGAGCGTGCAATAGTAGAAGAAAGATTCTTTAAACAACTGAAACAGAGCATTAAATAGGAGATTCTAATGACTAGGGAACCGAGTGAAGAGCTAAAACTGGAGATCAAAAACCTGATCATGACCACCCTCAATATAACTGATGTCAACCCGAAAGAGGTGGATGATGACGAACCACTTTTTGGCGGCAAGAACGCTCTGACCCTTGACTCTGTAGACGGCATCGAGATCATTATGGCCCTCCAGAGGGAATACAAAATCCGGATAAATGATCAGAATCTCGCCCGTCATATCATTCAGTCCATCAACAGTATAGCTGAATTTATCGCCAGGGAAAAAGCAACTTCTTGAAAGATTCATACCTCACCGCAGGCATTCGTTTCAGGCCTCTGGTGCGCCTGGTCTCCCGAAATCACATCACCTGGACTCCACAAAATATTACCCGGATCCTGTTTTTACTACAGAGTTCTTTCTGGTCTTCCCTGTTTTCTAGAATAGAGACGTTGAGGTTTGGAACTTCCCTGCAACACACACAGGTTCCCCGGGATCCGATCTTCATTGTAGGTCACTGGCGAACAGGCTCCACCCTGCTGCACCAGTTGATGGCACAAGATCCGGAACTGACAGCACCTACCCTCTTTCAAGTTGCACTACCTGAAAATTTTCTTGTCTCTTATCACTTTTATAAACCCATTCTGTCGTCTCTTATGGGCTCTTCCCGGCCAATGGACGACGTAAAGATCGGTATGAAGGAACCACAGGAAGATGAGTATGCTCTTTTCAGGCTCACAACCAGATCCCCCCTTGAACAGCTCATCTTTCCTATAAAGAAAGCGTACTTCCTCAAAGAGACCTCATTCCTTCCAACCGGAGAGTCCTTGCTCCAATGGGAATCCAGGTTTAAAGATTTTTACAGGAAAATATATTTTGCTACGGGCAAACGGATCGTATCCAAAAATCCCTTTAATTCCATGCGAATCCCATTACTTGTCAAACTTTTTCCGGAAGCCAGGTTCATCCATATCGTAAGGCATCCTTTTGCGGTAGTTCCATCGACTAAACATCTCTGGAGGGTGGTGCAAAACCAAAACATCCTTAACCGGAATGGCTACATTCCTGATGCTAAAGAGATCGCTGAGTTCCTTTTGCACATGACGAATACCATCCAGAACGATTTCACCAAGCTTCCCGCAGAGCGTTTCTCGGAGATCAGGTTTGAAGATCTTGAGCAGGATCCGGTGGCAAGTTTACAAATCCTTTACCGGGATCAAAAGCTGTCGTTTTCCCATGACTTTGAAAGGCTTCTGAACCAATACATTAGCTCTTTGGCTGGTTACCATAAGAACGTATACTCCCTGTCGGTTGTGGAAAAGAAAGTGATTGCAACTATAATGAATACACAGATGGAACGATACGGTTATATCGAAAATGTGTAACTTTACATGATAAATTACTAATCGCATCATCATGATTCGCCAGATATTATTCTTCACAATCCTTTTGGTACAATCCAGTGGGATTGCACGTTCTCAAACACAGGGAGAAACAACGGGTGGTTCTTCGTCAAGCACCTTTGCCAAACCAAATCTCATCAGAGGTGGCTTTTACCTGAAACTGGGACCGGTATTTCCCATGGGCTCCTTTGCAACGGACCAGATCATCATTGACAGGCCCCCATACACTCCTGATACAACCAATTTTTTCGCTGCCCAAATAGGCGGGAATCTCGGACTGGGATACCTGATCTACATCGGACCGGGAGTAGCCAACAACTACCTTAGATTCGGTATTGACGCCTGCTTTCTCGATGGTTGGTTTGTGACATCCACACCCGACCTTCCGGCTAACTCCGATAAAAAAGAAATGGAATTCTGGTATTACTTCGTGGGGCAAAAATTCGGCCCACTGATCACCATCAATCCTGTTGACAGACTGATGATTGACCTGAGTTACAAATTGAATTTCAATATGAGCTGGTATAACAGTGACTGGGGATACAACATCATTGGTCAGGAGGTGATGATGAATGTCCGTTACCGCGTCATCCTGGTGGCTTTCCAGTATAATTTCGGAACCATGAACTACAACGATTTCGACAATTCACGCCCGGTTCATGATATTGACATCTCCACAATCCGGGTGTTGCTCGGCTTCAAATTCTAGCTTGAGGCCTGTAGTTAATTAAATTTTGGAAATTGTTTTCAGTATTATAATTTTGTCTCATTATAAATCAGGGAAGTTTAACCTAACATCGTAAGTGTATGAAAAAAATCGTTTTAATGCTATTGGCAGGTGTATTTATAACCACCGGTGGATCTTTGTTCGCCCAGAAACTGAAATCAGGCAGCTTTTCAGCGTTGAAAGGGCAGACAGTTGTGAATCTTCAGTATGACTATTCCGATATGGCTGTTGGAAAATTCAAAAAAGAGGCAGATTACATTGCCAAACGTACCAATGACATGAACAAAAAAGAGGATGGAAGTGGTGATGACTGGGCCAACGCCTGGGTCAATGACCGGTCAGCCAGATTTCATCCTATGTTCGAAAAAAACTTCAACGGCAATACTGATAAATGTGGCATTGAGGGGAAGGAAGGAGCAACAGATGCCAAATACACGTTGATTGTCCATACCGTCTTTACCGAACCAGGGTTTAATGTTGGCGTAACCCGGAAGAATGCTTACATCAACATGGTGGTTGATCTCGTCGAAACTGCAAATCCCGGGAACGTACTGGGATCCTGCGAATATAAAAACATACAGAGTGTAAACATGATGGGGTATGACTTCGATACGGGCGGACGGATTCAGAGTTGCTACGACCGTGCAGGAGATAAAATTGGAAATTTCGTTTGCAAAAACATGGAAAAGTAACCTTTCGTTATCCAAGTGGTTTGCATATTAGCCATTCTGTCACGGAGGTTCTCAGGTCAGTGATCGCTTGATATTGTGTTCTGGAATTGAAACTTTTAAGGATTTCATATCCGTATTTTGATTCTTGTACTGAAAATTTCAGATGTTCCGGCATGCTATAATAGTTCTGGATTGCATGTGTAGCATTAAACACGTGTTTCATAGCGCCAGAAATATTGATATCCACATTGTCATGAACTTCTATCAACAGGTCGCAGGAAGAGAACACTTTATGTGAACTTTCCGTAAAGAGTTCGATCTCGTATCCTTCACAATCACTGATGATTAATGTTTTTCCAGAGATCATTCCTGCAAGGATTTCGGTGTTGCAATAGTTGGATGTAATGACCCGGTCTGCTACATTATTAAGGCTGGCCATTTTATCACATGCTATCGTTGCACCTTCATCTATGTCGATGGCATAAACTCTGGCCTGCGGCTGCCGGAGAGCCAACCCAACTGGATAATAGCCCTCGGAACAACCGATATCGATAATGGTATCGTAGTTGTTTGTCAGAAAGTCGTCGATAACAACATGTAATTCACTCTCATAACAACCCACCAGTTTTGAATACAACGCACTTCCGGACGAAAAATAATCAGGATATACCATCCCTTTAAAGGGCCCTGAGTATACGACTTTGTCTTTGAAAAGTGCACTCAACTTCTTATTAAGCCCATAATGTCCGTATATTTTTACAGCATCAAGGAAATAGACAATCTTTTTCATCAACCTGAGGTTAATAAAAAAAAGGAACACTCGACAAATTCTGCATTTTGTATGGAATATCAAGTGGTTTAATGATACCATGATTTGTTAGGTTTAGGTGAGTTACATTTCTTGATACAATTTTCGGTGCAAATATATAGGTTTGGATTGAATTATGCCTGCAATATGACGATTTTGCATTAGATGGCTCCGCAAGCCAGGGTCATTGAGGAGGAAATACTAATTCTCCGTGAGAATATGTCTTCACCACGTTGACATACGGTATTTCTGATATCGGGACCTTCATAATATCCTGGTCAAGAATCACGAAATCAGCCCACTTCCCCGGCTCCAGGCTGCCATATTCTCCATCGTCAAAATTGGCTCTGGCAGCCCAGATAGTCATGCTCCTGATCGCCTGCTCCCGGTTAAGTGCATTTTCGGACTGGAAACCACCGGCAGGGAATCCGTTGAGATCCTCCCGCGCAACGGAAGCATAGAAGGTTAGTAACGGACTGACCCGTTCGATTGGGAAATCTGTTCCGTTGGCTAACCACCCATTCTGTTCCAGTAGGTCCTGGTAGGCATAAGCCCAGACGATCCGGACAGGACCCAAACGATCATAGGCCCAATACATATCAGATGTTGCATGTGTTGCCTGAACAGAGGGGATCACCGAGTACTTATGAAAGAGTGCCAGATCTGCTGGATCAACCACCTGGGCATGTTCGATCCGCCATCGCAGATCGTTTTCTCCCCTTAGAAATTCACCATAAATATCCAGCACCTCCCGAACCGCTCTATCTCCAATGCAATGCGTGTTTACCTGGAATCCGTGTTCCAGTGCCAGTTCACAGATCTCGCGGATGGAATCGGGCGATGTGACCTGGATTCCAATTTTCGAAGGGGCATCACTGTATGGCTGTTTCAACAACGCGGTGTGGCTGCCCAGGCTTCCATCGGCGTATAGTTTCACCGAACATACATGAAATCGCTCGTGGCGGTAAGGTCCACATTTTACAAACACTTCAAGATTCTCAGGTGAGGGCTCCACCATGGCATACACATGGATGTTCAGGATACCCTCCCGGAGTGCCGAATCCAGCAAATCCAGTTTTTCCTTCTCCAGCCCGGCATCGGAGACACCTGTAAGACCGTAAGAAAAACAGAGGGCCTCAGCTTCCTTGAGAAGTTCCAATGTTGCCATCCTGTCCGGTTTGGGAATGGCACTCCTGATATAGTCGGCAGCAGTCTCACTGAGAATCCCGGTCAGGTCTCCATTTTCAACCTCCACCTCCTCTTTTAAGAATCGATGGCTGGATGTGATTCCTGCACTGTCAAGTGCCTTCTGATTGGCCAGGGCGACATGCCCGTCGATCCGGACCAACACCACGGGCCGGTCCGGCCAGCGTTCATCCAGAACCTTTTTTGCAGGGAACTCCTTGACCGGCCAGAGATTCTGATCCCATCCTCGTCCGGTTATCCAACCCTCATCATCCAGGGTATCCGCCAGGGAAATCCGATCCAGCACCTCTTCAAAAGAACTGCAGCCTACCAGATCAATCCACTGAAGTCCCAATGCCAATCCGTAAAAATGGCAGTGGGCATCGATGAATCCGGGAAAAATGGAACGCCCTTCAGCGTCAATGCGGTTTTTTGGATCATAGCGGGCCAGCAGATCCTCTTCCAATCCTGTATCTACTACCTTTCCCTGATTAATCACCATGGCTTCTTTGACCTGATTTGCCTCATCCATTATATATATACGGGCATTGTATACAAGGGTGTCCGTGTTTTTTTTCATCGTGCAAGATTGAGTTAATAGCAGAACTGTCAATGAAAGGATCATAAATAAATATCTCGTTTTCAAGTACATAACAGATCATTTGTTTGAATGTTCAAAAATATGAAAACAATTTGTTGTTTCACTTGACTTTTATAGAAATGATTTATTATTTTTGTGATATACATATTCAACCATATTAATGAAATATAAAGCCTTTAATCCAAGGTTTTTTATTGTTTTCTCAATTATTGTAGCTGCAGCGCTCATGCGATTGCTACCGCACTGGCCTAACTTTACTCCGGTGGCAGCCATGGCATTGTTTGCGGGAACCTATTTCGAGAGAAAGCAATTTGCTTTCGCCATACCCATCGCTGCCTTGTTTCTCAGCGATCTCGTTTTGGGGTTTCATGCCCTCATGCCGGCTGTATATCTGGGTTTTGTTATTACGGTAGTCATTGGAGCCACCATCCGAAAGCACGTCTCGGTGCGTAATGTTGTGCTGGCCGGTTTTGCCTCTACAGTGATCTTTTTCCTGATCACCAACTTTGCGGCGTGGCTTGCACTTCCATTTTATCCAAAAAATTTTATGGGATTAATGGAGAGTTACCTGGCGGGATTGGTATTTTTTAACGATGGGTCTCAGGGGGTCTCTTTCTTTGTGAACGATCTCCTCGGAACACTCTTCTTTAGTGCGGTATTTTACGGAGTCTATTTCCTGGCACACATGCGGTATCCCGTGATTGACCGATCCAGGTTTTAGGAGAAAAGCTCCTCATCCCGCTCCAGGAGAAGGATGGAATGCTGAGGAACAATAAAGTACTTTTCATCATTGAACATGATTTCAATGGCGCCTTTCTGTAGGAATATAGCAAGGTCGCCATTTTTTGCTTGCAATGGAATGTAGCGGACATTTTCCTCCGCATGTTTCCAAGGCTCATGCTCATCTTCCGCAGATACAGGAATCGGATAACCCGGACCACATTTTACAACAAAACCGGTTTGAATCTCCTCCTTCTCCTGGTATCCCGGAGGCAAGTAAAGGCCAGCTTTGGTTTTATTGGATATTTTCTTGGGTTTGATTAGCACCTTGTCGCCAACCACAATCAGGTGGTGAAGATTGCCTTTGGTTTGGTTACTCATAGAGGTGAATTTCTGATCCTCAAAGATATAAAATCCAGTTGACAGAAAATCCGCGCATTCCGGAAAATTGAATACTTTTGTGCCGATGGGAGACTTCATTCGTTTATTGCCAGAGTCGGTTGCAAACCAGATTGCTGCAGGAGAGGTTGTTCAACGTCCAGCTTCTGCAGTGAAAGAGTTGCTTGAGAATGCGGTTGATGCTGGTGCAACGGAGATCAAACTGATCATCAAAGATGCCGGGAAAACACTTATCCAGGTGGTAGATAATGGATGCGGGATGTCAGAGAGGGATGCCAGAATGTGTTTTGAGCGACACGCCACCTCTAAGATCAAAAGCGCGAATGATCTGCTGGCTATCCGGACCCTCGGGTTTCGCGGTGAAGCGCTGGCCTCCATTGCCTCCATCGCTCAGGTTGAACTCAAATCCAAACGTACGGAAGAGGAGATCGGAACTTCCATCCAGGTACATGGCTCCGAGTTCATCTCCCAGACCGCGACAAGTTGTAATAACGGGACATCGGTTACCGTCAAGAACCTCTTTTACAATGTCCCTGCCAGAAGAAACTTCTTGAAAAGTAACACCCTGGAAATCAAGTATATCATGGAGGAGTTCAACCGGGTTGCCCTGGTTCATCCAGCTATCAGCTTCCAGATGTATAACCAGGATAGAATCCTGATTCAACTCTCCCCATCGAACCTGAAACAAAGGCTGGTTGCCCTGTTGGGAAACAATTATAACCAACGACTCATCCCGGTTCATCTGGAATCCGAGCTCGTGAATCTTTCTGGATTCATCGGCAAGCCTGAATTTGCCAAAAAGACCAGAGGAGAACAGTATTTCTTCACAAATGGCCGGTTCATCAAGAACCCTTACCTGAATCATGCTGTTGAAAATGCGTTTAAGGAGCTCATCCCGAAAGATGCATATCCTACCTATTTCATCTATCTGGAGGTAGATCCTCCCTCCATTGATGTGAACATTCATCCGACGAAGACAGAGATCAATTTTCAGGATGCCAAGAGTATCTATGCGATCCTCAACGCCGCTATCAAGCAATCCATCGGAAAGTTTAATCTCACTCCTGCGCTCAATTTCGAAACGGAAAAATCACTGGATCTTCCTCCACTCCCGGCTGACCATCCGGTCAGGCCTCCCTCTATCAGTGTCAATCCCGACTACAACCCTTTCGAGAAGCAGATAAAACCACAGTTGGAAATCAACTATAAAACATCAGGTGGAGAGAGGGGATCACAATGGCAGAAGCTCTTTGATCCATTGAAAGAGATACATCCGGGGAGGGTAGAGATTCAGGAACACGCGGAGCATGCCCTCCCTGTGATCCAGATCGAGAACAGCTACCTCGTTACCCACCTCCGGAATGGAATCGTGGTCATTGACCAGCAAGCCGCCCATGAACGCGTGCTCTATGAGAAATTCCTTCAACAGCAAGAACAGAGTGAACGCGGTGCCCAGAAGCTGCTATTGCCTCAAACCGTTCAGGTCACTCCTGATGATGCGGAAATGGTCCGGGATCTTTCCGACCTTCTTCTTCAGGCAGGTTTTGAGATCTCCGAATTCGGCAAAAACACATTTGTGATCCATACTGCTCCGGCCGGGGTGGAATCCTCGGAGATCCAACCGCTGATCGAAGTCATCCTGGAATCCTACAAGAGTGAAACCGATGGATTCAGAAAAAAAGAAGAACATAAACTGGCCCGGACCATGGCGCTCAGATTGGCCATGAAACGCGGAACAAAACTGAACCAACAAGAGGCTTCATCACTTATCCGGCAACTGATGAACTGTGCTACCACGGATCTTTCACCTGATGGCAAACCAACCATGTTCCTGTTGAGCTTTGAAGAACTTGCAAAGAAATTTAAGCACGTAACCTGAACTCTATGAGCTCCAATCAATATAGTCCTGCCGGATTCAAACTCCTCCCTCCAGTCGTAAAAAACCTCCTGATTATCAATGGTCTGTTTTACCTGGCAACCCTGACTTTCGAAAGCGCTTTTGGCATTGATCTGGTCAGGCTCCTTGGACTCCATTTTTTCCAGTCAGGGCTCTTTCAACCATACCAGTACGTAACCTATATGTTCCTGCATGCCGGATTCGGACATATCCTGTACAACATGTTCGCACTCTGGATGTTTGGATATCTCCTGGAGAATGTCTGGGGTTCAAAGCGGTTCCTTACATACTACATGATCACCGGGATCGGAGCAGCTGTCATCCAGACACTTGTCAACTGGTGGGACTTCTCGTCCCTGCAACAGGAGGCGCTTCTTTACGCTGATCAACCCTCCCTTGACACCTTTGTGGGATTTGTCAAACACTATTTCCCTAATTATTACGAATACCATGATACCATCCGGGGGTTCATCGGCCAGTGGACGCTCAACCCTGCCAGCCCAACTTATGCAACCCAATCGGTTGACTATGTGACCCAATTGATTGAGCTTCAAATGAACGTCCCTACCATCGGAGCCTCCGGAGCCGTTTACGGGATCCTGCTTGCCTTCGGGATGATGTTCCCGAATATGCTGGTTTACATCTACTTCCTCTTCCCTATCAAAGCAAAGTGGATCGTTATTCTGTACGGTGCGATTGAGATCTTCTCAGGGATATCCAACAATCCGAGTGACAACGTGGCTCATTTTGCCCACCTGGGTGGGATGATCTTCGGATTCTTTCTGATACTCTACTGGAAGAGAAAAGCAATTTACTAACAAACATCTCGTTGACATGAATATGAATCAACCACCCCATCACCCGTTCTCCGATACCCGGAATTTCTTCAGGCAGAAATCGGCACTCTCCTACCTGGTGATTATAAACATCTCCGTGTGGATTCTGATCCAGATCTTCCGGGTACTGGCATTTCTGTTTGATAAACCCGATTCATCTTCAGCTTTTTCGGAAGTTATCGATTACCTTGCAGTACCTGCATCCCTCCCACTGCTCCTGCATCGACCCTGGGCGCTTTTCACCTACATGTTTCTGCATGTCAGTATCTGGCATATACTGTTCAATATGCTGTGGCTCTTCTGGTTTGGTCGCATCTTCCTGGAATACCTGACCGAGAAACAGTTGCTCTGGGTATACATCCTGGGAGGACTTGCCGGAGCTTTTGCCTACATCCTTGCTTTTAATATATTCCCGGTATTTGCACCAGCAATAGAGCTTTCATATGCTCTCGGGGCTTCTGCTTCGGTCATGGCCATCGTCACCGCCATCGCATTTTATGTGCCAAATTACACCCTCTACCTCCTCTTTTTCGGAAGGGTGAAAATCATCTATATTGCCATCGTTCTCTTTGTCCTGGATTTCTTTACTATTCCAGGAGGAAACGCCGGTGGGCAAATTGCTCATATCGGAGGCGCTCTAATGGGATTTCTTTTCATCAAGTCACTTCGTCCATCATCGATCTCAACCTACAGTCATAAACGCTCCTTTTCCTCCTGGTTCTCCCACATGTTCACAGTGAAGAAGAAAAGCCACGACACAAGTCGAGCTTCCCGCAGACCAGTAACCGATGATGACTTCAATTCGCAGAGAGCACAACAGCAAAAACAGATCGACATGATTCTTGATAAGATCTCTAAAGGGGGTTATGACAGCCTGACCCGGGAAGAGAAAGAGTTTCTTTTCAAATCATCTGGCAAACATTGATCTGACGAATGGGGAAACATCGCAGCACATCATCCCTCATCCTGATCAACATCCTTCTGATCCTCAATATCCTTGCAGTCCTATCCATCTTCTGCGCTTATGGGGCCCAGTACATTGATCCCCGTGATTCATGGTTGTTCGCCCTCTTCGGTCTCCTGTATCCATGGATCCTGATTGCCAACCTCTGTTTTGTGATCCTTTGGCTCTTTTTCTGGAAAAAATATGCCCTTATCTCCCTGGTGGCTATTCTGATTGGCTGGAAACAGCTGAATGCCATGATCACCATCCGTCTAGATAGCCCCATTCTTCTGCCCGGACAGAACCTCAGTATCATCACCTGGAATTTACATGGTTTTGCCGGACAAATGAATGTAAAGGGGAATGTCAGGCCCGAAATCACAGAGTACCTGAGTGGTGAAAATCCGGACATTTTATGTCTGCAGGAGTTCTACATCCTGGAAGCAGAGGCTTCCCCCGTAATCCACAGTATGGCCAGTTCATGGGGACTACCCTACTACTACGTGGAAGATTATTACCTCTTGGATCAACATGACAGGTTTACGGGCCTTGCCACCTTCTCCAGATTCCCGATTATCCGTTCAGAGCCCCTGAAGCAACAACCGAACAAGTGCTTCGGTATCTTCACTGACATCATCTTGGGGCATGATACGCTCAGGATCTTTAATATTCACCTGGCTTCCCTGAGGCTCGGACAGAAAGACGTAAGATTTTACTATAAACTCAAGAAGACAGAAACAGAGAATATCGATCTGAAATCAGGACTTTTCAGTATTTTAAGAAAGGTCAAACAGGCTTTTTTAACCCGTGCGTCCGAGACAGATAAACTGCTCGAAGCTGTTCGTCAATCTCCTTATCCGGTATTGGTTTGCGGAGACCTGAACGATTCTCCCTTCTCGTTCACCTACCAGCAACTTGCACACTCGCTCACGGATGCCTTTGTGGAGGCAGGAGAGAGCTTTTTTGGCAGCACCTATGACGGACCCCTGCCGAATTACCGGATCGATTACATCCTTTATGACAACCATTTCAAAGCGTTCACTTATAAAAAATCGGACGTCACTTTTTCTGACCACTATCCGGTATCGGGTCTGATCGTGGTTGCTAATTAGTAGTATGGAGTTTAAACTGACAAGTGAATTTCATCCAACCGGTGACCAGCCGGACGCGATCAAACAGCTGGTGGAAGGCCTGGAACGTGGAGATGAGTGTCAGCTCCTTCTCGGTGTGACCGGTTCAGGGAAAACCTATACCATAGCTAATGTCATTCAGCAGGTTCAGCGACCGGCCCTGGTTCTGAGTCACAATAAGACACTGGCCGCTCAACTCTACGGTGAATTCAAACTGTTTTTTCCAGATAATGCCGTAGAATTCTTTGTTTCCTACTACGATTACTACCAGCCTGAAGCCTACATTCCGGTAACCAATACCTACATTGAAAAAGACCTTTCAATCAACGAGGAGATTGAGAAGCTGCGACTCAGTACCTCCTCTACACTCCTGTCAGGACGCAGGGATGTCATTGTTGTCTCCTCTGTTTCGTGCATTTACGGGATCGGGAATCCGGATGACTTTGCCAGCAGCGTGATCCAGGTAAAACTTGGGGATCATCTCAGCCGGAATAAATTCCTGCTCTCCCTGGTGAACAGCCTCTATGCCCGGACAGAAAGCGATTTTACCCGTGGCCGTTTCCGGGTTCGCGGAGATACCGTGGACATTTTTCCTGCCTATCTTGATGTTGCCTACCGTATCATCTTCTGGGATGACGAGGTAGAGAGCCTGGAATCCTTTGATCCGTCATCAGGTCGGAAAATCGATCAGTATCCCTACCTGAATATATACCCTGCCAATATTTTTATCACCTCTCCTGATAAAATGAGGGATGCGTTACTGGAGATCCAGGATGATCTGATCAGGCAGTGTGCTTATTTCCGGGAGAATGGGAAGGAGTTTGAGGCGAAGCGGCTTGAAGAACGAGTCTCCTACGACATTGAAATGATGCGTGAACTAGGTTACTGCTCGGGGATTGAAAACTACTCCCGCTATTTTGACGGCCGTGCATCCGGTTCTCGCCCCTTCTGTCTGCTCGATTACTTTCCTGACGATTATCTGACGGTCATTGACGAGAGCCATGTGACCATGCCTCAGATCAGAGCGATGTATGGCGGGGACCGCTCACGGAAGCAAACGCTCGTGGAGTATGGATTCAGACTCCCCTCCGCCCTGGATAACCGTCCGCTGAAGTTCGATGAGTTCGAAGGAATGACCAGCCAGATGGTGTTTGTCAGCGCCACTCCGGCTGATTACGAGTTAAAGCGATCTCAGGGAGTGGTGGTGGAACAGGTGATCAGACCCACCGGACTGCTTGATCCCCAGGTGGAAGTGAGGCCTAGTCAGAATCAAATCGACGACCTGCTGGAGGAGATCGACCACCGGATCCAGGAGCATGAACGAGTGCTGGTGACCACCCTGACCAAGCGAATGGCCGAGGAGCTGACGAAGTACCTGTCCCGTCTGAACATCAACTCCCGGTTTATCCATTCAGATGTAGACACTCTGCAACGGGTGGAAATCATTCGTGATCTGCGCCTGGGCACGTTCGATGTCCTGGTGGGCGTCAACCTGCTTCGGGAGGGGCTGGATCTGCCGGAGGTTTCACTGGTAGCCATTCTGGATGCTGATAAAGAGGGCTTTCTGCGGTCGGAGCGTTCCCTCACACAAACAGCTGGTCGTGCTGCCCGTAACATCCACAGCAAGGTGATCATGTATGCTGACAAAATCACGGATTCAATGCAACGGATGATGGATGAAACAAACCGCCGGAGAGCCAAACAGATAGAATATAACACAAAACATAATATTATCCCAACACAAATCATGAAGAGCACGCGGGATATCCTCGGCCAGACTGCCGTGGCTGACACTAAAGGAGGTTCGCCCCGCACCTATCTAAAGCAAGTGTCCGTGGGGGCCGCTGCCGACCCGCTGATTTCGTATCTTTCCAAAGAGAAGCTTCAAAAGTTATTAACAACGACGCGGAAATCCATGGAGGAAGCTGTCAAAGAGCTAGATTTTTTAGAGGCTGCGCGGCTTCGTGATGAGCTAGCTCAGATCCAGCAACACCTTGACTCAAAATGACATCCTCCGGAAACCCTTGAAAACGGTCAATAACTTTTAATATTTGTTAATATCTATTTTCTTCATTTCCTCTAAATTCCAATATATTTGCTTACAAAAAAGGTCTTTAATGAAGAAGAAGAAGATCCTTGCCATTGATGATGAAAAGAGCATCCGTTTCATCATTGAAAATACATTTAATAACGATTTTGATGTGGTTACCATGACGAATGGTATGGATGCACTTTTCTACATTCAATCCGGGAATATGCCGGATGTGATTATTTGCGACCTGGAAATGCCGGTACTAAATGGTCTTGAATTTGTCAGGCGTCTTCGTGAAAGTGGCTTTTTTGAAGAGATCCCGCTGATCATGCTATCAGGAAAAGAAGAGAGTGCCGAGAAGATCAAATGTTTTGAACTGGGAGCTGATGACTATGTGTTAAAGCCTTTTAATCCTCGTGAACTTCTTGCACGCATCCAACGTCGTCTGGAATCTAAGCAATTGTACTCACAACAACGAATGGGTTAAAGGAATATGGAGGAGACCCCGGTACAACCGTTAAACATATTATACATCGGGAACGACCAGACCACCATCAACCAATTTCAATCAAGTGGTCTCTTTGATATGATTATTATGCCCAACGGACTAGAAGCGATCTACTGGCTGACAGATAAAAACTTCAGGTTGTTTAATTTCGACCAGGATGTCGAACAGGCCCCCGTTTATATGGAAACGAAGAAGATCGATGCGATTCTCTGCGAGACCAAGATTCCTGGGATGAGAGGTTTGGAATTCTATCGCAAGTTGAAACTCCATAAGATTTACATAAAAATCCCGTTCATTTTGCTGGCTGTTTACTATGAAGAAAATATCAGCGAAGAGGCCATGGATACAGGAGTGGATGATTACTACCACTGCCGTTTTACTCCAGAGAGAATTTTCAGCCGGCTCCATTTTCTGCAGAAGTTTAAATTGGAGTTTGTTCCCAAACCCCTTGATACCCTGATTGATCAGAATCTGGCAGCCTATGAGACGCCGGTTCTAAAGAGGATTTTCGACATTCTGATGGCCCTGTTTGCCCTTTTCATTCTCTCACCGATCATTCTCCTTACTATGCTGGCCATCTTCATAGAATCCAGGGGAAAAGTCTACTACGTCTCCAAACGAGTGGGTGCAAATTACAAGATATTTGACTTTTACAAGTTCCGCTCCATGTACCCGGATGCTGATAAACGACTCAAAGAGGTCGCTCATCTGAACCAGTATATTACTGATACTGTGGAAGATAATTGTTCCGAATGTGCCAAATTACTTCAGGGAGAGCGCTGCTCCCCAACAGTTTACTACGATGGAGAGGAGATTTGTGAACGGTTGGCCAACAAACGGAAGAGCGCCCGGAAAGCTTTTCTTAAGATCGTGGATGATCCACGGATCACCAACGTAGGTAGGTTTATCCGTCTGACCAGCATCGATGAGCTTCCGCAACTGATCAACGTGCTGAAAGGAGATATGTCTATCGTTGGAAACCGCCCACTACCGCTTAATGAAGCGGAAGCGCTCACCAAGAAGAAGTGGAGCAGGAGATACAATGCGTCAGCCGGACTTACCGGGCTATGGCAAGTCAAGAAACGCGGGAGGGGGGGGATCATGTCAGAAGAAGAACGGTTTACAATAGATAACCATTATGCAGAACATAATTCGTTCTGGGGTGATGTTGCTATCATCCTCAAAACATTTAGGGCACTCCTTCAAAAAGAAAACGTCTAATTAACAAATGGTGAAGGGCATCAGGATAAGGATCATCGGTTTAATATTTGTTTCCACAACTATAGTGGCATCGACCTTTGGTCAGACACGGGATACCCTTTTCGTTTTTAATCCCATCATAGATGATATTACGCTGCGGATCCCTCCGCTGGATGACCTGATCGACTCTGCCATTGTAAACTCGCCACACGTCAAGGAAATCGATGCTGAAATCTACCTTCGGAAATATGGGATCAAAACAACCCGTCGCGATATCTTTGCGAACTTTTATTTTGATGCTGGGTTGAATTTATATTACGAGGATGCTCTGACCAACACTAGAACAAATCTCGGGGATATCAACTCGGTATTGTCTAACCAGGATAACAACAATTATCAAGTGGGGCTTAGTATCCGTATGCCGTTTGATGACCTCATGGATCACCGGAATAGGGTCAAACGCGCCACCAAATACATGGAACAGGCATTTTCAATACGGGAAGAGGAAATCAAAGTAATCAGGAGAGACATCATTGAGCAATACAATCGACTTATCATCTATCAGAAAATTCTCAAGATCTCCAATGACAACCAGATCTATATGTCGCTCCAGATGGCTCTGGCTGAGAAAGAGTTCCTGAACGGTCAGCTCAGTCTCTTTGAACTGGCCAGGATGAATGAGATGAACCGGAGAGCCGTCACGGACTTTGAG
>JBDROF010000086.1:0-8580 GCA_043810345.1 Bacteroidota bacterium | reverse complement strand
AGGTACAAACTATGCGATTATCGGTCTTGATTCAAAAATTGCATTTTTATCACAAATGAGCCAGACGATTTATTTTTACAAACTCAACTCCGACCTCGAATTCGACAGCATCTACACCATGCCGCGCACTTATGACAGTTTGTGCCCTTATCCGATTGTCTCCGATACGGTTGATCCTGATTGCGGGTTGATTGTCAGCGTCAAGGATCCGGAAAAATACCCTGAGTTGTACCGGTTAACGATTTATCCCAATCCGGCCACACATAATGTCACCGTGGAGGTCCCGGAGTTCCTGCAGAAACAGACCGGCCCGGCAGGATTCCAGGCAACCACGGTGTACCATCAATGGGGATCGGCTACGTTGGAGATATTCGATCTGTTTGGGAGGATGGTGATGGAACAGTTGGTATTGCAAGCAGATCGGACTGTGGAAATGGATGTGAGTGGTTGGAAGAGAGGGATGTATGTGTTTAGGTTGAGTTACCGGGGGGAAACGATAGCTAGCGAGCAGGTGGTGATCAACTGATTCATTGCACAATATTGCACATTATTGCTCATCATTGCTCATCATTGCACATTATTGAACTTGATTTTCGCTTTTCGTTATTTCACCATTTCACCACCGCACCACCGCACCACATGGTTACACAGAGATCCACAGAGAAGGCACAGAGAACCACGGAGGATGTCTTGCCCAATGCCATGATCCGCGACATCCTGGTGGCCAACCCGCAATCGGCCAAATCAACCGGTGTGCTCGGTGAACTTAACAACCGGCTCTTCCAGAACCCATTTTTCCCCTTCCGGCCCCCGTCCATAAGCAGGCGGATCTAGGATGATCCCATCATACCGGTTCCCTCGTTTTACCTCCCGCCGCTTTGGCTGCTAAAGAGGCGCTGCCGGTGTAGGCGAAGAGATTCAGGATACGGGATGCGCGATGCGCGATGTGCGATAGATGATTGAGGTTGAACGGTGACTGTGGACTGAAGACTGTGGACTGGAAGATTTCACTTTTCTAAACCTCGCATGAGACAGAAGATCCCATTCTTTTTCAGACAGCGCTTTTTGCCATACCGCCTGGGGTTCGGGACGGATCAGGAGGTAATCACCGAACCGTTCCAGCTTTTCACGCCCGCCTGTGTCGAGCAGTTCGTAGTCAGTCCAGCCGGTGGGGGTGATCATTTCCATGGTGAAGTGGTGAAGCGAAAATAAGGAAATTGTATCTTTACACAAAGAAAACCTGTATGCTGGTCCAACAAGTTCTTAGGGAAATTATTGAAATCCTTGACCGTTTGCATATTCCATACATGCTTTCAGGAAGCATCGCTTTCAACATGTATGCCATTCCACGTTCGACAAGAGATATTGACTTTGTAGCAGAATTGAAGGAAACTGACATACCGCATTTTATCAATGCAATTTCCGGAAGGTACTATGTAAATGAAGATACCGTAAGAGAAGAAGTTCGCCGGAAAGGAATGTTCAACATCGTCGATCAGCAATCCTGCTACAAGATCGATTTTATCCTGCTCACCAACCATCCCTATGAGCAGCTGAAATTCAGCCGGAAGAAAGTCATTGTTATTAACAATCAAACGATATGGGTGATTACTCTTGAAGACCTAATTCTATCCAAACTGATATGGATACAACGGATGGAAAGCGATCTTCATAAAAGAGATATCCGTCAATTACTTGAAAATCCTGAAGCTGATCTGGATTATATCCGGCACTGGATTTTTGAAATGAACCTGAACACTTACGAATTAGTCGACTGATGCAAGATACACATCCCGATATACAGAAAAAATTTGCCGAATTGATCTGCCAGAAATCTCCGGAAGAAAGGTTCCTTATGGGATTGGAGATGATCGAATCGGGACGGGAATTCATGATTGCCGGCATTAAGATGGACCATCCCGAGTATACAGCTGATGAAATAAACCGCGAACTACTCCGTCGATTCCGTCGTTATGACCCTTCCCTGTCGTGGCTTGATTCCCTGCAACGCTAGCGTTATGGCAGGAAACTATTCATTTCACTCCCGACAGCTTTTCCTGACCGGCTTTTTGCGGAAATACTGGAACGAGCATCCCCTATATGTGATCATGGCGGTAATCCACACAACAAAAACAGGATTGTGTATATTTACCGGAATGCCTACTTTTATCCAAAAAAAATAGATCAATAATATGCCTCAAAGGATACCGATTGCAAAACCCACCCTTTTGGGCCGGGAACGGGAATATGTGATGGATGCCCTGGATACGGGATGGATCAGTTCCATTGGACCTTACATTGACCGGTTTGAAAAAGCCTTTGCAGAGTATCATGGGGTCAGGCACGCCATTACCACTCACAATGGGACCATCGCCCTTCATTTGTCTCTTGTTGCTGCCGGAATTGGCCCCGGAGATGAGGTGATCATACCCGATCTCACCTTTGTGGCCACGGCCAATGCCGTCCGGTACTGCCAGGCTATTCCGGTTCTGACCGACGTCAATCCGCTGGACTGGAACATCGACCTTCAGGCCATCCGGGATAAGATCACCCCGAAAACCAAAGCGATCATTCCGGTGCACCTGTATGGAAATCCTGTATTGATGGATGAGTTGGTCAATCTGGCCAAGGAACATGGTCTGCTGATCATTGAAGATTGCGCGGAAGCCATTGGCGCTTTAATCCGCAATCAAAAGGTTGGAACCTTTGGGCATATCGGTTGCTTCAGCTTTTTCGGAAATAAGGTGATCACCACGGGTGAGGGAGGAATGTGCATCACCAATGACGATTCGATTGCAGAGAATATGAGGATTCTCCGGGACCATGGCATGAGCCGGGGAAAGAGATATTGGTACGATGTGATGGGTTTCAACTACCGGATGACGAATATGCAGGCTGCCGTGGGATTTGCACAGATGGAGCAACTTGAGTTTTTACTCACGGAACGGGATCGTATTTACGCGGGATATCACGAAAGACTCTCTTCCAACTCCCATTTCCTGTTTCAGGATACCCATGGGAACCGGAATATCAACTGGCTATTCACCCTAAGAGTGAAGGGATTGACCAGTCAACAAAGAGATCTGCTGATGACCGGTCTGCTGGAAGCAGGGATCGATTCCAGGCCTGTTTTTTATCCTATTCACCAGCTTCCGTACTACCAGGAGACTGCTTTCAGCCGGGGAAAATTTCCCGTCAGTGATCGGATCTCACAGGAAGGAATAAGTCTGCCTACGTTTGTCGGACTTCGTCAAGAGCAGCTAGATGTCATTACTGAGACACTGATCCGGATCACTGAAACCCTCTGATAGATGAAAATTTCTGTTATTCTACCGACCTTTAATGAAAAAGATTCTATCATCCCTCTGATAACGGAACTATTAGCGATCATTCAAAATGAGACCTTTACTCCCGAGATCATCCTGGTGGATGATAACAGTCCTGACAACACGTATCAGGAGGTGATCACAAAGTTTGGTGACCACCCTCAGGTCAGGGCATTTCTTCGCAGGGATGAAAAAGGACTGGCGACTGCCATTCTGTTCGGGATCCGTCGGGCAACCGGTGATAAGGTGGTGGTCATGGACACGGACTTCAATCATCCGCCAAAACTGATTCCTCTGTTAATTGCAATCACCCAGTATTTCGACATTGCCATTGGTTCAAGATATATAACAGGTGGAGGCATGGAAACCTCCCGGTTCAGGTATCTTGGCAGCAAGCTGTTCAACCTCTATTCGCGGATTACCCTGGGGATTCAGACCCGCGACAATCTCTCTGGTTTTTTCTGCTTCAATCCGGATATTATCAAGGAGATCAACCAGGAGGCCGTGTTCAAAGGATATGGCGATTACTTCATTCGGTTTCTTTACGCCATGCAGCGGTTAAAAAAGCCAATCATTGAAGTGCCTGTCGTATATAAAGACCGGAAGGGTGGCTTATCGAAGACCAATCTTTTCAAGGAGTTTGGCCGTTATACGTGGACGGTCATCAAGACCAGATGGAGTGGTCGTCAGTTGCTTGCAAAGAAGCCGGTTTAAGAACCGGGTTATCCTGCATCAACTCCAGGCAATCCTGTTCGGTTTCTACCCAAGAAGCTCCTTAATCTCTTCCTGCGACAGATCTTTCAGCGGATTTCCTGAGGGGATAAAGGCATCGGACAACTGCTGTTTCCGTTGCTGCAATTTAAGCATTTTTTCCTCGATCGTATGTTCGCTGATAAATTTGTATGCGATCACTTTTTTATCCTGTCCTATCCGGTGTGCCCGGTTGATGGCCTGCAATTCTACTGCCGGGTTCCACCAGGGATCAAGCATCAAAACGTAAGAGGCTTCGGTCAGGTTCAGTCCGGTTCCGCCGGCTTTCAGAGAAATAAGGAAAAACCGGTTGTCTGGATCTTCCTGAAATTGCCGGATGATCCGGTCGCGGTGAACGGATGAGCCGGTGAGCATGGAATAGCTGATTCCTTCGGCGTCGAACCAGGCAGCCACGAGTTGGAGATGCTTCACAAACGAAGAGAAAATCAGGGTCTTGTGTCCCTCTTCCCGGAGAATTTCGGTGATCCGGATGATCTCATCAAACTTCCCGCTGCTGCCTTCGAAATCCGGATCAACAAGGGAAGGATGATTTGCTATCTGCCTTAACCTGATCAAGGCTCTGAGCACGGCAACGGTCGTGACCGGTGAATCCCCCGATTCGATCTGTTGCAGGATCTCATTCCTGACAGCCGATTTTTCCATTTCATACCTCTTTTCCTGCTCTTCACTCATGTCGCAAAACCAATCCTCTATGAGTAATGGTGGAAGATCCTTCTCCACCTCCTGTTTTGTCCGGCGAAGGATAAATGGAGCAACCAGCCGTCTCAGACGGTTGACCTGATTTTCGTCTGAACCATTCAGGATGTTCTTCTCTGTTTCCAGAAAACGCTTCCGGAAAGCAGCCAACGGACCCAACAGACCCGGATTGAGAAATTCCATCTGCGACCACAGGTCGGTGAGGGAATTCTCGATCGGGGTCCCGGTTAGCACCAACCGGTAATCTGATTGCAACTGATATGCCGCCTGGCTTGTTAATGCGTCCGGATTCTTGATGAACTGGCTTTCATCGAGAATCACATAATGAAACCGGTAGGAAGCCAGCATTGCTAGATCGCTTCGCATAATTCCATAAGTCGTCAGTACCACATCCACAACATTAAAAAAGCCGGAGGATGTAGCGCGCTGGTTTCCAGTATGCGGCATCACCCGCAAATCCGGAGCAAACCGGTGTATCTCATGGAGCCAGTTGTGGATCAGTGATGCCGGCATCACGATTAGGGAAGCGGGTTGAGCCGGCTCTTTCGTTGAGAGCAATGTCGTCAATGCCTGGATGGTTTTTCCCAGTCCCATATCATCGGCCAGGCACCCTCCGAAACGGTGTTCCGCCAGGAAACGGAGCCACCGGAACCCCTCCTCCTGGTATGGCCTGAGGGTGGCCTGGAGGGTGGCCGGGACAGAAAAATCCCAGGTAATTCCAGTCTCCAACAGTTCCAGACGTTCGGTAACTTCAGGCACTTGGGTCATATCTATCTCCTTGATTAAAGAAAAATGGCGGATGTTCAACCGCAACCCTTCTCCTTCATCGCGGGCAAACCAGAGCAGATCTTTGAACCGTGTAAACCATTCGGCCGGCAGGACGGCTACCTTTCCTCCTGGCAACGGAAATTCTCTGATTCCTTCCAGAAGATAGGTTTTCAACTCCCGGAAAGGAACCATGACATCGCCAAAGTGGACTGTTGCCGTTACATCAAACCAGTCATCTCCCAGGTCAACCCGGAAATCAGATGAGATTGATCCGGTAAAATAGTGGCCCGGCAACCGGTTTGTATCGATTTCAATTCCTGAGTCACGGAGCGCCTTTTCATGCCTGTTGATCCACTCCACCAATTCATACAGCGCTAAATTCCCTTCATGTGAGCTGTTTTGTACCCTCAGAATATTCTCATTGACCTTTTGCAGACCGAGTTTAAGTACTTGTTCCTCCCTTGCTAATTCCCACGCCAGATCCCTTTCTGCCCGGTTGATTGTGATCTCTTCTTCCCGGATTTCAAGGCTGGTAAATACCCGTTGTTTTTTACCAGCCATGATCCGGTTCTCTCCGTAATGATAAAAGATCACTAACACGGCTTCCCACTGCCAGTCAAACTCTGCAGACAGGATCATCCGGCATTCCGGTTTCAGGGTGCGTACGGTAAATCCCTCTGCATGGATTTCTCCCGTTTTGGCTATTTTCAGGATGAATTTCCGGAAATACTCTTTTTCGGAGGAGGCTGGAATCAGCACCTCTTTTTTGGTAAAGAACGTCTGAAGCTTTTTTCCGTCAAAGCCATCTGGGAAGTGGAGCAGCCTTTTCCCGGCACAAAGCCAGCATGGTTCTGAAGCAATGATAAATGTATCTTTTTCCTGAAGATCAATGGCATGACCCTCCTGCATCACCTTCAGCATATAACGGGTATGTTCTGTTCTCTTTGCAAAACAAAACACCGGTTCGGCCGGAGTATGAGACACCTCCAGGTGCATTTCCGGATACAGGTAGGGGCTGTCGTTCACCAAACAGACAGGGATACGAGTTTTCTTTGCTTCACAGAGGATTTGGTCCACCTGCCGCCAGATAAAAGGCAGGATCAACTCCTGAGTTCTTTTCGGATCGGGTTTTTTCAGGAATTCTGTCATCGGAACACCCCGCGGGGAAAACCGCCGGGTGATCTCCTGGTCGCTGAAAGAGCCTATCAGTTCAAGAATCTGGGTTATCGATGAGGTGACCGTCACGCCGGCTGTTTCTGCCACCCCAGGATCGAACTTTTCCAGCAGCCGTTTCCCCGAAGTGACGTGATTATCAGCCAGTCCGGCTTTGATCAGCCAGCCGAAAGAGCGATGTCTGTATAGCAGAAAGACAATTTCCAAAAGCGAGACTTTACCCAATTACTGGCAAAAATAGTCTAAAAGAGCCGTTGTTCGAGGAGATTTTTCCAGAGGATATACCCTTTCTGTTCATCAGAATAATCATGGATAATCCGGCTCGGTAAAATTTGAACTTCCCAGGATGGCAGCTTCGGGATCATTGCTTCATCATCGGCAATTTCAAAGGTTTTTACATTCCCTTTATTCGGATCGACTTCCCCGATGGACTTAGGTTCTCCAAACAAAAAACGCCAATGGTTTATCTATTCAAGCGATTCCCTAAGCTTTTCGTAGGCATAGTAATTGAAATACGCCGATACAATGGAAAGTTCCGAGCCAGGCTGGATTTGGTTTTTCAGAAAATCACCCACGTTTCCCGAGGAAAAGTTATCGCGGATAGAAGATGCCATTTATAACCTGAATTTATATGGTCCAGGAACCCACGCTGTTATGCCACCGGAGGGAGTTCCTGCTGAATCGCTCGAGCCGTATCTTCCGGGTCTCGTTATTCAGCCGGTTCAACCGGTGGGGTGCGAAAAAGTAGATCAGGCCGGTGATGCAGAGGATGATGAAAATAATTCCGATAGCATCCACGATCAACTTTCCGATCGTGCCATAAATCTCACCACTATGGATCACCCGGAGACTCCTGTGATTTAAAATTATACCTGAACAGGCAAACAGAAGGATGAAGAGGGTGAAGATCAGGCTCGGCCATTTGTGCCATTTACGGAGCCGCTGGAGAAGCTTACCGTTCCTTTTTTTCACTACAATTACACGGATTTCACAGAAACTTCACCACGAAGACGAAGGCACAAAGTAAATTATTGCCTTTGTGTTCTTTGTGTCTCAGTGTCATTGTGTTGAGGAGTTAGCGTTTATGGAAATAACTATGATAAATCCCTTCTACCTGCTCTGAAAACGTATTAAATCCGGCTGCTTCCATCTTTTCGATCATCGGCGCCGGGGGGAACGGGGTGATGATCTCGTATATCTCTCCGGAATTCAGGTTTCGGGTCTCCCGTAATACACGGTCGAGCGGATGCTCTCCGGAATCCAATAGGGGCCGCGCATCCAGCGTGATGACAATGTTCGCTTCTACTAACCAGTCTGGTCGTTCCATGGTATCTTTGATTTTTTCGTTTTCAATAGGTATTTCGGGTTGTCCCGCCAGTGATTCCCGGAACATCATTTTTCTTTCGTATAAGATAAAATTCTTTGTTCGCCCTGCAGTGCCCGTTTTTCAGTCAGATCCTGCGACACCTCCAGCGACCCCAGATACTCCCCCTTTGTATCCCGTAAAGCAAAATATTCGATGTGAACGAAACGTCCCTGCATCTGGATCCAGAAGGCAGCGCTTAGTTCCTTTCCGTTTTTGAAATCGGTCAGGATCTGCTCCACAACATGCACACTCGACGGGGGATGGCACATCCGGACATCCCGGCCCAGGATCGCCCGGTTCCGGTCGAAGATCCGCTCCTTCCCCTGGGAGAAATACTTCACTTTGTCGTTCTTATCCACAAAGGTGATGTCGACCGGCAGGGTGTTGAGGATTGCCAACAGTTCTTCCACGGAAAAGGAACCACTGGGCAAGCGCACAGCATCACCTTCCGCACGGCTGGTTTCAGCCGGTTGAATTCCT
>JBDROF010000085.1:0-7527 GCA_043810345.1 Bacteroidota bacterium | reverse complement strand
GAAATTGTTTAAGCAAAGATACCACACTTTTACCAATTATCCGATACGTGCAACCATCGAATTTTCAATAAAAAAGCGGGGAGTAGCGGTGTCGAAACCTGCTTTTTTTTACTGTTGTTGAAAACTTTTCTCCGAAACTGTATTACCTTTGTGTGGCAAACCGGATTAAGAAGAAACACTTAATCCAGGACAGATGAAAACAATCCAACGAATTACCGGTCTTATCCTGATGGTGATACCGGTATTAATTCAGGCAGAAGGGAAAGAAGTTCCTTTTACCCTCGATGACCGCGACAGGATCATCAGAACGGAACAAAAGGTGGAATCCTTGAGAATTGAACTAAATGAAAAAATTGATTCCAAAGTCGACGGCCTTCGAACAGAGATGAATGCCCGGTTCGAGGCGGTCAATAAACAGTTTGAAACCGTTGATCAACGTTTCGATCAGCTGTTCAACTTCCTCTGGGCCATCATCGGCATCTTCACTACCATGATGGTGAGCGTGTTCGGCTTTGCCTTCTGGGACCGGAGGCTTTCACTGGCCCCTATGAAACGGGAGGAGGAGAAAATCAAAAATGCCTTGCGCGAATATGCCAAACTTCAGCCAAAGCTTGCGGAAATTATGAGGAATGCGGGGCTGCTGTAACGGGAATGCGTAGTGGACAAAGGACGAAGCAATCCCTTGCTTTTTCCCTCAACGCTCACTATATTTGCTTTCCCCAAACCTCCATCCCCATGAAACCCAGTCCGCAATCCACAGTCCGCAGTCCGCAGTCCGCAGTCCGCAGTCCGCAATCCACAGTCCGCAGTCCGCAGTCCGCAGTCCGCAGTCTACACTCCGCAACTCAGAAATCTTCTTCCTTCTTCCCTCCTCCTTCTTCCCTTATTTTCCTGGTATTCCTCATTGGCTCCGCCGAGCTCCGCTTCGCTCCGGTTCTTCATTCCTCATTCCTCATGGCCCAGGATGCTCCCGGCTGGATCAACCCTTCCCAACGCCGTGCTATGTTCCCGGAAGGGCAATTTCTCTCTTCGTTTAAATCAGAATCCTTTGATCGGGATGACGATACGGAGCCGGTTACCGGCCGGTTGATCAAGCTGGCCAAGGCCGACCTGGTCCAGCAGATCCGGGTCACGATCAAGAGCACAGCCACCTTCAACCTCGAGAACATGAACAGCCAGTCGCTGGAACATTTTAAACAGGCCAGCACCTCTACGGCGGAAGCGAGTTTGACCGGATTGAAGACCGAGAGTTACGTGGACCAGAAAAAACGGGAGGCCTACGCCATCGCCTGGTTGAATATCTCCGATCTCGTCTCCTCCTGCAAGGCAGGTCTTTCAGAGAAGGAGAAAAAATTAGCCGGTCAGATACGGCTGGCCTCAGAGCTGGCAGCTACCGGCAACCTGGAGCCCGCTATGTCAACCTATTATGATTGCTACCCTCTTCTCAGGGAGATGGAGAACGACATCTCCCTGATCGTCTCTCTGGGACGTGAACAACCGGCTTCCGCGACAGCACAGCTGGAGTATAATGTAAACAAGGGGATCAGCGACCTCCGGCAGGGAAAAGGATTGACTCTCGATGAAGCCTGTTCTTTTCTGGCTAACGGGTTGAAAAGGCAGGTCAGAAGCCTGGACCCGGAAGGCTTCCTGATCACGGGTACCTTTACCTACCAGGATTCCCGGATGGGCAGTGAATTTGCCTCCCGGCTGGCCGCCACACTGGAACAGAAGATGACAGTGGTTGGATTTAACCTCAAGACCGTCGATGCGGCCCGGGACGCTCTTAAAGAAGGAAACGAAGTGTACAGTTTGTCTGGAACCTTCTGGGATGAAGGGGATCATCTGAAGATCATCGCCAACATTCGCCGGATCAACGACGGAAAAAGCCTGGCCAGCATGGAGGAGTACATCCCGGAAAAATGGATGATGGATCATGAGATCCGGATCATGCCTGAAAACTACTCACTGGCTATCTCACGACAAAAAGAGTTCATAGAGAAAACCGTTCAGGCCGATGAACTGGATGTAGCGCTCTGGACCAACCAGGGAACAGATGACCCGCTGTTCCGGGAAGGGGATACCATGCTGGTATTTATGCAGGTGAATAAACCCTGCTACGTACGTTTAATCTACTACCTGGCCAATGGACAGAAAACCATGCTGGTGGATAATTTCAACATCCCGGCAGAGAACGTGAACAAACCCATTCGTTACCCTTATCCCTTCGTTTGCGATGCTCCTTTTGGTTCTGAAACCCTGCAGGCCATGGCCCAAACAGCAACGTTTCAACCCTTGAAAACGGTAAAGAAAGATGGCTACCTGGTGATTGAAGAGGATGTGAAAAGAATCATGGAGAACTTCCGGGGAATGAAACCGACCTCCCCCGGAATCATGCAAGCCGAAAAACGGATAGATATTACGACCGTTCAAAAGGAATAGCATCATCGAGCAACCAGCAACCCGCAACCCGCAACCCGAAACTAAAACAGCATATCCTTCTTCATGTTCAGCGTCACCTGGCTGTGGTCATCGTCATAGTCGAACAGCACATTGCCATTGGTGCGAAACAATCGAACGTAATTGAGAGGGAACCAGATGAAGGCTTTTCCTACCTTCACGCCGCCAAGGATCTCCATTTTGGCATCTCCCGAGGGGAGCATGGTCACCTTCAAACGGGCGTCGTGGTAAATCTTGATCTTATCCAGTACCACCGGGTCTTGATCTTCAGTGGTCACGGTAACGATCCCTTCGTTGTTTTTCATCACCTGAACCTTGCCGATACAATTGAAGACCTTCGGTGCTACCTGTTTAAAGCCGGGATTGTATTTCAAGAAAGCATCCTGAACAGCCTTTCCTGAGATCGCCACATTGTTAACCCGGATCAGGCTGATGGCGGCGAAAAGCCCGGCAATTGTCTTTTCTGTGTTGACAGACAACTGCTTGTCATTCTCCTCCTTCAGGGTTGAGGTGACATTGAAATCGGTAACCAGATCGAGCCAGATCATGTCGATGTTCAGTCCAACCGTACTGGTATAGGAGGCGGTATAGTAAGCATTCCCCTCCGGGTCGAAACTGATCCCGTAATCCTTGAAATTTTCATCCCCGGTATACAACCTGGTGTCGATGTGTTTTCCACCAGGAGTAAAAGAGGTAACGAAGATATAATCGCTGGTCTCTGAGGTGGTGTCCAGTCCGGCCTGATTGACCCACAACAACTTCCCGTCAGGGGTGTACTTGGCCATGAAGAGATCGGTATAAACCGGTGCCCGCAACGATCGGTTCCCGAATTTGATGGTTCCATGGAAACTACCTGTAATGTAAAGATTGCCATTCCGATCCATCGCAATGTTATACCCAAGGTCGTTACGGTCGCCTCCTGCCTGGGCAGCCCATAAGGGCATCCCCGCTTTGTTGAAGGCGGCGATGAAGACATCATTTTGCCCCCTGACCGAAGTCAGTGTGGTATTTCCGAATTGGGCCGTGCCGCTGAAATAACCGGTTACATAGGAGTTACCGTCGCTGTCGGTGACGATGGTTTGCTGGTTGTCGCCAGGTTTCCCTCCACAGGCCTCTGCCTGCTTCCATATATCTGCATACTGGAGGGAGGTATTCTGCCCGTTGACCAGCTCAATAACTCTCGCTTTCTCGTTGATCATGCCGGGCATGGTCATCCCAACCGGAGCGTTGATATAAGTGGGATCTGCTATCACATATTTTTCGTTCTTCCAAACGATATAGTCACCCGGTACCTCCGTGGTAAAATGAACAGCAGTGGCAACGTGTCCCGGGTATTCTACGCCAACTACCTTCAGTTCGAGAAGTTCCCGCACCAGGTAGGCGAAGAGCACTGCACGGTCGTCACAGTCGGAGTAAGGATAGTAGAAATCCTCTTCCGGGAAGAAAAACTTCTCCATCCCGTGAAACTGCTCCGGGTCGGTTTTATACTTAAATCCATTCTGTACGAAGTTCAACAGGAAGTTCACCGCCGAAGATTCCGACCTGTTTTCAAGGTGAGGTTGCAGCGCCAGCAGGAGCGACTCTTTCATCTCCGGAGATACTGCCGCATCAAAATAGACCCGCAGCTCGCAGAGGGGATAGTCTTTATAAAATTCTATGGCATTCAGGTTGTACTTGACAGTGAAACTGCACTCTTTGTTTTCATAAGTAAGCCGGAAAGGGCGGTCGGCGTGGTCCGTTCCTATATTCAGGGCGTTGTAAATATTCAGGTCAAGGATCCGGGTGGCTTCCGGGAAGTCCTTCTCATAAGTGGCCACCTTATCAAACGGAAAATCAGGAGCGTAATACTTGATGTAATCAATAAGGAAGTATTTGATGCCGTAAATCATGTTGGCAGCAGGAAATAACAGGTAGATCTTGTTTTCTGCATAAGCCACCCGGATTTTGTAGCCCGATTTGGTCAGCAGGTACCAGGCCACCAGTCTGGAAGTGTTGGTAGAATTACTGATCTTACCAGCGAACTGGTTGACCAGGAGGTAATAGCCCCAGTCGTTCAGGTTCATTTGACTTTTTGCCCCCGTCAGCTGGTTGACCAGGGGAGCGTAATCGGTAAGGCTGGCAGTCTCCCAGAAATCCCCGATCTGCTGATTGGTAAAGGGGGTAGGGAAGTCAATGACCAGACCGGGATCGTAGTCGAAGTTGAGGGTGGTGCCGTAAAAATCGATGGTCGCAGACTCGATGTCCCGATCTTCCATCTCTGTTTTCAGCACGACTGGCACATTTGGGACAGGCGGGATCTCCACTGGTGTCCCAACAGCAGGTTCTAGCAGCAACTCCCTGGGGGTCAGTGTCTGCATGAGTGGTTCAAACCTGGGAAGTTCCTTCGGTTTGGGGGTTGTGTCGGGTTTTACCGCGGCAAAAAGGGCGAACTCCTCCCACGCCTGTTTCAGGTAACTGGCAAACTCCCGGTCGATCTCTTCGGCGTACTGGTTGAACTCTTGCTCGTTCTGGGCTACGAAAGCCTGAAACTGTTCGTTCATGGCCCGCTGGATATCTTCGAAGGTGGAATCTATCTGGGAAAATAGGTATGAGGAAGGGAGAAGGAGGATCAGGAATACAATGAGGAATGATAAACGGGAATTGCGGACTGCGGACTGCGGACTGCGGACTGCGGACTGCAAACTTGATGTGTCTTCATAGTTGTAAGTTTTTATCGTAATTTCCAGGACTCCCATACATCTTTGATGTCGACGCTGACAGAAACCGTTGGGTCCTGCTCTTTCTGATTAATCTTCAGAGACTCCACGGCCACATTCCGCCGTACATAGTCAGCCAGAACACCATAGGTAAGACCTCCGCTGTTCTCCTGCAACTTTTTCAGGAGAAAGTATGTGAACATGCCATGCTTCTCTTTGCGGTGTGGCAGGGCTGACTGTTCACCGGTGGTGGCACAAAAAACGATCATATTACCCGAAGGGAACTCTTCCACTGGTTTGATCTTGACTCCCCTTGCAGCCAGCAACCCCGACTCCCGGCCGCCTCCAGAGAAACAGGCATCAAGAATGATAGTGATCCGTTTGGCTCCTGTTTCGCCGAACTTGTTGTAAACCGAGGAGAGTTTAATGGCACGGGGCAGATTCCCTGCGGTAACATCTACCGGGATCAGGTATGGAACACGGGTCGATTCATCCGGCAAACCATGACCTGCATAGTAGAATATCACTTCGGCATCACTTCCGATCTTGGTCACCAGTTTGGTGATCATGTCGATCTTCTGACCCATGGCTCCTGCCGTGGCATCTTCCAGGAGGTAGACGTTCTCCTCGGGGAAGCCAAGGGTGTTGATGACATATTCCCGGAAAATTTTTGCATCGTTACGGGCAAAATCTACATTCACCTCCGTGTTCATTCCGGTCTGATACTCCGAATACTCCTCGTTCCCGATAATGAGCGCATATTTATTCGGACTCTTATCGCCGGTCTGGGGAATGTTCTTATCTACATCAGAGCTAAGGGAGGCAATCTGGATATCACCCTGTGGCACGATGACTGGTTTGAACTCCACCTGGTTCTTAGCGACCAGGTTCTGGTCGAGCCGAACCGCCACCATGGTATCCCGGGCATACATGTTCATGGATTCCGAAAGAAAGACCTGCACCGGAATGGTGTTATCGGCATACCGGCGGGTAGCCAGGAAGTCAAAATCAAACTCCCGTGTCTCCCCGCTTCTCAACGGGCCCACAGAGATCACGCCGGTGTCTCCCAGGAACATGCAGTAAGGATTGGGAAGGTGAAACCGGATCTGTACATCCCTGGCATCTCCTTTCCCGATGTTCTGTAAGAGAACTTTCAGCTGGATACCGGCATTGAGCTGTACCTTGCCACCTGTAAGGGTGCTGAAAACGGCATCAGTGATCAGCACCTTCGGAGGTTCAAAAGGCCGTGTTATGATCTTCATTTCCAGCGGGTAAGCATCAAAACCCAGCTCCTCCAATACCTCGATGAGGAACTCGGCCGAGCCGTTGTCCAGGTCGACGCTTCCCTGTACCGGGATGGTCACCTCTTTGGTCTCCCCTCCCTTGATATCTCCGATCTGATGAGTTCGCAGGTAGGACAATCCCCTGATCTCACGACCTTTCAGACGGACCTTCACATGCACTTTGCTGGCGGTTCCACTCCCCAGGTTTTCTATCCGGAACCGGATACTTGACCGCTCGTTCCCGTTGATAATGTTATTATTATTTGGATCGAGGAACTCTTCATTCTTGATGATCAGGTCCGGAATGGATTTCACCATCTTGGTCACCACAGGGGCCTTGCCTGCCGTAATCCGTTTGGAGGAAGATGACCCGGTGATGATCTGGGCATCCGACCTGGTGACACAGAGTGCCAGCAGGATCATTACTGTAAGATAAAATGTTGATTTCATGGCACTAAAAGTTAACGGTCATACTGATCATTGGTTTGTTGACGACGGGATCAAAGGTGGTATGGAGGGAAAAAGTGGACTTCACCTTGTTGGGTGTCAGGATGGTCCATACCATGTTGACGACCCAGATCCCGGCTGCGGAATAAAACAGGATATCTCTGATGTTCGCTTTGCTTGTGGCGCTTTCAAAGTAGACATTCCGGTCTATGCTAGTTGTGGCATCCTTGTAATTATTGTAAGAGTTGTTGGCCAGCACATGGAAGACTACCCCACCGGCAGCCGCCCCATAGGTAGCCAGTCCCAGGAGCCAGTAGGCACCGCCCTCTTTCTGCTTGGTGATACCCAACCCCGGCATGATGGCAGAAAGAGCAATGGCGCCTCCTTTGGAATAGGTCTTAGAGACATATTGCCTGGGTTGTTTGGATGCATATTCCGGTTCTTTGGTCACTTTAGGCTCCTCCCTGGCCACAGCAGGTTCGGTCTGCTGTGCGCCCATCGGAGTGGCCCTCAACTCTACATAGATCTCTTCATCAATGAACAGATTATCTTTGGTAATGGCCCAGACGATCTGTTTCCCTTTTCCCCCGGCGATAAATTTGCCGGCATGCCCTGAGAGAGCAACAGGAAAAAAGACTTTCCCG
>JBDROF010000084.1:0-15488 GCA_043810345.1 Bacteroidota bacterium | reverse complement strand
GTGGAAGCAAGGACATACCCCAAAACGAGTATCAGCATCATTTGAACGGCAAATGCCAATAGACTGGTATCCCACATACCATGATACCAGAATCCTAGAAGTTGTAAAAAATGATTATCCGAATTTGAAAGGGGATCCGTTAAAAAGAGGGCCAGGATAAAGGTTAAGATGGTCAGGGAAATGGCAATCGTAAACGTGGATGGAAATATGTTTCGAATTCCTTTTTCAAAAGCCTGCATAAACGTCATGTTATTGAGGTATTAAGCTTGTGCAAGTATTTTGATCAAGTTATCGCACCCACCTTGTTTTATAAATTCCGTATGGTCGTCCAAAGTCGTGAATTGTTTTTCCGTTATTTCAGTGCACAGGAATTTATAATCGGTTACAGGCAGGAATTTATCCTGTATTTTGGTTACCTCCGGATGGTTAAAGTAGGATTTTCCAGGTTGTTCCGTAATTAACCGGAGGGTTTTCATCCATAGTGCTGCACACAGTGCACCACAGGCGTTGCCGCTTAACCCCAGACCCCCGGCAAATCCGGCAACCATCACCATCTGTTCATCCGTAGCTCCCATTCTCTTTGCAACCTCGGAAGCACAACTCATACCATGGTCCGGCAAGTCTGTTTGATCATAGGATAATCCTTCATATGCTGCTTGGACTGCCTCAGGAGCCCATCTTTCCATGAGTTTAAAGCAGGACACGACTTTTCCGGTGACAATATACCTGGCAATACTGGTTTTGCTAGACCAGTTACAATCTGTAATGTCAAGACAGTCGGGGCTTTTTGTCCTGTTTACAAACGATTCCATGATGTGTTGTGTGGCCTTTATTGCAAGCGCACTGGCTTTATAGTGATCGGTACATCTTCTGAAGGATTCTGCTCCCAAAGCCAATGAAGCTCCCCAGAGCATCCCGCATTGAAATCCCTGCGTCAGGATCCCACCTGCTAATGGTTCAAGTGCACGTTCTTCTGATTCCTTTATGTGACCAAATTCACGGTCCAGAATATAACAAAGTGCCCGGGAGCAGGTACCTAACTTGACAAACAATCGTTTCGTGCCTCTTAGTTTGACCTTGGGAATAGTGTTCATTTTTTCGTGATTGGGTATCGTAGAGATTTTCGTTTTTCGGGGGTTTTCAGCTCCCGGCCGGGGAGAGCCGGAATGCAGCCATCTCTTCCCTGTTACGAACCACCAGGATATCATCAACTAGCACCGGATGGTTCCAAGTCTTGCCGTTGATAGCAGAGCACCTTGCCAGCTCCGTGAATTGGTCAGGGGTGGCATTTACCAGCACCACATCACCTTTCTCTGTAAGTACGATCATCAGGTCCTGGTCTGCAAGCAGAAGGATCTGCCCACCGTATCGTTTGCCTTTCCACTTGCGCGAGCCGTCTTTCAAGTCCAAACAGGCCAGGTTTTGATTTTCAAATCCATAGGCGTGGCCTTTGTGAACGACGAGGTCATTGAAATTAGACCTCATACGGTTGGATGTCCAGCTCTCTTCAATGGTCCAGTCTTCGAGGTTGTGGGTGACCTTGATAAGACGCAGCTCTTTCAGGACGGCACTGAGCAGGATTTCATTGTCCGGCGCCAGACCCGGTTGCAGGATGCAATCACCCAACGACCACTTGTATTCCCAGAGGATTGTCCCGTCGGCCGGTGCGAAGCTGGTTAAGCCGTTTCCACCGAACATCAGGATCTGTGTAAGGCTGTCGATCGTAACGAGCTGAGCTGAACTGTATCCGGTTCCTGCCGGACCGGTCCAGCGCAGATCGCCGGTAGTACGATCGTAGGCGACGAGGGTACTGTCAACGTGAACCACCACAACATCATCGACCACCAATGGCGAACTGGCCAGGCCCCAGCCCGGGATCCTGGCATTGATGTCAGCCACCGCATTGTGTGACCAGATCACGGAGCCATCGCGGGAGTCAAACACATTCAGGATTCCTGTCGCTCCAAGTGTACAGACGAGACTGTCGGTGAGGGTTGGCGTTGCGCGCGGACCGGGATTGGCATCGTCGCCCAGGAAGCGGGCAGCATCGCTGTGTTTCCAAACAGGCTGACCTGTGAGCAGGTTGTAGCAGGAGACCACCTCCTCTTCACCCCGTTGTTCCTGGGTGAAAAGGAGATTGCCATTGACTGCGAAGGAGGAGAAACCCGGTCCGACCGGCCTGCGCCACAATTCGACCGGTGGGAATGCGGTCCAGTCAGTGGCTATCTGTACACCATGGATGATGCCGTTGCGCTCTGGTCCGCGGAAACCCGGCCACTCGGCCGTCATCCCTGTGTCCGCAGGAGTCATCGGGACTGCCATCGGCTCATCGCCTGTCTGGGTTAGGAACTGCTCCTCAGGAGTGCCTGCCCACCGCCAGGAGAAATCGTGACCGATGTCACTGGTCATGCCATCAGACCTGAGGAGCGTCCACACACCGCAGACCACAACGATCGTTGCCACCATCGATATGCGGCGTACACTGTTGGAGAGATGCTGAGTGACCACTGCCCAGATGACAAAAGCAAGACACAGAAACGGGAGGGAGTAGATAACAAACGTCATTCCCATCTGCGATGCTGCGAGTGATTCGTCAAGAAAGAAATTTGTAGCGATCATCGCTACGATCATCAGTAAGATGGCGCCCCAGCGCTCGATCCCGGGTGCCCGACTGAAGAAGGTCCACCACACGATGATGCCCAATACGCCAACGAGTACTCCTAACATGCCGGTTAAAAGGCCAATGTCTGATTCAATAATAAGAGGGATCCCAAACCAGAGTAACCACTGTAAAATCACGATGACTACTCCAGGCCACAACCGTATTCGCTTCTGACCGGTTGATACCTCTGATACGCGTTGTTTTTTTTGTTTTACCATGTTATCAGGTTTTACTTTGTCATATACAAACATACAGAATGGTGGTCAAAATGACAAAAGTAAACATATGTATAATGAAGAATTGTAACTTTGACAAAATCAAATACAAGGAATCAGGCCATCTGAGTGCAAATTATTTTTGAGCGTAAAACATTTGTCTAATGAGTATCGCATTAAATAAAAGAAAACGGATTGCCATTTGGTTGGGAATCCTTCAGATATTTATTGGTATCGGAGCGATACCTGCGGGCATAGCTATGATAACAGATCCAAGTGGCAGTAAACTGGGGATGCCGCTTGAAATGCTTATAAATTCTCCCTTCTCAGATTTTCTTATCCCCGGAATATTTCTGTTGGTGATCAATGGAATTGGGAGCCTGCTGGGAGGGATAGTATCCTTCCTAAGGTATAAGTTCGCAGCCGAGATTGCGATTGGATTAGGGGGTTTTTTAATTGTTTGGATTGTTGCGCAAATTTGGTGGATGGGGATTCACTGGCTACAATTACTGTATATAATATTTGGTATCGTAGAGTTAATATTGGGATTGATGTTACGAAAAAAGATTGCAGAGACAGCTGGTTGAGGAATTTAGCATTGTGTATCTTCTTGTAGGAGTTATCCTATTATCAGTAATGATGTACAGCTATATTATCTCGAAAAGCTTAGAGATAGCCCATTAAAACACACTATAGCCTAAAACAAGATGTCTTCCACCTACCTTTTTCTGCCATTTATCAGTTTAATCCCTGTGTTCAAAGGAAACAGAACAAACTGAAATTAATGATTGGAATATATTTGCCAAATAAAACCGAGAAGTAGCAAAGAAAATCTTGAGTCAAAGCGCAACGTAATGGGGTATGAGTTTAAGTCCAAAACCACTATAATGGGCTTACCGTTTCTTCATATATCATTTCAGTATCGTACAAACGGAGTACCCATTCCTGCTGTGGGTGTGATATCCATTGGACAGTTTGGTGGATGTATTCAATCATCTCTATCGCGTAAGGGTGACGTGTCCTTTAACCTGTACAGATCCTCCGTAAACGGTTTTATAATTAACGACGTAAACATATTTGTCTTTGGGACATGGTTGCCATCTGTACATCCCGTCCCAGCCTGGTTCCATGGAGGTGGTATCAAAGATCATTGTACCTCCCTGGAGCGTCACCCCAACTGGGATTAACAATGTGGTAACAATTCCAGGTACTACCGTAAAATTTTGGTTAACCCCACATGATCTGAAAAGCATTTTTATAATCCGGCACTTCCGATAAATTTTTGTAAAATTGCGGTTTTGTTTTATTTAGATATGGGACTATGATGTCTGAAACCATTAAAGTTAAGAAAGGTCTTGATATTCAACTTGTTGGTGAGGCTGCAAAAAACATCATCACTATCTCTCCCCAGACGTATGCTTCCAAACCCATTGATTTTATTGGTGTATTCCCTAAGGTTCTTGTCAATGAAGGAGATGAAGTACGGGCAGGGACGCCGATCTACTTTGACAAGCACAGGGAGCAGATCTACTTTACTGCACCGGTTAGTGGCAAGGTAAAAGAGATTCGCAGAGGAGCAAAGCGCATTTTGCTGGAGATCATCATTGAAGCCGGTGAAACGATTGAGTATGTTGATTTTGGCATAGCTGATCCCAATACACTGACGCGTGATCAGATCATGGGAAAGATGCTAAAAAGCGGGCTCTGGCCTGTCATCAGGCAACGGCCATACAGTGTCATCGCCAAGCCGGAGGACAACCCAAAGGCAATTTTCATCTCCGCCTTCGATACCAGTCCGCTGGCTCCCGATTACAATTTCATCGTAGATGGTCAGGCAGAAGCATTCCAGGCGGGAATTGATGCATTGCGAAAACTTACATCCGGCAAGGTGCACCTAAATGTATTTGACGATCCTGCCACATCCAACGTTTTCCTCGAAACCAAAGGTGTGCAGATAAACCGCTTCCTGGGGCCTCACCCCACCGGCAATGTAAGTACCCAGATCAGCAGGCTGGACCCGATCAACAAAGGGGATGTAGCCTGGTACCTTCGGCCGCAGGAGGTCCTGATGATCGGAAGGCTGTTCCTTTCCGGAACATACGATACAACGAAACTATATGCATTGACCGGCTCCATGATCAACAAGCCTGCCTACTACAAAAGCCTCGCAGGGGCGTGTATTCACGACATGGTCAACGGAAATACCCTGGAAGGTAATTCAAGGTATATCAGTGGCAATGTCCTTACCGGGACCAGGATAACCAGGGATGGCTATGCGGGTTTTTTTGATTCTCAAATCACAGTAATCCCGGAAGGCGATTATTACGAATTTTTTGGATGGGCTGCACCGGGATTAAGTAAATTCAGTTTTTACAGCCAGTTTTTATCCCCGCTATTACCAAAGAAGAAATATAACCTGGATACCAATTTGCATGGAGGTGAACGTGCTTTCGTCATGACGGGGAAGTATGAGAAGGTTTTCCCATTCGATATTTTCCCGATGCAACTGATCAAAGCCATTATGGTTGAAGATATTGACCTGATGGAAAACCTTGGCATCTACGAGATTGACGATGAAGATTTTGCGCTGATAGAATTCATTGATACTTCGAAATTGGAGATTCAGTCTATTGTAAGAAAAGGGCTGGACCTGATGCAGAAAGAGACGACTTAATACCAAAGTACTTATCAACGATTGTAATGAAAGGATTGAGACGATATCTCGACAGGATCAAACCCAATTTTGAAAAGGGAGGGAGGTTTGAAAAGCTTCATTCGACCTTTGAGGCTTTTGAGACGTTTCTCTTTGTTCCCGACAGGGTGACCTTGACCGGGAGCCATATACGGGATGCGGTTGACTTGAAAAGAACCATGAGCATCGTGGTACTTGCCCTGATCCCTACATTACTTTTTGGGATGTGGAATGTGGGTTACCAGCATTTCATCGCCAATGGACAGGAAGCCAGTCTCTGGCAGAACTTCTGGTTTGGTTTTTTGCAAGTTATGCCCATCGTTATCGTATCCTATGTTACAGGACTAGCCATAGAGTTTGGCTTTGCACAAGCCAGGGGTCACGCGGTGAATGAAGGATTCCTTGTAACAGGCATGCTGATTCCCCTGATTATGCCCCCCGATGTACCACTCTGGATGGTTGCCCTTTCCACTGCGTTTGCAGTGATCTTCGGAAAAGAGGTTTTTGGCGGGACTGGTATGAACATCCTCAATCCTGCCCTTACAGCCAGGGCATTCCTGTTTTTTGCATACCCCAGGGAGATGTCGGGCGACAAGGTTTGGATCGTTGATAAACCTGATGCCTTTTCAGGGGCCACACCCCTGGGAGATGCCATGATTGGTGAGGTTGGCAAGATACCCAGCCCCATGGATATGTTCCTGGGATTCATCCCGGGATCTATCGGGGAAACATCAACATTGGCAATCATTATCGGGGCATTGATCTTACTTGTTACCGGTGTTGCCAGTTGGCGGATCATGTTGTCGGTAGTGGTTGGCGGCCTGTTGATGGGATGGCTATTCAACCTGGTCGCATTAAATGAATACATGCAAATTCCTGCATGGGAGCATCTTATCATGGGTGGTTTTGCCTTTGGTGCGGTTTACATGGCAACAGATCCGGTTACAGCCACTCAAACGATCAAAGGGCAATATATATACGGTTTCCTGATTGGCCTCTTTGCCATCATGGTCAGGGTCTTTAATCCGGCTTTCCCGGAAGGAATGATGATGGCCATCCTCTTTATGAATGTCTTTGCCCCGTTGATAGATCATTATGTGATAGAGGCTAATATCAGGAAACGAAGAAAAAGATGGCAAAAAGCAATACACTAATGTTTAGCAACCGATATATTTTCATCTATTCGGCGATCATGGTGATCATCGTTGCGGTATTGCTGTCGTTAACGGCAGTGCTGCTGCAGCCGCGGCAACAAAAAAACATGACCATTGCCAATATCCAGGGTATCCTTGCTGCTGTGAATATTGAAGCGACTCCTGATAATGCAGAGGAATTATATCAGCAGTTCATCAAAACCGAGCTTGCGATAGATCCCAATGGCCGGATTGCCAGCGTTTACAAGAATGGCATCCTTGAGGAGGGAGAGATAAGGCCTTTTGACATAGACCTTAAAAAGGAACTTTATAACAAAAAGATGGGGGATCCCATCCTGAGTCCTCTTTTTATTGCTGAAATTCAAGGAGACACACTTTATATTGTTCCTTTGCGCGGTGTCGGACTCTGGGGGCCACTTTATGGCAATATTGCCTTTGGACCTGATTTTAACGAAATAGTTGGAGCCGATTTTTCGCATGACAAGGAGACGCCTGGACTGGGGGCAGAAATATCAACGAAAGAATTTTCGAACCAGTTCATTGGCAAGACGATCTTTGATGATGCCGGCAAGTTCACCTCAGTCATGGTGATAAAGGGCGGACCATCTACCCTGACGCCTGCTATGCAGATCCATGGGGTGGATGCCATCTCCGGTGGCACCATCACCAGCAATGGGGTTAGCGATATGGTAGAAAACTGCCTTGAAAATTATATCTCTTATATTCAAAATAATATCAGAAAATGAATGTGGAAGCAAAAGAGAGAGAACCGTTATTTTCTCCAAAGAACCGAAAATTACTAAGTACACCACTAAACCGGGATAACCCGATCACGATACAGGTGCTGGGTGTCTGCTCTGCCCTGGCTGTTACGGCCAAGCTGGAACCTTCAGTGGTCATGGCCCTTTCGGTAGTGTTTGTCCTTGGCGTGGGCAATGTGCTGATCTCGCTGCTGCGTAAGACCATCGCACCCCGCATCCGGATCATTGTCCAGCTCACGGTGATCGCCACCCTGGTGATCCTGGTCGACCAGTTCCTATTGGCATTTGCCTATAATGTCAGCAAGCAGTTATCTGTCTTCGTCGGCCTGATTATTACCAATTGTATCATTATGGGCAGGTTTGAAGCTTTTGGCATGGCCAACAAACCCTGGCCATCATTCCTGGATGGCATTGGCAACGCCCTTGGATACGGCTGGATACTCATTGTAGTAGGTTTTTTCAGGGAGCTGTTGGGCTCAGGCACTCTGTGGGGATACCCCGTGTTGGAGAAGTTCGGCCTGTATAGCTGGGGTTACGAGAATAACGGTATGATGATCCTACCGCCTATGGCGTTAATCGTTGTAGGTATCATTATCTGGGTGCAGCGTTCCAAAGTCCACGACCTCATTGAAAAGTATTGATGTGAAATCCTGTTAGTCATCTGATCATGCAAGAAATAACCAGTATATTCGTCAAGTCTATCTTCATAGACAATATGATCTTCGCCTATTTTCTGGGCATGTGTTCCTACCTTGCCGTTTCGAAAACCGTGAAGACTTCTGTAGGATTGGGGATCGCTGTCATCTTTGTATTGGGCATCACTGTTCCGGTTAATTACCTGATCAATGAGTACCTGTTAGGACCAGGGGCGCTTTCCTGGTTTGGAGCGTCATTTGCTGATGTCAACCTCAGCTTTCTCTCATTCATTGTCTATATTGCCGTGATTGCATCCATGGTACAGTTGGTCGAAATGGTCATAGAAAAGTTTTCGCCAGCCCTGTACAATTCATTGGGCATTTTCCTGCCATTGATTGCCGTGAACTGTGCCATCCTGGGAGGGTCACTTTTCATGCAGGAGCGTGAGTACCAGTCTGTCGCTGAAGCCACCTCATTCGGGTTGGGATCGGGTGTGGGCTGGCTACTTGCCATCGTAGGCATTGCCGCCATCCGTGAAAAGATACGCTATTCCAATGTACCGGCCCCATTGAGAGGATTGGGTATCACCTTCATCATCACCGGATTGATGGGGATAGCATTTATGATGTTTATGGGAATTAAAATCTAAGTGCGCTCAATAAGAAGAATATGATTCTGCAAGTTAGCATCGGAGTAGTTATTGTATCAAGTATCGTTGTTTTTCTCGTCGTTTTACTCTTATTGGTAGGCATGTTACTCTATGCCAGGCAAAAACTGACCCCCCAGGGGAGAGTTGTATTGATCCTGAACGGGGAGAGAGAGCTGGAGGTTGATCCGGGTTCAACCTTGTTGACCACCCTGTCCACCAACGAAATTTTCCTGCCCTCAGCTTGCGGAGGCGGAGGTACCTGTGCCCTGTGCAAATGCCAGGTACTGGAAGGGGGAGGGAGCATCCTTCCGACAGAAGTTGGGTATTTCACCCGGAAAGAGCAGCAGAATGACTGGCGGCTCAGTTGCCAGGTAAAGGTGAGGGAAGATATGAAGATTTCCATCCCACCCGAGGTCTTCGGGATTAAAAAATGGGAGTGCGAGGTGATGTCCAACCACAGTGTGGCAACCTACATCAAGGAGTTTGTAGTGAAACTCCAGGAAGGGGAGTACCTTGAATTTACTTCCGGAGGGTATGTCCAGGTCGATGTCCCCAAATGCGAGGTGGATTTCAACGATATCGAGGTTGGAGAGGAATACACAGAGGAATGGGATAAATACAGGATGTGGGACCTGAAGATGAAAAATCCCGAACCGGTTTTCCGTGCCTATTCCTTGGCGAACCGGCCAGCCGAAGGCAACATCATCATGCTCAACGTCCGGATTGCCACCCCCCCGTGGGATCCGAAGAGAGGCAGTTTCAAGAAAGTCAATCCAGGCATATGCTCTTCCTACATTTTCTCCCGGAAACAAGGTGATCAAGTGATCCTCTCTGGTCCATACGGAGAGTTCTTTATCAAGGACACAAACCGGGAAATGATGTTCATTGGCGGGGGTGCAGGAATGGCCCCAATGCGATCTCATATTTTTGATCTTTTCTTAACGAAACGTACAAAACGCAAAGCCACATTCTGGTATGGCGGACGGTCCCTCAAAGAGCTGTTTTACACTACTGAATTTGAAAACATTGAGCGGAAAAATTCCAACTTTACCTTTCATGTGGCATTATCGGAACCGTTGCCCGAGGATTACTGGACCGGGCACGTTGGATTCATCCACCAGGTCATCCTGGATACCTACCTTCAGCACCACCCCGAACCGGAGGAGATCGAGTATTATCTGTGTGGTCCGCCCCTGATGAATACCGCCGTGCTGAAGATGCTGGATGACCTTGGCGTGCCGGATGAAATGATCGCTTTTGATGATTTCGGAATATAACACCTCATCATACATTAAATCCATTGATTGTCCCCAGTTTTCCGGCCCCCCGTACAGAAAATCCATTGGGTTTATTGATGCTGATGGTACTTATTCTAATGGCAAACTGCCATCGGCCTGATCCCCTGGAAAAGATCCGGTTTACCGGTGAAACCCAGGGGACCTATTACGCAGTTACCTATTACACTTCTGATAAAATCAACTACCAGCCATCTATTGATTCCCTGCTAAAGGAGTTCGACCAGACCGCCTCCCTGTGGGTGGAGAATTCAATGATCAACAGGGTCAACAACAATGAAGATGTCGTTTTAAATGATGACTTCCTGAAACTCTTCAGGATATCGCAGGAGGTTTCGGAAATGACCAACGGGTATTTCGATATCACGGTGGGCCCACTGGTCAATGCCTGGGGCTTTGGACCGGAAAACAGGCCTGCAATCAGGCTGGAGACAGTTGACAGCCTGCTTCCGATGGTTAATTTCAGAAACGTACAGATCAGGTATCATAAAGTGATCAAGGCAGATCCCAGGATAAAAATTGATTTCAATGCAGTGGCGCAAGGCTATTCCGTCGACCTTATTTCAAGTTTATTGGAATCCAGGGGCATCAAAAACTACCTCGTGGATATCGGAGGAGAGGTATATGCCCGTGGGACTAAACCAAACGGGAAAAGATGGCAAATCGGCATTGAGAAGCCATCGGAATCTCAATCTTCTTCCCGGGAGCTCCGAGCGGAAATACCCATCACCAACCTTGCTGTGGCAACATCAGGAAACTACCGGAAGTACTATGAGCAGGATGGCATCCGGTATGCTCACACCATTGACCCGCATACGGGTTACCCTGTCGGCCATTCCCTGCTGAGCGTAACCGTTGTTGCCTGGAGCTGTGCCTATGCGGATGCTTTCGCCACCGCCATCATGGTGATGGGGCTGGATAGTGCGATGAAATTCCTTGACGGAAATCAGGCAGGCCTTGAAGCCTATTTTATCTATTCGGGCCCGGATGGGACCTATCAGACGATGATGACAGAAGGCTTGAAGAGATCGCTGGCAGAGGTCAAGTAGGCTGCTTAAGCTCAATTAGTTTGCAGAACATCCGTTAGTTTGCTGAAGTCCATTAGTCAGATGCCTTGTTTTCACAACTCTCCCCGCCATCTCCCTGGCCGCAGGAACATCCCAGGGGATTTCCGGAAACCGGATCAACACTGGAACAGGATTTTTTAAACTCACCATCTTTCTTTACAAACATTTTTATTGAGATAGCAGCGATTGCTATGGCTACGAGTATGATGGATAACAAGATGACCTTCCACATATTCTGTTAAGAAAAGATGTTTACTAATGACACAAAGATACCTATATTCAATGACGCAATGATGGTTTTAAAATTCTCCAACCCTGCTTCCAGATTCTTTACAATCTCATTTGCCAACACAACCGGATCGGGAAGATTGTCGGGGTTGGCCAGGGATCTTTGCTTGCAGGTTTGCCATCTTGCAGCAGGTTATGTGATGAATGTTTTATATTTGTGCGGGAGAAATAAATAAGATTATTCATTAAAACAAAAAAGGATGAAAAAGTATGTAGCAGAGTTTATCGGAACTTTCAGCCTCGTATTTTTTGGTTGTGGTTCTGCGGTCATCGCCGGAATCACCGGCAGTGGCCCAAGTGGAATCGGTCTGCTGGGCATCTCCATTGCCTTTGGGTTTGCCCTTGTGGCAATGGCCTATGCCATTGGCGGCATCTCCGGGTGCCACATCAACCCGGCTGTCACCATAGGATTCCTTACAGCAGGAAAAATAGAAGCAAAGGAGGCCATCGGTTATATCATCGCGCAATTCCTGGGTGCTATCTTTGGATCCGGGGTTCTTTATCTCATCATGATCGGGCAGCCTGATTTTAAAATGGGAGAATGGGCGCTCGGTTCTAACGGATGGGGAGAGGGATACCTTGGCGAATACAATACGCTGAGTGCGTTACTCATCGAAGTTGTCATGACCTTCCTGTTCATATTTGTGATCCTCGGCACCACTTCCAAATTCGGCAATGGAGTTATGGCCGGTCTTGCTATCGGGGTCACTCTGATGCTGATCCACCTGGTAGCCATTCCGGTGACCGGAACATCCGTTAACCCTGCCCGAAGTCTTGGACCGGCCATTTTTGCCGGAGGGAAAGCCCTTGCTCAGCTCTGGCTCTTCTTTGTAGCTCCAATAGCCGGTGCTATCCTGGCTGCCCTCGCCTGGAAATTCGGATTTGAGAAGGGATAATAACAACCAATCCGTCAAAGACAATGTCCCTCTACCTCGCCTCACTCAACTCCGGAAGCAATGGAAATTGCTATTACGTTGGCAACAACGATGGAGCCGTGTTAATCGATGCCGGCATATCGTGCCGTGAGACCGAACGCCGGATGGCCAGGCTGGGATTATCCATTGGGAACGTGAGCGCCATCTTCATCTCCCACGAACATAGCGACCATGTAAGGGGAGTGGAAGTTCTTTCAAGGAAACACGGGATACCGGTTTATATGAGTCCCATAACCTACCTGAAGAGCCAACTCAGGCCTGATTCATCCCTACTGCGGACATTTATAACCCAGGAACCGGTGCACGTTGGTAGTCTTACCGTACATCCCCTCCCCAAGCAGCACGACGCCGCCGATCCACACAGCTATACGGTAACCTCGGCCGGAATTACCGCTGGCATTTTTACCGATATCGGCAGGAGCTGTGAACAGGTGGCCCATCACTTCGGCTGCTGCCATGCCGCCTTCCTGGAAGCGAACTACGATGAAACCATGCTCCTGGAGGGCAGCTATCCTCTTTACCTGAAACGGCGGATCCATGGTGACCTTGGACACCTCTCAAACCGACAGGCTCTGGAGATCTTTACCGGTCACCGGTCTCCATTTCTGAAATTGCTGCTTCTGTCCCATCTCTCTGCGCACAACAACCGTCCGGAGATCGTCTCCGGGCTCTTTGCCCCGCAAGCCAACGGTACGCAGATAGCTATTGCTTCACGGTATGAGGAATCGGAGCTTTATTGTATTTCAGGGTAACCCGAAAAGTCTCTTCATACATTGCAGAGGGATGAGGTTCCCGGGAAAGGATTGGTTCCCTGATAAAAATTGCACATTTCGAGCTGGAAACACAGTAGAGATATTGTTTGTATTGTTCCGGAACTCCGTCAAGAATACCAGCCAGAACTTCAAATCTTAACAGTCCTGGAGAATAGAAATAATCATGCCACACTACAATTGATCGATCATGAACAAGGTGTCTGAAAACGTTCTTAGTATCATTTTTCACATAGTGGTACCTGTGATCTCCATCAATAAAAATGACATCAAATTGTTGATTCAATACAGCAAAATCAATTTTCATGGAATCTCCCTTAAGGTGTGTCAAATGGGCGATCCCCTCCGGTAAGGCTCCAATCCTGTTTCGATGTGAATCTGGAAATTTCTTTCGGATCATCTCCTCCTCAGTCAAATCAAGGGTTAGACATTCAGCGGCTATGTTGGATACATTTGCCACACTTTCGCCACGCCATGTGCCGATCTCAAAATACCTGCTTTCCGGAAATTTCCTGCAAAGTGCCTTAAGCAATGAAAGATCTGTCGGAAGGCAACCTCCATCAAAGGAGGTAATAACTTCCAGATCGTCAGTTAATTCCGGAATTATGTCATTTAGTTGAATGAGGGGAAGATCCGGATTGGGACCAAATTTCTGGTGCACGTAGTTTGACCAGTACCGATTATCGGATAAAACAAGGTTCAGTAATGATGGATTCCTGCTTATTTCGAGGAGTGCGCGCAACGTTTTTGAAAATTTTCCCATCACGTTTATCATACCGTTAAACGCTCAGGGTTTGACAGAATTCCATGAAGCTATCACAATATTTATTCATCGAAAAGGAAGCTGAACTCAGTTTGGCATTGATACAATATTCACTGTATTTCTCCTCCTGAAGGTGGGCAAAAAAAAGAATCATCTTGAGGTAATCTTCAGGTGTATCACAGAAAAACCCATTCAGACCGTTTTGGATGACCGTTTTGTTCTCCCCAACGCGACTACCCAGAACAGGAATCCCGCACGAAAGATACTGTTTGAGTTTAAAAGCCGATTTGGCCCGGTTGTACGGATTGTCAATAAGCGGGGCGATCCCAACATCAAATCCGGCAACCTTTGCATACACCGAATCCTCATCCAGCCAATCCACCTGTTCAGGGATGTCGATCAGGATGTTCTCTTTTCCCTTCAGGGCTTCATGCAACTCCTGTATGTGTATGGATCTTGTCACGCCGAGTAGCATAAATTTGATTGGAATGTCAATTTGCAGAAGGGCAGGGAACAAGATTTTCATCAAATTTTCCCTATGGGCATTGTAAAAACCGATCCATCCGATTGTCAGTACCGCATTGCGTTTCTGCTTTGGTCGTTGGTGCTCAATGATCGGGGAGGAGTGAACGATCACATTGTCATTAAAGCGTTTCGCATATTTCATAAGTTCCAGGCTTCCGGTTATAACAGCACGGGAGTGCTTCTGAAAGTGATGAATGGTTCCCGGGGGAAACTTCATGTAATAAGCATCATCAATGTCATAGATGGTTCTTTGCCTCTGAATAAAAAGAAGGAATTTCAGAGCAGTTGCATAGATGCCATTCGTGTAAATTTTTTGAAATACGATCACAGAATCTTTTCGGCGGAATAATAATGCAGAAAAATAAACCTGAATGAAGTGAAGAATATTCTGGTAATGATAACCTGGATAAACAAAGGAGGATTGAATATTATACTGCATCTTTAATTGATCCAGAAAATATTTCCCGCGATATCGTACACATGGTCCGGCTAACTTGTAATGTGCAAACCAATAAATGTATGTGGTTCTCATGAGAAGGTGGAAGGATAGCAAATTTAGCATAATTTTACAATCCGTTGACGTTCCACTTTCATGCCCGCTATTCTCTTTATATCTCGCTGGTATCCTTTGCACTCTGGTCATTTTATTCAGAAGGTTGCCCAGGCGGTATCAGCCTATTCCAATGTCATCGTCCTAACAGTCATTCCAGATCCTGAGTTAAAACGACTCTCATTCCGAATGAGCTTTGTTAAAGAGACAGACAATGGTATCGACACACTCAGGGTCCATTACCCTCATGGTTCGCGCCACTTTTTTCTCACCGGTTTGATAAATATGGTGTTTTATCAGATAGCCCTTCTTCAGGGGCTGATGTTTTTTTCACGAAAGAACATACAATTTGATCTTATTCATATTCATATTCTTACACGTGCAGCAGTCCTCCCGTTTTTAATGAAACTATTGTTCAGAAAGCCTTACGTCATTACGGAATATTGGACACGATACCTGGCTGAAAATAATAAATATCAAGGATGGCTGAGAAAGAAAGTAACTGCGATCATTGTTCGAAATGCAG
>JBDROF010000083.1:0-17954 GCA_043810345.1 Bacteroidota bacterium | reverse complement strand
CCATACTGGGGGTCAAATCCGATGTTGGCAATGAAGTCGATGGCTTTATCTGTGGCCGATAATTTGATGTTGTTCTTTTCCAGCATCTTCTCAACAATTCCCAGTTGCAGGTTCACCACATCCCTGATCTCCTCTTTGGTAAGAGGCTGAAACATAATGATCTCATCCACACGGTTCAGGAACTCAGGACGGATACTCTTTTTTAGCAGGTTGAACACCTGTTTTCGGATGTTGTCGAGGATCTCCTCCCGGTTGTTTTTATTTACCTTTTCCAGGTTCTCCTGGATGATATGGGAGCCGATGTTGGAGGTCATGATGATGATGGTGTTCTTGAAATCCACTGTTCTCCCTTTGTTGTCGGTAAGCCGTCCATCATCGAGCACCTGAAGCAGGATATTGAATACATCGGAATGGGCTTTTTCGATCTCATCCAGAAGAACCACCGAATAAGGCTTCCTTCTTACCGCTTCGGCCAACTCGGTCTTGCCGACTCCGGTCGCCCCCCAGCTTCTCCCGTTCACTCTGGAGCATCCGGGTAACAGGAATCCCAGTCCACCGGGAGACCACGTCGGCAATCTCTTCGGCACCCACCTCTTCGTTCACCATCGGCGAGTCCTTCTGGATCCCGGACAGTTTTTCTTTGTATGATTCAATGGCTTTCCCGGCTTCCGGGATTTTGCCGTAGCGGATCTCTGCCACCAGTCCCAGATCGCCATTACGGTCTGCCTGTTCAGCTTCCAGTTTCATCTGTTCGATCTCAAGCTGACGGATCTTCCGTTCGATCTTGTCCAGTGCTTTAGAAAAGATCGGCAGGCTTACATTCAGTTTTTTTAACAGGTAGGGGATGACGTTCTCATCCACTGTAAGCATTCACTTCAGCAGATGAGAAGTCTCAATTGCCTGGTTCTGGTATGCCTGGGCAATCTCGCCTGCTTTCTGAACCGCCTCCTGTGCTTTGATGGTGAAATTATTGAAGTTCATATTGTTTCAGGTTTCATGTTTTAGGTTTTAGATCCGGGCTCAGGGAGCCGGCATCGCTCATAACAAATATCCTGCCATTAAGAAAATCCGGGTTACTTATCCGAATATTTGACAGTCAGTGCGTTAAAAATAAGCCTTTTTGTCCTGTTTTAAGTATAGTTTTATTCGTACTTTTACACTCCAATTCGAATCATACCGCATGAAGCGACTCTTTCTCCTATATTCTCTTCTAATTCCTTTGTTTGCAGTCAGTCAGATCACCTGCGTGGTAACCCCCTCCGATACCCTGTTATGTGCCCGCGACAGCATGGCCTTTGTGGCACAGGTGGATAGTATTGGTCCCACTACTTTTCAATGGCTGAAGAATGGAGTTACCATTCCTGGTGCCACTAACGATACGCTGGCCATCCCCAGGGTGATGGAGGTCGATACGGGTGCTTATCATTGTATCGCCACCCTGGGTACGGCAATTGACACCAGCAACATTTCTTTCCTGAGGATCCATCCTGTCATGAACATCTTTACGCTATCGCGGATCAATGAAATCGGATGCCGGTTGACCCGGAACGATGACGGATCCTATTCGCCAAATTGTAAAGCCCAGTTTGTGGTCGGAGTTGCCGGTGGCAACCGCCCCTTGTCGTATGTGTGGGGCGGAGGTTACATGCAGGACTCGCTCGTATTGGGGTTATGCCCTGACCGGAATTACACCGTTAAAATCACCGATCCTCATGGCTGCATGGTGGACTCTACCTTTTTTGTGGATTACCTCAAGACCCCTGATGTCCCCTTTATAAAATACCTTCGTGATTACAACTCAATCCGCGACACCTTTTATCTGACCAATCCGAATGTAACAGTGAAGTTCCCGGACGAATACCTCGACTCCCTGGTGAGTTGGGTATGGCGGTTTGGTGATGGGGATACCATACCCAATCTCAATCCGGCAACCCATGCCTATGATAAGAACGGGGAGTTCCTGATCACCCTCAAAGTAACCGATCTGAACGACTGTGATACGACCATCCAGGATTCTGTCATCATCCGAACAGCCCTGCTGAAGATCCCTTATGCGTTTACTCCAAACGGAGATGGGAAAAACGACAAATTCGAGATCAAGATCCTGCGCGATGCTGACCCGGCAAGCACCAATTATGATAACCTGGAGTTTCAGGACGCCTTCCTGGGAAACGAATTTGTAGTATTTAACCGGGCAGGAAAGAAGGTGTACGATGCCGTCAATTACAAAAGCGGTGACTGGGATGGCCGGAACCTTCCCGACGGAGTCTATTTTTACATCCTGAAGTGCCAGGGGCAGTACGCGGATGAAGTCTACCGTGGGGCGATCCATATCCTGGGAAGAGGATTCTGAAGGGAAATTCCAATGCCCAAATTCCAAAATTCAAATTCCCCCCTTGGGCATCCGGCATCCGGTATCCGGCATCAGGCATCAGGTATCGCGTATCATTAGATCAGTAACCTTGCATAGAAAAGTGGATTCGCCAGTTTTTTTCGGATATTGTCATTGTTGAAAGCGGAGGCCAGGAGCTCTTTGAAGGCCTGGTTTTTATTGGCTCTCCTGACTACCCTGTCAAACAACTTTGGATGATGGGCAAACCGCTGCAAAGCGGCACTGGTCGAATGTTCCATACCCATGCGCCGTTCGATTCTCCGGTCGTATGCTTTCAGGGCTGCAGCTGAAAAATCCCCGGTGGCAAAGGATGCCCGGATCACTGTTGCCGCTGATTCGGCGCTTGCCATAGCAAGACCGATTCCCTCACCTGTGAATGGATCGACCAGCAAAGCGGCATCTCCGAGGAGGAGGTAACGGTCACCTGACAGGTTCTTCAGGTTACGGTTGAGAGCCAGTCCCCGGGCTCTTGGTTTGGTGACCATGGTGGCATTTCGGAAACGGGGTTCAATCAATGGATGAGTCCGGATCATCTCCGCAAAGACCAGTTTGAGGGAGATTCGTTTGTCTATTACATCTTTGTAAGGGAGACCAAGTCCAACGTTGGCTCTTCCGTTTACTTCCGGAAAGATCCAGAAATAAGCTGGAAGTAGTTCCTTAAGAAAGATAAGTTCAATAAAGTTTTCAGGATGGAATCCGGTAACCCCCTCAAAATAGGCCCGGATCGCCGTGCAATAGTACGATTTATCGAGCTGTCGTTCGCTGAGCGTCTGGCGGACGACCGAATTTAATCCATCGGCACCTGCTACGACCTTTGTCCGGATGGTGCGATGTTCTGTAACGAGTTCAATTCCGTTGTCTGACCTTTTCAGCGCGTTGACTATCTCCCCTTCATAGATTACAATATTGGGATACCGTTTCAACCGCTGGAAAAGAAAATCATCGAACGTGATCCGTGGACAGATATACCCCGGCGGCTCCTGGCTTTCGGTGCGGACGAGAATGAAAGGAAGCTCGAGGGGATCCTGTCCCGGAGAGAAAAACCGGATTCCCCAGGAAGGGGTCTTCTCAACCGTGTGGAGAAAATCCTGGTATATTCCATCAGGCATCCGTTTGAGCACGTTGTTGACCTGTCCGCTCAAGGCATCCCCGCATATAACCTCACGAGGAAAATGTGCTTTCTCCACTACAACGATACTTATTCCGGCAGGGGCCAGACTCAATGCCAGGGTGGTTCCGGCAGGTCCAGCTCCCACAATAGCGATATCGAATTCCTGGCTGCTCATTAATGGCAAAGATACGAAGTTCAGTTGGCCAAGTGGCCAAGTGACCAAGACATCAAGTCACCATGGCACCACTTGTAAAAAATCTGTATTTTTAGCGAAACTTGTTACATGACGAAAAAAGAGCGTTTTGAGGAGGTTATCCGGTATTTTCAGGAGCGCTTTCCGGAGGCGGAAACAGAATTGCACTACACTGATCCCTATCAGCTGATCGTAGCGGTGATCCTCTCGGCGCAGTGTACCGATAAACGGGTTAACCTGATCACCCCCGCTTTTTTTCAACAGTTTCCAACAGTTGCCTCCTTGGCTGAAGCGCATCCGGAGGAGGTCTTTGAACGGATCAAAAGCTGTACCTATCCCAACAGCAAGACCAAAAACCTCATCGGTATGGCCAACACGTTATTGATTGAATTCAACGGTGTGATGCCTTCGGAGGTCTCGGAGTTGCAGAGGTTACCGGGTGTTGGGCGGAAAACAGCCAATGTACTCGCTGCCGTGTTGTTTAACAAGCCTACCATGGCAGTGGATACACATGTTCACCGTGTATCTGCACGGATCGGATTGACCACCGGTGCAAAAAACCCATTTCAGACCGAGATGCAGTTAATCAAATACATTCCTGAAGCGTTGATCCCGCTCGCGCATCATTGGTTAATCCTGCATGGACGCTATATATGCATGTCCAGGAAACCAAAGTGCGACGTATGCGGACTTGCACCTTTTTGTCGCTTTTATCAGAAACAACATGCTTGAAGTTGTTGATAACTCCTTCCCTGGAAATCTTAGCCCCCCATAAGAATTTTTTAATTTTGAATTCGAAATCGAGCATTGCACAAAAATTTAATTGAAAAATATGTATAACCTTTTGACCTCTTTCCGGATATAGAGAAGAAAATCAAAAAAGGAGAAAAAAATGGCACAAGATCCTGAAGAAAACAAAGAGAAGCTGAAAGCGCTACAACTAACGCTGGATAAGCTGGAGAAGAACTATGGCAGAGGTACGGTCATGAGGTTGGGAGACTCAGCGGTGGTACAGGTGGATTTTATTAAAACAGGCTCCATCGGACTGGATGCAGCCCTTGGTGTTGGCGGACTTCCCCGGGGGAGGGTCACTGAGATCTATGGTCCGGAATCGTCAGGGAAAACCACCCTGGCGCTTCATGCTATTGCTGAAGCCCAGAAAAATGGCGGCATTGCCGCATTCATTGATGCCGAACATGCATTTGACCGCTTCTATGCTCAAAAGCTGGGTGTGGATGTGGAGAACCTGCTGATTTCACAACCGGATAATGGGGAGCAGGCGCTGGAGATTACCGAGAACCTGATCCGTTCCGGTGCGATCGATATCATTGTCATTGACTCTGTAGCGGCCCTGACACCAAAGAGCGAGATCGAAGGAGAGATGGGCGACTCTAAAATGGGACTGCAGGCCAGGTTGATGTCTCAGGCGCTGAGAAAATTGACCTCCACCATTTCCAAAACCGCTACCTGTTGTATTTTTATTAACCAGCTCAGAGAGAAGATCGGGATCATGTTTGGCAATCCCGAAACCACTACCGGCGGGAATGCCCTGAAGTTCTATTCCTCGGTCAGACTTGATATCCGCCGGCAGTCGCAGATCAAGGAGGGGGATGAAGCGATTGGTAACCGGGTGAAGGTCAAGGTGGTGAAAAACAAAGTAGCTCCGCCTTTCCGGAAAGCTGAATTTGATATTATTTTCGGGGAAGGCATCTCTCGCACCTTTGAGATCCTTGACCTGGCCACAGACCTGAACATCATCAAAAAGAGTGGTTCCTGGTTCAGCTACGGGGACACAAAATTGGGGCAGGGGAGAGATGCGGTTAAGAAGATCCTGACAGATAATCCTGAACTGGCCGATGAACTGGAAGGCAAGATCATGGATGCTCTGAAAAAGTAGGTTTAGTATGCGAAACGGTTTTTTAAGTGTTGTTCTGTTGCTGGCCGTGCTATTCTCCGGATGTGGCCCGGCACAACCTACTTCAGATGATCGCTCCTCTGCAGATTCTGCGCAGCTCTACCTGACTGAGCTGAACAAAGCTATTTCTGAGAATGACCAGAATCCTGATCTGTACAATAAACGTGCGCAACTTTTTTTACTGGAACGGGAGTTTGACAAGGCGTTGAAAGATATCAACAGAGCGATCTCACTGAATGATAAGAATCCGGAATATTATCTTACCCTCTCAGATATTCAGTTGCTGATGGGGCAGACTGACAACTGCATGACAGCCCTGAACCGGGCTTCTGCCTTGAATCCAAACGACCAGGAAGCCCGGCTAAAACTGGCTAAACTATACCTTATTTTGCACAACTATGCTGCAACCCACCGGGTAATCAATGAACTGATCACCCGGGATGAGTACAATCCACAGGCTTACTTCCTCCGTGCCATTGCCAGCCTCGAAACCGGTGACACCGCCAGGGCTGTCGGAGACCTGATGAAAGCGGTTGATCAGGATCAGCAATACTACGATGCTTATATGCAGCTTGGAGAACTATTTTCTCTCCGGAAAGATCCCCTGGCTGAAGGGTATCTGACCAATGCACTTCGTGTCAGGCCTGATAATAAAGAGGCCCAGTATTTACTCGGAATGTATTATCAGAATACAGAACAGTTTGAAAAAGCGCTGCAAACCTATCAAAGGTTATGTAGCACTGCACCCCGCTTTCGCAATGCTTCATATAACAAGGGATACATCTACCTGGTGCACCTTACTGACTTTCCAAAGGCGATAGAGGCCTTTACAGAGGCAATCCGTATCGATTCGGGTTATGCAGATGCGTTTTTTAACAGGGGATATGCGTATGAATTGAATGAGCAGCCTGATCTGGCTTACAATGACTACAAGACTACGTTGAAGCTGGATGTGAACAATCCACGTGCGATAGAGGGTTTAAACCGGTTGGATCAAGCAGGATATTTCAGGTAAAATCTTCTTTTATTTCCCGTAACTCCTTAACAAGAGACTCTGTTTCCCTTTTCAGGTTATCAAATAATTCCTGAAGCCCGTTACTTTTTTCATCTTTGGCTTGCTCATCCAGTCTGCGGGAAAGTTCGATGCATAACGGGTCCATGAAATTGGCGATCACTCCTTTCAAACTATGTGCGTTGAATTTTAATCCTTTAAAATTCTGTTCAATAATGTTTTTCTGAATTGCCGTAAGACGTTCAGCGTATTCACTTAAAAAAATATCAATGATCTCTATAACAACCTCTTTATCAAGGTAAATAAAGTTCTCTTTGAATTTTTCGCGATCGATCATTGTCTCGGCTTTGAAGATGCAAATATAATAATTTCAGAGAATATCAAGACAATCGGTCGCAACTCCGCCGAAATTTCCTTCCTGGAAAAGAAGGTAGTGAATGGCGGTATGGCAATTCACAAGCCGGTAGCCAAAATGTGTTTGAAACAGATCACGACACTCTCTGACAGCATTCTCCCGGAAGGTAAGTTGGGGTTTCTGAATGAGGAGCAAAAAATCCTTAAGATCCTGGTAGATGTCGGCGGTATTCTCTGAGATGCTTGCCCGGAGAGCATCTTGCTGTGTTTTCTCATGTAAATCTATGAAATGGTAGAGATCCTCCTCGCCCAGTTTCTGCCTGACGGAGTTAAATATCGTTTCCCATTGCTCCTCGGTCACGTAATGTTCAATCGCATCTTCATCGGTCACCTTGATTTCTGGTAACAGGGAAGCTTTGAGATAGATGACGGGAAACACGCGCTGCAGGTAAATCAGGATCTGCTCGCGTGTATACTCTTCTGCTTTCTCGATAAAGAGGGTGAAATCGTTGGCTACTGTCAGCATCTCCACTACCTGCCTGGATTTTACTACTGCTTCTCTACCTGCAGGATCGCTTTTCATGAGTCAAGGGTTTGAACAAAGATACATGATCTATCTCAGCTTCATGGCACGGATGATCCCCTCAATCTTGTCATCCAGATAGCTGTTAATTCGTTCGAAATCACCTTTCTCCAGGAGAGGTTCTCTCACCCCGAAATAGTATTTGATTTTGGGTTCTGTTCCGGAAGGACGGACGCTGATCACACTTCCATCTTCCAAAATGAACTGGAGCACATTGGATGAGGGAAGATGGATAGGGGCAGTGGCGCCTGTTTTAAGGTTTTTCTCCTCCTGCATCAGGTAATCTTTAATGGATGTGACCTTGATATTGTTGATGGATTTCATTGGATGATTCCTGTAATTGACCATCATTTGCTTGATTTCATCGGCACCGGCTTTTCCTTTCTTTGTTACAGAAAGCAACCTCTCTTTGTAGAAGGAGTAGTTCATGTATATCTCTAGGAGGAGGTCAAACAACGTTTTTCCCTGGTCAGCTACCCAGGCTGCAGTTTCCGCGATCATGGCGCAGGCACTTACGGCGTCTTTATCCCTGACGAAATCACCCACCAGATAACCGTAACTCTCCTCCCCTCCAACAATAAACGTTTTCAACCCTTCCTGTTGTTTGATGACATCAGCAATATATTTAAAGCCTGTAAGCACATCAAAGTATTCCAGGTTGAATGAATGTGCGATATCACGCAGCAGTTCCGTGGTAACAATGGTCTTTATAATAAACTCTTTCCCTGAAAAGCGGCCGAGTTCTTTCCAGCGGTTCAGAATGTAGTAAAACAGCAACGAGGCCGTTTGATTGCCATTCAGTAAAATGAATTCGCCGGAAGGGTTTTTAATAGCTATCCCTACCCGGTCGGCATCCGGATCTGTGGCCATCACCAGGTTGGCATTTTCAATTTCAGCTCGTTGGATGGCCATGGTCAGGGCATCATGCTCTTCCGGATTGGGAGAGTGGACAGTAGGGAAATTGCCGTCGGCAGTTGCCTGTTCCTCTACCACGATCACGTGGGTGAAGCCAAATCTCCTGAGGATCTCGGGAATCATCGTCCGGCCGGCGCCATGCAAGGGGGTATAGACAATCTTCAGATTTTTTTGGCGGGAAATGGCTTCTGGTGAAAGCCGGAGTGTGAGAATTTGTCCGAGATAGGCTTCGTCAATTTCGTTTCCGATGGAAAGGATCAGTTCCGGATTACCATACCATTTTACCTGGTCGATCGAAGTGATTTTTTGAACCTCTTTGATCACATTCTTATCATGCGGGGAAATCATTTGGGCACCGTCATCCCAGTATGCTTTGTATCCGTTATACTCCTTGGGATTGTGCGATGCTGTCAGCATGATTCCACTCTGACATCCAAGGTAGCGGATAGCGAAAGAGAGCTCCGGAGTGGGACGGAGCTCTTCAAAAAGGTATACCTTGAATCCATTTGCTGCCAGCACTTCTGCAGTAATCTGAGCGAAATACCGACTGTTATTCCGGCTGTCATGGGAGATAGCCATGCTGATTGGAGCCACATCCGGAAACATCTTTTTGAGGTAATTTGCCAACCCTTGCGAGGCCATGCCCACCGTATATTTATTCATCCGGTTTGTCCCAACACCCATGATCCCACGCAAGCCGCCGGTTCCAAATTCCAGGTCGCGGTAAAAGGCATCTGTCAATCCGGCCGGATCACCTTCAAGAAATTGTTTTACCTCTGCTTTGGTTTTCTCATCAAAATTTCCATCCAACCAAGCCTGTGCACGATTTAGAACGTTTTGATCTAGTTGTTCCATACCATGTTACCTATTAACAGTCTGCAGTCTGCAGTCTGCAGTCCGCAGTCCGCAGTCTGCAGTCTGCAGTCCGCAATTTACTCAATTATACCTCATGAACTCATCACCTCATCACCTCATCACCCCATCACTCTCCTTCTTTTAACCTCAGGATGCAATCCAGCAGACTATCCCGCCAATAAGGAATTGAGATGCCAAACCGGGCTTTGATCTTTGCTTTATTCAACACACTATAAAAGGGTCGTGGAGCCAGCTGCAGGTAGTCCTTTGATTCAATCGGGAGGATCTGACAGTTCATTCCGGCCAGTTCTGCGATGGCTTTGGCAAAGTCGTACCAGGATGCGACTCCTTCATTGGAGTAATGAAACAGCTCCACGCCCCAATGTTCGCTCAGTGAGGGAAGAATATCCTGAATGGTTCTGCAGAGATCCCGTGCATAGGTGGGGGTCCCGATCTGATCGAAGATTACATTTAGGTTCTCCCGTTCCTGTCCGTATTTCAGAATGGTCTTGACAAAGTTCTGACCGTATGGAGAATAAAGCCAGGAGGTCCGGATGATGACTCCTCGGTTTGCATGATTGATCAATGCCTGTTCACCCTCAAATTTACTCTTGGCATAGGCTGACACGGGGTGAGGTGGGGTTTCTTCCAGGTATGGGATGCATGCGGTTCCATCGAACACGTAATCGGTAGATATATGAAGGAGGATGGATTCGGTTTCGTTGGCAGCTTTGGCCACTATCTCCACCGCTGTTCCATTGATCAGCAGGGCTTTCTCAGGTTCCTGTTCCGCGTTGTCAACCGCGGTATATCCGGCACAATTGACAATGAACTCCGGTTTCTCTTTTCGGATCATGTCAGAAACAGCTGTTGGATCTGTGATATCCAGTTCGTCGATGTCAGTAAAGAGATACCGGTTTGCGGAATCTCCTCTGGAGATTACCTGGAATTCACTTCCCATCTGACCTTTCGAACCAGTAATCAGGATCTTCATGGCATTGGTAGTTATACGATGGATTTAAAATAGTCGATCGTCTTTTTCAATCCCTCTTCCAACGGGATGGTGGGTTCCCAGCCGAGCTCTTTTCTGGCAAGTTCGATAGTTGGTTGCCGTTGGGTAGGATCATCGGCAGGAAGGGGTAAGTAGACGATTTTAGATCGGGACCCGGTTTGTTTCAATACCAGGTCCGCCAGCTCCAGCATCGTGAATTCACCGGGGTTGCCAATATTTACCGGCCCAATGAGATCTTCGCGGGAATTCATCATACGGATCATCCCATCCACCAGGTCGTCTACGTAGCAGAAGCTCCGTGTCTGGGAACCGTCACCGTAAATGGTGATATCTTCTCCATTCAGCGCTTGTACTATGAAGTTGGAAACCACCCTCCCGTCATGGGGATGCATACGGGGACCGTAAGTATTGAAGATCCGGATGATCTTGATCCGCACCTTATTTTGCTTATAATAGTTCACGAAGAGTGTTTCGGCTACCCGTTTCCCTTCATCATAACAGGAACGTGGGCCAATCGGATTGACATGCCCCCAGTAATCCTCTGTTTGCGGATGTATCTCCGGATCGCCATACACTTCGCTGGTAGAGGCCTGGAGCACCCTGGCTTTGATCCGTTTTGCCAGTCCAAGCATGTTGACGGCCCCCATCACCGAGGTTTTCACTGTTTTGATCGGGTTGTACTGGTAGTGGATCGGGGAGGCCGGACAAGCCAGGTTGTAGATTTCATCTACTTCAATAAAAAAAGGCATGGTTACATCATGCCGGATCAATTCAAAAAAAGGATTCTCCAGGAGATGAACCACATTCTGTTTCTGTCCGGTAAAGTAGTTGTCGAGGCAAACCACCTCATTTCCTTCACAGAGCAGCCGTTCACAAAGGTGAGAACCGAGGAAGCCAGCTCCCCCGGTAACCAGAATCTTTTTTTTAATCATAAAAGCGCTATTTTGTAGTGTTGACGCCGATGCAGAAGTAATCGAATCCTTTTTGGTTCAACTCTTCGGCATCGTATATATTACGACCGTCAAACACAGCGTGACCTTTCATCAGCTTTTTGATCACTTTCCAGTTGGGAAATTTGAATTCCGGCCATTCGGTGATCATTAGCAGGCAATCAGCATCAATAAGAGCATCGTATTGATCTTCAGCATATTCAATGCCGTTATCAAGGATTCGCTGTGCTTCATGCATGGCCACAGGATCGTACGCTTTTATCTTTGCACCGGCATCCAGGAATTGTTTGATCATAACCAGTGAGGGAGCTTCGCGCATATCATCGGTCTGTGGTTTGAAAGAAAGTCCCCAGAGCGCGATCATTTTGCCCTTGAGGTTCCCGTTGAAATACTTCATGATCTTATTGAACATGACCGATTTCTGATCGTCGTTAACAGCTTCTACGGCTTTGAGGATACGCAAGGAGTGACCAAATTCGTCCGATGTTTTAATCAGGGCTTTGACATCCTTGGGGAAGCAGCTTCCACCATATCCCACGCCCGGATAGATGAATTTACTACCAATCCGGGTGTCGGAGCCAATCCCCTTTCGAACCATATTCACGTTGGCGCCGACGATTTCGCAAAGGTTGGCGATGTCGTTCATAAAACTGATTTTGGTCGCAAGCATGGAGTTTGCGGCATATTTGGTCATCTCTGCTGAAACAATATCCATGAAAATAACCGGGTGGCCGTTCAGGGTAAAGGGTTTATAAAGAGCAGACATCAGTTTCTCAGCCCTTGGTGAGTCACAGCCTACCACAATCCTGTCAGGTTTCAGGAAGTCATCAATTGCCGCTCCTTCCTTGAGGAATTCAGGGTTGGAGGCAACATCAAATTCCACCTTCATGCTCCGTTTGTCCAGTTGATCCTGTATGGCTTTCCGTACCTTTTCAGCAGTCCCTACCGGAACAGTACTTTTTGTCACCATCAGGATGTAATCGTCCATGTATTTCCCCACATCTGAAGCTACTCCCAGAACATACTTCAGATCGGCGCTGCCATCTTCGTCAGGAGGAGTTCCTACCGCACTGAAGATCACCTCACAGTCTTTCAGGGCTTCCTTGATACCGGTGGTGAAGTGGAGCCTTCCTTTCTTCATGTTCCTGTGAACCATCTCTTCCAATCCGGGTTCATAGATTGGGATGATCCCTTTTTTGAGGTTATCAATTTTTTTCTGGTCAATATCTATACAAGTTACATCTATCCCTACTTCTGCAAAACAGGTGCCTGTAACCAGACCGACATATCCAGATCCAACAATCGTGGCTTTCATATTTTGAGGGTTTTATAGTTGTTAATGAATTCCATATTAGATGGGGCAAATATATCAAATCCGAAGGGAAAAATACCTGCGGCTAAAGAATTTTTATCGACTGGGTATTGTTGATACCTATAATTTCAACCTGGTCTGGATGATTTTAACCTCCTCCCGGAGCTTTTTCACACTCTCTGAGAGGTAGTAGTTCTCTGCATTCCCATTTTCAGGAACCTCCTGGCTGATGTAATGTACAAACTGCCATACCTCGCGGATATCTTTGACCTCCAGTTCATAAGGATCGTAGAGCGGATTGAGGGAGTGCAGGATCAATTTCCCTTCACTCTTTATCCGGTTCTCCACCACTTTGAATACGATCCCATCCTCCGCTGTCAGGATGACGTAAGCATCCTTATCGCGGATGGTGGTCCAGTTCTGGATAAACACCCCGGTCACATAAGCCCCGGGGGGGATCGGAAGCATGGAGTCCCCGCTGATCTGGAAGGTCCGGTATTTCTTCTGCTTTGATAGAAACGGGAGCCTGAAAGTTGGGAGGATACTGATGTACTCCGGATCGGCAAAACCACTGCTGTAACCTGCTTTGGCTTTCTCCGACACCAGTTCTATGTTCTCTTCGTTATCAGGACCAACGGTGGAGGCCAGGATCCGGAGATTGGATCCCTTCAGGAAGACATCGTACCCCCGTTCGATCTGGCGCATCTGGCTTTCGGGCAGCGCAGTAAGGTCGACCCGGATGAGGGTATCGATGGCCACCTTAAAGTAGTTTGAAAAGGCGACCAGGGCTTCCATCCCCGGTTGTGCGATACGGTTCTCGTAGCCACTGAGTGTTGACCGTTTCATCTCCAGTGCAGAGGCTATATCATCCTGTGTCTGCCCTCTTCGCTTACGTAAAAATTTAATGTTCGAACTGAAAAACATGGCAAAAAGTTTTGGTGTTGCAAATATAATGATTATATTGTAATCGCAAAAATGATTAGAAAATAATCAAATAAAATAGTGAAATAGTGAAATAGTGAAATAGCGAAATAGCGAAATAGCGAGATAGCGAAATAGCGAAATAGCGAAATTTTCTTGTTAAGTGTATAACCTTTTGGGTTTTTAGCGGATTAAGTAGGAAAAACCAGTTATGAAAACTTATGATGCAAGGCGGTTTAACCAGGAGATGAGAGCAAGGTCAAAAATGTTTGCTGTAAATATTTATAAAATGCTGACCAAGATTAAGTTAAATGATCTGAGCCGGATTCCGGTTAGGCAATTGATGAAGAGTGCCACATCTGTTGCTGCCAATTTCAGTTCTGCAACGAGAGGAAGATCTGAGGCAGAATTCTATTCCAAGATTTGTATTGTTACAGAGGAGTGTGATGAGTGTTTATTCTGGATTGACTTTTTGGTGGAAGCCGGAATTATGACGACCTCTGAAACCACTACACTGCAAGGAGAAGCGGATGAGTTATTACGAATTTTTTCAACTATAAAACGGAAACTCAAACTTAAACGCCCACAATAATTTCGCTATTTCGCTATTTCGCCATTTCGCTATTTCGCTATTTCGCTATTTCGCTATTTCGCTATTTCACTACTTATGAAAACATCCCGCAATATCGTCCATCTCGATCTCGACACCTTCTTCGTCTCCGTTGAGCGACTTCTCAACACGTCGCTGGAGGGAAAGCCGGTGATCATTGGGGGCATGTCTGATCGCGGGGTGGTGGCCAGTTGCAGTTACGAATCCCGGAAGTTTGGCGTACACGCGGGAATGCCGATGAAGATGGCCAGGATGCTTTGCGGGGATGCGGTCTTCATCCGGGGCGACATGGAACTCTATTCGAACTATTCGCATACGGTGACTGATATCATCGCCGAACGGGCGCCGTTGTATGAGAAGGCCTCCATCGACGAGCATTACATTGATGTCACCGGCATGGACCGTTTTTTCGGAACCCTGCAATGGACGCAGGAGCTCCGGCAGGCGATCATCAGGCATACCGGGTTGCCGATCTCGTTCGGGCTTTCTGTGAACAAAACGGTTTCGAAGATCGCCACCGGTGAAGCAAAACCCAACGGAGAGCGGTATGTGGCACACGACGGGGTGTTCCCGTTTCTCGATCCGCTCTCGATCAAAAAAATCCCGATGATCGGCGAGAAGACCTACCGGCTGCTGCGGTCGATGGGCATCGTTACCATCCATACCCTGCGGCAGATGCCGGCCGAGATGATGGAACGGGTGATGGGGAAGAACGGGGTCGTGATCTGGGAAAAGGCCAACGGCATCGACCACACGGCTGTCCATCCCTACCATGAAGCCAAATCGGTGAGTACCGAGACCACCTTTGACCAGGACAGCATCGACATCGTCCGGATGAAAGAGATCCTGGTGAAGATGGTGGAGAAGATATCCTATGAACTGCGCGACAAGCAGAAACTTACCTCCTGCATCACGGTAAAGATCCGCTATTCGAATTTCGATACCCATACCCTGCAGAGGCAGATCCCCTACACTGCGTTCGATCACCAGCTCATCCTGGTGGCCAAAGAGCTCTTCGACCGCCTTTACCAGCGCCGCATGCTGATCCGGCTCATCGGGGTGCGGTTCAGCGGACTCATCACCGGCACCCCGCAACTCAACATGTTTGAGGACAGCACCGAGATGATCAATCTCTACCAGGCGCTGGACAGGATGAAGCACAAGTATGGGCCGAAGATCGTGAGGAGGGGAGTGGCATGTACTTAAACTGCCACTCATACTTTTCCCTCCGCTACGGCACTCTCTCCATCGAACAACTGGTGGAACAGGCGGTACGTGCGTACAATGTTGACGGGGCGACCCATCGGGTCGCTCCTCCAGCGTTGGCGCTGACCGACATCAACAACTCCACAGGAATCATGGATTTTGTGGCAGCCTGCAAAGAGAAGAGCATCAAACCCATTGCCGGGATCGAATTCCGCCGCGGGGATCAATTATTATATACAGGGTTGGCAAAAAACAACGATGGCTTCCGGGAGCTGAATGAGTTTCTGACCCACCATACCCTGAGAAATCAACCGTTACCTGACCGGGCGCCGGAGTTCAATGATGTGGTGGTGGTGTATCCATTCCAGTCCGCAGTCCGCAGTCCGCAGTCCGCAATGCAAAATAGTGAAATGGTGAAATGGCGAAATAGTGAAATTCGTCCCTCGTCCCTCGTCACTCGTCCTTCGTTCATCGGTATTTCCCCTGCCGACGTCAACCCCATCATCCTCTCCCGCCACCGCCACCTGCTGGATCGCATGGTGATAATGACACCGGTCACGGTTGCGGATGAAACTACCTGGGAACTGCACTGCAACCTGCGGGCAATCGATCACAACATCCTGCTTTCCCGCCTGGAGCCACCACACCTGGCCTCGCCAGATGAGGTAATGAAGCCCCTGGACGAGCTGCTTGAACCGTTCCGGGAATACCCGGAGATCATCCGGAACACGGAGAAGCTGATCGAAGCTTGCAACATCGACTTCGACTTCCGGGAGTGCAAAAACAAGAGAACCTTTACTGGCGACATGTACGACGACCAGGTGCTGCTGGAGAAGCTTGCACTCGACGGACTGGAGTACCGTTATGGCAAACACAATGTGGAAGCCCGCAACCGCATCCGGCATGAGATCGATATCATTTGCAGGATGGGCTTTGCCGCCTACTTCCTCATCGCTTGGGACGTGGTCCGCTATTCCATGGCGCGTGGATTTTACCATGTGGGACGAGGCAGCGGAGCCAACAGCATCGTAGCCTATTGCCTGAAGATCACCAACGTGGATCCGATTGAACTCGACCTCTATTTCGAACGGTTCATCAATCCTAAACGCACGTCACCTCCCGATTTCGACATCGACTACTCCTGGAAGGAGCGGGATGAGGTGTTGGACTATATTTTTAAACGGTATGGCCATGAGCACACCGCTCTGCTCGGAGCCATGTCGACCTTCAAAGGAAATTCGATCTACCGGGAACTGGGGAAGGTGCACGGGTTGCCGAAGGGGGAGATGGATGCCTTCCTGAAGCACCCCGAAGAGGCGATCAACCGGAGCAGCATCATCGAGAAGATCAGCAAGATAGGGGAGATGATGGTCGATTTTCCCAACATCCGCAGCATCCATGCGGGCGGGGTGCTGATCTCCGAGAAGCCGATCACCTGCTATACGGCGCTGGACCTTCCGCCCAAAGGTTTTCCCACCACCCAGTGGGACATGTACGTAGCCGAGGATATCGGATTTGAAAAACTCGACATCCTCAGTCAACGCGGGATCGGCCACATTTTTGAATCGGCTGAGCTTGTCCGGCGGAACCGGAACATCAGTGTGGATGTACACGATGTAAAGCAGTTCAAGCAGGACCCCAAGGTCAAGAAGCTGTTGCGGTCGGCCCGCACCATCGGCTGCTTCTACGTGGAGAGTCCGGCGATGCGCGGGTTGCTGAAAAAGCTCCGGTGCGACGACTACCGCACCCTGGTAGCGGCCAGTTCGATTGTGCGACCCGGCGTTGCCCGCTCGGGGATGATGAAGGAGTATATCTACCGCTTCCATAATCCCGGAAAGTTCAACTACCTCCACCCGGTGATGGAAGAACAGTTGAAGGAGACATACGGGGTGATGGTTTACCAGGAGGATGTACTGAAGATCTGCCATCACTTTGCCGGCCTCGACCTGAGTGAGTCGGATGTGATCCGCCGGGCCATGAGCGGCAAATACCGGTCTAAAAAGGAGCTGCAGCGGATCATCGACAAGTTCTTCAGCAACTGTAAGAAGTTTAGCTATCCTGAGGAGGTGACAAAGGAGGTGTGGCGCCAGATCGAGTCGTTTGCGGGTTACTCTTTCTCCAAAGCACACTCCGCCTCCTATGCTGTGGAAAGCTACCAGAGCCTCTACCTGAAAGCACACTTTCCGCTGGAATTCATGGTAGGGGTGATCAACAACTTCGGCGGATTCTACCCCTCCTGGGTCTACCTGAACGAAGCCAGGAACTGGGGCGCCACCCTGCACCTGCCCTGTGTGAACAACAGCGACTACACGACCTGCCTGCAGGGAGAAAGGGATATTTACGTGGGGTTCGTCCACATTGCCAATTTGGAATACCAAATAGGAAAAACAATCAGCGAAGAGCAAAAAGCGAATGGCAACTTTCGAAGCCTGGATGATTTTATTCAGCGCGTACCGATTAAGCTGGAACAGCTCATTATTTTGATCCGCGTCGGAGCCTTCCGTTTCACCGGAAAACCGAAAGCCACACTGTTGTGGGAAGCGCATATGTTACTCGGGAAAAATCAGTCAGCAGTCCGCAGTCCGCAGTCTGCAGATGAAATTGGAAATTCGA
>JBDROF010000082.1:0-7495 GCA_043810345.1 Bacteroidota bacterium | reverse complement strand
TGGATTCCCAATCACCACATCAAACCCCACAAAATCACCTTCATTATTCAATACTTCCGGAAATTCAAACCTCCATTCAAAGGCATTCTCATAGATCTTGTTGTTTTTTATCTCTTCCAGTTCCTGCTCCAGATGCCGGATGCCGGATGCCAGACGATTGATTTTCTTGTTCCATTCATCAAGTTCCTTTTTACTGCGTTCGAACAAAGCGGTTTGGTTGGTCAGGTTAAACAGTTCTCCGTTCAGCTTTTTAAGTTGAACCAAACGCTTGTCATTGGCTACAACCTCAGTCTCGAAATCGTTCTTGATGGATTCGATCAATCGTTCCATCGCCCGCTTTTCCTCTTTACTTTGAGCATTCCGGTAGGTCATTACTGCCAGACGGTAACTGTCGATGCTCCATTTGCTTTTCTTTAGCGCTTGCTTAATATCCGCGTCCAGACCATAGCGTGAGATCAGGGAATTTCCGCATTTGATGTTGATATCGATATTGGGGAGGGTTTCCAACTCTGTAAAATTGCTTTCCTCCTTGTAATATGAGTTTTTAAGCAGCTCTATCCATAACCTCAACCGGCATATCTTGACAGAGTTGGGGTTAATGTCAACGCCAAAAAGACAATTCTCGATGATGGTCTGTTTCTCAAGAAAAAGCGCCTCTTGAACACGCTGACTCTCCGGATTGGCTGGATGGTAGTCAAAAAGATCTCCATCTTCATCGGTGATGATCAGTTCATCATTGACGACTTCAACGTGGTACTCTTTTAGCCTCTTTCCTTCGATATCCGACAATATTTTCAACTCGCTTTTTATCGCAATGATCTCATTCAGCGCCGATACCAGGAAGTGACCGGAACCGACAGCAGGATCACAAATTTTAAGCTGATTGATAATCTCATTGGCTTCTTTCCGGTCGTCAATTTTATCATACAATCCTGAAATATCCTGACAATCCCATCCTTTCAGGTCATTAAACTTCTGAACAACAGCCCGGCGGATAGTTTCCCTGCACATGTACATGGTGATGAACCCGGGTGTAAAGAAAGAGCCATCTTTGTAACCGTTGATCTTTTCGAAAATCAAGCCAAGAACAGAAGCGTTGATCAGGGTTTTGTTTTCCTCCTGTATCTCTTCCGAGCCTTCACCGGCGAAATCATACGCATCAAGAAATTCAAACAAGTATTCGAGGGTCATCAGTCCACCACTACATTTTTTACCGCTAGGGTCTTTCAAGACCGTTGAAGTGATAATTGGCAGTTTCCCATCCTTCAATTGGCTGATGAACAACCCGGAATGTTCAATTTCTGTGGGTTCAAACAAGGAACTGTTCAAGTAAGGAACCTTTGAAAATATCTTTCTGACCTCTTCATTTCGTTCGTCCGGTTTGCGGGCCAGTACACTGAAAAACAGGCTGTTCATGTCGTCAAAATTCTTTACTTTTTCACCGTTCAGAAAAGCAAAAGATAAATCCCCTTGGTGGTACCTGATCAGCTGTGCTTCAAGAAGTTTTAGAAAGAGAATGCGATTGATCCAGGTAATGGATAGTTCCAAGGCAACATTGAACAAGCGTTCCTGAACAGTTTCGCCAAACCTGGAAGGGTTTTCAAGCCGGGCCAGTTTATCCAGGCTGTCTAGCTGTGTGATGGCGCTTTCGATCAGGGAAGCGGAATTTCGTTCACCCTCTTTTTTACGACCAATGAGTTTTTTACTTCCTTGTTTTGTCTCGGTCAACCCAATGATATGCAGAAGTTCCGTATAGAATGACTTGTCGAGGGTATTACTATCATTTAAAAAGGGAAGTTTCAGCAGGTGTTCCGGTGAAAGAAGCTTATAGAGGGCAATAAGTCTGGCATCATCCTTTTTATCCTCATTCCTCAATGGTTTATCGTACTGCCGGAAATCAAACATAGTAAAACAAACCTCTGAGGTCAAACTGGCCATAAATGGTTCTGCAATCTCCTTGTAAAAGAAATCCGTGGTCGTCCCGGCGAGCCTTCCTTGCTCAAAATCGGTGAATTGCTTAACCAGGTTTTTATCTTGAGCAAATAGTTTCTCAAAGGTGGTCGCATCAAATACAAACCATTCATAAATGTTTGTAGCCACAAGATGCTTAATCTCAAGATTGTGGTTAGTGATGCGTTCCCGAAGATAATAGAGGATAAGTTCGTGAAATGCTTTCGAATTCAGGTTATCCGATCTGACCATCTCGGATTTATTCGAAGGCTTTTTGGCTTCGACCAAAACGCCGGCGAAACTCTTTGCATCAGGCCCATTGTGGATAACAAGGTCATTCCGGCCTTTAGTATTGATATAGAACTTCTGATAGAAGGTACTCTTGAGAAAATCGCTCAGGTCATTTTTAACATGCTCTTCCGATTCGGATTCATCCAACCCATCAAGCAGTTTGATCAGGTTTGTCTTGAAAAGTTCAATCTCCCTCCGGGATGGTTTTACCTTCAGATAGGCTTTATTGAGGGACTTTCGCGGAGGGAATGGTGTCAGTTGCATAGGACAGAAGTGATTCTCCTTTCAAAAGTATGAAAAGAGAATGGATTATCGGCCTCATAAGGGATTGGGTTTGTTGGTGAAGTGGTCGAGAAACTCTGAGCCTGTGCGATTGAATATATCATTTGGTAAGCCACTATGACTTACGGTTCCCTGTTCGATCACAATCACGGTATCGGCAAGGAAGAGAGCTTCCTGGAGGTCGTGCGTGACATGGAGGATGGTTTGGCCCTCCCTGTGAAGTTGTTTCAGGAGCTGGCGAAGGTTGGCTCTCAGCTTTGAATCAAGGGACGACAGCGGTTCATCAAGCAGTAGCACAGAAGGTTCGAGGACGAGTGTTCGTGCCAGAGCAACACGCTGAATCTCACCACCGGAAAGTGTTGACGGCCGCCGGTGCAGAAGGTGATCGATGCCGAGTTTGCCTGCAATCCGCTGGATGTGCAGCTGTTTTTCCAGGTGGTTGTACCTCCCTTTCAATGGGTAGGCAATATTTTCTCTTACCGTCATATGAGGAAATACAGCATAATCCTGAAATACCAGTCCAATGTTTCGTTCCTGGATACGCTTGTTCGTGATATCTTCATCATTGAGAAAAATCTCTCCTGAATTAGGGGTGACTAGTCCGGCAATCATTTCCAGGATCAATGATTTCCCGGCTCCCGATTCACCCAGCAACATGCAGTATTCTCCTTGCTTCACATCGAAAGAGATGTTGTGCAGGAAGAATTCAGGAAGCATCAGGGTTATGTGGTTTAGGGATAACATTGGGTTAATGAGGAATTAGGAATTAGGAATGAGGAATAGGGAGTTTTCATATCAGGAGATGAATTTGGATTTGGGTGATGCAATCGAGCGAAGGAGTATAAAGGCGGTGAGGGAGACAAGGATGAAGAGAACAGCTACCGGCCGGGCATAGGACAGTCCGAATGATCCAAACCGCTCGTAAATCAAAACAGGGGTTACCATCGGGTGGTAAGCGATGATAATAACGGCGCCGAATTCGCTCATTCCCCTTGCGAACATCAGGATCGCTCCCGAAACGACATTCCTCCAGGCCAGAGGGAGGGAGATGGTTGTAAAGACCCTGAGCGGTGAGGCTCCCAGTGTCATGGCAGCTTTTTCCAGTCGCACGGGCACTCCGGCGAATCCATCGCGGGCTGCATTGATCAGGAACGGGATGCTTACAAAAGCCATGGCGATGCCAATGCCGGAGGGATGACCTACAAAATCGAGTCCCAGGGATGACCCGATTTTTCCAACGGGCGAATTACGGGAGACGAATCCAAGGATGGCGATACCGGCAGCCGAGTGCGGGATGACCACAGGGAGGTCGATGATACCGGTCACCAGCCTTTTCAGTGAGAACTCCTTTCGGGCCAGGAGGTAGGAAAACGGGATGGCGGCGATGCCGAACAGAATGGTGGCACTCATCGAAACCCAAACGGTTAACCAGATACTCTCCTGCACCTCCTTTTCCCGTGCGGTATCGAAGAGGGTTGTGGGAGTGGTAGCAAGAACCATCCCAAGCAGCGGCGCAACGATGAAGAGCAGGATTAAAGCGCCGAGGAGGGTAAAGATCAGGTTTAGCACCGAAAGGTTGCCAACTCTCCCATTCAGGGGATTCGGGGTTCTCTTTTTATTCCAACACATCGATCGTGGAGATTGCTTTCACCGCGCGATCGGAGAAGAAGTCGCAGCTGGGGAAGAGGCGGAACAGTCCGCCATCTTTTCCCGGAGCGACGGGTACGAGAAGGATATCAGCCTGATCGTTGCGGTTCACGATTTCACTGAGGGAATAGATACTGCGGTAACCGTCGGCGGCAATCAGGATCTGGTTGAGGATGTTTGGGTAGTAGATCTCGCCCCAGCTCAACACCACCTTTTCGCCTTTGTCATTCTCAATCTCCACGTAGAGGTCAATGATGGGAGGGAACTCTTCTTTGTTTTTCTTGTCGAGAATACGGTCGGCCAGGATGTCGAAAAGCGAATAGCCACCATACCGGTAGGCCCCGATGAAGGTATTGCCGCCTTCTTCGTTCAGGAGGGTCTCTTTCGTGATGACCGATCTTGTTGGAAGTGCGGAGAGGTCGGCCATCCCCGGATTTTCTATCTCGCCGGTTACAAGGATCTCTCCTCCTGGAAGGGAGTAGGTTTCAACATTATCGTAAAAGTTGTTGTTCAGGTCGGCCGTATCAGCTCCGCGGACAACTTGACCGGATCCGGTTTTGACGATTTCAGGGGTTGATCTGGTTGTGCTGTCACAGGCGATTAACCCGGCTGCCAGCGCAATGATGAGTAAAATCTGTTTGTACATGGTTGTTCTGTATTTGATTAGAAAGTAACTGAAATTTCCCCGGTGATAATCCGTCCGGGGCTCATAACTATATTTTCGCTGATGTATTTGACATCAAAGAGGTTATCGACATTCAGGGCAACGGTCAGATGCTTGAAGAAGGTATGCCATAACCGGAAGCTGAAGGTATTGTAAGCCGGGAACTTCGCATAACCCAGATAGATATCCGGTTCGTTCAGGTCGTTGATCCAGCGGGAGCCCACGTATTTCCATAGGATCTTCGTATTGACATACCTGTTTTTCCAGGTGATTCCTGCCGAGGCTTTATGATCAGGGACGTCGGTCAGGTATTTTCCCGTGAGGTCGGTCAGTGAACTGGTATCCTGTTGTTCAAACCGTGTAATTTTTGAACTCGCAAACGAGTAGTTCGCAAAGAGTGAGACCTGTTCCAGCGGTGTCCATAGCAGGTCGATGTCGAGGCCTGCGATATCTACCCGGCTGATGTTTCGTTTCTGGTATACCGGGTCGAGTTTGTAGCCCAGGTTTACCGAATCGCCGGTAGCGATATAATACATAAAGTTAGAGCCGATGGAATAATAGAGGGAGGGGGAGATAGTGAGGTGGTGCAGAACTGTAATATCCATACCTGTTTCGATGTTATACAGGTTTTCGGGATTCAGTGAGGGGTTGGCAATCTTAAAGCCGCCCCGTTTTTTTCCTGTTCGGCAGAGGTCGTCGAGGTTGGGAGCCCTGAAGCCTTTGGCCAAGGTAAGGTAAACCCTGTTTTCTTTGCCAAAGCGATACTGGACCGATAGCTTCGGATCAATATCCACCCATGAGTGAGCCGGGATCAGGGTATCCTGATACTGCTGCAGGTACTGGATCGAATAGGAGGGGTATTCGGCTTTGAACAACCCGTTGCTGAACAGTGCATAGTTCAGGCGGATTCCCGCGTTCAGGCGGATTCTTCCCTTTGCCAGCAAAAGCTCGTCCTGCAGGAAGATTGCGTAAGTTTCCATCTCCCCGGCATTGGTGATCAGATCGGTGGAGGTATAGTAAATATCCTGCCCGTCAACGCTTCCCAGGTGAATATCGATGCCGGCCACGATGTTGTTGTATTTCCCTGCAGCCAGGCTCAGATCTCCCTTCAACCCTTTGTCGGAACGCAACGACTTGACCTGATAGAGGTTGTATTCACCTTCGCTCATATATTCATTGAGCCGGCTAAAGCCTTCTGTAAACCAGAATCCTGCGATCTCCCAGTTCCACTGTTTGGCGTTTCCACGGTATCTCCCGGTGATTTGCCACGTGTCGTGCTTTTCATGGGCGCCATCGATTTCATAGATCTGAACTCCTCTTCCCCGTATGTCATTGAAAAAGGAGCAGGTCATTTCAACCACATGTTGTTTATTGAAGCGGTATCCGGCAAGCATCCCGATTTTGGCTTCACGGAGTTTGGTGTCGACATAGAAGGTGTCCTCAGGAGCCATGTATTCGGGGATTTCGCCATTGTATCCGTCACTTCTACGATAGAAGCCATTCAGGTTATAAAGGATTCCACTCTCCTTCTTTTTCAGGGGAAGCAATCCTCCCATGGAGTAACGGAAGCCGAAGGTGTTGAACGTGCCGTATTCGACAGTTGCTCCTCCGGTGATTTTCTCTTCAGGCTGGCGGCTTCTGATATCGATCACGCCACCCATGGCATTGCTTCCATACCGGGCAGGGCCAGGGCCTTTGGTGATGAGGATCTCTGAAACATTTTCGCGGTTAATCAGGTGCCAGTTGACCGACCCCTCATCGGATTTGTTGACCGGGAAGCAATCCATAAGCACCAGGGTTCTTCCCTGGTCGGTGCCACTCAGTCCGCGCATCGTAACCACGGTGCTGTTATCATAGATACCCATGGAAGATGATGTATTCACTCCTGAAACATAATCGAGCATACCGGTGATTGTGGTCCCCGGGTTGTCGAGGATCGACTCCTGGGTCAGGCGTTCCATGCGCATGGGGGTATTCAGGATCTCCTGGTCACTTCTCTCCCCGGTGATCTCAATCTCTTTCACCGATATGGAAGCAAGAGCCAGAGAATAAATAAGGTGAACCTCTTCTTGTACAGACTTGGTCTGATCCTTCAAAGAGGACCCTTACCAGATATAGGCCTGAGGGCTGGTCGAGTGTGATCTGTTCGCTCATGGCAGGAGTCTGGTTTTCATAGACCAGTTTCCCGTTCAGGGCATAGATCCTGATGTTCTGCAGCGGAACCTTCGACTCGACCCGGAATGTCCCGTTGTTTGGAACAGGGGAGACCGATATCCGGTTAGTCATCAGCACTTCTGTGACTCCCAGCGTGTTGACGCCGGTAACAAGGATGTCATCAATTTTGGCGATACCAGTGGATTCTACCGTCCCACCTGTGCTATTGGTGTTGGAGGTCATAATCCAGCGGATATAGATGGAAGAGCTTCCCTGGCCGGTAATTGGTACCGGTAGGTTGGTCACCACACCGGTAGTCCAGTCATTGGCCACAGTGATTGTCCCGTCGTCTACATCTTCCCATATCCCTCCGCTGAGACGCCACTGAAGTTTGAAATCTCTTGGACCGGGATTGTTACCACCACTTGATTGTTTGGATGAGACTTTGAAATTTCCATAATTTTCTGCCTTGAACTTGATGGACCAGAATTTATCATCGGCCCCATT
>JBDROF010000081.1:0-16712 GCA_043810345.1 Bacteroidota bacterium | reverse complement strand
GGTACGGCATCAATGGGCAAATGAACAAGCGCGTATGTTCCCCATAATACTAAGGCAAGGGTAAACAAACCGATTAGTATTTTATTCCTTATTGAAAATTGAATAATTCGTTCTATCATGATGAAAATGAATTAAGTTAATTGATAAATCCCGCAACACTATTATAACAGGAGTGTGCATGCAAAATAAAAGTCGAAACTTTGGGTATTAACCTATTTTAGGCGGTTGCCAGATAGAATGAAATGGGTTGGATTTAAAGTCCGGATTGAAGTAGAAAACATGCTCTCCGGGAAATGAGAATAGGCTGGAGAGTACTGTATTTTCTATGTATATGATATGATTCCCGCAGCAATTACATATACAGAATGGGGAACAATGGTCGGCATCCTGCTCATGGTCATGGTTGGTGTTCTTCGAAAACTCTGTTTGATGAACACTCTTCTCAAAGGGTCTGTCAACGCAAGGTATTGCGGTGAGAACCATAATGTAGGCGGATAATATAACAGCCAGAGCTTTCATAATTTTAGAGACGACAAAGATAATAAAAAGATCAATGCAACGGAGTTGCAAAGTAATCAACTACAGTTTACACACACGCCTTTGGCCACCATATTGATGCTTGTAATGTTTTTATCGTTGAGTTTAGTGTCAATCAAGTTTTTCATTCCATAATACCGTTATTTTAACAGAATTGCCGACAAGTGTGTTGATCTGATAATGATTCTTTGTAGTTTTGGTTTGGGGGTAATCCTTTTCAGACTGAAGTTATCAGGAATATGTTAATATATAGCACAATTTTTCATATGCAGTTCAACTAACTGTGAAATTTGAGTTTACCATGAAGGATAAAAATTACACAACTATTAAAATACCTGTTATTTTACTGGTATTGTTTATTGTTCTATCCGTTGGTTGTGGTAATAAAGAATCAACATCAGACAATGATGAAATACAAAAAGTAAATAAAAAAACAGAAGGTAGTAACGCGACTGAAAAGGCTGAAGAGTATGCAGTAGAAGCGCCCCCGTTCAGCTGGGGTATATTTCCCTGCACTGATTGTCACGCTACAATGAAGCCTAATCCGGTGAGAAGGGAATTGGTAGAGTGGCACGATGATATTTCTGAGATATTTGATCATGACAGTAAAAACCGGTGGTGCATTGACTGCCATGATCTGAACAGCAGGGATTCGTTGAGACTTGCCAGTGGAAAACTGTTGGATTTCAAGGAATCATATAAACTTTGCGGTCAGTGCCATGGTGAAAAACTCAGAGATTGGAAAGTTGGGGTTCATGGTAAGAGAACAGGGGAATGGAACGGGAAAAAGGAATATTTACTTTGCGTGCATTGTCATAATCCACATTCGCCCAGATTCGAAGAACTAACGCCGGAACCTCCACCAATCAGGCAGGAAGATATTAACTAACGTTAACAACTGAAAATCTCAGGAGACATGAAAAAAGATATCTCAAGAAGGTCATTTTTAAAATCAGTATCACTTGCAACATTCTCAGGACTGGCACTTTCAGGATGTAATATGGAGGAACTGGATGACTTTTTTCAAAAAAATTTCAGAACCTTATCTAAAAAAGAAATAGATGAGATACTTAAGAATTTAACAGTCCAATACAAGGAAAAATATGGAAGAGAATTTCATGTAGATGATACACCTGCAATGGCTGGGGTTTTATTTGGATATGCATTGGATCTATCCAAATGTATTGGATGCAGAAGATGTGTTTACGCATGTGTGAAAGAAAACAATCAATCGCGCGATCCACAAATTCATTGGATACAGGTCCTTCAAATGGAAAACGAGAGGGGGATTGATTTTGCTCATTCCAATGTTCATTATATTCCTGAAAAAGTACCGGAAAAAGGATATTTTTATGTTCCCATACAATGCCAGCAATGCAGGACGCCTCAATGTACAAAAGTATGTCCGGTAAAAGCCACCTGGCAGGAACCTGATGGAATTGTTGTTGTGGATTATAACTGGTGTATTGGCTGCAGGTATTGCATGGCTGCCTGCCCATACGGAGCGAGGCATTTCAATTGGGGTGAGCCAACTATTCCTGATGATGAATTAAATACCCACGTACATTATCTCGGCAACAGGCCAAGAATGATGGGAGTAGTAGAAAAATGTACTTTTTGCATTCAACGGGTGAGAGATGGCAAATACCCTTCATGTGTCGAAATTTGTCCGGTTGGAGCCAGAAAATTTGGAAATCTGTTAGATCCTGATAGTGAAATACGCTATATTTTGGAAAATAAACGTGTAATAGTCTTAAAAGAAGAATTAAACTTTCAGCCAAAATTCTATTATTTCTTTGGAGTTTAAAAGGTTCTGTTCCTTAAAAATATCTAAAATATTTTAACATGAATTTCATTCGTTTCACAATTGGCAGCATAAAAATTATTTTCCGGGGAAACAAAGTGTATTATTCCTGGTTGATTTTGCTTTTAGGTCTAATAATTTGGGGCGGATTTGGCTATTACGGTCAGTTAAGTGAAGGATTGATTAAAACTCACATGCGGGATTCCGTATCCTGGGCTTTTTATATTGGAAATTTTACATTTCTTGTCGGAGTTGCAGCAGCAGCAGTTATGTTAGTTATACCAGCTTATGTTTATAATTGGAAGCCAATCAAAGAGATCGTAATTTTTGGTGAATTGTTGGCTGTTTGTGCTGTTATTATGAGTATTTCATTTATTGTTGTAGATATTGGAAATCCGTTTAGATTCTGGCATATGCTACCTGGAATTGGCACCATGAATTTTCCATCTTCTATGCTTTCCTGGGATTTTTTCGTTCTCAGCATCTATTTATTAATCAATTTATTTGTAGTAACATATCTGTTATATTGTATTTTCTATAAAAGAGAATATAAGAAATCATTGGTTTTAACACTTGTTTTAGTCAGCATACCCATGGCTGTTGCTATTCATACAGTTACGGCATTTCTTTATAATGCGTTGCCGGCCCGTATATTCTGGAACAGCGCTTTGCTTGCTCCGAGATTTTTGGCTTCAGCATTTTGTTCAGGCCCGGCTATTCTGTTGATTTTATTTCAAATACTCAGAAAAACTACCAAATTTGAAATTAAAGATGAAGCAATATGGACAATTGCTGAACTTATGGTGTACGCTATGTCCGTTTATTTATTTTTCACGATTGCTGAACTTTTTAAAGAGTTTTATTCCGGAACTGAGCATATTTTATATTGGAAATATTTGCTTTTCGGTATAGGCGATAACAAAGAAATTGTTCTTTACAGTTGGTCGTCAATAATTATGGGATGTATTGCATTTTTCCTTTTCTTAATTCCCAGAACCAGGAAAAATTTCGTGACATTAAATATTGGCGCAGTCCTTATTTATGTGAGCGTTTATCTTGAAAAAGGAATTGCTCTTATCATTCCCGGATTTACTCCGGATGTTTTAGGACAGATTTATGTTTATACACCATCAATGACTGAAATCAGGACTGCAGTATTGATATTTTCTTGCGGATTTTTACTTTTTACTTTTTTGGTGAAAATTGCGATAGCTATCATATTTGAAGATTACACCATTGATAGTTTAGATCGCAAAAGAAAAGCAGATTGTACAGCCAGATCATGACGGAAAATGTTCCATTGATCACCGGATTGGCGGCACCTTATGGACTGAGCTATATCCCGGGGCCATGCTGCTGATACATGGAAGCACCTTGCAGCACAAATTTGACCGGAATGGCGATGGATTCATGGATCTGCCGCTCTCGACCACCCTGACCGCCATGAACAGGTTGGACTACATCAATCCCGAGCGGTTCAGTTCACGATTCGCTGTTAAATACCTTTATGAAGAACGCGACGGTGGTCAAATGGACTTCGACCACGAAACCTTTGCATTCGATACATCCGGGATCAGCAACGGTACGAAGAGATATGGCATCGGGATTGAAACCAACCGGCTGGAGCTTTTCTGGAAGAACAGATTGATCCTCGATCATTCCGGGAATACAACCCTCGACGTTGTCGCTTCCGGAATCAACCATCAGCAGGATGGATTCTATGGGATTAACCGGTATCACGGACATGAGCAACGGATTGATGCAGTCGGGACCCTCTCGACCGGATTCCGTGACAACATGCACCGGATTTCAACCGGACTCAGCTTCTCGCAGGATGTTTACTCGGAGAACTATGCACAGCAACAGCTCCTTTTCGGGATCCCCGGATCCCCCGATTCCCTTGCCGCCGGCCTCTACCCATTTAAAGGGGATACTCTTATCAACTTGACTATGGACCGTACCGAGTGGGTGGCTGGAGCGTTTCTGGAGTACACCTTTGATCTGTGCCCTGTGTTTATCCTGATTGCCGGAGTACGGGCAGATTATAACAGTCTTTACGGAGTGCTCTTTACCCCCAGGCTCCATCTCCGTCATCAGATAAACGAGACCACGACCATCCGGGGGTCGGTGGGGAAGGGGTACCGGACTGCTAACCTGCTGGCAGAGAACAGCAACCTGTTCATGAGCCAGCGTACCTGGCAGATGGACGAAACCCTCGACCAGGAGGAGGCCTGGAATTTCGGGCTCAACCTCACAAAAGATTTCAACCTTTTCAAACGCGATGCTCAATTCAGTTTTGATATCTACCAGACCAGTTTTATCAATCAGGTGATCGTAGATGTAGACAGCATGCCCACGGAGGTCTTCTTCTATAACCTCGACGGGACCTCCTATGCCATCAGTCTGCAGGCCCAGTTGACCTTCAAACCCCTCGAAGGGTTAACAGTTACCGGCGCTTTTCGCCTGAATGAGGTGAAGGTGACCGAGGGAGGCAGGCTGAAAACAAAGGCCCTGGTGAATGCCTATAAAGGACTATTGACCTTCTCATACGCAACTCCTTCAGAGAAGTGGAAGGTTGACCTGACAGGCCAGTTGAACGGTCCGGCCCGGCTTCCCGACTCCGGAAAAGTTCCCCCGGAGTTACAACAGCCTGACAAATCGCCTGTCTGGTTCAATCTGATGGCCCAGGTCTCCAGGAATATTGGGAAATTCGAAGTGTACCTGGGAGGCGAGAACCTGAACAATTACCGGCAACAAGATCCCATCCGGCAATACCAGTCTCCCTATCAGCCCTATTTTGACGGCTCCATGGTGTGGGGACCGATCACCGGAATCATGATCTACGCGGGGGTCAGATACACGCTGAAGTGATTACGAAAGACGAAGGATGAAAGACGAAAATGTTCATCCCTGATCGCTAATCGCTCTACTGTTTACTGGTACTGAACTTTTTACCATCAGCCTTACAGATCTTTTTCACCGCCAATCTTCCGGTGATCAATCCGGATGGGAGACCTCCACCGGGAGCCACCCAGTGTCCGACCATGTAAAAGTTGCGCAGCCCGGGCAGGGTCATCAGGTTCCGCTGCTTCCATGAGTTCCGGTCCATCAGCCACCCTTCATAGGAGCCGCGCCAGTTCCCCGTATAGCGGACAAAGGTATTCGGTGTAGCCACATCCACCACCTCCACCTGTTCACGGAAACCGGGATAGTATTCGTTGAGGTTGTCGATAACGGCATCAGCGATACGTTTTTTCTCGGCTACATAAGCCTTCCGGTCGTTCTTCAGAGCCTGCCAGTAGTCGAAATCTGTGTTGATCATCAGGGCAAAAACCGATTTTCCTGGAGGCGCCATGGTTGGATCCATGTTGCAGATGCGGAAATAAAGGGAATTGATCTCCTGCGGGCCGATATAGAACGGTCTCTTTATAGCGATATTCTGGCTGAAGGGCTCCCGTGAGTAATCTGCGTCGATACCCAGAGAAACATAAACCAGGGGGGGGAAGAGGTTGTACTTGGAATAGGCTTCCACCACGGCGGGACTGGTATATTTTCCCTGGAGCCAGTTGAAGATGGCGGTATGGCCATCGGCCGCCGAAACGATTACATCCCCCCTGTGTTCAGAACCATCATCCAACTGGATTCCCACCGTTTTGTTACCCTCTACCAGGATGCCGGTCACCCTCGATTTAAAATGGATGGAGCCACCCAGCTTATGATACCGTTCGACGATCGATTCGATGAAATCAAGCGAACCTCCTAACGGATACCCGGCCTGTTTGTTAGCCATGAGCGCAAGGGTCCAGAGAAGGAAGGCGCTGCAGGTCTCGCCCCAGTCAAGTCCGTTGATGAAAAATTCGCGGAGAACAGGATTGGTAAATTTCCCGGCCAGTTCCCGGATGGGTTGCCGGTATTTGTAGATCATCCAGATGGTGCGGATGGCCGGAAGGACATTTTTGATCGTGATCTCCGTAGGCAGCTCGTTTTTCATAAAGCGTTTGATGTCGCGAACGATCCGTCTGATCTGCTTTTTATCCTCCGGAGAGACGGCCAGCATCTCTTCGCCAAACCGGTCTGGATCGGTGTAAACCGTGAAGGTTCGTCCGGTCTCATCAGTGACCCTGGTGACGTAGTCGAAGGTGATCATCTTTTTTCCCTGGACCGCGCCAATCTCTTCCCACAACCGATAATAACTGGACGAGGGATCGCTGCCAACCAGCCAGTGAAGGCATCCGTCGAAGGTGTAACCCTTGCGCTTCCAGCCGGTGCAAAGGCCTCCGGCCATGGTATTCATCTCAAAGATCTCGGATTCGTATCCATTCATCTGGGCGTAACAGCCGGCCGAGAGACCCGCGATCCCCCCACCGATGATCAACATTCGTTTTCCCATTCCCGGTATGTTTATACAACTGCATCAAAAATACAAAAACCTGCGTGGAAGAAGATGATTTTTTTGGTACTGGGTTTAAAAAGTACTATCTTTACATCGCACATCAAATTAAAACATCCATCATGAAAACACAGTTAAATCTTTTCGTAGAGAGCTCACAGCAGCTTCTGAACGAGATCGCGACGACCATTCCACAGATTTTGGGAGCAATCCTGATTTTACTGATAGGATGGCTGATCGCCAGAGTTCTTAAAAAGCTTCTTGTAAAGTTTCTTCTTCTTGTCAGGTTTAATTTTTTGACCGAGAAATCCGGAATCGAAAAATTTCTTCAAGATGGTGGTGTCAAACTGAGTGCCTGCGAGATTCTCGGGACCCTGATTTACTGGATCATCATGCTTATTGTTATCATGGCCACCTTGAACAGCCTCAATCTCTCATCTGCCTCGCTGCTTTTCAATGAGATTTTATTGTATATCCCCAACATCATTGTCGCTATTGTGATTCTTATCATCGGCATCTACCTTGCCCGGATGGTTTCACAGATCTTACTTACCTCCCTGAGAAACATGCAGGATAAAACCTCAACGTTTATCAGCCGGTTAACCTATTATGCCATTATTGTTTTAACTGTTTTTGTCACGGTAAGTCAGTTAAACATTGCTCCCGAAATCATCGGCGGTGCGTTTAAGATTTTATTAGGCGGACTATGCCTGGCGTTAGGACTAGCATTTGGTTTGGGAGGGAAAGACAAAGCTACGGAGATAATCAACGATTTGTTCAGGAAGAAGACGTAATCTCCCGGATTTACGTAGAAATTCTACCGAAACTTGAAAACGGGCATACCACCCTGACGATTCTGGGTTCGAAAGCGCGCTGGTATAGATTAGTTGTCGGATGATTTCTTCCTTTACTTCACAGGGATTCCCTTCTCCCGCACCACTGCCTGGGCTGCTGCCAGTCGGGCGATCGGAACACGGAACGGGGAACAACTTACGTAGTCGAAGCCCTGCCGGTAACAGAACTCCACAGAAGCGGGTTCGCCCCCATGCTCGCCGCAGATCCCGATCTTCAGGTCTTTCCGGGTTTTGCGACCTTTCTCTACAGCGATCTTAATCAGTTCGCCTACTCCTTCGAAATCAATCACCTGGAACGGGTCGACCGGAAGGATGTGTTTCTCAAGGTAATCAGGGAGGAACCCGCCGACGTCGTCACGTGAGAAACCGAAGCTCATCTGTGTGAGATCGTTCGTACCGAATGAAAAGAACTGGGCAGTACGGGCAATCTGATCAGCCGTGAGACACGCCCGCGGGATCTCGATCATGGTGCCGACCAGATGAGGGATCTCTTTGATCTTCATCCTGGCACAAACATCTTTGTAAACCTTCTCAATCAGTTCAAACTGATGCTTCAACTCCTTCTCTGTGCAGGTCACAGGGATCATGATCTCGGGGAATGGACTCTTTTTGGCTTTCAGCAGCTCAGCAGCGGCTTCAAAAATAGCCCGGACCTGCATCTCTGTAATCTCGGGATAGGTGATTCCCAGGCGTACCCCACGATGCCCCATCATCGGGTTGGTTTCGTGGAGCGCTTCGGCCCGGCGGTCGAATTCAAAAGCTGAAATACCCAGGCTCTCCGCCAGTTGTTTCCGTCCTTCCGGGCTGTGCGGGATAAACTCATGCAACGGAGGATCGAGCGTACGGATGGTTACAGGAAAGCCATCCATCGCCTCCATCGTTCCTTTCATGTCGGATTTCACATAGGGGAATAGTTCATTCAGCGCTTTCCGGCGTTCAGCTTCCGATTTTGAAGCGATCATCTTCCGAAGGAGGAAGAGGGGTTTCTCGGCATCTGTTCCATAGAACATATGTTCAGTCCGGAAGAGGCCGATACCCTCGGCGCCAAATCCCCGGGCTTTGAAGGCGTCATCCGGTGTGTCGGCGTTGGTGCGGACCTTCATGGTACGAACGGCATCGCACAGTTTCATGAATGCCTGGAAGTCGGGATTCTCTTCTGCGGCTTTGATCATCGGCATCTTTCCGTCATAGATGTATCCTTTTGATCCATTGAGGGAGAGGAAATCACCCTCCTTCAGGATATTGCCATCGATGGTCAGGGTTTTCCGGGCGGCTTCAATCTTCAGTCCACCGGCGCCTACGATACAGCATTTTCCCCAGCCACGGGCAACGAGTGCGGCATGACTGGTCATCCCCCCTCGGGCGGTAAGAATGGCTATGGCAGACCGCATCCCTTCAATGTCTTCGGGATTGGTCTCTTCTCTGACCAGAATGACCTGCGTCCCTTTCTTTGCCCATTCGACCGCAGCTTCCGAAGTAAATACAATCTGTCCCGTGGCCCCTCCAGGTCCGGCAGGAAGCCCTTTGGCAACAGGTTTGGTAACGCCTTCAGCGGCTGGATCAAGGATCGGATGGAGGAGTTCGTCGAGCTGATTGGGTTCTACACGGATCAATGCCTCCTCTTTGGAGATCAGTTTCTCGCGGTACATGTCGAGAGCCATCTTCACGGCAGCCGGACCGTTCCGCTTCCCAACCCGGCATTGAAGCATGTAAAGATCTCCATCCTGGATGGTGAACTCAACATCAAGCATGTTTTTATAGTGCCTCTCCAGGTTGATCTGAATTTTGTTGAGCGCTTTGTAAACTTTGGGCATGGCAGTTTCAAGCGACTCCAGATGGGCGGTGTGCTCGTTCTTGCCCACCTCATTGATGGGGTTCGGAGTACGAATGCCGGCTACCACATCCTCTCCCTGTGCGTTGGCCAGCCATTCGCCGTAGAAATATTTTTCACCGGTGGCCGGATTACGGGTAAAGGCTACCCCGGTGGCAGAGTTGTCACCCATATTACCAAACACCATCGATTGAACATTGACGGCCGTTCCCCATTCATCAGGGATGCCCTCGAAACGACGGTATGAGATAGCCCGTTTTCCATTCCAGCTTTGAAACACAGCGCCAACAGCTCCCCAGAGCTGTTCTATCGGATCTTCCGGAAAGGGTTTGCCGAGGACCTCCTGGACCTTCTTTTTGTAAATGTCAATCAATTTCCTCAGCTCCTCTGCTGTCAGTTGTGTGTCACTCAGATACCCTTTGCTCTCTTTCATTTTGTATAACTCGCGTTCCAGCTGGACGCGCACTCCTTTGCCCTCTTTAGGTTCAATCCCCGCTGCCTTCTCCATCACCACATCGGAGTACATCTGGATAAGGCGGCGTTGTGAATCGTATACAAACCGGGGATTGCCGGTCTTTTTAATCAACCCGTCCCGGGTCACATCATTTAATCCCACATTCAATACGGTCTCCATCATGCCAGGCATGGATGCACGGGCACCGGAGCGGACCGAAACGAGCAAAGGATTCTTTTTATCACCAAAGATGGCCCCCATCTCCTCTTCAGTATTCTTCAGGGCCCCGGCGACCTGCTTTTTCAATTCAGGAGGATAGTTCTTTCCATGATCGTAATAGAATGCACAGACTTCCGTGGTAATGGTGAACCCCGCCGGAACTGGCAGGCCGATATTTACCATCTCGGCCAGGTTGGCACCTTTTCCACCCAGCAGGTTCTTCATCTTTGCCGTACCATCGGCCTTTTTACCGCCAAAAAAGTAAACATACTTTTTCTCTTTCACATCTTTTGCCATAATCGACAGGATTTGGTGTTCGTTTGAGGGTGTAAAATTACGAAGAATTTCAGTATTCGATCTTCCCGGTGTTATTCATATTCCAGAGGATCCACTGCTGTCGCTCCAGCCAATTGCAGGTTCGGGGAGATCTCTTTCAGTGCACTCCAGTGTAGTCCAAACTCTTTCCGGTTCAGTTTCCCCGACAATTCAAAACCGGCCCGGGTCATACCAGTCAGAAGATATTCATTTCCTGCTTGTTTACTAAATCCAGTCGAACGAAAAGTCAGTGTCAACAGCCCAGCTGGTTTTATTTTTAGTATTCATAACAATCTTATTTTAATTATTTTAATTGCAAAATTAAGACTAATTCTAAATAAAACAAAGATTCCCGGAAGTTATTATCAGTGAAGAAATTCGTCTTTCAATAACTTCCCCAGGTTTTTAGGGATAAAAAAATGCTGCAGGGGCTCCACAAAGATGGCAAGGGAGCGCAGAGAGATTATTTTCAGGGGTTTATCTTTTTTGAAGATTGTGACATAGTCCGTTGATGCATCAACTTCGGCATGGATCTTCGCACCCTTTTCAGGTCGGATCACCAGTTTCGGACGGGCATTGTCTGAACTTACGATTTCCCAATCCACTCCCTTCAACGCGATAGTGTCAATACAAAACCTGGCTTCGGTGAGGGCATTCAAATCTGGTGTATCCAGAATTTCAGTCATGTAGTGATGCAGTTCTATGTTGTTTATCACGCCGGAAGGCCGATAATTGCCCGGATGATAAACTGCCAGCATCACATCCTCACCGGTATGTCCATGAGTAGTGAAGCCCACATAGGCATGCTGGTTGATGAGTTTGGCAACCGTCATCGACAGGAGGTATTGATTGGCTGAGTTCCTGGCCATGTTCACCTGTTCGATCTCCTCTTCTGTTAACCGGATACCTGTGTTATCAAAAAAGATATTTCTGGTTTCAGGGGGTGTTGATTGAATGGCACCGGTGATCCATTCTACAGTTTTTTTGCAATTATAGAGTGGTTGGAGCAGATCATGGATGGGTAGCACGTCATGGTTGCTGCTGGAACGGCTATTGCCAAGGCTGATCCCGCTGGTACCATGATCGGGAACGATCACCACGGCGGTATAGCCATCTCTGTTAGCATAGTCCATCGCCTCCTTTACTGCGTCATCGAACGCAAGGTATTCCGTGATGGTGCCAACCGGGTCATTTTGGTGGGCTGCCCAGTCGATCTTACTCCCTTCTACCATCAGGAAAAATCCTTTCGGATTCTCTGACAGGATCTTGATTGCCTTCCGGGTCATCTCAGCCAGGGAAGGAACCTTTTCCGGATCCCTGTCCAGGTCATTCGGGAGGTAATCTTCAGAGAACAGGCAATAAACCAGGGTATCGACCGGTGTCAGGGTTTCAAACTCATCTCTGGCGGTAACCAGCCGGTAATTCCGGAGCCGGAGCACGTTAAAGAGGTCCAGCCCATCTTTTCGCCGGGCCGGATCCAGGTACTGTAAGCCCCCTCCAAAGACCACACTGAGGTTGTTATGCACCATCTGGATGGCAATGGCCTCTTCGTCATCACGGAAAGGGGTATGGGCAGAGAAGCCGGCAGGTGTGGCATGGGTGAATTCGCAGGTCACAACCAATCCCGTAGATTTTCCCTGGATCCTTGCCGCTTCCAGGATGGTGAAGAGGGGATGGTATGCCCGGAGGGGATCCACCTCAATCAGATCTTTTTCCTTGCCGGTTGAAACAGGATAAGTGGCTACAAATCCCGTATTGGAGAGGTGCCCGGTTGCATAGGTGCTGCCTGTTGGAGCAGAATCCCCGATGGGGGAGTCGGAATTGTAAGTGGATACCATCCCGCAGATATGTAGATCGATGGCCAGCCTGCAGTTGTTGGCCGGACAAGCTCCAAATTTATACCATCGTGCAAGCGATAATATGTTACTACTGGTTCCATCTGGAATCATCACAATCAGATTCCTAACCTTCTCCTGGGCAGATACGGAGCAGAAAAGAGAAATCAGAAACCCGGTAATAATGAGTATTCTCTTCATCCTTGAAATATTTCGACTAAATTACAAACGGGGTGAATTTATTTCCCTTTTTTCTTGGATGATTTCGCTTTCGGATTATAATCCAGGCAGAGTTGGTTTACTCTATTATAAGCTTCATTTGACTTACTTTACTCCCTGTATTAAACCGGATAATATAAACCCCACTTCCCAGGGTGGTCACAGAGATAGTGCTTGTTCCTTTTAACACGTTGTAAAACCCTGTTATACCACCCCGTATATCGGAAATCATAAGTTCGCCTTCCGTTTCACTTTTTACATTGATGAACGTTGATGCAGGGTTGGGGTAGACGATCAATCCTGCGTCAGCGAGGGCCTCTTCCACACCGATATAGGTGATCTCAAAGCTCTGTTCCGGTGAGAATTCCGATCCGCTGAGTGTATGGTCCATTGCCTGAACGCTCCAGTAGTAGATTCCGGCAGGGAGATCCAGGATCATCCAGGAGGTATCCTGGTTGACATTGCCGATAGCATAAACCCTGTTGAACCCACTCACCGGATTGGCAAGAGGCGCAAAGACATGAAAGGAAGAGGGATAGTTACCGAGGTAGAGGTTATAGGTCAACGCGGCCGAAGGGGTTTTATCATCGAAGGAGGGCGACCAGGAAAAGGTGACGTCGTTAAGGTCGATCTGTGTATTCAGGTTCTGCGGATCATCCGGTGGATTATTTGTGCCAAATGTATTGGATCCCATCGTATTTCTATAGATCTGTGTCATCGGCAAACCGGTAGTCATTTCGGCCAGACCGGTCAAGAGGAGATCAGCATCCCCGTCGTTATCAACATCCCCAAACCGTATCTGACTGAAGGATCTGGCAGGGAGGCTGCTGTTAACCGGCGTGAAGTGGCCAGTCCCATCATTCGTATAGAGTTCCGTCAGGGCTTCCCCGCAACACAAGGCTCCTGTGATGGCCAGATCGGGATCCCCATCGTTATCGAAATCCCCTGCATCTATCTGTCCAACCCATTCACCCTCAATGTCGCTGGTCAGTTTAGTGAACGTATCGTTTCCGTCGTTCCGGTAAACCCGGGCAATGTAATTCCCCGTCAGATCGTTCCCCATGTAGATGATGTCCAGGTCCATATCCTTGTCTATATCCAGGAAGATCATATCTCCGTAAGCTACACTGTCGAATGGGATCTGGGTATCAGAGAAGCTGCCGTAATTGTCATTTCTCAGTAACCGGGATGCAAATGTGTTCTCGTAATAGCCGGTCACAAAAAGATCGTCGTCACCGTCATTGTCAAAGTCTCCGACGGTATAGGAGGAATTGAGTGATGCCGGGATCTTCGCATCCACCTGCGAAAAGGTTCCATCGCCATTGTTGTGGTAGAGTTCTGCGGCCGGGGTGTTGTACATCGTATCGCCGGCAACCAAAACATCCAGCCAGCCATCGCGGTTTTCGTCCAGCCATAGAACCCTGCCCTGCGTGATGCCGGTAAAGGGAGTTTCAACAGCGGTGAATGTTCCATTCACATTCTGGCAGAGAATGGTCTCTCCCTCACCGGATCCATTCATTCCGCAGACCAGCAGATCCAGATCATCGTCGTTGTCGTAATCGCCCCATCGGGCTGTTCCTCCAAAAAGAGCCGGCAAATCTCCACTGACCTCCGTAAACTGTCCGTTGTTATTCTCATAGATCAGGGTCACAGAATTCCAGTCGGCCTTCTGACCGTTTACCACAAGGTCGAGGTCACCATCGTTATCATAATCACCCCAGCAGCTGCCTCCGTTATTCACCCCGGGCATCGGGGTGGAGATAAGCTGAAAACTTTGCGCAAAGGCGACCGGGGATATCAGGAAAAGAAACGCTGTAAGAATGGATTTTACTTTCATGTTACGGATATATATTCAGGTTTGTATTTGCAAAATTACGATTTTTTTTCTAGGCACAGGGGCACAGAGAAATGAGGTCGTACGGTCATGGTCTCTAACGTCTTTCTTCCTTCGTCCCTCGTTCCTCGTCCTTTGCCAGTTTCTTTATCATTCCCCGGAACACGGAGAGGTGGATCGGCATCAGAAGGTACCAGTAGATACGGCCCGAAAGTCCTTTGGGCCTGAAGGTGGCTGTTTGGATGAGGATGTTGTTTTTAAAGCTGAACTCCAGCCATGCTTCACCCGGAAGTTTCATCTCGGCAAAAAGCAGGAGACGATGGCTTTGTTTGTCTGCGACCAGTACGCGCCAGCAGTCGAGGGTGTCACCTGCATGGATACGGTCAGGTGACCGTCGTCCGCGAATCAACCCAACACCTCCGATCAGCCGGTCGGTCATGCCTCTGAGCTGCCATAGCCAATTCGCATAATACCACCCCTTCTCTCCGCCGATCGACCAGATCCGGCTCGTGACGAGTTCGATGTTGCTGACTTTTACGGAACGGATGTCTTCAAAGCAGCCATGATTCGGGATCTCTATGTATTTAGAGAGATTCGGACCTATCCTGCCCCGTGTCATTGCATCGGTCCAGCTGGAGATGATTGAATTTTGCCGGATGTTGACAAACGCCTCTTCCACGGCTTCATAAAAGGTCAGGGGACATACTCCGAGCAACCGGTGAAGACGGTCATTGCGGGCCACTACCTCAACACCCATGCTGCTTACAAGGTGAGAGGCCAGTGGAAAGGAGGCAGGGGTAAAAAGAAACAGCCAGACAGAGGAGAGACGGGGAAACAATACGGGGAGGGCGTAAATCCGGCGTTTCAATCCACGGATCCGGGCCAGTTCAAGCAACATATCTTTGTATGTCATGACATCCGGCCCGCCAATGTCATAATTCCTGTTGAAGCACTCCTCTTTGAACAGGACTTTTTCGAGGCAATAGATCACATCCCTGATGGCAATGGGCTGAGAACGTGTCAGTAGCCAGTGTGGGGCTATCATGACCGGCAGTTTTTCCACCAGGTTACGGATGATCTCGAATGAGGAGCTCCCCGAACCTATAATGATGCCAGCTCTCAGGGTGGTTGATTTATAGTTGCCTGAAATCAGGATATCCTCCACGTTTTTCCTCGAAGCGAGATGCCTTGAGAGGTGGGGATCGTTGGCGATCCCACTCAGGTAAACCACATGTTTGACAAGGGTATTGTTCAGGTAATCTTTGAAATTGTGCGCTGAAATGGCCTCAGCCAGGTCAAAACCTTTGTCTGTGGAGGTCATGGAATGGATCAGGTAGTAAGCCCCGTCGATATCCTTAGGGATCGTTTTAAGGGTTTTTTTCTGAAGAAAATCAACCTCTATCACACTGACCCTGTCACCCCAGTCAGGATCCACCATCATTCTCGTTTTATCCCTGACACAACAAACCACCTCATGGCCGTTTTCCATCAAGACGGGCAGCAATCTTTTTCCGATGTATCCGGTGGCTCCGGTTAACAGGATCTTCAAACGTACAGAATTGGTTTCTTCCTTTTGGGTACAAATATAATCGTAAATATCTAGATTTCTGCATGTTAATAAATTCACAGAAGAAGAATTGGAAATTTAGCGGACCGCCCCCGGCATTGTCAGTTGGCAGTCGGCAGTCGGCAGTCGGCAACCTTCCTCTCATCCGGCACTACTGTTATGCGAGGAGCCGAAGCTGCGATCATACCGAAGTAGATAGTGACGTGGTAACAGGGTCGATTTTAAAAGTCGCATTGTTGAAAACTTTCCGCCAAAACTGTATTACCTTTGTATGGCAAACCGGATTAATGGGCAAACCTTAATCCATACTATCATGAATACACTGAAGAAATTCGTTGGGGTCTTACTACTTCTGCTTCCTGTTTTAATAAAAGCAGAGACGAAAGAGATCCCTTTTACCCTTGACGATCGTGACCGGATCATCCGGACAGAACAGAGGCTTGAAGCGCTGGACGCAAAAATTGATGTCCTGTTTGGAGGGCTTGATTCAAAGACAGACGCCCAGATTGGACAGCTCGATGCAAAGATCGACTCAAAAGTTGATGGCTTGCGATCGGAAATGAACGCCCGCTTCGACCAGCTCTTCAACTTCCTCTGGGCCATCATCGGGCTCTTCACCACCATGATGATCAGCGTGTTCGGCTTCGCCTTCTGGGACCGCAAACTCTCCCTGGCGCCACTAAAGAAGCAGGATCAGAAAATCCTTTCAGTTCTCGTGGATTATGCCAAAACCCAGCCGAAGCTTTCAGAGATCATGAAAAACGCGGGACTTTTATAGGGAGTCTGTAGTCCACAGTCCACAGTCCGCATTCCGCAGTTGGCAGTAGGTTTTCAGACTATTCTCTCAATTCCT
>JBDROF010000080.1:0-27317 GCA_043810345.1 Bacteroidota bacterium | reverse complement strand
CTGAATCCGTGAAAATCTGTATGATCCGTGTCATCTGTGTTCTTTTGACTTATGAAAAAACGACTGTCAATGACTTTCCCCATTTTCCAGGTCGATGCCTTCACCGACCACCTCTTTGGCGGCAATCCGGCGGCGGTTGTCCCCCTTGAGAACTGGCTTCCCGATCAGGTAATGCAAAATATTTCTGCCGAGAACAACCTGGCCGAAACAGCATTTTTCGTTAAGGAACCGTCAGGATTCCATATCCGCTGGTTCACTCCGCTGGCCGAAGTGGATCTTTGCGGTCACGCGACCCTCGCCACAGCCCACGTCCTGTTCCATCACCTGGATTTCGCGGGAGATCTGCTCGAATTCCAGTCGAAAAGCGGCATCCTGCGGGTCAGGCGGGATGGGGATCTGCTGACCCTGGATTTCCCAATAGATACCATGAAAAAAGTAAGCCCTCCGGATGACCTGGCTGAGGCAATCGGCCGGAAGCCGCTCCTTGCGTTCAAGGGAAAAACAGACTACATGCTGGTATATGCCTCTCAGCAGGAGATCGAAAAAATGAAACCCAACCAGCATAAACTGATGGAGACGGAAGCCCGGGGGGTGATCATTACTGCTCCTGGTGATGCAGTTGATTTTGTCTCCCGCTTTTTCGCTCCGCAGGTGGGAGTACCCGAGGATCATGTAACAGGTTCAGCTCATACTTCTCTGACCCCATACTGGTCGAAGAGACTTAACAAACAGGTGCACAACGCCATGCAACTCTCGAAGCGAAAAGGCCATCTAAGGTTGACTATGAAGGACGGCCGCGTGGAGATCTCCGGGAAAGCGGTGACCTATCTGAAGGGAGAAATTTATATTGATTTATGATGATGATTGGGTGTCCCTGGTCATCAGGAAATTAGGAAAATCAGAAATTCGAAATAAGAAATCTCTACGGGAGTACATTCCTTAATTTCTTTGGGTTAAGGCAAATGGATGAGTGTGAATGACGTCAATATTTTGTCTGATCAATTTATGGATATTCTTCAGATATGGCTTCTCGTTGACTGCGCAGAAAGAGAGGGCGGCTCCTGCCTGACCGGCCCTGCCAGTCCGGCCGATACGGTGCACATAGGTTTCTGCCTCTTCAGGGATCTCAAAGTTGATCACATGCGAGAGCTGATCGATATCGATACCCCGTGAAGCCACATCCGTAGCTACCAGGATACGGATGCGACGGGTCTTGAATGCGAAGAGGGCTTTCTCGCGGGCCAGTTGCGATTTATTCCCATGAATGGCATCGGCCTTGATGCCCATCCGGCTCAAATTCTTTACCACATTTTCCGCTCCCCGTTTTGTTCGGGTAAAAACCAGGGCCTGCGTAATGACATCATCCTGCAGCAGATGAGTCAGCAGCAGTTTTTTATTTTCCTGGTTGACATGATAAACCGATTGCGAGACGAGAACCGGAGGTGTGGGATCGGGTGCCAGGTTGATCTGTACCGGGTTATTCAGCATGGCAGCGGCCAGCTTCCGGATTTCAGGCGTGGTGGTAGCTGAAAACAGCATGGTTTGTTTTCGGGCCGGAAGTTCTTTTTGGATCCGCTTGATATCATGGATAAAACCCATATCAAGCATCCGGTCGGCTTCGTCCAGCACAAAGAACTCCACGTGGCCGAGGTGAATATATCCCTGCTGGATAAGATCCAGTAACCGTCCGGGAGTTGCAACCAGGATGTCAATTCCCTTCTGCAGGGCATTGGTTTGTTGCCGTTGGGAGACCCCTCCGTAGACTGTAAGCAGCCTTATTTGCAGGTTTTTACTATAGTTTGCGAATTCAGCGCTGATCTGTGAAGCAAGTTCACGGGTAGGAGCCAGCACGAGTGTCCGGATGGCACGCCGGCTTTGTCGGTTCTTTTCGGTCTCCATCAAGTGAAGGATCGGGAGGACAAAGGCGGCAGTTTTTCCGGTCCCTGTCTGGGCACAGCCAAACAGGTCTTTGCCCTGCAGGATGGAAGGAATGGCTTTTTCCTGAATTGGTGTAGGGTTCAGGAACCCTTTCTTATGAATAGCCTGTAATAAAGGATCAATAAGATTCAAATGTTCAAATTTCATTACCAGTGTTGGTATTAAATGGATACTATTAGGAAACTCCGAAAACTGACACAATAGAATCAGCCTCCGGTCGACTTTCTAAAAACTGTAGGACTTACTCGGTTGTAAAGGTGGGGGGATTACAAACAGATTGAGATACAATCTTTCAAAAGGATTTGCAAAATTACAACTAATATTTGGATTAACTGTTTTTTATTTATGAATAGTGATTTGCGATTAGCCATCAGCCATGAGGCATAAGGAATGAGAGTTTTAATAGAGGCGATCCTGATCTTATTGTTGGTGAGAGTGGCAGATCCTGTTAGATTCTGGTATTTTATGTGTATATTTGCAGTCAGATGTAAAATTTACACCAATGATTTATCTGCCCAGAGTGGCTGAACAACTGACCCGGGAGTATTTGCAGGCATTTCCTGTTGTCGGTATTGCCGGACCTCGGCAATCGGGAAAATCCACCATGCTGAAACATATGTTCAGCGATGAATACCAGTATGTAACATTTGATGATTTTCAGGTCAGACAATTGTTTTATGATGATCCTGTGCGGTTTATGCGAATGCATCCCGGAAAGGTGATATTTGACGAGGTCCAGTATATCCCGGAATTGTTTCCTCAGATTAAAATGGCTGTGGATGATGACCGTGATCAGTACGGGAGATTCATCCTGACAGGATCCGGGCAGTTTTTACTTGGGAAATATGTTTCAGAAAGCCTGGCTGGCCGGATTGGATTGATCCCGCTTCTTCCGTTCCAGTTTTCTGAAATACCTCAACAAAGACAGCCTGAATCCATCTATAAAGGTGGTTATCCTGAACTGGTCACCCGGGAATACACACATAGTGACCTTTGGTATAGGGCATATATAGAAACCTACCTGCAAAAAGACCTCCGGCAGTTGATGAACATCACCGATTTACATGCATTTGGTTTATTTATCCGATCACTGGCGGTAACGGTGGGGCAAACACTGAATTTATCCTCGATGTCGCGGGATATTGGTGTCGCGGTGAACACCCTGCGTCGCTGGTTGTCGGTGCTGGAGGCTTCTTACCTGATATTCTCGCTTCATCCGTACCATGTAAATCTTGGAAAGAGGATGATAAAAAGCCCGAAAGTCTATTTTTATGATACTGGATTACTTGACTCTTTCCTTGGTATTGCCACACAAATCGATTGGGAAAAAAGTTTGATGTACGGGCCTGTTTTTGAGAATTATATCATTTCGGAAGTGCTTAAAGCCAAGTTTCACTCCGGGAATCCGTTTGCGATCCATTTCATTCGGACCAGTCATGGGGATGAGATCGATCTGGTCATGGAATCGGGGAGCGATGCAACATATATTGAAATCAAGGCCAGTTATACTTATAAGCCGCATTTTCACAACGGATTGACAAAGCTTCTTCCTCCCGGTTCAAAAGGGTACGTAATATACCAGGGGGAATCGATACAACTGGATTCAACCCTTCAGGCGGTGAATTATCGTAGGTTTTTATTATCTATCTGAAGGTAATCCCTTCGGGATTGTTCAGGGAGATGGTTCACATTCCATCCTTCAACGAGTTTTCATGAGTAGCAGAGCCGCCAACAATGGCAGAGTTTTGGAGTTTTCATAGAAAAATGTTATAACTTCGCATAAAAGATATGGTAATAGTTGAACAAAACCAATGAGATCATTGATTGACAAATGGTTATGAAAATAAAACCAATTCTATTATTCTTTATATCGGGAATAATTGTTCAACAAGTATGGGCGCAAACGCCGGAAATTGAACGGTTATTAAAAACAGCAGAAAAAGCTAACGGGAAGGAAAAAATTATTGCGTTAGCTGATGTATGTAAGAATTTTTATTCCATTGATCCCCATAAAGGAATTGAAATTGGGAAAGAGGCGTTGCATTTGGCTGATTCATTGGAGATTCCCTCTGTCAAAAGCAAGGCTTATAATTGTATAGGCGTGAATTACTGGGCATTGTCGGACTTTCCTACCGCCCGGTTATTTTATGACAGCGCGTTGAAAAATGCCACCCAATACAAGGATACTTTCGAAATCGGGATCTTTTACAACCGGATGGGACTGATGTATGAATCCCTGGGATATTTTGATTCATCCTTACTGGTCTTCAACAAGGAACTTGCAATCTACAGACAGTTACAAAATTCCGAGAGAATAGGTAACGCACTGGAAAACATCGGGACTATTCATCTGAATAGGGGGGAGTTTAAATCGGCCCTCAGATACTTAATCGAAGCCATATCAGTTCTTGAAAAAGCCGGGATTTCGAAGAAATTGCCCTATATATACATGAAATCAGGTCAGATTTATTCTGAATTACAGGATTTTAAAGTTGCCGAACAAAGTTTTCAAAAAGGAATTGAACAATCCCTGGCATTGAAAAATCTGAACATAGCCGGGATTGGCTATAATGCCCTGGGTATCCTATATAAAAATCAGGGGAGGTATGAGGAAGCGATAAAAAAATTCGAGACCGCACTGGAAATCACTAAGGGTATGAATAATAGAAATCTGACTCAAATTATATACGGGAACATGGGGAATACGTTTCATAGCCTCAATAGAATTCAAGATGCCCTGAACTACCATCAAAAGTCTCTGGATCTGGCTTTGCAAATGAACATGCCTCTATTCATTGCCCAACAGCAGGTAAATCTCGGTCAGGACTATCATTACCTTAAAGATTACGACAAAGCACGCTCCTTATACGAAAAAGCACTCCCTGCTTTCATCAAAATTAAAGCCCAATCAGATTTAATACAAACGTACATGGCCTTAATTGAAGTGAATGACTCACTTAAAAACTTTGAAAAATCGGTTCATTATTATCAATTATACAATGAGCTAAAGGACTCTTTAAACAAACATGAACTGAACACGGCGCTGGATTCCCTGAGGGTAAAATTTCATACCGAGCAAACCGACCGCGAAAACGAAGTATTAAAGCATGAAGCAGAACTTCAGGACAAAACCATCACGTTACAAAGAATCATCATGTTTTCATCCTTTGCAGTTCTTGTTTTAGTCGTAAGCCTCGTGGTTGTTGCGCACAGAAGTCGTCAGAAAATAAAGAATGCTAACGAATTGCTCGAGATTAAGAACATTGATATCTCATCTAAAGCTGAGGAATTACGTACAATCAATGAGAAACTTGTAGAATTGTCGAAGTTCAAAGATTCCATGAACTCATTTTTAGTCCATGATTTAAAGAATCCGTTGAATGCAATTATCAATTTCGACCCAAAGCAGTATTCGGAACACCAATATGAGACCGTGAAACATGTGGGCAAGCAGATGTTGAATATTGTGATGAATTTGCTGGATATCAGTAAGTATGAAAATAAGACAATGAAAATTTCCTTGGAAAATACCTCCGTCACACAGTTGATAAATGACTCTTTCCTCGATGTACAATACGCAGCTGAACAGAAAAGTATCCGCTTAATGCTAAATTATCAGACGGATTTTGTAGTAAAAGCGGATCCTGAGATGATCGAACGTGTATTTGTAAATTTATTTTCGAATGCCATCAGGTTTTCATCAATCGGGGGTATTATTCAGGTTTTCGCCGAATGTGTAAATCAGACCCATGTGAAACTGATTGTAAAAGATCATGGATCGGGAATTAAAGCCGAATATCTGCCCGTCATTTTCGACAAGTTTACGCAGGCACATGAACTGAAATCTGGTGCTCCCCGTTCCTCCGGAATAGGACTGACATTTTGCAAAATGGCCATTGAAGCACACAACGGCGAGATTGGTGTGGATTCCGTGGAAGGTCAGGGCTCATTGTTTTGGTTTACCCTGCCCCTGGCAGAGTCTCAGAACGATTTGAAAATTACTCCTGCAGATTTTAATGAAAGTTTAATCAAATTCAGTAAATTGCAGCTGTCTGAGAAAGAAACAGAGCTGTTAATGCCACACTGTGAACTCCTGAAGAAGCTTCGTATTTATCAAATATCGGATGTGAAGGATATTATCAAAGCCATTGATGTTCAGGGATCAGCCAATATTACTGCGTGGAAATCCGCGCTATTAACCGCATTATCCGAATGCAACGCATTAAGATATAATGAATTAATTAACCTTAATTCCGATGTCAAATTATAAAATACTGATTGTTGACGACATTGTTGAGAATTTACAAACAATGATCCGGTTTTTAGAAGAATCTCATCCGGAATATCGCCTATATCAGGCCAGCGGAGGAAGGTCGGCGGTTGAACTGGCGGAAACAATTCCGTATGATCTCATTATTGCTGATTGGGATATGCCTGGGGTTTCAGGGATTGACCTCATAAAAATGCTCAAAACTAACGTGAAAACCATGCATATCCCCGTAGTTATTGTTACGGGGGTAATGCTTACTGCCGAAGATCTGGACACGGCTCTTGCAGCAGGCGCCTACGACTATATCAGAAAACCCATTGACCCTGTAGAGCTTTCTGCCCGTGTGAATTCTGCCTTGATGTTTGCTGCTTGTCATGCTAAAGAAATTGAAAAAAAGAATTTGGAACTGGCTGAAAAAACCCTGATTCTGATTAAAAATAACGAGTTCAATATCGAAATGGCAACTAAGTTGCACAAATTACTTGAGATTTTTAATGACAACCTGGAGGCAAAAGCGCTTATTCGTAACATCATTGAGGAGATCGATCAAAAAGTAAACCAGGATAGCTGGCAACACTTTGAACTGGCATTTCAAAATGTACATGCTGAATTCAGTAAAAACCTGGTTTCGCAATTTCCGCATTTGACAACGGGAGAATTGAAACAATGCATTTTAATAAAATTGGGGATGAGTACTAAGGATATGGCTTCACTTCTTTATCAAAGTCCCGATAGCATCAAAGTATCACGTAGCCGGCTGCGTAAAAAGCTTCAACTCAGCAATGATATCAATTTCCATAATTTTCTGGCCACCTTCTAACCCTTTTCTGTTAACCTGACAATCCTCACCCACCGTCGGTGCTGATACAACCCTACGATGTGATTAAAATACCCTATCTACACTAAGGCGGGGAACATCATCCCATTGAATATTTTCCTGGTTGCTAACCTTTTGCTAACCCTTCCAGTATACAGAAAATAGATTATTTCTGTATGCTTGCATTAATTAAACATTTTTTATTAATTAATTTATGAAGTTATGAAAAAGATTACTTTTTTATGTATGGCACTTTTTTTATGGTGCATCACCCTTTCCATGAAAGCCCAGACGAACGTCGAACAGCTTCAGTTTTTCAAAGAGTATGAAAACGCAGTAAGCAACAAAACTGCCATTATTAATTCCGATCCTGAACTCTATCAGGAAGCATTGACTAGTGGTTGGTTTCAACAGGTTGCAACAGGTTTAAAAAATGCTGAAAATTATGCAAATGGAACTATTGGGAATGGGGGTGGTTCTGTAAAAAGTCCTACCGTTGGAGCTACTTGCGAAACTGCTGAACCTTTTTGCACTTCAGGGGGTACTACATACCCGGCAGGTGTAAATACCGGAACAGCTCAATCGGGTCCGAATTATGGATGCCTGGGTTCACAACCAAATCCTGCATGGTATTATATGTTAATTGGGACAGCCGGTGATATCCATATAACGGAAACGAATAGCGCTAATGTAGATATAGATTTTATTCTGTGGGGACCTTTTCCCAGTCAAAATTCCTGTACTTCTTTGACAGCGAGTAAAATTGTCGATTGCAGTTACTCCCCTCAGGCGGTTGAATATATAGATTTAGCTACCTCTCAGGTTGGCGAATATTATATTTTATTGGTTACCAATTTTTCCAATCAACCGACAAATATCACTTTACAACAAACAAGTGGTTCGGGGGCCACCGACTGTAGTATTGTAAATCCCACCCCACCGGCTCCCGTTGCAGGAGGTGCATCTTCACTTACACCCACCAGTTTTGTAGCCAATTGGGGTGCCTCGGCAACTGCAACCGGATACTATCTGGATGTGGCTTTCAATTCCAGTTTCACAATTTTAGTTCCCGGTTACAATAATCTAAACGTAGGCAATGTAACTTCCGTCACAGTAAGCGGACTTTCCCCGGGCACTTCGTATTATTACCGGGTAAGAGCTTACAATGCAAACGGAACCAGTCCAAATAGTAATACCATTGTTGTCACTCTGCCAGCAACCATCACTGGGCCAAACAATGTGTGCGTTAATTCGACCAATAACTCGTATACAACCCAATCCGGAATGACCGGTTATAATTGGAACGTCTCGGCCGGTGGTACGATAACCGGCGGAGCAGGGACCAACGTGATCACCGTATCATGGATTACTGCCGGCGCTAAAACTGTAAATGTGACTTATACCAACACAGCCAGTAATTCCGCATCAGGAACCTTTAATGTTACGGTGAATACGTTGCCGGTCCCAACGATCACTGGCCCCGCTTCGATTTGCGTGTACTCAACGGGGAATGTCTATAGCACTCAGACCGGCATGACCAACTATGTGTGGACAGTTTCTGCCGGAGGAACCATCACCGCCGGGGGAACCTCTACCAGCAGTACGGTAACGGTAACCTGGAATACCACCGGTGCGAAAACGGTAAGTGTCATTTATACCAATTCCAACGGATGTACCGCGGCACCAGCCACCGTTTACAATGTGACTGTGAATCCATTGCCGGTTCCAACGATAAGCGGTCCTGCTTCGGTTTGCATATACTCGTCCGGGAATGTATATACCACCCAGACCGGCATGACCAACTATGTATGGACAGTCTCTGCCGGAGGAACCATCACAGCCGGTGGAACCTCTGGCAGCAGTTCGGTAACGGTCACCTGGAGTACCATTGGTGCGAAAACGGTAAGTGTTATTTATACCAATTCCAACGGATGTACCGCGGCTACAGCCACCGCTTACAATGTGACCGTGAACCCGTTGCCTCTTCCGACGATCAACAGCTATAATCCGGAACCATGTGTAGGTTCTACCGGAAACCAGTTTTACACAGAAACCGGGATGACCAATTACGTGTGGACGATTACTTCCGGTGGTTTGATCACCGCCGGTCAAGGTACCTCCCACATCACGGTAACCTGGATTCTTACGGGACTGCAAACGATCACAGTGATCTATACGAATGCCAATGGATGTACGGCCGTGACGCCGGGAATTTACACGATCGTGGTGAATCCATTTCCAAACCCGGCCGGACCCATTACCGGATCTTCTTCCGTTTGTGCCGGAGCGAATGGGGTAGCATATTCTACAGGCCCCGTCGCCAATGCCACCAGCTATACCTGGACCCTGCCCCCGGGAGCTAGCATCGCTACCGGGGCCGGAACCACTTCCATTACGGTGAACTATAGCGCCACCGCGACTTCCGGGAATATCACGGTGGCCGGAACTAACCAGTGTGGAAACGGAACTTCTTCTTCGCTTTCCGTAACGGTGAATCCGTTACCCGCTCCGGCTGGAACCATTACCGGGACCGCCTCGGTGTGCCAGGGAGACATGGGCGTGAGCTATTCCGTGGCGACCATTGCCAATGCCACCGGGTACGCATGGACACTGCCAACCGGCGCTACCATTGCAACCGGTTCAAATACCAAAAATATAACGGTGAACTTCAGTGCATCTGCCACTTCAGGGGTGATCAATGTGCACGGTACCAATGCCTGCGGAAGCGGGGCGAACTCGCCGGACTTCAACGTGACCGTCAACCCAAAACCACCTACTCCGGTAATCACCCTAAATGGCATGATCCTTACCAGCAGTGCACCGGCAGGGAACCAATGGTATTTCAATGGAACTGCCATTTCGGGGGCTACGAATCAAACCTACGAGGCTACGAAGAGTGGCGACTACTACGTGATTGTGACCCTCAACGGGTGCAGCTCCGATCCTTCCAATATAATCAATGTGGTGATCATAGGGATCAACAACCTCTCAGGGAACATCCTGAACATCTATCCCGTACCAAACGATGGCCGCTTTGCGGTTTCCTGTATCTGGGCTATCGAAGAACTCCTGAGACTTGAGGTGTACAACTTCCTCGGAGTGAAAGTGTTCGAGACCCAGCTTCAACCTGTCCAGGGCAAGACCGAAAAGACCATAGATCTTAGACCGGTTCCTGACGGAGTTTACACGGTGGTGCTCAGAACGGAGGATAACCGCGTGATCAGGAGGATACTGGTGCATAAATAGCGAACCGGAGCGATGCGGAGCTCGGCGGAGCCAAATGGCGAAATACCAAAAAGAAGCTGTCTCAAAAGCGAGGCAGCTTCTTTGCTTCGGGGCTGAACAATCACACGGTAAATGGTGACATCATTACACAGGTATATATGATTGATATATTGATCTGATTGTTAACCTTTTGCTAACCTTTTTATGACGCAGAACCTGAAATATCATGATATTTTTGATATTAGTTAAATTGATAACCTAAACAATTAAAGCCATGAAAAAAAATTACAAAATTTTACAATTAGTTTTACTTGCTCTTATAGCAGTAAATGTAACGTTGGCACAATCGCCGGAACGGTTCAAGTACCAGGCTGTCCTTCGCGATGCAACCGGAAACCCCATTGTAAACACGGCTAAAACCGTAATTATTAATATTTTACAGGGTAGCGCTACCGGTACAAGCGTGTACCAGGAAACACACAGTGTAACCACCACTGCTCAGGGTATTATTAACCTTAACATTGGCGGAGGTACCGTAAACGCCGGTGTGTTTGCCACTATCAATTGGTGTGCTAACCCCTACTGGGTAAAAGTGACCGTGGATGGAACCGTGATCAGCACCGGACAATTGCTCAGTGTACCGTACTCACTACATGTAAAAGGGATCAATGTCGTATCGGGCAACGTGGGCATCGGCACGACTTCCCCTGCAGCGTTGTTGGATTTATACAGCACCGTACCGCAAACAAACATGACTGTCAAATCGAACAATACAAGTTTAGGCCCCGAAGTGCGGTTAATATCTACTGCCACAGGAGGTCGCGAATGGCGTATTGTGAGTGGTGCCAGTGCGGTGAACAGTTATGGCGCCGGTTCATTCGAACTCTATGACGCAAGCGGCGGCGGAGCGCGCTTCGGAATCCTGCCGAATGGCAACATCGGTATCGGAACCACAAGCCCGCAAAACAAGTTACATGTAGCAGGCTTTGTTCAACTTGAAGGCAATCCTGATGCCCAGGTGGTTTTTGGTACTACCGGCACGAATGGTAAACGTGGTATCGGCAGCCTGGCGGGATGGGATCCCACGAAGTTGTATATCAATGGCTGGGGTGATTTTACCGGCGGTGTTTCCGTCGGAAAGTGGGGTGGAACTGTGGAGACTAGTGATCTGTATGTAAATGGAAATTATCATTGGGCTGCCGGGAAAAATATTGCTATGAATGGCGCCGGTGAGTTTGGCTTTGATTTTGACGATGGCGATGGCAATGATTGGTGGCATGTATGGGATCCTACACATGGCAGCATCCTTTCTGTTCGCAACAATGGCTTGGTCGGTATCGGAACTGCTAGTCCTTCAGAGCTTTTGCACTTGAAAAGAGACGACATTCGCGCCAATTTATATATTGAATCAAGCAAAGCAGATTTTGGACCGGAGGTCAGACTGCGTTCTACCGCTACCGGAGGACGTGAATGGCGTATAGTAAGTGGCGCCAGCGCATCGAACAGTTACGGAGCCGGCTCTTTTGAACTCTGGGATGCAAGTGGCGGTGGATCCCGCTTTGGTATCCTCCCGAACGGCAACATCGGTATCGGGACCACAAACCCGGGTTACAAATTGGATGTCAATGGAGTTATCCATTCGGGCATCGACGGCGGAGAGTGTTTCCGGATAGGCAATGATATGACGTTACAGGATATAAATGTAGCTAACTGTGTTGGTTTATATGGTACAGGAGACCCCACTCTTGGTGCAATCAAACTTGGCAGCGGCGGACCCACTATTTGGGGTAAAAACGGTCATATGGGTATTGGAACCAGCAACCCTTCGCAGGGATATATACATCTTGCCGGAACAACTGGAACTGCTATATTTCTTGACGACGGTGGCGATATTAGGTTCAAGGCTCCATCTGCGGCGGGAGAAGGCTGGATAACTAATGATGATGGTCGTATAGTCGTCTTTAATGATAATGGAAGCGGATATGGAGGTTCAACAAGTTTTACTGGTAGCAGCTGGGTTTTTCCTTCCGATATACGGTTGAAAGAAAACGTTGTAACCCTGGATAATGCCCTGTCAAAAGTGGTACAGTTGCGCGGTGTGTATTACAACTTCAAAGACAACCCGGGCCGGAAGGACATTGGCGTCATCGCACAGGAAGTGCAAACACAATTCCCCGAACTGGTGAGCGCCGACTCAAAAGGCTATCTTGGCGTATCGTACGAGAAATTAACCGCTATTTTAATTGAAGCGGTAAAAGATCTCAATGCCAAGGTGGTAAAACTCGAACAGGAAAACCTAGCCCTGAAAGCCGGGAACAACTCCATCAACGCCCTCCGGGCCGAAGTGGAAGATTTAAAAATCCTGGTAAAAGCCGCCAACACGTTGGGTAATAAGTAATTTTTTCTGATTTCCATAAAAAAGAAACATAATGAAAAAAATAATCATACTAACAGTGATATTTTTGGTTTCTGTGAATGTGGTGGGTCAGTTTTTTTCGCAGCAGCTTGTTTGTTCAGGTGGCGATCAAAGCGATAATGCTACCTATCAGACCTCCTGGTCCATAGGCGAGCCGATTACCGAAACCGCAACAGCAGGCGCTTACATGCTCACACAAGGGTTCCAGCAAACCCTCTATCCGCCACTCGTTGCGGGAACCATTGCTGCCAGCCAGAGCATCTGTTACAACACCGCTCCGGCCCAGTTGACCAGTACGCCTCCGACGGGTGGGAATACCCCCTATACATACCAATGGCAGAACTCACCCAACGGTGCCACCTGGACCAACATTACAGGCGCTACCAGTCAGAACTACCAGCCACCGGCTCTGGCAGCCACCACCTGGTACCGCTTGAACCAGACCTCGGCTTCGGGTTCCGGCACAGTCACTACCAACTCTGTGACCATCACCGTCTATCCGAACCTCGTAGCAGGAACCATCGCGGGAAACCAGACCATCTGTGCCAACACCGCTCCGGCCCTGCTGACCGGTACGGCTCCAACGGGTGGAACTACGCCGTATACATACCAATGGCAGAGTTCCCCGAACGGGACGACCTGGACCAACATTGCCGGAGCAACCGCTCTGACTTACCAGCCGCCTGTTTTGACAGCCACCACCTGGTACCGCTTGAACCAGACCTCGGCAAGCGGGTGCGGAACAGTCCCCACCAACACCGTGACCATTACGGTAAATCCGTTGCCGGTTCCGACAATCACCGGTCCTGCTTCGGTTTGTATATACTCGTCCGGGAATGTCTATACCACCCAAACGGGTATGACCAATTATATCTGGACGGTCTCCGCCGGAGGAACCATTTCCGGAGGTACCGGTACCAATGCGATCACAGTGACCTGGACAACTTCCGGTGCGGAAACGGTTTCCGTGATTTATACCAATTCCAACGGATGCACCGCGAACCCGGTAACCGTTTACAATGTGACCGTGAACCCATTGCCGATTCCGACGATCAACAGCTATAATCCGGAACCATGTGTAGGTTCTACCGGAAACCAGTTTTACACAGAGACCGGGATGACCAATTACGTGTGGACGATTACTTCCGGTGGTGTGATCACCGCCGGACAAGGTACCTCAAACATCACGGTAACCTGGATTCTTACGGGACTGCAAACGATCACAGTGATCTATACGAATGCCAACGGATGTACGGCCGTGACGCCGGGAATTTACATGACCGTGGTGAATCCATTTCCAAACCCGGCCGGACCTATCACAGGACCTGCTGCAGTTTGTGCCGGAACGAATGGGGTAGCTTATTCTACAGGCCTCGTCGCCAATGCCACCAGCTATACCTGGACCCTGCCCCCGGGAGCTAGCATCGCGACCGGGGCCGGTACCAATTCCATTACGGTGAACTATAGCGCCACCGCGACTTCCGGGAATATCACGGTGGCCGGTACCAACCAGTGCGGAAACGGACCTTCTTCTTCACTTGCCGTAACGGTGAACCCGCTGCCTGCTCCGGCCGGAACCATTACCGGTACCTCTCCCGTATGCCAGGGAGCTACAGGGGTGATCTACAGTGTTCCAACGATCACAAGCGCCACCGGGTATGTGTGGACTGTGCCTCCCGGAGCTACGATTGTGGGCGGCAACAATACCAAACAGATCACCGTCAACTTCTCACTCACTGCTACGTCAGGTAATGTAACGGTATACGGCACCAATAGCTGTGGTAACGGGACTATCTCTCCCCCGTTCAACGTAACGGTGAATCCTAAACCGGCTGCTCCGGTGATCACACTTCTGGGCGATACCCTGCTTTCCAGCAGTGCCCCATCAGGAAATCAATGGTACTTCAATGGTACGGCCATTCCGGGAGCGACAGGGCAAACCTATTTACCCACGGAGAGTGGTGACTATTATGTGATCGTGACCATTGATGGATGCAGTTCCGATCCGTCAAATACCATCTATGTAATTATTACAGGGATACCTGCATCTTCGATCACCAGCTCATTCAATCTCTACCCGGTGCCGAACGACGGGCAGTTTATCGCCTCCATTGTATGGCCGAAGGATGAAACTTTCACGATTGCGGTGTACAATATCATGGGTGTACAGATTTATGAAACCAGGGTATTTGTTTACCATGGCAAAGCGGAGAAATTCATAGACCTGAGGCCTGCGCCGAACGGAGTGTATACGGTAGTGTTTTATAACAGTGACCACCGGATGATCCGGAGGATACTGGTGAACAAGTAGGGATACGGGATACGCGATTAGGGAAGAGGGAAGAGGGAAGAGGGAAGAGGAATGAGTCATAAGGCAAAATGACACGCCGGTGGCTCATTCCTCTTTTTTAGGATCTCGTCCCATGTCCCTCATCCTTCGTCTCACGTCTTACGTCTTACGTCTTACGTCTTACGTCTCACGTCTTTCCCCCACCATCAATTGCACCCCCCCCGGCGTCGTGATCAAAGAGACATCAACTAATTCAGCATTCAGCATCCAGGATCTGAGTTCGTTTTCGGTATAGGTGTCCCCGTGTTTGGTGCCTACCAGCATATTGATGGCGAAAATAGCACCCACCTCAGGTTCCGTCCTTTCCTCGTTCATGATATGGTCCAGGACCACAAGCCGTCCGCCGGGGTTAAGGGCGTGCGCTCCCTTCCGGATCAGCAGTTGGTTCTCCTCCGGCGAATTGATGTGGATAATGGCCGACATAAACACCAGATCGTAGCCTGAACCGAAGTCATCTTTTAAATAGTCGCCGGCTATAACAGATACGCGATTCGTGATACGGGATATTTGATCCCGGATGCCGGATGCCGGATGCCGGATGTTCCCCTCCCTTCTTGGGGAGGGGGTAGGGGGAGGGGTAATAAACTGCTTCGTAATCCCCACAATATTCGGCAGATCAAACACCACGCCCGTCATCTCCGGATTCCGGCTCAGGAACTCCATGGTGAAGGCGCCTGACCCGCCGCCAACATCAAGTACCCGTCGCACAAGGGAAAGATCCAATGCGTCGGCCACCTCTTTGGCCTGTGGTGCGGCCCGCCGGTGCATAGCGGCAATGAAAGCCTGCTGCCACTCCTCCGGACGCTCATTGATGGGGTCTTCGAAATAGACAGAAGTGCCGGCTTTTGTTGCCTCTGTCAGGGTACTCCAAGTCTTCCAGGTATGGTTGGTCAAAGCCAGGTTGCTAAGATAGGCAGGGGAGGAGGAGACCAGGAATTTGGAGGCAAAGGAAGTATTCGTAAAACAATCCGCCTCTTTTTGTAGCAATCCAATGACCACCAGCGCATTCAAAAGTCGATCAGTCGCTCTCGTCTGCGTGTCAAGGAGTTTGCCAAGTTCATCCGACCTTTTACCTTTGCCCTTGAGGTGATCAAATACCTGTAACTCATAAGCCGAAAGGATAATCCGGCTAACCCGGAAAGCATTTACTATTTCGAGGAAGTGTGCAGGGTCAGAGATTGGAGATGACTGGTTGTTGGTCATATTGTCATATTGTCATTGTCGCCCCTAAATCCCCTGAAGGGGACTTACTCCCCCTTTAGGGGGTTGGAGGGCAAGTACGAAATTCGTTATTCCGTCAGTCCCAACACCGTCACCCCCTGGTCATACACAATATCTACCGGAATTTGCTTTGACTTTAAAAGATCGAGTTCGGACTGAAGCACGGGATTAATCACACCGTTGGTTGTAAGGAATTCGGTAGCGGCTTCATAATTACCATCTCCTTCCAGCATCAATAAAAAGGCTGCCCACTCGTTCATGGCTTCGCGGATCTTCTCAAAGTTGACCTTGTAGGCCCCGTCTTCCAACCGCTCAAAAGCGCCTTTTTCGCTGAAAAAGTTGAAGCACATCATGTTGGCTTTGCCATGAGCGCTGGCAGCTCCAAACCTTACCGAGCGGAACATGCCGGCCATGTAAGTGACAAAGCAGTCCTCCGGGGTGATCCCGGTAACCTCACCCATTTCAATCAGCTTCACGGTCATGAACAAACCGAGCACATCGGCTTTGGCCTCTTCAAAGGCGCTGTATTTTTCTTTCAAGGCCTCCCTGACTGTCCCCTTTCCGGTGATGGTTTGCTTGATACCCAGTCCGTGCGCCACCTCATGGAACATAACGTTGCTGAAGAAGGCATCGAATTTGATATTGGCACGCTGTGCCGAATCGATCAACACGCCGGCAATCGGTACCAGGATGTTGTCGAACTTGGCACGCATCGCATTTTTTAGTTGCAGCCGGCGGCTGCCTTTTTTCAGCTGGACCCGCTCATCGTTGGGCAGATTGATAGCGATGGTCTTGCTGCCGGCATTCATGTCACCCGCGCTGTAAATGATGTCATAGGCGTTGAGATCGGAATCGGTTCCGGGCTTCTCCGTTTTGTATTTTGCATCGACAGGGAGTTGCTGCTGTAGCTCGGGCAGATAAGAGGCGAACTTCTCCAGTTTCTTACTCCACTCTTTGTCTTTGATTAGTACGGCACACTCGTAGGCTGTTTTGTACCCGAACAGTTTATCCTCATAGTTTTCAATAGGTCCGATAACCACATCAACTGTGTTGGTTTTCATCTCCATCCAGGCCATGTCGGAAAGGTAATAGTCATCGGTCACCAACGCCTCAGCTCTCAACTCAAGGTATTTCTTCAACCCCGGATCTTCGGCAAGATCTGCTGCAGCTCTAAGCAAGCCGGCCGCTTTTTCAACCTGCTCCTGGAAAGCTTCGTGATACCAGACTGTCCTAAGGCTTCCGTCTTCCTCTCTCCGGATAAGGGTATACTGACTTGTTTTATCGGGGTTGTCCCACTTCTCAAACTCCTCTTTCGTCATGTGCTCCGGATAGAAGTTGGCTCCCAGCGGTTTCTCTCCATAGCCGGGAAGAAACGGTTTGTTCCCATCAAGCCGCTCCCAGGGCCCGTAATTGATTTCAGCGAACTTCCGGGCATTGAGGTTGGTCAGGCTATCGAGAAAGGTGTTCTTATTCTCTGCAAATGCCTGTTGCCAGAAGAGGTTATCCATAATCCCGGCAGCTTCGATGAGTATGGGGATCATCTGTTTCTCGTTCTCAGAAAGGATGGAAAGGTCGGTAGTTAGCTGAACTACGGCGAACTCACCAACTTTGGCCTGCATCAGGGAGTCGAATGTAATTTCCTCTGCAGTGCTGGTATCCCGGGTGCAACCTGCCAGTAATCCGATGGCCAGCAACGGGAGGATGAAAAATGTAAAAAGGGTTTTCATGGTAATTGATTTTGAATGGGTTTCACGGAGGAGTTGCTTTTATATTCAAATCTTAGTATGTTTGTATTGAATTTTTGAGCAAAGTTAGTGTTTAACCCTTCAAAACCCAAGTAAGTATGTCAGGAATTGTGTGGGCAATCATTATTGCCGTTTTAGTTCTGTTTTTTCTTTCCGGTATCCGGATCGTTCGTCCGACACATCGCGGTTTAATTGAACGCTTCGGGAAATACTGCCGGTTTGCCACCCCAGGTTTTAGCTGGATCATTCCGAGTATTGAAAAAATGTACCAGGTCAATATTACAGAGAAGATGATCGATGCCGAACCTCAGGAGATCATAACCAACGACAATCTCAATGCCAAAGTAGATGCACAGGTCTATTTCAAGATTAAATCCGACGAAGGGAGCGTTAAAGCATCACAGTACAACGTGAACAGGATCGAATGGCAGATCGTAAACCTGGCAAGAACCACCCTAAGGAATATCATCGGGACAATGACGTTAAAATCGGCGAATAGCGAACGGGGTAAGATCAACAAGGAGTTGCACAGCACGCTGCTGGATGAGACAGCTCTCTGGGGGATTGAGATTATGCGTACCGAGTTAAAGGAGATCGATCCTCCCAAAGATGTGCAGGAGACGATGAACAAGATTGTCAAGGCCGAAAATGAAAAGATTGCTGCTATCGATTTTGCAACGGCTCAGGAAACTCAGGCTGACGGGCTAAAACGTGCTGAGATCCGCAAAGCAGAAGGAGTCAAGCAGGGCGCCATCCTCAGGGCCGAAGGGGAGGCCCAGGCCATACAGCTGGTGAATGAGGCAGCAGAGAAGTTCTTTATTGGAAACGCCCAGTTGCTGCGCCGGATCCAGATGCTTGAGGTGGCGCTGCAGGACAATGCCAAGATCATCGTGCCAGTGGGCTCTGATCTTGTGAACGTACTCGGAGAGATGGCCGGGGTGATCCCATTGAAACGAAAGAGAACGGAAGAGTAAACCATCCCGGAGGAGATTACTCCTTTAGTTTCTTTGAGAGCACATCCAATAAATGATCTTTCGTCTGTTTGATGATCGCGGTTGATTCCTCTTTGAATTTTCCCAGCTCATTGGAGATCAGGGAATAGCCCTTCTGCAGCTCTGTTTTAAATTTCTCTATCTTCGCATAAGCCTCTTGATGCATGGTATCATGGGCAATTTTATCCTCCTGTTGAAATTGTTCCAGTTTCTGTACCTTTTCTTCCATCTCTTTGGAAAAGGCATCAAGTCGTTTTTCCAGTCCGCTGAAAGATGAGTTGATTTGTGCTTTCATTGCCGACTGGTCATTTGCGCATGAGGCTGTGAGATCATCGAGCCGCTTATTGCTCTTCTCGATCTCTCCTTCCAGAGATTTCTGGTTTGCTTGTATACGATGCCTCAATGCGATCAACCAGATCAGTAGAGCAAGAAAGAGGAGGAAAAGCCCAGCCGGGATCAGAATGGCGATGAGGGTGCCGGACTTCCGTTGGGTCAGCAGGCGGCCATCCAAATCGGATTGATAGCTTTGAATCTGGGTTAGAGAATCTTGCTGGGCTACCATCTCTTCTGCCTGCAGATCGAGAAGATGAGCCAGACTGTCAAGTGATGCAACCTGAAGGTAAAGTTTGTCCCGCAAATCTTTGTTGGCTTTATTGGTTTTGTAAATGGATTCCAGAAGACGTTGCTTTTCTACCTGGAAATCCTGCTCTGTCAGGTACTCAACATCCTGACTTGTGACATGCCACGGGAGGATTAAAATCACTCCGCATAATAAGAGAATTTTTTTCATGATAACTATTTTAGCGGCTTAAATATAGGACTTAATTTGTTGAAAGTCAATTTTTATTTACATTTGTTCAGTATTCACAGGTTATCCTATGAGACACAGGTAGGTATGAAAAAAATGGTTATATTGCTGCTGGGTATGATGTTCGCCAACGGCAGCGTGGGACAGTTCAACATCACCATTTCCAATCCGGAAGCTGTCGCGGTATTGCTAGGAAATTATGATCCGGCTGTTTATACGCCGGGCGTGATCATCAACCACCCCGACTCCATTCATAGACCGGACGGAGATAGTCATCGAAGCCACCAACGATTTCCACAATTCCCGGGCAGAGATTCTTGTCACTGACATGACAGGTAGGATTATCCACCGGATTCCAGTGGAATTACACCCTGGGATGAATACCGTCAGTTTTTCAGCTTCGTCAGGTCAATCAGGATTGCTGACTTACTCCCTGAACTTTGGTGGAGTCATTGTGGGCACCAAAAAGATGTCGGTTTTGTAATTCCTGAGCTATTTAATAATCCCTTTCTTATTATTTAGATGCATTATAAAATTCCTTCAACCGTTGCACACGGAATTTTAATATATATATATTTGCACAGGTAATTAAAAAGAAGTTTTTATATGCCAGATCAAATCAAACGACTTCTTGTTGCCTTCGTGATTTTCATTGCTATCTTCCTTTTGCTTCGCTACCTCTTGATTCCCGCCTCTTTCGGAGAGTTTGGTCATTACCGTGGGGATGCCATTGACGATGCCGCAGCCTACCCCTTGAAACATGCTGGCCGTGAAGCGTGCAGAAAGTGTCACGAAGATGTTGCCGAGGAGCTCTCCAATGGTTTCCACGCTACTCTCTCCTGCGAAGGATGCCACGGACCAGCTTACCGACATGCGATCTACTCTGAATTAGCTGATCCGGATAATTATCCGGATTCTCTCCGGCTCCTCCGGCCATTGGAACGGGCAACATGTGCCCGGTGTCACGATCGGAATCCCTCCCGAATCAAGTTCACCGGCGATTCAATCGACATCTCAATGATTAAAATGGTGGATGTTGAAGATCACAACCATTTTATTTATGAGGAGACCAATGAAATTATCAGATGTGTTGAATGTCATTATTCCCACTCACCATGAAAAGTAACAACGGAAAATCAACCCGCCGCAAATTCCTGAAAGCCGGCGTGGCTATTGCCGGGGGAGTGGTAGCAACCTCCCTGCTCAGGCCATTCAATGGAGTTGTTCTGGCCACGGAAAAACCTGAAGGAACAGGCCCCTGGTACGGCATTGGTATCGACATCGAGAAGTGTATCGGCTGCGGAACCTGTGCCAGTGCCTGTAAACTGGAAAACCCGGTCCCTCCACAACCCTTTTATTTTCGTACCTGGATCGAACAGTACACCGTAAAAACCGACGGCAGTGTAAAAGTGGAGTCGCCTAATGGCGGGATCGACGGATTTAAACAAACGGTGCCTGAAGAAGAGATATTCAAGTCCTTCTTTGTCCCCAAAATGTGCAATCACTGCTACAAATCCCCTTGCACCCAGGTTTGTCCGGTGGGAGCCACTTTTGAAACTCCGGATGGAGTGAACCTGGTCGACAAGAGCTACTGCATTGGTTGCGGGTATTGCATCCAGGCTTGTCCCTATGGCTGTCGATACATGCATCCAACGGAACATGTCGTAGATAAATGCACGCTTTGTTATCACCGGATTAGTAAGGGATTGCTTCCGGTGTGTTTTGAGGTTTGCCCTACAAAAACCAGAATTTTCGGGAACCTGAGAGACCCCGATAGCGAGTTGATCAGATTTATCAAAGAGCATACCTGCAGGTTTCTGAAACCTTATTTAAATACCGGCCCAAAACTTTATTATAACGCGTTAGAGGAGGAGGTAAGGTAATATGGAACATCATTTTCAACGATTATACGAAGTCCTTACCCAGGTTCAGGGATATATCTATCCCAATGAAGTGGAACTCTACTGGAGTGTACTCATTGTTCAATACCCGTTCATTACGGGGTTGGTCGCGGGAGCTTTCATCCTGGCTTCGCTGGAACGGGTATTTAATGTAAAGGTTCTGCGTCCGACCTATCATCTTGCCTTACTCACGGCGCTTGCATTCCTGATTGTTGCTGTAATGCCTTTGGTTAGCCACCTCGGAAAACCCTTTCGGGCATTCGAGATCATGACTACACCGAATCTGTCGTCAGCCATGGCTATCTTCGGATTTGTTTACCTCTGGTACCTCACCGTCGTACTACTTTTAGAGCTCTGGTTTGACTACCGTCGCGATATGATCCTCTGGCTGGAGAAGGCGAGGGGATTCAGGCGATTTATGTATCAGGTGCTTACCCTGGGCTCCAGGGATATCTCTCCAAAAGCTCTCAGGTTTGATGACAAAGCCGGATATATTATCACTGTCATCGGTATACCCTCGGCTTTTCTTTTGCATGGATATGTCGGATTTATCTTCGGATCTATCAAGGCAAATCCCTGGTGGTCCAGTGTGTTGATGCCGGTAATTTTCCTTTTCTCTGCCATGGTTTCCGGTATTGCCCTGGTGATGTTTATTTATATGATTGTATCCAGGATCCGGAAGATCAAAAGTGATATTCTGGCACTGGATACCATTGGAAAGTTCCTGTTCTACATCCTGATCATGGATTTCTCCCTGGAAGCTCTGGATCAGGTTCACAGGATCTATGAAGCAGAGGAGTCGTTTGACATCCTGCATCTTCTTGTCAATGCAAAACTTTTCTTCAGCATGTTTGTATTCCAGATCTTCATGGGCACCATCATTCCGATCGTAACACTTGCCGTATTGCAGTTTTACAAACCGGCTGAGAAGATACGGAGAACCATCTATTTTGTGATCAGTATGCTGGTGTTATTCGGGATATTTTATATGCGGTGGAATGTGGTCATTGGAGGCCAGCTCTTCTCAAAAAGCTTTTATGGATTTACCGTATATAAAAACCAACTTGTTGGTGCCGAGGGATATTTGATGGCCTGGTTCTGGTTTTTGGTTCCATTTGCGATCCTGGCCTTTCTTCTCTGGTTGCTTCCCCCGTGGAAAAAACATCCGGTATAAAAAGGAGGTTCTATGTCAGAGATGAAATCGAATGATGCGGAGAGTTTATTGACGATCCAACAACGCCTGGATGCTCTTGAGAGACGTCTCAACAGGTTGGAAGCCAGGATGGAAGGAAGCCATGCTCCCTACTTTCCTTCGGATGATGAAATAGAAATGCCAGGCTTCTCCTTGAAGACGAGCGGTTCAGAAGAGTCCCTGCTCGAATCCCGGATAGGTGAATTTGGCCTGGCATGGCTGGGAAATATCGTCCTCTTTTTTGGCATAATCTTTCTGGCCCAATACATGACCAATGTACAGCAACCCCTGCTGGCAGCCCTCATTGGATATGCTGCCGTAGGGGGGATCCTGGCCCTGTCGTACGGGTTAAAAAGGTCATATTCCTACATGTCGTTTTTGTTTGGCGTGTTCGCTCAGCTTCTTCTTTTCTACGTTACATTAAGGCTTCACTTTTTTACAAATAATGCCGTGATCCCCTGGATGGGGCTTGGTGTGTCATTGCTTCTGATTGTTATAGGTATTCAGGTTTACCTGGCCATTCGGAAAGGGTCTGAGTTCTATGCAGTCCTGGCCCTGATCATGACTATCGTCACGGCCATTGTGAGTGATACCACGCACCTCATGTTGCCGGTCATCACCCTCGGTGGTGCCGGAGCCCTGTTTCTCTTTTACCGGTTTGGCTGGTACAGGATCCTGATCATTGCCATCCTCCTGACCTATTTCACCCTCTTGATCTGGATCCTGAACAATCCGCTGGTGGGAAATCCGCTTCAGGGAGTGACCACACATCAGTACAGCTACATCTATCTGGCAGCATGCGCTGGTATCTTTTCTCTTGTTGCTCTGGTTCCCGGGAGTGAGAAGTTCCCCGACCGGATTATCCTGACATCCATCCTTCTGAATGGGTTGATGTTCTCTGCTCTGTTATGGCTTTGGGTGGTGACCTATTTCCCGGAGGATTATATCTGGCTGTTCCTCGCCATCGCCCTCTTTTGCATCCCTTATTCCATCATTCTGAAACAATTCTCAGTATGGAAGTATTCCGCTGCGCTATATGCTCTTTATGGTTTTGTGGCCATCAGCATCACCATCTACGGACTTTATAATTTTCCGCGGGCATTCCTGCTGCTTTCGATCCAGAGTTTTCTGGTGGCTTCTATTGCGATATGGTACCGTTCCCAGATTATCATTGCGATGAACGTCTGTCTTTTCCTGATAATTCTTGTAACCTACTTCGCAACCGCTGCCTCCAGTAGCCTCATCAACTTCTCATTTCCGGTCGTCGCTTTTTTATCTGTCCGGGTGATCAACTGGCAGAAGGAGCGGTTGAATATTAAGACCGAGGTGATCCGGAATACGTACCTGATCATACTCTTTATTACCACACTTTATGCCTTATTCCAGGCAGTTCCCGGCCCCTATATTACACTTTCCTGGACGTTTGCAGGAGTGGTGTTTTTTGTCTTGAGCCTTCTGCTCCGAAGCATCAAATACCGCTGGATGGCGCTGGCCAGTTTCATAGCCACTGCCATCTACCTGTTTGTGGTGGATCTGGCGAATGTGGAGATTCTCTACCGGATCGTGGCTTTCCTTTTCCTGGCAATGATCTCCATAGGCCTCTCAATCTATTATGTGAAGAAAGTGAAGAAAAGGCAAAATGCCGAAGAATAATCAACGTTATATCTGAGGAAATCTCTACTTTTATTTCACAATCATTTCACCGTATGCTCCGACAACTATTCCTTTGCTTGCTACTGGGATCGCTGGCTGTTTCCCACGCTTATTCTGATGGATGGAATGTTGACTCCCTGGCCCGCTCAATTCCTAATGGGGTTACACGATCACCACAAGACTTTGCCATTTACCTGAATGAACGATTCCTAGGTGAAACAGAACGAGTCAAAGCACTATTCTCCTGGATTGTGAATTCGGTCGTTTACGACCTGAACCAGATAGAGACAGCCAGCCGGTATGAAAGCATCGATGATTTTGTTCTGTATACCCTTAAGACTAAAAAGGCGGTTTGCCAGGGGTATGCGGAGGTCTTTACTGCCATTTGTAACCGGATGGGAATGAAGGCACTCACCGTGCACGGATACAACCGGGTTGATGGTCGTCTGAATTCCGACCTGGGACACGCCTGGAATGTCGTGAAAATTGACGGGAAATGGTATCTTTTCGATCCTACCTGGGGCAGTGGATACTTATATAATGGCAGATACCGGAAAAGTTTCTCCACCATCTATTTTATGATATCTCCCGACAGTCTCATTGTATCTCATATGCCGTTTGATCCCATATGGCAACTACAGGACTACCCGATCACGCACGATCAGTTCATCGACGGAGGAGAGCGTGGGAACACCTATTATAACTTCTCCGACAGCCTTGATCTCTATTACTCCATGGATGAAATAAACAGGGCAGAGAGCACATTGAGAAGGGCAGGGGCCACCCATGCCAACCGTAGGGAAATCCTGAAAATGTACAGAAAATACAACGATTATGTCATCAACATGAAGTGCAATGTAGAGATCAACCGTTACAATGAAGCTTCGACCACTCTGACATACGCGATCGATAGATTCAATGAATACCAGGAGCTTCGGGGCAAAAAAAATGCTGATCCTCGAACGATCAGACTGGTATTGGATGCTACGGGTGAGATGGTGCAACATGCACTCCGCCAGGTCCGGGATGTCTCCCCCTGCCGGTCTCTCTCCATCCAGGAGATCCAACGCCTGATCAACCATATCCACGACCTCGAAGCAGCTGTTTCGACCGGTTACAGAGCCCTTTGACAGGGAATACACCTCTGATTTAATTTTCTTTTCCCTTCGTACTTCGTACTACTGGCTTCTTACTTGGAATTGTGACCCGCATTTGGCACCTACATAGGGACCAACATGAAGGATATTCTTCGCCTTCTGACCCAACCCACCTACTCTGAAAAGTTCATGACAACGATCGCCGGCGCTGATCTTGAGCTTCGTGCCTCCAAAGCAGTCATCGATGACCTTGTTCAGGGTTTTCAAAAAGGCTGGACTCCCAAAGGCACCGCCGTATTTACGCCGATCACCATTCCGCAACGCCGGCACAAGTTCGATCTCGAATTTTAACCGGACGAAGTGTTTGAATCCTGGTTAGGTTTCCTTACCGATGAAACCAAGGACCGCAAAGACTGGGGGATATCCAGGTACATCATCGATCAACTGGTTGTTCCCAAAGTAATGGACAACCGTGAACTGATGCTGATTGGCAAAGGCGTTTACGCTGTCGTTGTAGCCGGAACGCCCCAGGCATCCGGACTCTCCATGGACGGTTTCTGTACGATCCTGGAAGCCAAGAAAGCCGCCGGCACCTCGAATATCAACTTCATCTCCCTGGCAGACCTTACCGCTGCCAACATTTTCGACGAAATCGAGAAGTTTGGCGCTGCTATCGCCGAACTCTACCAGGACAAACCGATGAATGTTTTCCTTTCCAGGGCATGGTACGCCTCCTATCACAAAAAGCGCCGGGATCTCCATGGCCAGGATACCAACTACAACGGCCAGAAAGATCTGATTGAAGGGACCAACCTGACCCTCACTCCACTGCCTTCGATGAACGGTAAAGACATCATCTTCACCACACCGAAGGAGAATTTCATCCGTCTGATCAACCGCAACAAGGGCGCCTCCAAAATCAATATCGAAAGTATCGACCGGATGATCAAGGTGTTCAGCGATTGGCATGAATCCGTAGGATTCGGGATTGAGGAAGCGATCTTTGCCTATGTTCCTACCCAGGCTTCGGCTTCGATATAATTCATTAAGTGCTAATCTTGAAAGGAAATAGACAATGAAAATCCTGAAATTTTTAACGACCATTCTGCTTGCTGTTTTTTCGGCATCAATCATATCTTATGCCACCGGGGCAAACCCAGGGGTGTTGATGCTGGGCTTCCTTGCCTTTGGCTTCCTGGTGCCAGGACCACAAGGAGTTGCAAGTTTCATTCTATTCGATCTTGCCAAGCCGGCCGGAGATAACGCCGGTGGTGGTGGTGGGATCAAGAGTGAGATCATATTAATCCAGGAATCCGATATTGATTGGGCCCTGTTCCCTGCCCGGGATGTCGATGGAGTGACGATAACTGATGATATCACCCTGAAAACGGACCGGTTCATGCAGCGGTTCTACATGACCCAGGGTACCATTAAACCCAACCAGAAGAAACTGAAAGGCTCTAACCAGGATTGTGGGGGCTATGAGATCTCCCTGGAAGGATTTTACCCCGGAATCGAAAAGGCAGTGCAGAAATGGATTGCCCAGTTCGGGATCGGTTTCAAGGGAATTGTGATCATTCCGAATTGTGCTTCGAGTAAAAGGTACCTTATTGGTGAGCCGTGTAACCTGGTTCACATTGAGGATATCGATACCACCTGGGGAGAAGAAATCGATAAGGACAAAGGCTCCAA
>JBDROF010000079.1:0-45597 GCA_043810345.1 Bacteroidota bacterium | reverse complement strand
TTCGGTTTCCACTTCTTCAGCCGATGGGATCCCCGGCAACCGGCCATGCGTGGTGATATATTGCTGAAGGTCTCCGATTGGGAGAAGAGGATAATCCTCCTTGAATACATAATCGGCAAACGAATTTACCGTCACTTTCATTTCCCGAGCCTTAATGCCGCCTTCCACAAATAATTTAAATGTCGAGGAAGGCGATGGTGGTGCGGTTCCGATCCCCACGGTTTTCGCTTTGAATGATCCGTTTACTTCCAGCATGGCTGATGGATGTTCCGTGTTGATCCCTACCAGGCTATCCTCGTTAATCATGAACACTGTCCTGAATTTGGTGTGGTTCCAGATAAAAAAAGAATTCGGATGGTCGTCGTTCAAATGTGATCCGATGGCCCATTGTTCGCGGCTGTCCAAATGAAACTGGATTTCATTTGTGCTCATCTCTTCGGATGTTTGATCCAGGATCAGTGCGGGTTTCTCTTCGTCAGCGTGTACTATTTCCATCTGGGCACGGGGTGAGCCTATCCCAAGGCCAAGTCTCCCCTGGCCAGTAAGCACCATTTTCAAGTTCGAAAGAAGCTGAGTATCCGAAAGTGGATTCGGATTTGATCCGCCTGTGGAGGAAATTGTCCCAAAGAACAACCCGCCTTTTGTATTTCCCAGGATTAAAGAGCTACCATTGTACGTTTGATCTGTATATCGGTACCAATAACTGTTTAACCCGCGAAACACGTTAAATCCCATATACCCGATCATATGACTGCTGTCTACGCTAACAGACGACGCATGTCCAATATAAAGTTTGTTGTAAAAGTAATTCGTATCTCCCTCAAAAGTGGTCCGGCCAATTACCCGCATGTTTCCGTCAAATATGGTTCCCCCAATCACATGCATAGGGGCCAAAGGGGTGTCAGTGTGTACTCCAAACCTGGAACTGATACTGTCATAGTACAAGGTTGTGGTAGTAATTACCGTTGTTGAATCCCCGGTTTCACTGGGACCGTCTTCATGGCCACCACCTCCTCCCCCGGGAGTAACCCATTTGGCTAATGCTTTCGCAGTTCCGTGGCCGGTAACGGTTTGCGCGGCGCTTTGAAAAGAGATGGTTAAAGTGAAGAGAGAGAGAGAGAGAGAGAGAGAGAGAAAACTCTCTTTAATTTTGTTGTTTTCATAAATATGACTTTAAAGTTGGATATATTTCTTCAAAGAATATAGGTATCATTACAATTTTCATGCCATATTTATATGTGTTTTATTATCAACTGATTAGGTAAAAAGGTGATTAAAAAAAGATTTGGACTGTCCAAATTTTATACAGTCCTGTTCAAAATTTTGACATTCAGAATTTCAAAGCCAGAATTCACTGATCAAAGATGAATGATATTTTCAAAATCTCATTTAACAAACTTATAAATCAGCTACATACCTATGTAGAATTGGGTTGATTATGGCTCTGGCCGCTTAATGAGACTTACTCCCCTGCAATTTTCAGCCGGGCAAATTTCAATAGCAACTGTTTTTGCCCTATGTCCGGGAAAAAGACGGTCGCTTTTTTGTTGGACCCCTCTCCATCAACCTGGACTACCTTCCCTTTCCCGAAACGTTCGTGCAACACCTCTATGCCCGGAACAATAGATTCCACAGAAGCCGCATTAACGTCATCCGGAATATCGCTGGTGCTTGCCTTCTTGAGGTTGTTAAAAGCAGGCGTGATCTTTTTCGGACGTTTCAATCCGGGCAGTGAAGCGGAGAAATTATCTTCAGAAAGAAAGCTTCCCGGACGCACCGATGCCTTTTTCGGCAGGTCGAGTTGCTCCTCCGGGATCTCGGAGATGAACCTGCTGGGTTCACAGATGGTGAGGTTCCCCCACCGGTAACGGTTCTCGGCATAACTAACGGTCACACACTTCTGTGCACGGGTGAGTGCTACGTAAAAGAGCCGGCGTTCCTCTTCCAGATCCGCCCGGGAGTGGAGGCTCTGGATCGACGGGAAGAGATTCTCCTCCAGTCCCACCAGGTAAACGTGCGGAAACTCCAATCCTTTGGCCGAATGCATGGTCATCAGCGTCACCCTGTCTCTCCCCTTGTCGTTATCGTAATCCGCATCCGTAAGCAGAGCTACCTCCTGCATGAACTCATCCAGGGTTCGGATGGAGGTGTCGATCTCTCCGGTTTCCACATCCGGTACCCGCTCTGTTTCCGTAAACTCTTTGATCGCATTGAGCAACTCCTCCATGTTTTCGAAATGACTTACCCCTTCCGGCGATTTGTCTTCATAAAGTTGTTTCAGCAATCCGCTGGAGGTAGCGATGTGCTTGCCCAGATCAAACGCGTTGCGGGTTTTGAGCATCGCACCAAAGCTGCGGATCATGGTCAGAAAGGCCTGGATCTTCTGCATGGTCCCGGATGGGAGGGAGAGGTGGTGTGACTGGGGATTTCCAATCACCTCACAGATGGCGGAACCACTGTCATCTGCCGCTACAATCAGTTTCTCGATAGTGGTTTTGCCAATCCCCCTGGCGGGGTTGTTGATCACGCGGAGCAACGCCTCTTCGTCTTTCGGATTGATGGCCAGCCTGAAATAGGCCAGCATGTCCTTGATCTCTTTCCGCTGGTAGAAGGAGATACCCCCGTAAATCCGGCAGGGGATATTCAGCCTTCGGAGTGCCTCTTCCAGTGACCTTGACTGGGCATTGGTGCGGTACAGGATGGCAAAGGCTTCATTAGGGAGCTGGTGGTTCATTTTCTGTTCGAAGATCGACTGGGCCACCAGGTTCCCCTCTTCTGTATCGGTAGAAGCCCGGATCAGACGGATCAGCCCCCCCTCCTCATTTTCTGTCCATATCTCCTTATATATCTGCTGCTTATTTTTTTGTATGACTTTGTTTGCCGCGTTTACGATGGTCTTGGTTGAACGGTAGTTTTGCTCCAGCTTGAAGGTCTGGAGATCGGGGTAGTCGTTCCGGAAGTTCAGGATGTTCTGGATGTTGGCCCCCCGGAAGGCATAGATGCTCTGTGCATCGTCGCCCACCACACAGATGTTTTCGTTATTGGAAGCCAGCTTTTTGATGATGAGATACTGGGCGTAGTTGGTATCCTGGTACTCATCCACCAATATATAATGGAACTTCTGCTGGTACTTGTACAAGACCTCAGGGAAGTCGCGCAACAGGATGTTCATGTTGAACAGGAGGTCATCGAAGTCCATGGCTGCAGCCCGTTTCAGCCGGTTCTGGTACTGCGTGTAGAGTTGTCCGGTCAGGGGTTTACCGGCGGAGGAGTCATACTCCTGGATCTCCGGATTGATGTGATACTCATCGGCGGAGATCAGGGAGGTTTTAGCGGCTGATATCCGGTGGAGGATATAACCATACTGGTAGACCTTTTCATCGAGGCTGTTCTCTTTGACCAGGTTCCGGATCACACGCTTGGAGTCGTCGGTATCATAGATGGTGTAATTGGGCGGATATCCCAGCAAATGTCCTTCCACCCGCAATACCCTGGCGAAGATGGAGTGGAAGGTTCCCATCCACACGCTGTGGGACTCGGTGCCACCAACCAGTCTGATGATCCGTTCTTTCATCTCCCGTGCCGCTTTGTTGGTGAAGGTGAGGGCCAGGATCCGGAATGGATCCACTCCCTGTTCCAGCAGCCAGGCTACCCGGAAGGTCAATACGCGTGTCTTCCCCGAACCGGCTCCTGCAATCACCATAACCGGCCCTTCCGTAGCTACGACGGCCGCTTTTTGGGCTTCATTCAACAGTTCGAGAATCGAATTTGACATGGGATCAGGAACAAACTTTTTCAATCAATGATTCTCTTTCCGTAGGTTTTCGGGGCCATGAAATCATAGATGAACCGGCACTCGGTAGGGATCGGTTTCCCATTCCGGTAACTCGGCATCATGAGCAGTTTTGAGAGGGCATCCTCCACCTGCTTACCTGGGTTATCTCCTCCCTTCATATATACTTTACAGCAGAGTGGTGAGCCTGTCCGGTCGATGATCATCCGGACCAGGAGAGAGCCTGGTGAGATCTCTTTCAGGGTCTCTTCGATGGATCTCCGGAGATAGCTGAGGGTGTCATTCCCACAATGGTATCCGGGTATGGGATTTATCCCGGTAAGTTCGAAAACAGATTGATTGATGCTGTCGGCCAGCTGAAAGTAGCGGTTACAGTCGAGCAGTTGTGCAGGATGGATGGAAGAGGGGAGGTAACGGCCGGGGATCAGGTCGCCAAAAGTGGTTTTCTGGGAGAAGAGGCTTCCGCCGGATAGGAAAAGAAGAATAAGTACGGCAGGAATGGACTTGATGCGTATAAAGAAACCTCTTGTCATGGTTGGAAAGATCGCGGTAAATGTAAGGATATTTAAGAAATTAATCGCTATTTTTACCACAAAAAGAGCCGATGGACCTCTCCCTTTTTCAGCTTACCAACATCATTCTTGTAGCTCTCCTGCTCTTTCTGGCAGGGAGGTTCCTCTGGATGGCCCTCTTTCATCCCGTGAATCAACCAGCAGCCTGGAAGGAGGCAAGGAGAGCGAAACGGGTGCCGGTTTCCCTGATCCGGCTGGAACGATTCTATTCTGATAAGGTACGGTTCTTTACCTGGTGGCTTCAGACAGAGCGGTTGCATCGGGACAAGGTTCCGGGGGCGTTTGCTGAACTGGGTGTTTACAAAGGAGATAGTGCCAGGTTGCTTCATCTGATGGATCCTGCCAGGAAACTCTACCTCTTCGATACATTTGAAGGATTTCCGGGGGTGGATCTGTTGGGAGAGACCGGGAAGGCTGCCACCTATACCACCCGGAATTTTGCTGATACCTCTGTTTCGAAGGTGCTGAGACGGATCAAGGGAAATGATCTCCTCAGGATCTGTCCGGGCTACTTCCCCGACTCTGCAGCGCCTGTGGCAGGGGAGACCTTTGCCCTGGTCAACATCGATGCCGACCTCTACAAACCTACCAGAGCCGGACTTGAATTCTTTTACCCCCGGATGAGTTCCGGGGGGGTGATCCTGGTTCATGATTACAACAGGAAATGGCCGGGGGTTGTCCGGGCTGCCGACGAATTTTTGCTCACCATTCCCGAATTTCCCGTACTGATCCCCGACCTTGACGGGACTCTGGTTATCATTAAAATGGATGATGCAAACCGATTGAGATCGCAGAGCTAACATCGTCCATTTGAAAATTGTAACGAATTCCCTTGCAGGGTTGAAAATTTGTTGTATTTTTGCACCCTCAAAAATCGGCGACGGTTTTTGAATGGATGACAAGCTGAAATAGCTAGGAAACCTGATACTGCGAGACGACTATAGGTTTTCAACCGGCATCAATTGCGGAAGTCGGCCCACGTCTCTGCCTCTTATCACCTTCCTGTCTGTATTCCTGCAACGATTCCAACATCAAAACCAGCCCGGGTTCTTCTAATTTATGTCGATTCCAATTGTTGAATTTGAAATAATTTGTACCTTTGCACGCCCGTTTTGAGGGATTTTGACCATTAAAATAGTTTAAATCGATTGATATGCCTACGATTTCGCAACTGGTTCGAAAAGGAAGAAAAAAACTGACCGACAAGAGCAAAGCTCCTGCGCTGGATGGCTGTCCGCAACGCAGAGGGGTATGTGTAAGGGTATATACAACTACACCCAAGAAGCCGAATTCGGCAATGCGTAAAGTGGCCAGGGTACGACTGACCAACGGGAAAGAGGTGAACGCCTATATCCCCGGTGAGGGTCACAACCTGCAGGAGCACTCCATCGTGATGATCCGCGGAGGTCGTGTAAAAGACCTGCCGGGTGTTCGTTACCACATCATCCGGGGTGCCCTCGATACATCTGGCGTAGAAGGCCGCATGCAACGAAGGTCAAAATACGGCGCCAAACGGCCGAAGGTAAAAAAATAGATTATGAGAAAAGCAATACCAAAGAAACGTCCCCTGATCCCTGATCCAAGGTTCAAGGATACGCTTGTCACGAAGTTTGTAAACAATATCATGTTACAGGGGAAAAAGAACGTAGCCTATAGTATATTTTATGAGGCGATGGATATTGTGAGCGAAAAGACCGGTGAAGATGGGTTGGAGGTTTTCAAGAAGGCGCTGGCTAATGTAACCCCCGCCGTAGAAGTGCGCAGCCGCCGGATCGGGGGCGCTACCTTCCAGATCCCTTCGGAGATCCGTCCCGGACGCAAGGTGTCAATCGGCATGAAAGCACTGGTCAACTTCTCCCGGAAAAGGCATGAGAAGACCATGGGACAAAAGTTAGCCGCTGAGATCATGGCTGCCTATAAAGAGGAGGGAACAGCCTTCAAGAGGAAAGAGGACACGCACCGGATGGCGGAAGCCAATAAGGCTTTTTCACACTTCAGATTTTAACCCTCATGCCCTGTAAAATAGAACATATACGCAACATCGGCATCATGGCCCATATCGACGCGGGAAAAACCACGACGACCGAGCGTATATTATATTATACCGGCATCAACTATAAGCTTGGAGAGGTTCACGATGGTACAGCCACCATGGATTGGATGGTGCAGGAACAGGAGCGTGGCATTACCATCACCTCTGCAGCGACTACCGTTTACTGGAATTACAACAACGAGAAATACAGGATCAACATCATTGATACCCCGGGGCATGTCGATTTCACCGTTGAGGTGGAACGATCGCTTCGGGTACTCGACGGCGCCATCGCCATCTTCTGTGCAGTGGGAGGTGTTGAACCACAGTCGGAGACTGTCTGGAAGCAGGCTGATCGGTACCATATTCCCCGCATCTGTTACGTCAATAAGATGGACAGGGTTGGAGCCGACTTCTTCCAGGTGGTCCATCAGATCAAAGAGAAACTGGGTGCCCAGCCGGTTCCAATCCAGATCCCGATAGGCGAGGAGGAGGAGTTCACCGGCATCGTGGACCTGATCAGCGGCAAAGCCTATACCTGGGATGAAGAGTCGTTTGGCATGACCTTTAACGAGATCCCGGTTCCTGATGATTTACTCGACCTGGTGCAGGAGTACCGGTTCAACCTCATCGAAGGAACCGCGGAGGAGAGTGATGAAATGCTGACCAGGTTCATGAATGATCCCGGCAGCATCACGGAAGAAGATATCATTATCGCCCTGCGGAAAGCGACCATCGAGAACCGGATTACACCGGTCTTGTGCGGAGCATCATTTAAAAATAAAGGAGTTCAACTTCTCATCAACAACATTGTTCGCTTTCTTCCATCCCCCTATGATGTACCTGCTGTTATAGGAATCAACCCCTATACGGGCAAAGAGGAGGAGCGTCACCCGGATCCGGCAGAACCATTTACCGCCCTGGCATTTAAAATTGCGACAGATCCCTTCGTTGGCAGGATTACCTTTTTCAGGGTCTATTCCGGAAAATTGGAGTCCGGGCAACAGGTACTCAATACCACGACGGGGAAGAAGGACCGGGTCATGCGTCTGATCCTGATGCATGCCAACAAGCAGAACCCTATCAAACAGATTGAAGCGGGAGAAATCGGTGTGGCCATTGGATTGAAAGAGGCGCACACCGGCGATACCCTCTGTGACCCTAAGCACGCACTCGTGCTGGAGACCATGGCGTTCCCCGACCCGGTGATCAACATGGCCGTGGAACCAAAAACCCAGGATGATGTAGAAAAACTCAGTCTGGCTTTTGCCAAGATGGCCGAAGAGGATCCGACGTTCAAGCTTTGCGTGGATGAAGAGACCGGACAAACCCTGATAAGTGGAATGGGAGAACTGCACCTGGATGTTGTTTGCGACCGGCTCAAAAGGGAGTTCAACATCGAATGCAACCGCGGAACACCTCAGGTTGCTTATAAGGAGGCCATCCTGAATACCGTTGAATACCGTGAGATATACAAGAAACAGAGTGGTGGCAAAGGTCGTTTTGCTGACCTTTTGATTGAAATTTCACCAGCCGATGACGGAGTCAAGGGACTCGATTTTCTCAACGAGTTCAAAGGAGGTTCCATTCCTAAGGAGTTCATCCCGGCTATTGAGAAAGGGTTGAAATCGGCCATGTTGAATGGACCACTGGTTGGATTTCCCATGGTAAGTATCAAGGTGAAGCTGCTTGACGGCTCTTTTCACCCGGTTGATTCGGATGCCCTCTCGTTTGAGGTGGCAGCCGGCCTTGCTTTCCGTGCGGCCAGTAAAAAAGCCTGGAAGGTTCTGCTGGAGCCCATCATGCGCTTCGAGGTGGTCACCCCCAGTGAATACATTGGGGAGGTAACAAGCGATCTTACGAAACGCCGGGGAAAGGTGGAGGAGGTAGATTCCCGGATCGGGAATCAGGTGATTCACGGGAAGGTTCCGCTGGCAGAGATGTTTGGTTATGTGACCACCCTGCGGAGTCTGACTTCGGGAAGGGCAACCTCCATGCTGGAGTTTTCACATTACCAGGCCACTCCGCAGGAGATCATGGATGAGGTACTTTTGAAAATCAGAGGATATATTCCAATATATAATTAAAACATAAAACAACGTGAGCCAGAGAATCAGAATTAAGTTGAAGTCTTACGATTACAGCCTGGTCGACAAATCAGCCGAGAAGATTGTCAAAACGGTAAAGGCAACAGGCGCGGTGGTTAGTGGGCCAATTCCCTTGCCAACAGACAAGAAGATCTTTACTGTTTTACGCTCGACATTTGTAAACAAGAAATCCCGGGAACAGTTCCAGCTATGTTCGTACAAACGGTTGCTGGACATCTACAGTACGACTTCCAAAACCATCGATGCCCTGATGAAACTCGAGTTACCCAGTGGCGTGGAGGTGGAAATCAAGGTGTGATCGTAAACTAATTAAAAAAACGAAGAAAAATGTCTGGATTAATTGGGAAAAAAATCGGAATGACCAGTGTCTATGACCCCGACGGAAAGAATATTCCATGCACGGTGATCGAGGCAGGTCCGTGTGTGGTCACACAGGTCCGTTCCAAGGAGAAAGAGGGCTACGATGCCATCCAGTTGGCTTTTGATGATAAGAAAGAGAAGCACACAACCAAAGCAGAGCAGGGCCATTTTGCCAAAGCCGGTATCCCGCCGAAAAAGGTGATAGCCGAGTTCACCCGTTTTGAATCTGGACATCAGAAGACCTTCGGGGATGTGGTCAAGGTTGACATCTTTGTGGAAGGGGAATTCATTGATGTAGTGGGCATCTCCAAAGGGAAAGGATTCCAGGGAGTAGTCAAGCGCCACAAATTCCACGGTGTCGGTGATGCTTCGCACGGGCAGCATAACCGGCTCAGAGCTCCCGGATCCATTGGCGCATCTTCATGGCCGTCTCGTGTATTCAAGGGAATGCGGATGGCCGGAAGAATGGGTGGCAACCGTGTGAAAGTAATCAACCTTCAGATTGTAAAGATTATTCCTGACAAGAACCTGGTGCTCGTCAAAGGAGCAGTTCCGGGATCCAATGGATCATATGTAATTATTGAGAGATGGAAGTAGAAGTTTATAACATACAGGGAGCAAAAACCGATCGTAAAGTGAAGCTGAACGATGCTGTTTTTGGCATTGAGCCCAACGATCATGCGATCTACCTCGATGTAAAGCAGTACATGGCCAACCGCAGACAGGGAACACATGCAACACTTGAGGTTTCGATGCTTTCAGGAAGTACCCGGAAACTGCATCGACAAAAAGGCACTGGCGGATCCCGGAAAGGGAGTATCAAGAACCCGATTTTCAGGGGTGGCGCGAGAACGTTCGGCCCTCAGCCAAGGGATTATAACTTTAAGCTCAACAAAAAGCTGAAGAGACTTGCGCGTATATCAGCCTTGAGTTATAAAATGAAAGAGAATGGATTGACCGTGGTAGAGGATTTTACCTTTGAAACTCCAAAGACGAAACACGTGATTGAACTACTGAAGAATTTCCAGCTTGAAGATCGATATACCCTTCTTGTCACGAACGGAACAGACACCAACCTGGTCCTCTCTGCGCGTAATCTTCAGAAGGTAAAGGTGATCCATGCAGCAGATCTCAATACCTACGAAATTCTCCACGCTGCCCGCATGCTGGTCACAGAGAGTTCCCTCAGGGAGATCGAAAATATAACCCAGAATTAATCAGTTAATTCGCTAGCAATGAGTATTATAATCAAACCGATCATTACCGAGAAGATGACCCAGATGGGCGAGAAACTGAACCGTTACGGGTTTGTGGTTGACCGCCAGGCCAACAAGCTCCAGATCAAAAAAGCGATAAAGGAGTTGTATGGCGTGGATGTCATCGAGGTCAATACCATGATCTATTCCGGCAAGAACAAATCCCGCTTCACCAAAGGCGGTGTCATTACGGGTAGAACAAATACATATAAAAAAGCCATCGTAACGTTGGCTAAAGGTGAAACGATTGACTTTTACAGCAATATTTAATTAAATGGCGCTTAAAAAATACAAACCGACAACACCCGGTCAGAGATTCAAGGTCATCAGTGCGTTTGATGAAATTACCACATCAACACCTGAGAAGAGCCTGATTGCTCCAAAAAAGAGAACCGGTGGAAGAAACAATGAAGGCAAAATGACCATGCGGTACATGGGCGGTGGTCATAAACAGAGGTATCGTCTGATTGATTTCAAACGGGACAAAGATGCTGTACCCGGCGAGGTGAAGTCGATCGAATACGATCCCAACCGGACGGCAAGGATTGCCTTGATCAATTACAAAGACGGTGAAAAACGGTACATCATTGCCCCGCATGGCCTGAAAGTTGGCCAAACCGTTCTTTCGGGGAAAGGGGTCCCGCCTGATATCGGGAACACCTTGTACCTGAGTGAGATCCCATTTGGGACCATCATTCATAACGTGGAACTTCGTCCCGGGCAGGGAGCCAAGCTGGTGAGAAGTGCCGGTAACTCCGCCCAGTTGATGTCGAGAGATGGCAAGTTTGCGATCCTCAAGATGCCTTCCGGAGAGACACGCATGATCCTTCAGGCCTGCAAAGCAACCATTGGGATGGTTTCAAATCCCGATCACAGCCTGGAGTCGTCAGGGAAGGCCGGTCGCAGCCGCTGGAAAGGCAGAAGGCCCCGTACACGCGGTGTTGCAATGAACCCGGTGGATCACCCGATGGGGGGTGGAGAAGGAAAAGCTTCCGGCGGCCATCCGCGTTCCCGTAAAGGGGTGCCGGCTAAGGGATACAAGACGCGTGCCCGGAAAAAGGCCAGCAATAAGTATATCGTTGAAAAGAGGAAAAAATAATATTTAATAGTGAATTATGAGCCGATCACTGAAAAAAGGTCCGTATATCAATTACAAACTAGAGAAGAAGGTACTGCAAACCATCGAGTCTAAAAAAAAGACTGCAGTCAAAACATGGTCGAGAAGTTCCGTGATCCCTCCTGATTTTGTTGGACAGACCATAGCCGTGCACAACGGGAACAAATTTATCCCGGTATACATCACAGAGAATATGGTAGGTCATAAGCTCGGTGAATTTGCCCCCACACGCATTTTCAGAGGTCACGCCGGGAAAAAGGATAAAGGTAAAAAGTAACGACATAATTGAAGAATACCATGGGAGTTAAAAGTCGTACACGAGCTGAGAAGCGAAAAGAGATACGGAAGAATGTGGCATTTGCCAGCCTGAATAATATCCCCACTTCTCCCCGAAAGATGAGAATTGTGGCAGACCTGATCCGTGGGAAACGGGTGGAACTGGCGCTTCATATTTTAAAAACCAATCCGAAACATCCTGCCATCCGTCTGCATAAACTGCTTCTTTCAGCTATTGCAAACTGGCAGATCAAGAACGAAGGATTGCGTATCGAAGAGAGTGATCTTTTTGTCAAAGAGATCCAGGTAGATAGCGGACGTATCCTGAAACGGATCCAACCTGCACCACAGGGAAGAGCACACCGGATCAGGAAACGCTCTAACCACGTAACCATCATCATCGACAGTTTGAATAAACCCGTACCAGAAGTGGATGAAGTGGTGGAAGAGGTAAAGGAAGCCACACCGAAGCTCACTAAAGCTTCTAAAGCTAAAACTCCGAAAGAGACTGCGAAACCGAAAGAGACTGAGAAGCCGAAAGAGGCGGAGAAACCGAAAGCAACTTCAAAGCCGAAAGCGGCTCCAAAACCGAGAGCGGTTCCAAAGCAAAAAACAGCTGCCAGGCCAAAAGCAACTGCCAAGCCGAAAGCGACTCCATTAGTTAAAAAAGGAACGAATTTAAAATCAAATAAAAAAGGTTAATGGGACAAAAGACAAACCCGATTGCAAACAGGTTAGGGATCATTCGCGGCTGGGATTCAAACTGGTATGGCGGAAAAAACTTTGAGCCCAAACTCATTGAAGATGAGAAGATCCGGAAGTATTTGAATGCCCGTCTCTCCAAAGCCGGCATCTCAAAGATCGTGATCGAGCGAACGCTGAAACTGGTTACGGTAACCATTCATACTGCCCGCCCGGGGATCATCATCGGAAAAGGAGGTCAGGAGGTAGACAAACTGAAGGAAGAGCTGAAGAAGATTACCAGTAAAGAGATCCAGATCAACATCTCCGAGATCAAACGACCCGAACTGGATGCCGTAATCGTAGCCAATACGGTTGCGAATCAGATCGAAGGCCGGATCTCCTATCGCCGGGCCATCAAGACAGCGATCGCTTCCGCGATAAGAATTGGAGCCGAAGGAATCAAGATCGGTATAGCCGGCCGGTTAGGGGGTGCTGAAATGGCACGCCGGGAGCAGTACAAAGAGGGAAGGATCCCGCTGCACACCTTCCGTGCAGATATCGATTACGCAACCTGTGAAGCCCATACCACCTACGGTCGTATCGGCGTCAAAGTATGGATTTGCAAGGGTGAGATCTACGGGCGGCCTGATTTGGTTCCCACTACCAGTGGGCAGAAGGGGAAACCTGTGGGCATTCAGCGCCCCAGAGGCGGTGGTGGTCCCAGACCCAAACCCAGAAGCAGAAAATAATACAGCACCATCATAGTAATACCATCAGATCATGTTACAGCCAAAGAGGACTAAATACAGGAAACAGCAGAAGGGTAAAATGAAGGGGAATGCCAAACGAGGGCATGAACTGGCATTTGGTTCCTTCGGGATCAAAACACTCGAGCAGGCCTGGATCACTGGTCGTCAGATTGAAGCTGCACGTCAGGCTATTACCCGTCACATGAAGAGGGAAGGCCAGATATGGATCCGCATCTTCCCGGATAAACCGGTTACGAAGAAGCCGGCTGAGGTTCGTATGGGGAAAGGAAAAGGAGCTCCCGAATATTTCGTGGCCCGGATCACTCCCGGCAGGATCCTGTTTGAGGCGGAAGGCGTGCCTATCGCAGTAGCAAAAGAGGCTCTTCGCCTGGGTGCCCAGAAGCTGCCGGTAGCTACAAAGTTTGTTGTTCGCAGAGATTACATTGAAGAATAATAGAAATCATGGAACAGAAAGTAATCAGAGAAATGACTACGGGTGAGATCAGGGAACGGCTGGATGCAGAGAAACGTCAGCTACTAAAACTGAGACTCAATCATGCCGTTTCACCACTCGAAAATCCGAATAAGATCACGGCCTACAGGAAAACGATCGCCCGCCTTGAAACGGAATTACGCGACAGAGACTTGAATCGCGAAGAAATTAAACAGCAAGTAACCAATTGACAATCATGGAAACCAGGAAAATAAGAAAAGAGAAAACCGGGGTTGTTATCAGTAATGGCATGGATAAATCCATTGTGGTTGAGGTGGAAAGAAAGGTCAAGCACCCGAAGTATGGGAAGTTTGTGAAGAAATCTTCGCGCTTTATGGCTCATGATGAGACCAACGAGTGCCGGGAGGGAGATAAGGTTCGTATTGCTGAAACCAGGCCTCTTAGCAAGAATAAATGCTGGAGACTTGTCGAAATCATTGAAAAGGTTAAATAGTCATGATACAACAAGAGTCAAGATTATCTGTTGCAGATAACAGTGGTGCCAAGGAGGTCCTGTGCATCAAAGTACTTGGCGGAACCCGGAGACGGTATGCCTCTGTAGGCGACCGGATCATTGTTACCGTCAAACATGCCATGCCTTCCGGGAACATCAAGAAGGGGACGGTCTCCGCCGCCGTGGTGGTAAGGACTAAAAAGGAGATACGACGAAACGACGGATCCTACATCCGGTTTGATGATAATGCCGTCGTGCTGCTTAACAATGTCGGTGAGCTGATCGGAACACGTATTTTCGGTCCGGTTGCCCGGGAACTGAGAGAGAAACAGTTTATGAAAATCGTTTCGTTGGCACCAGAGGTGCTTTAATGTAATATAACTTCCATGCAAAAGAAATTACATATCCGAAAAGGCGACACGGTGATGATCATTGCCGGCGATTCGAAGGGCCAACAGGGGAAAATCCTGGTGGTTGAGAAAGCCAAAAGCATGGCCATCGTGGAAGGGGTGAACATGGTCTCAAAACATACCAAACCGAATGCCAAGAATCCGCAGGGCGGAATCGTCAAGAAAGAGGGACCGGTTCACATATCCAACCTCATGGTTGTGGATGGGACAGGGAAAGCATCCCGTATCAGCAGGAGGGTCGATGCCAAGAGTGAAAAGCTGGTTCGTTATTCAAAAAAAACAGGGGAGGTGATTAAATAATGGCTTACACACCAAGAATAAAGGAGAAATACCTGAACGAAATCGTCCCTGCATTGATGAAGGAATTTAACTACAAAAACCGCATGCAGGTACCCCGTATTCTCAAGATCAGTCTGAATCAAGGAGTAGGTATTGCCATCACAGACCGGAAATTCATCGAAACCGGGGTGAATGAGATGTCCTCGATTGCCGGACAGAGAGCCGTGGCTACCAAATCAAAGAAAGATATCTCAAACTTCAAGCTCAGACGCGGAAATCCCATCGGTGTCAGAGTCACCCTGCGCGGCGATAAAATGTATGAGTTTCTGGATCGCCTGATCGCAGTATCCCTTCCCCGGGTAAGAGACTTTAGAGGGATAGGCGACAAAGGCTTCGATGGACGTGGAAACTATACCTTGGGGGTATCGGAACAGATCATCTTCCCGGAGATTGACATCGATAAGGTTAGCAAGATCAACGGAATGGATATCACTTTTGTGACCTCTGCACCGAATGACAGGGAGGCTTATGCCCTGTTTAAAGCCTTTGGATTACCATTTAAAAACAAATAAAATTATGGCGAAAGAATCAATCAAAGCCAGAGAGCGGAAAAGAGAGAAACTGGTCGAGCGTTACGCAGAAAAACGGAAAGCTCTGAAAGAGGCAGGTGATTATGCTGCCTTACAGAAACTTCCCAAGAATGCATCACCGGTCAGACTGCACAATCGGTGCAAGCTAACCGGAAGGCCTAGGGGGTATATGAGGTTGTTCGGCATCTCCCGCATCAATTTCCGTGAAATGGCGGTTAAGGGTTTAATCCCCGGAGTTAAAAAAGCTAGTTGGTAGAGCCGCGATTAATCGCGGCTGTACGTGAATAATAAAAATAAGATAAAGAAAAAGAAATATGGTTACGGATCCCATTGCAGATTATTTAACCCGGGTCAGGAATGCCGTGATGGCGAACCATCGAATAGTTGAAGTCCCGAAATCGAAGATCAAGGTAGAGATGACCAGAATCCTTCACGAGAAGGGCTATATCCTCAATTACAAGGTGGAAGATACTCCGGTCCCCGGCAACATCAAAATTGCTCTCAAGTACCATCCGGTGACAAAAATCTCAGCCATCAACTCCCTCGTCAGAATCAGCAAGCCTGGCTTGAGAAAATATGTTGACTCAGACCACCTTCCAAAAGTCTTGAACGGTTTAGGGGTTGCCATTCTATCTACCTCGCAGGGGATAATTACAGACAAAGAGGCAAGAGTCAAGAAGATTGGTGGGGAGGTGTTATGTTACATCAGTTAAAGAAGGAGCCCAGCAGATGTCAAGAATAGGAAAAAACCCGATCGAAGTCCCTGCAGATGTCCAGGTAACTGTCTCAAACGAGAACCTGGTTACGGTGAAAGGGAAACTGGGAGAATTGCAGCAGAAGGTTGACCCGAAGATCACGGTTAAACTGGATGGGAATCAACTCCTGGTGTTACGGAACAGCGAAGAACGGGATGACCGCTCAAAGCACGGCCTATACCGCTCCCTGCTTGCCAATATGGTGAAAGGTGTTACGGAAGGCTTTACCACGGTACAGGAGCTGGTTGGCGTTGGATACAAAGCCACAGCAACCGGTCAAACACTGGAATTGGTACTTGGGTATTCCCACAACATCGTCATGGAGATTCCAGGAGAGATTTCGGTAGAGGCGACCGCTCAAAAAGGAAAGGCCAATACCATTATCCTCAAATCCTTTGATAAACAGCTTCTGGGGCAGGTAGCTGCAAAGATCCGGTCACTGCGCCCGCCTGAGCCATACAAAGGAAAGGGCATCCGGTTCCAGGGTGAAGAGATCAAGAAGAAGGCCGGTAAAACAGCCGCAGGACAGTAAAGACGAGGCACGCCACGTCCATACATCGATAAAAACACAGTGCAATGGCAATCAAAAGTAAAAAAGAATACAGACGTTCGAGGATCAAAATGAGGATCCGGAAGATCGTGTCGGGGACAGCAGAGCGTCCACGGATGACGGTGTTCAGAAGCAACAAGGGGATCTACGTACAGTTGATCGACGATCTGACCGGTAAGACGCTGGCTACAGCCTCTTCCCTGGAAGGAGAGATCAGCTCCCAGAAGATCACAAAGGTCGAACAAGCCAAGCTGGTTGGGAAAGCGATTGCTGAAAAAGCCAGCCAGGAAGGCATCGAAACAGTAGTCTTCGATAGAAACGGATATTTATATCATGGTCGGGTAAAATCCCTGGCTGAAGCAGCCCGGGAAGGTGGCCTAAAATTCTAACTAACTATGGCACACGCTAATGTAAAAAGAGTAAAATCAAGCGAGATCGAATTTAAAGATCGCCTGGTCAGCATCCAGCGGGTTACCAAGGTGACCAAAGGGGGACGGACGTTCAGTTTCTCCGCTATCGTAGTGGTAGGGAATGAGAATGGCGTTGTGGGATTTGGCCTGGGGAAAGCTAAAGAGGTAACAGCAGCTATCGCCAAAGGAATCGATGATGCCAAGAAAAACCTGATCAAGGTGCCAATCCTGAAAGGAACGATCCCCCATGAACAGGAGGGTAAATATTCCGGAGCGCTCGTTTTTCTGAAGCCCGCCGCTCCCGGTACCGGGGTTATCGCAGGAGGTGCTATGCGTGCCGTTCTGGAGAGCGTGGGAATAACAGATGTACTGGCGAAATCCAAAGGTTCATCCAATCCGCACTCGGTCGTAAAAGCTACCATCAATGCCTTGCTCAAACTGCGCGATCCATTCACGATTGCTCAACTCAGAGGAATTGAAATGGAACGGGTTTTCAACGGATAATGTTTCACCAACTAAATGCATCAGAGACGATGGCAACAATTAAAATCACCCAGATCCGAAGTAAAATAGGCAGACCCGAAAGGCAAAAGAGGACTCTTGAAGCTCTTGGACTGAGACGGATCCGTCATACAGTAGAGCACGAAGCTACGCCACAGATCCTGGGCATGGTAACCAAGGTCAGACACCTGGTCACCGTGGAAGAACTGGACTAATTTCAAAACATCGAACGTAACAACGGATAAAATACAAACCATGGATTTAAGCAATCTAAAACCGGCTGAAGGTTCGACAAAAAACCCGAAGAGAATTGGACGCGGACAGGGATCAGGCAGGGGAGGAACATCCACCCGCGGGCACAAAGGGGCCAAATCCCGTTCAGGATATTCCCGTAAACTGGGAAAAGAAGGAGGCCAGATGCCACTTGTCAGACGTGTTCCCAAGTTTGGATTTAAGAATATCAACCGAATCGAATATAAAGGCATCAATATAGATGCTCTGCAGTACCTTGCTGATAAGCTGAAGGTAAACGAGATCAACCTTGAAGTCCTGATAAATAACGGATACGCCTCCAAGAAAGACCGGATCAAGATCCTGGGAAGAGGTGAACTGAAAACCAAACTCGATGTTACGGCTCACGCATTTTCCGCTACCGCCAAGAAAATTATTGAAGATAACGGAGGGAGTGCAAACACTATTTAAATTCTGTTGAATGAAAAAGCTGATACAAACTATCCGAAATATATGGAAGATTGAAGACCTGAGAAAGAGGATCCTCTATACCCTCGGGATCATTCTGATCTACCGTTTGGGATCGTATGTGGTATTGCCCGGGGTGGATCCCGGTATGCTGGCAAACCTTCAGAACCAGAGCAGTTCCGGCCTGTTGGGCCTTCTCAATATGTTCTCGGGCGGCGCATTTGCCAATGCCTCCATCTTCGCTCTTGGGATCATGCCCTATATCTCCGCCTCTATCGTAATGCAGCTGCTTGGGCTGGCCATACCTTATTTCCAGAAACTACAGAAAGAGGGAGAAAGCGGACGGAAAAAGATCAATCAGATCACGCGATACCTGACTGTGATTATCCTGATCTTCCAGTCCCCCGCATACATTGCAAACCTGGTATCCCAGATGCCGCCCGAAGGGATCATGCCGTTCAATCCTGCAGCCATCTCACACTCTATATTCTCCTTCTTCGGGATCTCCTCCATCATCACTCTTACAGCCGGCTCCATGTTCATCATGTGGCTGGGGGAACGGATTACCGATAAAGGGATCGGAAACGGGATCTCGCTGATCATCATGATCGGGATCATCGCGCGGTTGCCATTCTCCCTCTTCGGGGAACTTGTATCCCGGATGGAGCAACAGGGTGGCGGACTGGTCCTCTTCGTTGTGGAGATCGCCTTCCTGGTCTTTGTGATCCTGGTCACTATTTTGCTGGTACAGGGAACCCGCCGGATCCCGGTCCAGTATGCCAAACGGATCGTGGGAAATAAACAGTATGGAGGTGTCCGTCAGTACATCCCGTTAAAGGTGAACGCAGCTGGTGTAATGCCGATCATCTTCGCCCAGGCGATCATGTTCCTGCCATTGACCCTGGCCGGCTTTGCCAACTCAGAAGCACTTTCAGGCATTGCGCGGGTATTTACCGACTATACCAGCTTCTGGTACAACCTGGTTTTTTTCCTCATGATCATCTTCTTCACCTACTTCTATACCGCTATTACCATCAATCCAACGCAAATGGCCGAGGATATGAAGAAGAATGGTGGATTTATTCCGGGTGTAAAACCGGGGAAAAAAACCGCGGAGTTCATCGACAACATCATGTCGAGAATCACGCTGCCGGGCTCTATCTTCCTCGGATTTGTGGCCATCATGCCTGCGATTGTAGGTTTGGTTGGTGTAACCTCGCAGTTTGCGCAGTTCTATGGAGGTACTTCACTGCTGATCCTGGTAGGGGTGGTGCTGGATACGTTACAGCAAATTGAAAGCCACCTCCTGATGAGGCATTACGATGGATTGACCAAGTCGGGAAGAATCAAGGGCAGGTCGTCATTCAGCATGGCCGGGTAAATGAAACTGAGACCGGATGGTTGTAAAGACGAAAGAAGAGGTTGAACGATTACGGGAAAACGCGATCATTGTCAGCAAAACCCTGGCAGAAGTCGCAAAGCATATAAAACCAGGCGTTAAAACGATAACGCTGGATCAAATAGCGGAAGAATTTATCCGCGATGAAGGGGCGGTCCCCGGTTTTAAAGGGTACCGCGGATTCCCAGGCATTTTGTGCATCTCTGTCAATGAAGAGGTGGTGCACGGCATCCCGGGAGAAAGAGTTCTTACAAATGGTGATGTTGTTTCGATCGACTGCGGATGCGTCAAGCACGGTTTCTATGGTGATTCGGCCTATACTTTTCCCGTTGGAGAGGTGAGACCCGAAGTGATGGATCTGCTCAGAAGAACCAAAGAGTCCCTTTTTAAGGCCATGGATGTGGCCCTGGCGGGGAAACGGGTAGGAGATATTAGCGCAGCGGTGCAGGATTATGTTGAATCCTTTGGTTATTCGGTCGTTCGCGAGTTGGTTGGTCACGGTCTGGGTAAACAATTACATGAGAAACCAGATATCCCCAATTACGGGAGACAGGGCTCTGGGTCAAAGTTGACCGAGGGCCTGGTGATTTGCATTGAACCGATGATCAACCTGGGGACAAAAAATGTCGTCCAGGCTGCAGACGGGTGGACCATACGGACTGCTGACAAACAGCCTTCAGCTCATTTTGAGCTTACGATCGTGGTGAGGAAGGATGCACCGGATGTGCTATCTACCTTCTCCTACATCGAAGAGGTACTTGGACCAAATAACATATAACAAATGGCAAAACAAGCTTCAATCCAGCAGGATGGAACGGTCATCGAATCCCTTGGCAACGCCATGTTCAGGGTGGAACTCGAGAACGGACATGTGATCACCGCACACATCTCCGGGAAGATGAGGATGCACTATATCAAAATTTTGCCGGGCGATAAGGTGAAGATCGAAATGTCACCGTATGATTTGACAAAAGGAAGAATCACATTTAGATATCAATAGGATAAAACAGAGTATACCATGAAAGTCAGGACATCGATAAAAAAACGTTCAGCTGAGTGCAAGATCGTTCGCAGAAAGGGCAAGCTGTTTGTGATTAATAAGAAGAATCCGAGGTTTAAGCAAAGACAAGGTTAACAATTATTATAAAGGAGTTCAATTATGGCCAGAATTGCAGGTATTGATTTACCCAAACAGAAACGGGGAGAGATCGGGCTGACCTATATCTATGGGATTGGCAGGAGCAATGCGCAGAAGATCTTGACCATGGCTGGAGTGGATTGGAACAAAAAAGTTCAGGATTGGACTGACGAAGAGCAGAATGCAATCCGTACCATCATCAACGATCACTTTAAAGTGGAAGGCGCTATGCGTTCTGAAACTCAGATGAACATCAAACGGTTGATGGACATAGGATCTTACAGGGGAATCCGTCATCGTTTGGGGCTACCGGTCCGCGGACAGAGTACCAAAAATAATGCCCGTACCAGAAAAGGCAGGAAAAAGACAGTTGCCAACAAGAAGAAGGCAACGAAAAGTTAATCGTAGTTAGTAGAGTTTATGGCAAAAACTGAGAAAAGTTCAAGAAAGAGGATCGTGAAAGTCGATCCTGTAGGGAGGGCATACATCAACGCCTCATTCAATAACCTGATTGTAACCCTCACTAACAATACCGGTCAGGTGATCTCCTGGTCATCTGCCGGAAAAATGGGTTTCAGGGGATCTAAAAAGAATACCCCTTACGCAGCTCAGATGGCAGCGCAGGATGCCACAAAAAAAGCATATGATGCCGGCCTTAGGAAGGTCAAGGTGTATATCAAGGGTCCGGGGGCAGGAAGGGAGTCTGCGATCCGCACGATCCATACCTCAGGAATTGAAGTAACTGAGATCATGGATATCACTCCGTTGCCGCACAACGGATGTCGCCCCCCGAAGAGGCGGCGGGTTTAATAGTATCTATTCAAAGATCTAATTATAATAAAGAATTATGGCAAGATATATTGGTCCAAAATCAAAGGTTGCAAGAAAGTTCAGAGATCCGATCTATGGACCTGATAAGTATTTCGAGAAGAAGAATTACCCTCCCGGAATGCACGGACAGTCAAGGCGTCGCCCAAAGGCTTCTGAGTATGGAATTCAGTTGATGGAGAAACAGAAGGCCAAGTATACATATGGTATCCTCGAGAGACAATTCAAAAACACCTTTCTGAAAGCAACCCGGAAAGGGGGGAAAACAGGGGAGGTTCTGCTTCAACTGATTGAAGCAAGGCTCGATAACATAGTCTTCCGACTTGGAATCGCCCCCACCCGGAGTGGCGCCCGTCAACTGATCTCCCACAGGCATATCACGGTCAACGGAAAGGTGGTCAACATTCCGAGTTTCGAAGTTCGTCCCGGAGATATCATCACCGTACGGGAACGCTCAAGATCCCTTGAGACAATCCTGAATTCAGTAGCTTCCCGGTCGAACCAATACCCTTGGCTGGAGTGGGACGTGAATACGCTGACCGGCAAATTCATGAACTATCCGGAGCGCGAACTGATCCCGGAGAACATCAAAGAGCAATTGATCGTTGAGTTGTACTCCAAATAATCAAAGCAAACAAAAAATTAACCCCTAAAAAGGCAATTTATGGCAATATTACCGTTCCAGAAACCCGATAAGGTCATCATGGTCGAATCTGATGACAACCGTGGAATATTCGAGTTTCGTCCTCTCGAACCCGGTTTCGGGGTCACTATCGGAAATGCCCTCAGAAGAATCCTGCTCTCCTCGTTGGAGGGCTATTCCATCACCTCCATCAAGATAGAAGGAGTTGACCAGGAGTTCTCCACCATCAAAGGTGTGATTGAAGATGTTACGGAAATCATCCTGAACCTGAAACAGATCCGGTTCAAAAAACTGATCGATTCTGAGAACTCGGAGAAGGTCACTGTGATCATAGGTCAGCAGAAGGAGTTTAAAGCTGGTGATATCAATAAATTCTTATCGGTCTTCCAGGTACTCAATCCGGAGCTGGTAATCTGTCATATGGATACCGGTGTAAAACTAACCATCGAAGTTTCGATTGATAAGGGACGTGGATATGTGCCCGCTGAAGAGAATAAGACACTCAGTTCCAGTCTGGGCCGGATCGCGATCGACTCGGTTCATACACCTATTAAGAACGTGACCTTCCATGTAGAGGATTACCGTGTAGAACAGAAAACCGACTATGAGAAGCTGGTCATGGAGATCACTACCGATGGTTCCATCCATCCAAAAAACAGCCTGAAAGAGGCTGCCCGGGTGCTGATACACCACTTCATGCTTTTCTCTGATGAAAAGATCACCCTCGATACCGACGAAAAGACAGTGACCGAAGAGTTTGACGAAACTTCCCTGCATATCAGGCAACTGCTGAAAACCAAGCTGGTGGATATGGACCTTTCAGTTCGGGCGCTCAACTGCCTCAAAGCTGCTGACGTGGAAACACTGGGCGACCTGGTGGCGTTCAATAAAAATGACCTGCTTAAGTTTAGGAACTTTGGCAAGAAATCACTCACTGAACTGGAGGAGCTCGTGAAAACGAAAGGTCTTGAGTTTGGAATGAATACGGCGAAATACAAATTAGATAAGGATTAATCGTAATGAGACATAAGAAGAAATCTAACCATCTTGGAAGAAAGAGTGAACACAGGAAAGCGATGCTTTCCAACATGGCTTCTTCATTGATCCTTCACAAGAGAATCATTACAACACTGGCAAAAGCGAAAGCATTGCGTTCCTATATTGAACCCCTGATTACGAGAGCAAAAGAGGACTCCACACATTCCCGGCGCCTGGTATTCAGCTACCTTCAAAACAAAGAGGCTGTATCGGAACTCTTCCGTGAAATTTCTCAAAAAATTGCGGACAGACCGGGCGGGTACACCCGTATCCTGAAGATGGGCCCCCGGCTGGGTGACCATGCCGAGATGTGTATCATAGAATTGGTCGATTACAACGAACTGTTGCTGGAACTGAAAGAGGATCAGAAAGGCAGAACTGCCCGGAGACGACGTGGTGGAGCAAAGAAAAAAGATAGCGACGAAACCACTGCTAAAGCAGAAGAGCCGACAGAGGAGGCAACTCCCGAAGTGAAAGAAGAGTCATGAGTACGATCCTCGTCATTCACGCCCGTCAGATCCTTGATTCAAGGGGGAATCCCACGATTGAGGTCGATGTGATCACAGACAGCGGGATAATGGGGAGGGCTGCTGTCCCCTCCGGAGCCTCTACCGGAATTCACGAAGCGGTGGAACTCCGCGACGGGGATAAGAAATTTTACCTGGGGAAAGGGGTGTTGCAGGCCGTTCATCATGTAAATAGCGTCCTGGCTTCGGAATTAGAGGGTATGTATATTACTGACCAGGTCGGGATTGATCGCAAGATGATCGAGCTTGATGGAACACCAAATAAAGGGAAGTTGGGTGCCAATGCCATTCTAGGGGTTTCTCTTGCCGTTGCGAAAGCAGCAGCCCAGTCTACTTCTCAGGAGTTGTACCGGTATATCGGTGGAGTAGGGGCAACCACTCTGCCTATTCCTATGATGAACATTCTGAACGGAGGTTCTCACGCGGATAATTCAATTGATTTCCAGGAATTCATGATCATGCCGGTAGGCGCTTCCACCTTCTCAGAAGCGATCAGGATGGGAGCTGAAGTATTTCACCAGCTGAAGGCCGTTCTAAAAAAAGGAAACTACTCCACCAACGTGGGCGATGAAGGAGGATTTGCTCCCAACCTGAATTCCAACGAAGAGGCCCTGACAATGATCATGAAGGCGGTCGAAAAGGCAGGATACAAACCTGGAGAAGATATCTACATCGCTCTTGATCCGGCTTCCTCAGAGTATTTTCTTCCGGAAGAGAACCGGTATCACCTCAAAAAATCCAGCGGAGAGAAGCTCTCTCCTTCTGAGATGGTCGACTTCTGGAAAGATTGGGTAAACCGTTATCCCATTATCTCGATCGAAGATGGAATGGCGGAGGATGACTGGGAAGGTTGGAAATTGATGACGAAGGAGCTGGGGAAGAAGATTCAGCTGGTGGGCGATGATCTCTTCGTTACGAATGTCGACCGGTTGGAAATGGGGATCAAAAAAGGGGTTGGGAACTCCATTTTGATCAAGGTCAATCAGATTGGTACCCTGACGGAGACCATTGATGCGGTGAACCTGGCTTACCGGAACGGTTATACAGCGGTGATCAGCCATCGTTCTGGCGAAACAGAAGATACCACCATTGCTGATCTTGCAGTGGCACTGAATACCGGTTTGATAAAAACAGGGTCAGCCTGCCGTACCGACAGGATCGCCAAGTACAATCAGTTACTCCGGATCGAAGAACAACTTGGAGAAACCGGTATTTACCTGGGACGTAATTTTATATTCGTAAAGTAACAGGTATCCAGCGTTTTATGAAAGCTCACCCGGTCCGGTGGGTTTTTTTTGTTGAAAATATGTTGATATCTAATAGGCAGATTGCTGGTTTCTTAGTTTTTCGAAGCATATATTTGAAGTTGCTAAGAAGAATCCCATTATCCGGTAATCAACCCACGGTATGACCAGACCAATCTCCAAGATCCTGTTCATCTTTCTCTTTGTTGCCTTTCCTGTATCCCTTTCAGCTCAATCCAATCTAAAACTCGGGACCCGCTTCGGTGATAATTGGTTCCTTGGCCTCTCTGCCGGCCCCACCTTTTTCTCCGGGGATCTCAATATAAACCGGTTTCTTCCACAATCGGGCGACTGGCGATTTGCCGGTTCATTTCATTTCGGACGTCAGATCAGTCATGTATTTTCCCTCCGGGGCCAGGTGTTAGCCGGAAAAATTGCTGGAAGAAAGGAGACGAAACAGGATGGAACACCGGTGAATCTTAGTTTTAATTCTACCGTGGTAGATGGAAACATCAATACCATGATAAATTTCTCTAACCTGATCGGAGGATTTAATCCCAAGCGGGCTTTTTTTGTGTATGGTACAGTTGGGATTGGTGCAGCCTATTTTAACACCACCCAGTACAGTCTGCTCACCAGCGAGATAGTTCCGAACCCAGCCTCCTCGAGTAATGTAGCGGCCATGATCCCGGCCGGTGTGGGTGCTTATTACAGCATCGCCAATAAAGTGAACCTGGGACTGGAGTGGACTCTCCGGACCCTTACATCGGATATCCTGGATGGTGTTGCTGAAGGATTCAAAATGGATATGTACAGTTTTCTCTCCTTCAACATCGTTCTCAACCTAAATAAGTCCACAAAAAGAACCACCAACGTGGTGGATTATAAAAAAGATGGCCCGATCGTTCTAAACCTGCCAAAATGTGATCCCCTACCGGTTCCCACCTCAAGGGTTCAGGGAATGGACAAACTTCCAACCCCTCCTTCCGTCGGTTATGATCTGGACAAGTTTTACCTGTTCAAAGTGCAGATTTTCGCTTTTGCCCAGCATATCTACTCAGCCGAAACCATTCGCAAGCGTTATCATATCCCGATGCCGGTCTCACGGGAATACAGCGACGGATTGTATCGTTTTACCGTTGGCTCAACGGATTCTTTGGATGAGGCGAAGGAAATTCTGAGGAAAATGCGGAATGCCGGCGTATCCGACGCGTTCATCGTAGGCTATACCAGAGACGGGCAACGAACCTCCTTACGGGATTTGGAATAGAACTACTTTCTTAGCTTACCTTCCAGGAAATTACCTGCAAACCTGTTCGACGAAATTCAGGGATTCCTGATCCAGGAGTCCTGTTCGTAAGGCTTTCCGGAAATCGTCACAGGCTTCGCTCTGGTTCCCAAGGAAAAAGTTTGCAAGGCCACGGTTGTAATACACTGTTTTGAGGATGGAACTATCAGCCTTTCCACTGCCCATATAGGCCAGGCAGTAATCGAAATCGGAGATGGCGCCTCGGTAATTGGATAGTTTCAGTTTGGAGGCGCCCCGGTAGGAATAGATGGAGGGGATGATGGCGAGATCGGGTTTGAGTTCAATTGCCCGGTCGAGGTTCTGAACAGCCTCGGTATAGTTCCCGTTCTGGTATTTCCACATCCCTTCAAAATAGAGCCTCCGGTAATCGCTGGTGGTGGGTGTCGCCATGGAGATTTCGGCGGTAGGAAGGGTAGCCGGACCCAGATAGGTATAGTTCTTACAGTTTGTTCTGATATTAGCATCCATAGAGGCATCCTGCAGTCCCATCTGGGCGGCCGTATTCCAATCCTGGCAGGCTCCCGGCATATCTTTGATGTTGAATTTGGCCACGCCCCGGTTGTAGATGGTGATAAGCCAGGCAGAGTAATACTCTGTTTCGGCTGGCTTCAGGCTGATCGCTTTATCATAATCCTTCAGTGCGCCTGAATAGTCTCCCATCTGCTCCCTGGCATTCGCCCGGTAGGCATAGGTCATAAAGAACCGGTCGAACGGACAGTATTTTGCCGCCTCGGTGAGGTCGGAAATGGCCTGGGCAAAGTTCCCTGCCCGGTAGTGATAGACCCCCCGTTTGAACCAATCCTCCCCGGTTTTGGGGTCTGTGGTCACGAGCGTCGGATTGATCTCATCATACCGGATAAAGGCTCTGAATGTAGGATAATCGGCTTCATAGTACCTGCTTTCGAATAACCGGTCCCTGTTCTTCTCTTCCAGGTAAGGGCCGTACAATTTCTTTTTATTCATGACCTGGATCAACCGGAACCTGGTCAGCTGCATCCCTTTCGCTTCCACGGGCCAGACAGCGATCAGCAGGTTGTGGGAGCTGATGTTTCCAGTTTCAAGGGTTTTCTGGATATTGTAGGCGATGGTGGAGTTGAGTGTATTCATATTGTAGTCGATCAGTATCCCGCTACAAAACGCATCCATGTTAATGCAATAAGGTTCACCCCAATCTATATTGTTCGGCATCACCTCTTTTAGTTTCGAAGCCTTGAAGACAAAATAGTTCAGGCCATTCTGCCAGTGCCAAAGTTCCATCAGGATCGGAAATTCGTACCAGCCGGTTTTGTATTGGATAGTGAAGACGACGTAGAGTTCATTTTCTACCATTACATCCCGGATCTCCAGGAGTTCGAAATTGTCGCTGCCAAGTTTGTAGTAGATCTTATTGCTTTCGTTGAAAGCAGCTACTTTGTAAGGGATCCGGTTTTGAGCCGAGATCCACAACCCATTATCCTGAAAGGCGTATCCGGTTGCCACTTCAAGAGAGGACTTCACTTCACTGATGAGCGGCAGGTTCCCAACAGTTCGTTCAACTGGCTGCCCAAGAAGGGTTAAAGAAGAGAAAAGTCCTACATAAAGAATAAGTATCTTTTTCATCAGCATCAGGATTGCGTGTTAATCTGATTCATAACGTGTATCAGCAGCCGGGTTACCTGTTTCACATTCTCATTAAAGACCCTCATCACCTCATCCCAGGTGACCGGCTTCTCATCGGTGTTCCATGCATCATAATCGGTCGACAGGGCAACAACAGCGTATGGAATCCCTGCTTCAAACGCCAGTGTTGCTTCCGGAGCGATACTCATGTTGATGATATCGGCTCCGAGTACTCTGAACATCTTCGATTCAGCCCTGGTCGAGAAACGTGGCCCTTCAATGGTGACCACCGTACCTTTGGGATGAACCGGTAATCCAAGCTCCGTGGCTCCCTCGATCAACAGGTTTCTGAGAAACTCCGAAAAGGGATCAGCCATGGGTGCATGCATCATCTTCCCCGGCTCAAACATTTCATAAAAGGTCAGATGCCTCCGCCGGGTAAAATCAATGAACTGGTCAGGGATCACAAGGTCTCCTCGCCGGATCTCTTCCTGCAGGCTGCCACAGGCTGTTGTAGCTATGATATACGAGCAGTTCAGTTCCTTGAAGGCAGAGATGTTAGCCCGGTTGTTCACCTGTGTAGGAGGAATGGTATGCTCCCGTCCATGACGGGAGAGGATCACTACTTCACAGGGGCCAATCTGACCGGTATACAAGGAGGAACTTGGAGGGCCGTAGGGTGTAGAAACCTCTCTTTCACGCGTGTTTTCTATAATATTAAGCTTCTCAAGCCCTGAGCCTCCAACCAGGCCCACTCTCACCATACATTGATTTTTGAAGCGAATATACTAGAAAAGGAGCCAATTTTCCAGGAATTGTTGATTTCTTAATAACAAAAACCGAGGAGTTTTTAACAATCAACAAAGCGCTATTCCCGGGATTTCAAAATAAAGCAGTAATTTTGAAACACTTTTAAAGAGGTTTCTATGTCAATAAATTATATTGGAGAACACCTCCTTCCTGGTCAGGTAGGACAAATTCTTCTCTGGGTGAGTTTCATCTCTGCTGCTCTCGCTACCATCTTCTACTTCCGCCTCTTATCCTCAACAAAAGAGAGACCCGTGCGTCTTACCCATGGTGCAAGGAGCTTTTACTGGCTCCATGTTCTTTCACTAATCGGCGTGACGGTGACGCTGTACTACGTGATTTTCAACCATTACTTTGAGTATTCGTATGTATGGAACTATTCATCCCGGGATCTGCCGGTAAAATACATCATCTCCTGTTTTTGGGCCGGACAGGAGGGGAGCTTCCTGGTGTGGGCCCTCTTTCAGGCCCTGGTAGGATTGGTACTGATCCGGACCACCCGTGAATGGGAATCCGGTGTGATGGCCTTTTTCGCTCTTTCACAGGTCTTCGTCACCAGTATGATGCTTGGCATTTCGGTAGGTGGTTGGGAGATCGGAACCTCACCGTTCAGGCTTCTTCGCGAGTCTGTCGATAACATCCAGGAAACAATCTTTATCAATGCCAATTATCTCACGACCCTGAAGGATGGAAACGGACTGAATCCCTTGCTGGAGAACATCTGGATGACCATCCATCCACCCATTCTTTTCCTGGGCTACGCCCTGGCCCTGGTTCCGTTCAGTTATGCCATGGCTGCCCTGGTACGGAAAGAGTTTACCTCATGGATCCGGATAGCCATCCCCTGGACTCTTCTTTCGTTGCTGCTCCTGGGAGCAGGAATCCTGCTGGGTGGAGCCTGGGCATACGTATCCCTTACATTCGGAGGGTTCTGGGCCTGGGATCCGGTGGAGAACTCTTCCCTGGTTCCATGGATGACACTGGTGGCAGCAATCCATTTCATGCTGATTTCCCGAAAGCAAAATTATGCATTGACAGCAGCTTTCATTTTTTCAACCTTATCCTACGTCCTGGTTCTCTATGCAAGTTACCTGACCCGAAGCGGTGTGTTATCAGAAACCTCTGCCCACTCCTTTGGGGATAATGGCATGGCGGCTCAGCTGGCGATCTTCCTTCTTACCTTCCTGCTGCTGGCAACCTGGTTCATCATTCGGAGGGCGGGCCAGTTCCTTCAGAAACGAAAGGAGATTTTTCTGTCAAGGGAATTCTGGATGTTCATCGGATCCCTCGTGTTGGTGCTCTCTGCTTTCCAGATCACCTTTACGACCTCGATCCCGGTATTCAACACACTTTTCGGGACCCACATTGCGCCTCCTGCTGATGCTGTCGGATTCTACAACCGATGGCAAACCCCCTATGCCCTTCTGATCGCCGGTTTTATTGGCTTCACCCAGTTTCTACGCTTCGACCGGAATGAACCAAACACTTTTTTACGCAAATTGATCATCCCCCTGGTGCTTTCGATCGGACTGACCATCCTGTTTATTTTTTCCGGGATCGTCAGAAGCGGGAGTTACATAATTTTTCTTCTCTTTATTTGGTTCTCACTTACCTCCACGCTGATGAACCTGATCTTCCCCCTATCAAAACCCAGAAACCTGCCGGCTATCGTGACTCATTTCGGGTTCGGACTCTTTTTGCTCGGTGTGCTGATCACCTTCTCAAATTCGAAAATTATCTCCTCAAACACCTCGGGATTTGACCTGGGTAATGTCCGCTCAAATAAGGAGAACCTGCTGTTGATGAAGAATGACACCTCCTATATGGGCGGATTTTATGTGACATACGTGGATGGAGTGAAGGAGGGGAATACGACGATTTACCAGGTCGATTTCCTCAAACGTAAAAAGGGAGAGTACACCAGGCAGTTCAGCCTCTACCCGTCAGTGAACAGTCACCCGCGTATGGGAGACGTTTACAATCCCGATACCCGTAATTTTCTTTTGAAGGATTACTATCTGTATATCGCTTCAGTGGGAATTCCCTCAAATTTTATTGTCATTAAGGCGATACTGAATCCCTACATCAATGTATTGTGGTTGGGGTCGATGGTGATGCTGGTTGGCTTTATCTGGGCACTCTTGAAGAGAGTCCTCAGTTAGCAGTTGGCAGTTGGCAAATTTTATTGCAGACTGCAAACTGCCAACTAATAGTATTTGATATCCTTGACTCTTCCGGCACGATCATAATAGGTCCATTTTCCGCTTCGGTATCCGTTGGTAAAATAGCCGTCGATATATTTCCCCTTGCTCCCTTCTTTGTACCATTTAACAACCGGTCCGGTATAGGGTTGTCCACGGTAGTACTTTACCGGTCCTCCCGTTAACATGTCCCAGTTTACCGGTTCTGGCTTCGGGGATTCGACCTCTTTTGGCGGCTCTGACTTTACCGTTTGTCCTGATCCGCCTTCGGTAGCTTCTCCATGAGATGAGCTTGACGATTCGGCACTACGTTCTATTTCAGTTTCGCTGGAGAGGCCTTCATCATCTGGGCGGGGACCTTCATGTCCCAACCGGGTTCCCAGTTTATAAACCTCCTGATCCTCCTGCTCGCCGTTCTCCGCCCAGTAGTACCAGGTCCCTTCTTTTAAGCCATCTTTGTACAACCCTTCCAGCTCTTTCTGACCGTTTGCATAGTAATAGATCCAGAGTCCCTCTTTCAAACCGTTTTTTACCGCTCCTTCAAACTCTACTTTCCCGTCAGCATAGGAAACGATCTGTCCTGTGAAAGGCTCCTTGTCGTTCACAAGATAAAAGAGACCGTTGCGGTCCTGGAGCTGGTCAAAATTTACTTTCTTGGTAGCGCATGAGCAGATGATCAGGATGATTCCTGCTAAAAATGGAATTTTCTTCATGGTGATTTGGTTTTTCTCAGCCAAAACTAATAATATATTTGCAAATTCACAAACTGGAATGAAGCGGATTACCTGGCCCTATCCTTCAACATGGGAACAAAGCGAAAAGCTCCGTGTTCACTTTTTTTATATCCCCCATCAGCTTCTTTGACCACCACCGTCATGGTCTGGATATCGCCCGGACCAAGTGGAATTACCAGGATGCCACCTGGTTTCAACTGATGGATCAGTTGATCAGGAATAGCAGAAGCAGCAGCGGTGATCAGGATCCGGTCGAAGGGGGCAAACGCCGGCAGTCCCTTATAACCGTCGCCAAAAAAGGATTTGACAGAGTGATATCCCAGCTTTGGCAACAACTGACTTGTCCTGGTATAGAGAACCTTGTGACGTTCGATGGTAAAAACTTTGGCACCCATCTCAGACAGGATGCAAGCCTGGTATCCTGATCCCGTTCCAATCTCCAGTACCCGGGTTCCCCGTTTCACCTTTAGCAGCATGCTTTGAACAGCTACCGTATAAGGTTGTGAGATGGTTTGTCCGGCTCCGATGGGAAACGGTTTATCTTCATACGCATACTCCAGAAAAGATGAATCAAAGAAAAAGTGACGGGGGACCTTCTCGATGGCTCGAAGCACCTCCTTGTCAGTGATCCCCTTCTCGCGGATAATCTCTACAAGTTGCTTGCGTAATCCTTTGTGTCGAAACGAGTCGGTCATTTTTTGCGGTTGGATCATGGATGGAAGGTATAGAGTTGCATTTTTTGGCGAAAATACTAAATTCAATCAGCACAAAGCCTTACTTTTGCAAAAATTCATAGGATCAGACATGTTGAAAATTGGTGTTTTAGGCGCAGGCCACCTTGGAAAGATTCACATTCGGTGCATCAAAGATATTCCCGGTTTTAACCTGATCGGGTTTTATGATCCCAATCCGGAGATCGCTGCACAGATTGAAAAAGAGTTCAACGTTACTAACTTCGGTTCCCTTGATGAACTCGTGGAAGCAGTGGACGTAGTTGACATTGTGACTCCCACCGTTTCTCATTTCGAATGTGCAGCCAAATCCCTGAAAAGGTACAAGCACGTTTTCATTGAGAAGCCCATTGTGACCTCCCTGCACGAAGCCCGTGAGTTGATCAAGATTGCTGGAGAGGCCAATGTGAAGGTACAGGTAGGTCATGTGGAACGGTTCAATCCGGCTTTTCTCGCCGTGGAGTCCTATTTTCATAAACCCATGTTTATTGAGAGCCACCGGTTGGCCCAGTTCAACCCCAGGGGAACGGATGTACCGGTGATCCTCGACCTGATGATCCATGACATCGATATCATCCTCAGCGTGGTGAAAGCCAACATCCGGAAAATTTCAGCCAGTGGCGTTCCCGTGGTGAGTGATACGCCTGATATTGCCAATGCCCGGATCGAGTTTGATAACGGGTGCGTGGCCAACCTGACTGCCTCCCGGATCTCGCTGAGGAGCATGCGGAAGTCGCGGTTCTTTCAGAAGGATACTTACATTTCTGTCGATTTTCTTAACAAGGAGGTGGAGGTGGTGAGGATCCAGAATTTGGACCCGAAAAGCACATCACCGGCCCTTTTTACCATCGACCTTGGACCTGAAAAAGGAATCAAGCAGATCTTCTTTAATAAGCCGGAGGTCAAACCTCTGAATGCGATCAAAGCCGAGCTCGAAAGCTTTCATTCGGCCATTGTCAACAACACGATACCACCGGTCACCATCAACGATGGATACAGTGCGCTGGAGGTGGCTTACCAGATCATTGAGAAGATCAACCAGTCGGCCGCAAACCTTTGATATGGCGCCCTTGTATCTGCTGATTTCTTTTCATGAATCTCCGTACAATATATATCTGAACTGCCCGTTAACAAGATACTGAAAGCCCCAATCCCCTTTTATGACTATCCGGAGTTGTACTCTCAATCCTTTTATTGCTTTTACTCTGGTTCTGATCACACTGATTACCTCCTGTGAAAAATTCAAAGGGGATCAGACAATCCCAGCTTACATCTCGATCGATTCGATCTACCTGACCACCAGTTTATCGGCACAGGGCTCCGCTTCGGCAAGCATCGTCGATGCCTGGGTTTACATTGACGATAACCTGATCGGAGCCTTTCAGCTTCCGGCCCGGTTTCCGGTACTGGCCAGGGGGACACACGACCTGAAGATCCTTCCGGGGATCAAATTGAACGGCATCGCTGCCACCCGGATGAACTATCCCTTTTTTGCCGCGATTGAGCTACCGGTTGAACTCACAGAAGAGGTCACAACCCCCATTGGAGTGCAAAAGACCAACTACCTTTCTACCACCCTTTTTGAGCTGATCGAGGGATTCGAAGGAGTATCTATCGTTTTCGATACCACCCTCCGGAGTGAGGTTCCCCTGTTGCTTACGGAACCAGGATCACCGCTTACCTTTGAAGGCAACCACTCGGGAATGGTGCAAATGGACTCCATCAACCGGTTTTTCGAGTGTGTCAACGACAAAGATTTTGATATCCCATTCGCCCCGGTATTCGTGGAGATGAATTTCCGGACCAACGCGGTCTTTGTCATAGGCATCTACCTTTATGGCCTTTCAACCATCCAGCAGGTTCCGATCATCTACCTCAACCCAACCGGTGATGAATGGAAGAAGATCTACATCAACCTCACCAACAGCCTGAATGCTTACCCCGGGATGCAGAAATTCAGAATATTTATCTCGGCGATCCGGAGCTCTTCGGTAGAGGAGGTACTCATTCTTTTTGACAATATCAAAGTGGTCACCAGAAAATCAGAGTAATGAACAGGCGACTTCAGGTTTTTAAATATGTGCTGGCTGATTACCTGGCTGCATTCATCGCCTGGTTTCTCTTCTTCTGCTACCGGAAGGTAGTGGTGAATCCCTTTGTTTTCCAACAGCCAGAGGTCATCTTCACAGATGCTAAACTCTACATCGGTCTGGCTGTCATCCCGTTGCTATGGCTGATCTTCTATATGTTGATAGGCACATACCGGAAGGTTTTCCGAAAAGGAAGGTTACGCGAATTCGGGATCACTGTACTAACAACGATCATCGGTGTTACGGTGATCTTCTTTAGTTTGATCCTCGATGATGTCATCATCACTAACCGTACCTACCTGCAGTTTTATTCCACCCTTTTCTTTTTACACCTCTTCTTCACAGCTTCGTTCAGGTTCTTCCTCACTTCAAGAACTGCTTACAAGATCCATCACAAGCTCATCGGATTTAACACCATCATCGTGGGAAGTAACGGGAATGCCATCTCCATCTACAAGGATATTGAAAACCAGGAAGAATCGTCAGGCAATAAATTCATCGGTTTTGTCAGTGCGCAACCCTATAAAATCTATAAGCTGGGCGAATACCTCCCTCACCTTGGCGAATTAAAGGATTTGCCCCGGATTGTCACGGAGTATCAGATCGAAGAAGTAATCATTGCCATCGAACATTCTGAAAATCACACAATTGAAAAAATAATAACCCAACTTGAAGATTCCGATGTGGTCATAAAGATCATTCCGGTCATGCAGGATATCCTGATGGGATCTGTGAAAACCACCTCCATCTTCCATGCACCCCTGATCCAGATCTTCCCTGACCTGATGCCCGATTGGCAAATGTCTCTGAAGCGCATCTTCGATATAGCTGTTTCAACGATCTGCCTGGTCATCCTGTCTCCCATCATGGTTATCACAGCGGTGGCGATAAAGATCAGTTCTCCGGGACCGGTGTTGTTTTCCCAGGAGCGGGTTGGGTTAAGGGGACATAAATTCATTATGCATAAGTTCCGGACGATGTACAAGGATGCAGAACAGAACGGTCCGCAGCTCTCCTCAGAAACAGATCCGAGGATCACCAGGATTGGTAAATTTCTGCGGAAGGTCAGGGTCGATGAAATTCCGCAGTTCTATACCGTGCTGAAAGGGGATATGAGCATCGTTGGTCCACGACCCGAACGCCAGTTTTACATCGAGCAAATCATGCAACGCGCTCCTCACTACCGTCTGCTTCATAAGGTGAAGCCCGGGATCACCTCCTGGGGACAGGTAAAATATGGCTATGCAGAAAACGTGGACCAGATGGTCGAGCGGCTCAAGTTCGATATCCTTTACATTGAGAACATGTCCCTGGCTATGGACTTCAAAATTCTGATCTACACCATGTTAATTATTATCCAGGGCCGTGGAAAATAGGGTTTCCGCCAACATGTTCATCACCTCTCCGGCTGTTCCCTGCAAAAAGATATCTGTGATCCGTTTCGTATAGTGCGACTCTTCCGGATTAATTTCAATAATCGTGGCGCCATTCTGTTTGGCCAGGGGTGGAATCTGGTTGGCAGGCATCACCTCTCCGGTGGAGCCGATGATCAGGAATACATCTGACCTGTCTGCAGCATCATAGGCAGCTGCCAATGGTTCCTGGGGGATCGCTTCACCAAAAAAGATGAAATCCGGTTTCAGCAATCCTTTACAATCAGGACATCGTGGAGGAAGATGGTCGAGGTTGATCTTACCATATGGAAATTCCCGGAAACAGGTCAGGCAGACAAGCTTCATGGAGTTTCCGTGAAATTCATAAACCCGGGTATTTCCAGCCTCCTGATGCAGGTTGTCAATGTTCTGTGTGATGATCCGGTGCAGCATTCCTTTTCTCTCCATCTCAGCCAAGACCAGGTGTGCCCTGTTAGGCGCAGCTTTTCCGAAGAAGTCATAAAAGATCTGCTTGATCACCTGCCACGACTCTTCTGGCCGGGAGAGGAAGAAACTGATCTCCAGATACCGTGGGTCATATTTGTTCCAGAGGCCCTCCTCCCCCCGAAAGGGAGGAATTCCGCTCTCTACTGAGATGCCTGCCCCCGTAAAGGCCGTTGTAAATGTGGATTTTCTCAGCAGGGATGCTGCTTCCTGAATCGATTTTCCCAATGTAGGTTTCATTAGTTCGGCTAACAGGACTAGGGTTGTTTTAAGGAATTGGGTAAATTTACGGCAAATTCAGAAACTTATGAAACGAATGCTCCTTTCTATTCTGGTCATCATCTCTTTCCATTTTGCGGGCACCTCTTCTGAACGGTTCAAAACGGATTTTATAAAGGTCGGTGTATCGGAATCACCGCCGTTTGTCTACTTCGACAGCAATGTGGTTCTGGGAGTCAGTATGGATCTCTGGAGAATTATTGCCGACAGTCTGAACATCAGGTACAAGGTTGTCCGGTTTTCCAATTATATTGACCTGCTGGCATCACTGAAAAAAGGAGAGATTGGGATGACGATTAATCCACTGACCTTGACCGACAACCGCCTGGCAGATTTTCGTCTCACCATTCCTTTCTATACTTCCAGGCTGGGGCTGGTGCAACACCCCACTCACCGGATCCCTTTTTTCTCCGCTTTCGTACCGTTGATGAACTGGCGCACCCTTCAATTGGTTATTCTGTTATGTTCGGTAGTCTTTGTCTTTGCCATCCTGATCTGGCTGGCCGAGAAACGTGTCAATACCAAAGAGTTCAGAAAAGGACACAAAGGGATCGGCGATGGTATCTGGTGGGCTTTTGTCACCATGACGACGGTCGGATATGGAGATAAAGTTCCCAAGACGAAACTGGGGCGGATCCTGACCCTCGTCTGGATGTTCTACGCGATCGCTCTCTTATTTATCTTTACTGCAGAGATTTCATCCGAACTTACCATTACCAAGCTCCAGGATAATATCTCAACCGTGGAAGAGTTACGCAAGATTAAGGTGGGGACACTCGAGCAGACAGGTTATTCCTCATTTTGCCGGATTAACCGCATCCAATATACACCCTATACAGACCTGGTGGAAGGACTCAAGGCTATTGATGAGAAAGAGATCGAAGCCTTTGTTGGGGATGTGGCTACCCTGGAGTACCTCTTTGACAAATTTAACCTGGGGAAGGACCTGGAGATTACCCCCAGCACCCTGAATGAACAATACTTCTGTTTCGGTGCAAACCGGAATTACTTAGATCTCATTGACCGCATCAATCCAACGTTGCTGAATGTCACGGAAAGTGCCGAATGGGTGGAGATCCTTTATAAAAATGGTATCAAGCAGTAGTTCTTACTTCAACCAGCGGTCGAGCCAGTTGAAAAAGGTACGTTGCCACAGAATTCCGTTCTGGGGTTTCAACACCCAGTGGCTCTCATCCGGGAAATACAGAAATTCCGCCGGAACATCCCGCAATACTGCTGCATTGAAGGCCGTCATGCCTTGCGTAAAGACAACCCGGTAATCCAACTCTCCGTGGATGACAAGGATCGGGGTATCCCAATTCTGAACGTATTTATGAGGTGAATGAGCGTATCCCTCCTGGGCCACCTTGTTGGATTTATCCCAGAACGGGCCCCCTTTATCCCAGTTCTCAAACCACATCTCCTCGGTCTCCAGGTATTGAGCCTCTTCATTGAAGATGCCGTCATGGGCAACGAACGCCTTGAACCTCCCGTTATGGTTACCGGCGAGATAGAACACTGCGTACCCGCCGGCGCTGGCACCGATAGCTCCTAAACGCTCTTCATCAATGAATGGCTCCTTGGCCAGCACATCGATGGCGGTAAGGTAATCCTGCATGCTCTTCCCATGATAATCGCCGCTGATCTGCTCCTGCCAGGCCTGGCCGAAACCCGAAACGCCTCTGCGGGCAGGCGCTACAATGATGTAATCATTGGCCGCCATGATCTGGTAGTTCCAGCGATAGTGAAAACTCTGACTTAGCGGACCCTGCGGCCCTCCTTTGCAATAGAGTATTCCCGGATATTTCCTGGCCGGATCGAAATGGGGCGGATAGATCACAAAGACCTGCATATCCTGGTTATCATGGGTTTTGATCCATCTCTCTTCGACGTTGCCCATGGTGAGCTGTGACAGCAACTCCTTGTTGGTGAAGGTGATCTGCTCTGCCACACCACTTTCCATGTCGATGGCAAACAGTTCGGTAGGCATTGACATCGTCTGTTTGGCTGAGATCAGTTTTCCGTCGGCCGGGACCACATTTCGGTAGTCCTGCAATCCTTCCGTGATCTGCCTGATCTCTCCGGTATTGAGATGGTATTTATAGATCTGGAAAGCGCCATGCCAGTCGCTGGTAAAATAGATTTCCTGGCTGTCGGAACTCCAGGCCAGGCTGCCGGCGTTCTGGTCAAATCCCTCTGTGGCATATGTTCTCTCCCCGGTGGTGGCGTTGAGGATGAAGAGGCGGTTCTGATCCGACTCATAACCCTCTCTCTCCATGCTCTCCCAGGCGATGTAATTGCCATCCGGCGAAAAAACCGGAGCCATATCAAATCCCATCATCCCCTGGGTCATGTTGGTGGTTTCGCCCGACTCCAGGTTGTACAGATAGATCTCGGAATTGGTGGAGAGGGTTGCCGCTTTCCCCACCATCTTCTGACAGGTATAGGCAATGGTCTTGCTATCGGGGCTCCAGCATACCTGCTCGATGCCCCCGAAAGGTTTCAGGGGAGACTGATACGGTTCTCCGGGCATGATATCGGTATCGCTCCATACCTTTGTCCCATCGTAATCAGCGAAGAAGATATGGCTGTATGAATCCACCCAGGTATCCCAGTGGCGGTACAACAGATCGTCCATGATCCGTCCGGTAGCTTTTGGGAGACCCTCGTAGAGTTTGGCAAATTTATTGTCCAGGTAAACCTCTTTGGTGTAAAGGATCATGGCCTGGTCAGGGGAGTACTTAAACCCTGTAATTCCATCATCTATACTGGTGATCTGAATACAGTCTGATCCGTCCGGATTCATCTCCCATAGTTGAACAGAGCCACTTTCGGAAGAGAGGAAGCCGATCCTTTTACCGTCAGGACGCCACATTTCATTAAACTCACTCTTCGGAGAGCGGGTCAATTGTTTGTAATTTGTCCCATCCACATCCACCGAATAGAGCTCCCTGTTTCCCTTGTTTTGTTCAATGGAGTAATAACTCACACCATAGAGAATTGTTTTTCCATCGGGTGAAACCTCCGGTCCGCTCACCCTGCCAAATGACCATAACACCTCAGGAGTCATCCGATCGCTGGAGAGCGACAGGTGTTGTTTTTCGATCAAAGGGGCTGCCCCCTCTTTCTGACCGTCGGGTCCACAGGCTGTCAAACCCGCGAATGCTGCCGCCAGCATCAGAGAAAATGTGTTTTTCATGAGAATGAGTTTATTGCGGTAAAAGTAAGAAAAAATGATTATTTTTTCAGGTTGACGGTTGCGAGGGGATACCGCAACCCTTTAGCCTCTTTGAGATAGGCTTTGACCGATCCGACCAGGATTTTGGCCTCAATATAAACAGGGACTTTATTCGGATCATCACTGACCCACACAAAGGCTTTCTGGCCTTTGGTAAAAATGGTGCCTTCCACCATGGCGGCAGAAAATTTATTGCATGGATAATAGCTGCCGCCGGGATGCTCCACGATCTCTTTGCCAAGGAACCGGATATCGATCCGATAAACACTATCGTCGATGGCCACAAACACCGGGATGGTATCTTTTGATGCCAGGGAGGTAAGGTCGAGTGAGCGGACATAATAAACGGCCGAGAGCATGTCATAAGTGCAGTTTATCATCCGGAGTGTATCTGCCACCAGTGGCTCGTCGTTGATTTTGGTGGTACTGAAGATCCTCCTTCGCCCATAATCATACCAGGACCTGTTCTGAAGGTGATAACCCCCTTCAAAAATGTACCGCCGAAATTCGATTGTCTGCAACGATGCTGTGTCGATCCAGGTTTCATAGGCATCTCTCACTTTGAAGATAAAGTCGTAGGCTTGGTAAGTTCGTCCGGTACTGATCAGATGCCAGACCGGCTTCTCCTTTCTCAGTTCCAGTCCCGTTTTGAAGGTTACCACCCCGGCAGTCACCCAGATGGGTCCCCAGTTGTAAGATATCTCATACGAGATATCCTCCCCATCAGACAGGGCTTGCTTTGAAAAAGCACACTGACTCCTGGCGGGAACAGACAAAAATGCAGGGAACCAAAGACCTGCCATCAGGAGAAGTCGTAAGGGGATCCAAAGATTTGGCACACAAGGAGGATAAGAAAGCGAGGTGCAATGTTACTGAAATTTCAGACACTGCAATGAGATAGATCTATTTTAAATAAATTATATTTGTACCATACTTGGATAATATCCTTTTTGAACATGCACATCCTGCCGGAATACCTATCTAAATTGTTGGGCAGTCTTCAGATTGACCTGAAACTTGTCTGCCTGGCAGTTTTTTTTTGTGTATGGATGACTGGATGTCCGGCCCAGTACAGGACCAATACCATGAATGAACAGAAGCGCAACAGAATGGTAACCGAACAGATCCAGTGGAGGGGTGTCTCTGACAGAGAGGTTCTCAAAGCCATGCGGAAGGTGCCGAGAGATGCATTTGTTCCTGAACCATATAAGAAAGACGCCTACGAGGATACCCCGTTACCAATTGGAGAGGGGCAAACCATTTCACAGCCATACATTGTTGCATACATGACGGAGGTGCTGGATTTGAAGCAATCTGACAAGGTACTGGAGATTGGAACCGGATCCGGGTATCAGGCAGCTATTTTGGCAGAGATCTGTGATTCAGTGTTTACCATCGAGATCATAAAACCACTTACCCTCAGGGCACAACAAACACTGGATTCACTGGGATATGAGAACGTCTGGATCAAATACGGAGATGGTTATCAGGGATGGGCGGAGCATGCTGAATACGATGCCATCATCGTAACCTGTGCCCCAACCAACATCCCCGAACCACTCAAAGAACAGCTGGCTGAAAACGGCCGGATGATCATCCCGGTGGGGGGGCGCTACACCCAGTATCTCTATTTGCTGGAAAAAAAGAACGGAGTGGTCCGCCAGCGCTCTGTCCTGCCGGTACGCTTCGTTCCGATGGTCGATGAAGAGGGGAGGGTGTACTGACGATGGACGAGGGACGAAGGACGATGGACGAGGGACGAGGTGATTATCTCAGGTGAATTTTCAATCCGATTACGATTCCAACCAGGATTGCGGCGGTTATGAGATCTCTTTAGAAGGGTTTTACCCCGGAATCGAAAAGGCAGTTCAGAAATGGATTGCTCAGTTCGGAATCGGCTTCAAGGGTATCGTGATCATTCAGAATTGTGCCTCATCCAAGAGGTACCTCGTTGGGGAACCATGTAACCTGGTTCACATTGAGGACATCGATACTACCTGGGGAGAGGAGATTGATAAGGACAAAGGCTCAAAGTTTACCTTCAAATGTAAGCAGTCTGCTGCCATGGCTTTCTACGAAGGAGCAATTGCCTACAATCCTTCATCCGCATCCTGGTAAAAAATCCGTGTTTTCCATAGGTGTGTGTTTGAGAAAAGCCCTGCCTGATGGCGGGGTTTTCCTTTTACGGAAAAGCATGGTTAACGGCCCGCTTGTTATTATGGGCTGGTTTAGTTTTTTGTCATCTATAAAATATCGCTACTGTATCACAATTTTCTCTGTATAAATTTTCTCTCCGTCGTAAATTTTCACAAAATAGATTCCTTTAGGAGAGATAGAAAGGTCTATTTCATTTAATGTTTGTTGTTTCTGGATGGGGGCGGTATAAATTATTTCTCCAAGTATATTGTAAATTGCTAAACTTGCCCCTTGTCTTTTGTCACCCAGCACTTCAAGAGTAAATTTACCGTTGGATGGATTTGGAAAAACATTGACTGTATTGGAAATGTCCCGTATTTCATTAACTACAAGATTTGATGATAACAAATAATTTGCACTTTGTACAATTCCACTCCAGTTGGTTACTATGTTTGCAATAAACGGATTATGCTGGCTCCACCAACTGTATTCAATGGTGGTATCGATAGTGGGTGGTCCGTAAAACGTCCATCCCGTTCCTGTTATGTGAAAAAAAGTGCTGTCGGTTTGGTACTTGGTATATTTCTGGCGCAGCGAAGGATATGTTCCTGCAGGAGTGGTTACATTTCCCCATCCATCTATCAAACTTGTATAGGATATATGTGAAACTTGTTTTCCAGAATCAATCGGAGGAGAACTATAGGGAAATTGTATTGCCTGTTTTGTTTGTCCTGAAAAGGAAGTGTTATAAGTAGAGGGGAATATTGCTTGTTTTTGCGGAGGAGTAAGCGAAACAACCGATGTATCGGGAGCCACAAAGACCCCGCAATAACCTAACATTTCCAATACAGTGTTGTCATCATAAATGTAAAAAAACATACCCTGCTGTTTCCCTGCAAGAGTGGCTGTTGGAAAACTGTCCGAGCATGGCGTCCCTGCAGGGCTAAGAAATTGCATGGTATCCTTATAGTCGTTGCCGATACCAGTCAAATTCCAGGTTTGATTTGCACCGGCACTGCCGGGCGAAAGGAGATTCAGATTGGTAGAATCGTTTGCCTGAATGATTTGTGCTCCGATTAAATTACCCAAATCGCTCCTGTTTATGGTGATTTGCGCTGTGGAAGTCAATGCTAATCCAAACATTATGCTTCCGAAAAGTAATTTTTTTTTCATTTTAATTTTGTTTTATTTTAAATTATTTCCTACTCTTCTGGCTTTTCGGATACGCCCCGTTTTTTATAAGTGGGTTCTGAACTCCACTTTTTTTAATAAAGCTTTAGTTGTCACTTTAGGTGGTCAGCCTTTATTTGACCGCTGTCTTTTGTCGGGTAACGCAGGCGGGTTACCCCGCCCTTGTCCCCTAAGAACCGTACTTGATAGTTTCCCATCATACGGCTCAAGCTCTCAAAAGTCGGAGTGACCCGACCAGCAAGGTACAAAAAAGGTCTTGCCTTTGCAATACTTTGAAATAATGATTTTCCGGTTAACCGGTTCAGGAGCACATTCCGATAAATCGGAATACATTTGCAATCCCTGAATAAAAATCTTATTACCTCTTTCTCACAAATGAGAACCCGATGAAAGTCTGCACGGTTTTCACCGGAGGCAAATTTTGAACCTCTATCCACTTCATTACAAAATGGCTTCGCTTCCTCCATCATCCCATACCTGCACAATATTGTAATTGCCTTACGACAATCCTACCCAAAAAATGGGAACTATACAGGCTTACCAAGTTCCGCTCAAATACCAGGGTGGGTTAGGTGCTGCCTATATACCGGAAGATCAACATCCATGTGCTCATAGCTAACGTACTTGCATCTTGTCTTCTTGCCTTTTGGCCAATGTGTAACAGCAACTTTCACATTTTCGCGCATGACGATACGTCTACGACAGTTCAGTTAATTTCACCATACCATCCAAGCCGACACCTTTCAGAATGTTGCTATCTGTCGGGGAATCTTTTCCCGGCAGCTTCACACCCCAACGTTGCCATTGACGCATGTGCCGGTAAGCTACTCATGATGTAACATGAGGTTAAATCAGTCTTGTCAAAGAACGTCTAACAGTTATTCAAGCGACCTCGTGTCGCACTTAAACTTGCCCATAACGGTCCGCTTGCAAACCCAGTGTGGGTTTTAACAGAATTTATATTTGGTTCTCGTTCTCATGTCTAGTAGCCCCAACCATTCTCCTTACCTGTAGAGCCCGCATTGGGGTTGCAAGTTCGTTAGGGGCAGGGCTTTATTTTTTAATTAGTTTTCCGACTTCAACGGTTTTATTGTTTATCAATTTTATAAAATAAACTCCTGAAGGCAGGGTGATGATATCAATGGTTGTGGTTGTTTCGGTAATTTCTTGTTGCAAGAGTTCTTGACCATTGAGGTTCAGAATGTAAAGGTGACCTGTGATGATTGTTTCAATGGTGATATTGGTGTATGCGGGATTTGGAAATATGTTTAATTGATTTTTAGAGGGGTTATTTTCTTCCATCCCGACTCCACAAGCTGATTCAATTTCTTTTTCGCTGTTGCATCCGGAAGCATTATTATATATCGCAGCACCACCATTTCCAGCTAAATAATCACAAATACTCTGAACTGCGCAAGTTGATAATAAGGGGTTTTCAGCAATTGTTAAAACTACAATTGAAGATGCATCTATGTTGTCCAAACCAGTAAGACTTGTCAGATATGGATTTTCATAAATAATAAGATTACTCCCTATAGAAGTCAGGTTTTCCAATCCTGTTAGATTCGACAGACCAGTATAGTAAAATATAAGATGCCCTCCAATGGATGTCAAATTATGCAAGCCAGCCAAGCTGTTCAGTCCGATGCAATTATAAAAATAAAGAAATCCCCCAATTGAAGTCAAATTTTCCAGTTCCGTCAAGTTAGTCAGGTTGACACAAACAGAAATCGTCATACCACCTCCGATATAGGTCAAATTTTCTATACCTGTTAGGCTGGTTAGGTTGTTGTTCCATTCAATCTTAAGGAAACTTCCGATGGATGCCACATTGTCCAGTCCTGTCAGACTGGTAAGTACCGAATTGTAATCAATCCAAAGGTAATCCCCAATGGAAGTAATGTTGTTCAGTCCTGTCAGGCTTGTCAGAGCGTAGTTATGATAAATATAAAGACTACTATCCAAGTAAGTCAGATTACCTAATCCTATCAAGCTGGTCAAGACGTTGTTATATCCAATGCCAATGTCGCCCCCGATGGAAGTTAAATTGTCCAATCCCGTCAGGTTGGTAAGGGAAGTAAATTTAATAATAAGGGAATCCGCGATGGAAGTTAAAACGCTTAATCCGTTGAGGTTAGTAATATCACTTCCAGTTATAAACACATACCCTTCAATTTGTGTACAATTGGGATAATTAATTTGAAAATTGTCAATCTGGCCTTGTGTTGTAAATGTGATACCTTGGGGAAGACAGGACTGTGCTATTCCACCGTTGACCATAAACAGGGTAATCAATAAAATGGAATACTTTTTCATAACTTTTCTTCTGTACAGGCAGTATGTGATTTATGCCTTGCCCCTAACGGGCCGCCGCTATGCGACGGGCGTGGATTGAATTAGTAATATTTTTGGGTTTTATCATCGTTAATTACTTGTAACCAGTACATTAACCTACTTTTCCACGCCTGGCGATATAGCGGCATGTTATATGCGGTTTTTC
>JBDROF010000078.1:0-12861 GCA_043810345.1 Bacteroidota bacterium | reverse complement strand
GGCGACCCGGGGGAGTTCGGTTTCGGATTTGATTTTGAAGGTCTTAGAATTCATGAGGGTAATGAACCGCCTCGAAATTAACAAAAATTTACACTATGTCAATGATGGCAATGATGGCAATGATGCGCAATGATGGCAATGATGCGCAATGATGGCAATGATGTGCAATGATGGCAATGATGGCAATGATGGCAATGATGGCAATGATGCGCAATGATGGCAATAATTAGATGTTGATCCGGTACTTTAAATCGAGTTTTCCCGGGCAGTTTGTCACGATTGGAGTGGTTGGGCTACTACTTTGGGGAGCAGGGGCGATCGACCCGCCACTGATGCCACCACCCGACGGGCCGGTACCGCTGTACGGCTTACTCTACTCCTGGTTTTCCGGCTTTCCTTACGTGGCTATGATCCTTGGGTTTCTGCTGGTGATCATTCAGGCTGTGTGGCTCAACTACATAGTTTCGCGCCATGATCTGGTGCCGAACAACACATCACTGGCTGCCCTACTCTTCCTTCTCTTCCTCAGTCTCTTTCCATCCTACCTGACGCTCACCCCGGTAAATATCACCACGTTCTTCCTTTTATTTATCCTGCGGGCTATCCTGAAGGCCTATCACCAGACGGAACCGATTGAGATGGTTTACACCGCTGGTTTTTTTGTGGCACTCTCCTCATTCTTTTACCTTCCATCGCTGTTGTTTTACGGCTTCCTTCTGTTCTGCTTCCTGGTATACAGGTCCTTCAAATGGCGTGAATGGTTGAGCTCATTGATTGGTCTGGTTACCCCGTTCCTATACCTGGTGATGTTCTATTTTCTAACCGACCGTCTTTCGGGACTTTTCGACCTGTACACTGGTTTTTTCGGACAGGTCACCATGATCCCCCAGCAGGTAGAATGGAACAATTGGTTCCTGCTCTGTCTGCTGGGGCTCTTCACCCTGCTGGGGTTGGGGGATACCATTCGCCACATCCGGGAAAAGACGGTTGAGCCCAGGAAGAAGAGTGTTGTCCTGTTGTGGATGTTGTTCTGGTCTATGCTGACCATCCTCTTTGCCAAATCCCTCCACCTCTATCACCTGGGATTGCTCAGCGTGTGCCTGGCTGTGTTTGTCACCAACTTTTACATGCATCTCAGGAGGTCTTTCTGGCTTGAGTTGTTGCTGTGGTTACTGCTCCTGGCTCTCTTTGTGAACACCGCCTTCGGGCCTTTTTTCCCGGTGAGTTGAGATGTTGAAAAGTCAGTTCACCGACGATCGTATCGAAGCGGGTTGTGACGAGGCAGGCAGAGGAGCGTTGGCGGGCCCACTCTTTGCTGCGGTTGTTATCCTGCCCAAGGGTTACTCACACCCATTGCTTACCGACTCCAAGCAGCTCAGCCGGACACAGCGCAACCTGATGCGCATCGAGGTGGAGAGGGAGGCGCTGGCGTTTGCGGTGAGCCGGGTGGAGGTACAAACCATTGATGAGATCAATATCCTCAACGCTTCCTTCCTTGGGATGGAACAGGCGGTAGAGATTCTTTCCCGGAAGCCGGAGCTCCTGCTGGTCGACGGCAACCGTTTTCGCACTACCCTGGAGATCCCATTTCAATGCATTGTGAAGGGCGACGGGAAATTTTTCTCCATCGCCGCTGCATCGGTACTCGCCAAGACTTACCGCGACGACTTCATGGAACTGCTGCATGAAGAGTTCCCTCTCTACCACTGGAAAGAGAACAAAGGTTATCCTACGCCAGCGCATCAGGTGGCGATTTCGGTTCACGGCATCACTCCATATCATCGCAGGAGCTTCCGGCTTGAGAAGCAGCTGAAGCTTTTATTTTAATACCTTTGTTCAACCATTCTACCAGCAGCCACCGGGATGAAGATCGTCAGGCGTATACTTCAGATCACACTCATCGTGATTCTGGCAGTGGGTATCCCTTACCTGGGATATCTCCTCTATGTTTCGCTGGAGCGTCAGGCCAAAGACCCGGTGCAGGCGATCCCTGACCGCACCGCCCTCATCATCCGGGTCAACAGCCCCCTTGGACTCCTGGGTGAGCTCACCCGTAACAACCTCATCTGGAAAGAGCTGCTTAAGTATCCCGGTGTAAGGCCTATCCAGGAGCAGCTCCTGCTGATCGACTCCATGTCGCGGGGTACGCCGGTGATCCGGGAGATCCTGAAGGACTCCCCTCTCACCATCACCCTTTCCATCCATGGCCGCGCCTCGTTTGATCTTCTCTTCCTGGTTCCGGTTCCGGTCTCGTTAGACGGGAATACACTCACTGCTTTCGTTGAGGAACATTATCCCGGGAAGGTGACTATCCTGCAAAGTCCGTATGGCCGGACGCAGATCTACCGGATCCATTTTGAGAACAAACGCCATGTGCTCTTTGCTTCGGTGTGGGAAGGGGTGTGCATCCTCAGCTTCACCGATGCCCTGGTGAAGAGGGCGCTAGACCAGTTATCGCTCAACACCCCGGTCTCCGTGATGAAAGGATTCAGCACAGTGGCCTCCACTACCGGAAAAAAGGTTGACGCCAACCTCTATATTAATTTCCCTTATCTCTCCCTGGCGTTGTGGAATGGGGTCAATGAGACCTATAACAAGGGGCTGGTGAAGTTCTCCCGGTACGCCGACTGGAGTGGTCTGGATCTCTTCCTCAAGAAAGATGAGTTGTTGTTCAACGGCTATACGATCGCTTCCGACAGCGCCATGCAGACTCTGGCGTTGATGGGGAACCAGCTCCCCCTGCCTCTCACGATGACCAGGATTCTTCCATCGGGAACTCAGGCCTACCTCATCTATGCACTGGAGGACTATCCTGATTATTTCCAGCGGTGGCAGAAACGGCTCCAGCGCGCTGTTTTCTCGGCCGGTAACATTGACCTGTTTAACGAGCTTAACACCAGGTACGACACCAATGTTCGTCTCTTCCTCGATCCCTGGGCAAGTTCGCAGGTGGGCCGTTGCTGGATTCAACCGTCGCCGCGTGACAGGGCAATCTTTCCCGTGACGATCCTGCAGGTAACCGATCCTGATTCGATGCGAAAAAGCTTACTGGCGCTCTCCCGGCTTACCGGCAAAAAAACCGATTCCACACGCTATGAGGGAGTTCCGATTTACCACACCGGGCTTTCGGAGGCCCTTAACATCTGGCTGAGTCCGTTATTTGACCCATCTGATCTATCCTGTTTTACGATCCTAAAGGATTTCGTTTGCCTGTCGCACGATCCGGATGTGTTGAAACGGTTTCTTGACCGAACCCTCCACGGCGAATGGCTGGAGGCGACTCCGGGCTACCAGGAGGTTTCCGATAACATCGCCAATCGTGGCAACATCTTCTTCTATTGCAGTTCCAGGCCTCTCCTTGAGAAGCTACCGGAGGTGCTTACCCTGGAATACCTTCCCCTCTTTGTCCCTATCCTCGATTCGCTGAAGAAATTCCAGGCGGTCACCATGCAACTCTCTGCCGATGAGGGTATGTTTTACACCAACCTGCAACTCCGGTTCAATCCCAAGACGACCGAAGAGGGTCCTATGGTATGGCAAACGAGCCTCGATACCCTGGTTTCGGGTACCCCGCAGATCATTCGGGCCGGAGCAAATGATCTGTTTTCCGTTCTCGTGACCGACACGATGAATACCCTTTACAAACTTGACCGAAGCGGACAGGTGCTCTGGAAGCAGAAGCTGTATGGCCGGGTGCTGAGCAATTTCCAACCGATCATGTTGACGGGGAATGATTCGCTTTTCTACCTTTTCAACACTGAGAACCATCTCTACCTGATCCGGAGTGATGGCCGGCTGGCCGATCGCTTCCCGATGAAGTTCCCGGTGCGCGCCACCAATGGTCTATCCTTATTGGTGTCGCCTTTCCTCCCCCAGGCTTTCCATTCATCCTCCGGCCATTCTGGCAACACAGAGATGGGGCACGTGTATTCCGGCACTCCGGAGGAGTTCCAGGTAGTGATCGCCTTCCGGAACAACCGGATTTACAACTTCAACCTCAATGGTCAGCTTGCTGAGGGTTGGACTTCTCCCGTTGTAGAGGAGGAGGTTTTGGCACCGGTACAGGTTTTGGGTGGAGCCGGAGGGTTGCTTCGTCGCGATGTGGAGGAGCCGAAAGCCGGAGGGTTGCTTCGTCGCTCCGCTCCTCGCAATGAAAGAGGAGCATCGTTGACGTTGTTCGTTACGACGAGAAGTGGGAAGGTGTTGATCACTGATGGATTTGGGGTGAAGAGGGTGACACCGGGAAAAGGGTTCTCCAACTCTCCTCATTCTGCCTTTTATCAGAACCGGACCAACACCAAGGCCCCCTGGCTGACCACCGATCCGAAGGGAAATGTGGTCTACCTCAAGGAAGACGGCACTGTGACCAGGGTCAGCTTCAACAATTTCTCGGCTGACCACTACTTCCTCTATGAAGATATCGTTGGTGATGGCACTCCGGAATTCATCTTTTTCGATAACAACACCCTTTATTACTACAACCGTTTCTTTAGTCTGATCTACTTTTATTCCTTCAGGCATGATGTTTCGCCTCCCAATCTGATTAAAACTCTCAATGGTAAAACCTTTATCGGTATCATCTCACATACCACCGATGAGGTGTTCCTGTTTGACAGGCACGGCTATGTAGAGATCGAATCGGGGGTGAAAGGAACCACCCCATTCGACATTGGTACGCTGGAGGATGAGAACCGACTGAACCTGGTGATCGGGGCGGGGAAGGCGGTGAAAGGGTTCAGGTTGACGAGGTTTTAGGTTGATGACCCCACCCTGACCCTCCCCTTGGAGGGGAGGGAACATTTTTTAGGGTTTACTTTAGCTTTAGTATCTTTCCGGCGGGGGGTTCGAAGCCTTCGGGGAGGAGGTTTTTGCGGTAGAGGTTGGCCAGGCGGATTCCAAAGACCTGGGAGATCTCCCACATAGTTTGGTTACCACCGACCACATGGTTTTTCTGTTCGGCTTTCCGTTTCTTTTTTTCCAGATAGATTACCTGGCCTTCCCTGACTCCTCCGGCTCGTTTCAGGTCGTTGAATCGTAACAGATCGTTTGTTTTAAGCTGAAAATCGCGGGCAATTTTCAGCAGGTCGTCATCCCCCAGTGCCATGGTACACTGGACTTGATTGTTGAGGTAGATCTTTCGGTTGTTGGGGCCAGGCGCAAAGTAGGTAAACAGCTGCCGGTAAGCATCCATGAGGTGATCATCGGCCTGCGTGGTGGCTATCGCTACCACTGCTTTTTCGGGAAGATCGTACTGGTTGAGGGAATAACGTTCAATGAGGTTGATCAGCTGGTCGGGGTATGTTGGATTGGTAGCGTAGCCCGCCGACTTCAGTCCATAGGCCCAGGCCCGGAAGTCCTGGACATCGAGTGAAAAGAGGAAAAGGTAGCGATCACGGGTAGTAAGGAACAGGGAGTGATCGCGGAACGATTCCACGGCGTCGTTGTATTTCCGGAAGCACTCGTTAGGAGCATCATCGTCCATCCAATAGGTCTTCCCGGTCCATTCCTTGTGGCACTTGATCCCGAAGTGGTTGTTGGCCTCCATGGCCAGGATGCTCTGCCCGGCTCTGGATTCAAGGATCGCCTGTGCCAGTTTGATACTGGACGGGATCCCGTATGTGCGCATATCCTGAATTACGATTCCTTTGTATGCGTCGATGTAGGCGCGAACCTTCTCGTCGTAGGAGGATTGAGCGGAGGATGAGAGGAATGAGAAGATTGAGAGGAATGAGAGGAACAGGATTGTGGTGCCATGGTGCCGTGGTGAGGTGGTGAAAGTGGTTAGGTAGCGAGGTAGCGAGGTAGCGAGGTAGCGAGGTAGCGAAATAGCGAAATGGCGAAATGGAATGGTCATAGGTTCAAGTTTCAATTTTCAGTTGGCAGTTGGCATCCTGTATCCCTCATCACGTATCAGCTTTCAGTTGCCAGTTCCCGAAAGCGGAAGCCGCGTTCTTCGAAGCTGCGAAATTCGTCGTAGCTGGCGGCCGCCGGGGAGAGGAGGCAGGTGGTTCCCGGCCGGGTGTGCTCCAGTACCAGAGGGAGGAGGTCGTCGAACCGGCTGATGTAAAACAGCTTTTTTCGTGTTTTTATTGTATGATCCATCTTTTCCATTTCCGTGCCGATCCGCCTGCCAGCTGCCCCATTGAGGACCAGTGTGCGAACCGGAGCCCGGAGCAGGAAGCGACCCAGGGTTTCGTAATTGATTCCACGGTCGAATCCACCCAGGACCAGGGTATCCACATCGGGGATGGATTGCATAGCAGCGATGCAGGCTTCGGGGATGGTGGCTATAGAGTCGTTCACCCAATGAATCGCATGATGGTATCCCAGGTATTCCATGCGGTGGGCCATTCCTTTGAATGAAGTAAGGCCGTCGAGGATGGCCTCTTCAGTCACCTCCTGCAGCCAGCAAGTTGTGACGGCGGCCAGGATGTTTCGCAGGTTGTGTTCCCCTTTCAGGTACCGGTTGTGTGGTTCAGGGACGACCAGTTCGTTCCGTCCAGGGATCCGGATTACCAGCTCCCCTCCACGTTTGAAGGCACCGATGTTGAATTGGTGGTGTAGGGATAATGGAATGAGTGATGGGGGTGATGGAGGTGATGAAGGTGATGGGGGTGATGGAGGTGATGGAGGTGATGGTTTCTGCATTGACCGGAGGTGGTTGCAGATCAGCGGGTCGTCGGCGTTATAGAGCAGGAGATCGCCGGTGGACTGGGTGGTGGCTATTTTCATCTTGGCCAGCTGGTAGTCCAGGAAAGAGTCGTACGCGTCAAGGTGTTCCTCGAAGATGTTGAGCAGCAAGGAGATGTGTGGACCATAGTGGATGTATTCGAGCTGGTGTGAGGAAAGCTCGTCGATGATCAGCGTTTGCGGGGTGATCTGTTTGAGGAAGTGCCAGGCAGGGGTGCCAATATTCCCGAGGAGTATGGCATCTTTCCCGGCTGTGGTAAGGATGTGGGCGATAAGGCTACTGGTGGTGCTCTTCCCTTTGGTACCGGTGATGCCGGTAATTTGTGAGGCAAAAGCCTCGAGGAAAAGATCGGTTTGGGAGGTGATTCGGGAAGTCAGGTCAGATGCCTTCATCTCCTTACTTTCTTTCAGTGAGATTCCCGGAGATTTCAGGATCAGGTCGAACCGTGTCAATCCGTCCAGGTAATGTACCCCACATTGAAATTCCACCTGCCGGTCTTCCTGCAGAAGGGTGTTCCCCATCACATCAGAATTCCGATCAGCAATCCATATCTTCATTTGTGGACACAGTTCCCTGATCACCCGGTAGGATGATTCTCCTTCGCGGCCAAACCCCAGCAAGAGGAGCTTTTTCCCTTCCAGACGCCGGCGAAGAAGGTCAACCATAGAGGGCTCCTTTCAGCAACTCTTCAAACTTGAGGGGTAAAAAATTCTGCGGATCCCAGGAGGTAAGTAGGGAGGAGAAGGTTGTGGTGCCGTGGTGCGGTGGTGCGGTGATGCCGTGGTGCGGTGGTGCGGTGATGGGGTGATGGGGTGATGGAGTGAGATTAGAGAAGTATTTGAGTAGCGCTGGCAGAGGTTCATTTCCGTATCGTGCGATCGTTTCGACGAGGGCGGCGTTCACTTCGGAGATGGTTCCGACGCATTCGAAGGGCTTCTCCGGTGTGATTCCGATGAGCTGGTCAAACAGTGGTTTCAGGCTGATATCGTCAAGTATATTCTTGCGAAAAATTTCCATCAGTTGTTCCGGTTTAAGGAAAGCAGACATCATGATGGAGGTGAAGAGGCATTTGGCGCATTTTCCGCACCACGAATCGGTTTTACTACCCACGTTGCAGCTCTTGAATACCTGGAAATACTTAGGATAACGTGAAAAGAGGCCGGCAATCTGGATTTCGTTCAGTGGGCGAAGGAAGCTGAAATAGCAGGTTTCGGGACAAATCCAGGCAGTTACGTAGTTGCGGAAGTCCTCTTCAAATTCAACTGTCTTTGAGTATTGGTGGTTGACCTGCTGGCCGGGGATGGTGGTTTCGTTGGCGCTGGATTCGTTTGAGATGGCGATGTATTTCTTCCCGGAGATGACGGCAGAGAGGATGCTCATGAAGGCCAGTAATGCTGAAAAGGGGGTATGTCCGTTGAGGAATCCCTCATCGTTGAGTTGTAACAGGAGCGGGTCGATGGAGCGGTTGATCCCGATCATCCCGGCGTGGGTAAACCCTGCTATGAATATGCTATGCACGCTTGCTCCCCGCGGGTTGAGGATCATGGGGGTTAAGCCGACGCGTTTCCTGAGGATCTCGAGGGTTACCACGGAATCTTTTCCACCTCCAACGGGGACGATCACATCTGGCGATGGCGAGCAGTGGATCGGCTCCAGCTGATCCTCTGAGGCAACCTTCACCTCTAGGAAGTGTTCCATATCAGTTGAGATGGAGTTGAGGAAGAAGAACTCGCCGAGGCCGTTGAACCAGCATTTTTTCCACCACGCAACCTGTTCGGGTGAGAGTGCGTGAGGCTTGATGATCAGCTTCGGAGGGCAGGCGGCTTTCCAGTAACTGATCAGCTCGATCAATCCCAGATGAAATACCAGGCTTGGGAGCAACTCCATGATCTGTTCTTCGGGGATAAAGAACTCTTTGTGCGGGATGAAGGTGGTAGGCGAGAAATTGTAACGGTCGGCCAGGTTGAAATAGAAACGGATATCCAATCCATGGCCGGAGTAACTGTAGTCATACCCTTCATAGGTAAAAAAGGCAAATTCATCCCTGAGCTGCAGGAATTTGTCATGACGGTTTGACTTCTCCATGAATTGGTATTATATTTGCCAGGAGGCTCTCGCAAATGTACTAAATTTTCAGAAATGCCGACGCGTCAGATCATCAAACCTAAACAAGGGATCATCCTGATTTCGGAACCCTCCTTAAAGGATTTCTATTTTCGTCAGTCGGTGGTCCTACTGGCCGAGCACAACGAAGAAGGCACCTTCGGGATTATCGTGAACAAGCCTATTGATGTACGACTTGACGAGGTAATCAAGGGTTTTTCCGGATTTGAGTATCCCGTTTACCTGGGAGGGCCGGTAAAGACCGACAGTATTTTCTTCATCCACACATTACCGGACATCGAGCATAGTTTGCGGATCATGGATGGCCTCTTCTGGGGGGGCGATATTGAGGTGATCCGCAGCCTGATGGAAACCAGGAGGCTGAGTGAGCATCAGATCCGGTTCTTCCTGGGTTATTCAGGTTGGCACCCCAACCAGCTCGACCGCGAAATCGGCGAGAAATCCTGGGTATTATCGCAGGCCTCAGTCAACGAAGTGATCACCAGTTGCCCGGAAGAACTCTGGTCGAACTATCTGAAAAACATGGGCAACGATTACGCCATCTGGGCCAATTTTCCGCCCGACCCCGCCCTGAATTGATCTACCTCTTCCCCGTTTTGCCTTTCGGCCTTTTCCTGTATTAACACCCGATGGTTCATAAGTCCTCTGATCCTGCCTGAAACGGAGATATTCTCCTCTTATATTTGTTTCCCAAGGCACATATATAATTGCACGGGATATGCTAATGAAGCTGTCTGTATTATTATTGTTCGCGGCAAGTATAGGGGTGATGGTTGGTGTGGGTGAGGTTTCTGCACAGCAATCTTCGTGGGCCCGCCGTCAGGATTTTGCTTCTCCTGCCCGGTTGCAGGCTGTTGGATTTTCTATCGGGGGAAAAGGGTATATAGCGGCAGGCACCAGCGGTCTGGCTGATAATCTTCTTCAGGATCTGCAGGAGTATGATCCCGGCAGCAACAGCTGGAGCTTCAAATCGAATCTTCCTCTTCCCCTTCGCGGGAGTGCTGCTTTTTCGATCGGTCGCAAAGCTTACATCACCACTGGTGGGGGACCATATGGTCTGAACTACCAGTTACTGGAGTGGGATCAGGTCACCAATACCTGGAAAAGCAAGGGGGCTTTTCCACCGGGGAAGGGCCGGATGGCTGCGGTGGGTGTTACGATGGGTAACCGGGGATACATCGGTACCGGTTATGACCTGGCTGAGCGGGCGTTAAACGATTTCTGGGAGTATGATCCTTTCAGCAACACCTGGACTCAGAAGGCTCCACTTCCCGGGAGTGGCCGTGCGTATGCGATTGCTTTCGCGATCCACGAAAAGATCTATGTCGGCCTCGGTAACAACGGGTCGGCTTACCTGAGAGACTGGTGGGAATACACGCCATCCACCAACTCGTGGAAGAAGATGGAGGATCTGGCCGGGGAGGCGCGCACCGGGGCGATGGGGTTTTCGGTGGGCGGAAAAGGATATATTATAGGCGGGGTCAGTTACGGTTTCAAGGCTCTCCGTGATGTATGGGAGTTTGATCCCATCCAGAACACCTGGACCCAGCTCGACCGCTTTTCAGGGTCGGGGCGCGGTTACGGGGTAAGTTTTGTAATAAACGACAACGGTTACATTGCCGCCGGATCTTCTGCAGGGGGATATCTTTTTGAGCTGTGGGAGGGTTTTCCCAACACCATGGTTCGGCAGTCGATTGCCAGGGATGATCCCTTTATCAATCCTGTAGTGATCTCCCCAAATCCATTTTTCTACCGGTTTTTCATGAAGATGCGGCATCCCTACACCGGAATGCTGGAGCTCACCATCATCAACATACGCGGGCAGGTTGTATTCAGCCGCAGCATCAACAAAGACGAGGAGTATATTGTAAGGTGTTATGAGATCGATTATCTGCCTGAGGGCCTTTTTGTATTTCGCGTCAAGGATCCAACCGGGTTGATAGACACCAAGCAGACGGTGGTGCATAAGTCGTTTGGCATATAGCATTGAAGCCAGAAGCCAGAAGGTTCCTTTGTTGCCGGGGATGTTGCGGGCGGTGGCGGGGATCTCCCCGCCGGCGCTCTGGATCGTCATGCTGACTTCGGTAACCTTAAAGCCATCGTATGCTTTCACCCGGATCAGGTCACCGGGATTTCCCTTATAGTCTTTCGCATCGATCTCTTCAACAACCGGACAGTTAAGGAAGTCTGACAGCGCCACGATGAAAGGAGTTCTTCCCTCACGGGCTTTGGCCGTATAGGCAGCTTGTATGCCAGGTTCAAGCAAGACCTGCTGGGCATACTGCACTACATGGGCAAATCTTCTTCTGACCCTCTTTTGATGTTCGGTTGAGGTTCGGTTTACAATTTTTCATTTTTTTTGATTTTGACATATAACCTTTTGGGGGGAATCCGGATATAGGAGTACATTCTATGTTCAGTGTAGTTATCCATACGGATTTCAGGTCAATTTTCAAATAATTAACAGATTATGAAGACGATAGAGGTTTATTCAGGTGAGATTGAGGGGAAAAAGCGGTTTTTGATTTTTTTCAGGTATGATCAGGAGGTGATTGGGATGGTAAAGGCGATACCTGGTGCGAAATGGAATCATTTCGGCAGGTTCTGGCACGTTGCCGGTACGGGGCCAAACATAAACCGGCTTATGCGTATTTTCGGGGATAGTTCCAGGTTTGATCTTCAGTTTCCTCAAACCGAAAAAGTGCTATCGGGAGGAATATATGCAAAGGGCTGTAAACTTGAATTGATGGATGAGGAAAACAAGAAATTGCTGGAGGAGATGCGAAATTACATGATGCGGGACAGGTATTGCACTTCGACCATAAGGACCTATGTGGAGATCCAAAAAACATTTGCCAGGTTTATCACTCCAAAAAAGTTGTCGGGTGATATAGAGGGAGAGGCTGAACGATTTACTTCAGAATACATTTTAAAGAAGGGGCTCAGTGAATCATATCAAAATCAATTTATCAGCGGTTATAAGTTATTGTATGGTGAGGTGTTAAAGCGACCTGTATTGGTTGAATTTATCAAGCGACCACGGTCAGGGTTCAAGTTGCCGAATGTATTGAACAAACAAGAGGTAAAGGCTATACTCATGGTAACAAAAAACCAGAAGCACCGGGCGATGTTAAGCCTAGCCTATGCTTGTGGATTGCGGCGTGGTGAATTATTGAATCTGAAGTTAACGGATATTGACAGTGATAGGGGGTTATTAAAAATCAATAATGCAAAAGGGAAGAAGGACAGGGTTGTACCCATTTCGGAGAAAATGATTAAGGAATTAAGAGAATATTATCAGCAAGACCGCCCAAGAATCTGGTTATTTGAAGGTAGATCTGTTGGTAATCAATATAATCCAAGAAGTCTGGAGCAGGTATTAGAAAAATCGGTGAATTTGGCAAAAATTAAAAAAAGTGTAACTTTACATTGGCTAAGGCATAGTTATGCGACGCATTTACATGAGGCAGGGGTGGACATACGGTTTATCCAGGTATTGCTGGGGCACAAGAGCAGTAAGACGACAGAGATTTATACTCATGTCAGTCAGAAGAGTTTACAGCGGATCAGGAGTCCATTTGACGATTTATAACGAACAAAATAACACGCTACCCCATCTCGCCTATCCAAATACTTTAATCATTCAACACGAGATTTTGTAGCGTCAATAAACAAGTTAGCAAGGAGCATATGAGGATTAATATATATGATACATTCATGCATGCGCGGGCGAAATAAAAAGGTCGATTCTTTTTTCGGCTAATAAAACAAGGCTTCGGAAACATGAGGTATGGTTTGAATCAATGATTTAGTGAATTTGAGAAGAATGCGAATGCTATCAACTATTGTCAAATTGAATTGCATCAATCCGGTTTCAACTATGTAGGATAACGAATATACAGGAATCAACGAAAGTACGGATAGAAACGTCAGAATTTTAACGAGTAATCATTGATTCAAACTGGTAAAGAAATCGTGCTACTAATGGAAAAACACTATGCCCCTTGCTAACATGCACCTAAAGCCAATGCTACGTTCTACCAGGA
>JBDROF010000077.1:0-5049 GCA_043810345.1 Bacteroidota bacterium | reverse complement strand
GATAAGATGAATAAGTATTTGAGAAGGATCTTATATGGATTTCTGGCATGGTTTGTGCCGTTTATAGCATCAATATTCTTCTATACAAGAGAGGGTGACCTGGTAGTTGACGTGTTCCTGTTCAAGTCGATCATGATCGTTTTAGGCTCAATAACCGCCGCAATACTATTGGTCAGATATTTCAAGAGAATAAGCTCAGATTACCTGGAAGAGAGCATTATAGTTGGGATCATATGGTTCAGCGTGAACATCCTATTGGATTTGCTAGTGCTGATACCGATGTCCGGAATGTCACTCGGAGATTACTTCACGCAGATAGGGCTACGATACCTTGTGATTCCGACGATGAGCATAACGGTTGGAGCAGTCTTGAAGAACAGCAGATAAAACTGGGTGGAAGCCCCTGCGATTCAGCCCAGCAACCTTTTTCTTATTTGAGCGTTCTTATACTATATTATGGCTGGTAAGAGGGGGAATCCTAATCCGAAGCTGCCGAAATCGCATGGCGTGCCCGCCTCTGAGACGCTCTGGCTGCCGCCTCATTATGGCAAGGAGGTAAAGGATAAGGGCGGACTGGATAAGGCAGTCATCTGGACTGTGGAGGATTTAACGGATTTTATTTTCCCAAAAAATATCAGCCCAGATACCATGAAGTAGCAACCAAATTCCTGAGAATAATTTTGGAAAAAGACTGGATTACAAAAAAGGAGATCAGCAAATTCCTAAAAGAAAACGGATACAGCCGCTCGACACTGGAGAACAAGATTATCCCGAAACTGGTGAGGTTCGGGCTCATAAAAAGGGAAAGAGAGATAAAACAGGGCCTGGGAAAAGGCAGGTCACTGATACTCTCAGACTCTCTTACCTTCACAAATTATTTAGAACGCATAGGATTCGGATGGAATATGCTCGTGTCAACAGCCAGGCAGAAGAAAACAAAAACTTAGTCTGCGATGCAGATGCCCTCGCCGGGCTTGAACTTGACGCTGTGGATGTTCTCGCTGTGAGCCGTACCCCGCATCTTCTCAATCGTTAACGTCCTGCCGGCATCAGGACCTGCCGCAGAATAATGTAATGTTATGACACCATCAACCACGTACTCTTCGACACCGTGCTTTGAGACCCTACCATGCTCCAGTATATCCGAAATCAGGATAGAAGTTAGGCCAGCCTGCTGTAGGCGGTAGTTAATATACAATATGGCATCTCTCACCTCAGTGTCCTTTTGTATCATATTATCAAGCGCCGGCAGACTGTCAACTACGACACGCTTCGCATTAATCTTCTTCGCTACTTGGATTACCATGTCAACGATTCCTTCAAAATTGACCTCGCCAGGTAGCAAGGAAAAAGAGGCATCAGGCACTACAGTAGACTTAACATTCATGTCCTTGGTGCCTATCCTAGACAGACTCGCATCTATTATCACAAGCTTTTTCTCATCCTCAATCTTTTGTAAATCAAAACCCAATGATTTCAGGTCGCTCTTCAGGCTGGCGGGATTCTGCTCCAGTTCCACAAGAATCGCGGGCTCGTTGTGATTGACTATGCCATTGTACAGGAACTGTACCGCGAATATTGTCTTCCCAGTTCCGCATGATCCGGAAACGAGAATAGTCCTACCCGTTGGAAAGCCACCACCGATTAGGTCATCAAGCCCTTTAATCCCGGTAGGGCAACGTCCTTTTGATTTATTTTCCTCCGGCATCTTCCCCCCCCGATTCTTCTTTCTTTCCTTCGACCTTTGTTATCTCGCTTTCCAGCTCAATAAGCTTTTTCTGATACTCTTTCACGATTTCCCTGAAACTCTGCTCATCCAGGAGCCTGCGGTGGTACTTCTGCTTTGACAGGTCGATCATATTCTCGACCTCCTTGCGCTTGTTTCTCAGCTCGATAAGTTGCGTTGATTCTGTGACCGATGTGGGAGTATCGCCCAGCTCCTTCTCGAGTTTCTCCCAGTACTCAAGCCTCAAGCGGCCCTCTGTTTCAGGAGTCTTTTGCCCGGTTAGCTTGCCAGCCTCATCAAAGAGCTTCCTCTTCTCCTGATCAGATAGTAAATTACCCTGCCTTTTGATATTATCCTCATTTTCCCTGATCTTCTTTCTCTGTATCAGGAGGATTCTCTTGTTTTTTGCAACCTCCACTATAGCCTTCTGCACTTCCGGAGAAATCTTGTACAAGTTCATCACAATAACAGCCAACATTATCGCAAGAGCAATTGATAATATCTTGGAGAAAAACCCGCCAATAACCATAACGAACAGCAAAAAGTTCACTGCAAGCAGGATCACGCAAGTTTGCAAGTCCTTATACATTTTAATCCGAGTCTAGCTGCTCAAGCCCGCGTACAAGCCCTTCAAGGTCGTGTGCGATGTCCAAACCCTTATCTGTCAAAAATATTTCCTTAATCCGCCCATCCTTTTTGAAATCGACGATGCCGAATTTCCTGAAGTCGTTCAATATCTTTAGAGTGTGAGTGTAGGTGCAGTCGATCTCCTTGGACACTATCGAGGCGTACTTTCCCTCAGAACCCTTCAGGCTCAAAAGTATGCCAACAGGCTTGCTATGCAGCAAAAGATTGGATATTTCCGATTTATACTCTATTTTGTCTTTCATTTTGTTTTTTTCTTCGGAACAGTGATTTCCAGATTATCCCCCTTACGGGTTATCTTAATGTTTTCAGGATCTATAGGAGTGTCCATGAAATATGAACTGTTAAGCGATACATCCTCAGGATATTCTGCTATATCGCCCTTTTCCGCGGAGATTTGACCGGAATGCAATACTATGTTTATTGTATTAACCGTTGCCGTAACCTCAACCTGGTCCTCCGAAAACCCGGGGACTTCGGTGGACAGCTTGACATGATCATCGTCCTCAGTTACATGAGCGTGCAATTTTATTGTGGCAGGCATGTGACCGGTGTGCCTGCTGAAGAATGGAGTTACTGTGATGTCTTCTACCATCCTCCTGACACTTTGGAGTTTCTCCCCCCCGTCACCCTTATCCTTTTCGTCCATCTCCCTACTTTTTTGGGGTGCTCTTTTCCACCAGGGTTCTAATTTCCTTCCAGTCCTTTTCCACTTTCTTGAGAGCCTTCTCAAAGGCTTTCATCGGGTTCTTACCATCTATATGAAGTCTTGTACCGGTAAGAAGCGGGTGCGGAGTGTACGAGTAGGCGTCGACTCCCATACTCTTAAGCTCTGATGATAGCACAGTGGGTATGACTTTGTCATCAAATTCAACCTCGAAAATATCATCCTTGTCCTCTATTATCTTATACTCCATTTCACATCACCTTAACATTACCATAATCTTTTGCCAGTTTTCTCTGTTCCTTGTGACCGCATGACGGACATTCCACCTCGTTTTCTGCCTTATCAGACTTCGCCATCGGCGTTCGGCACCTCTTGCAGAATGCTTTCACTACACCATAGTCTCCTTTAGTGGATATGTCAACCAGATTACGCTCTATTTTTATCACATTGCCTTTCACAATGTCTCCTATGCCGAACATATCCTCAACGTTTTTTACATAACCGTCTGCTATGTTAGAAACGTATATGTTTGTGCGAGCTTCGACCTGATTGTCTATTCCCTCTATTTTGGTAACATCAACCGTTACCATGTTCTTTCTGTATCCGGTAACGCCCCCGAAGACGACTTGTCCAATCTCTATTTCAGGTATTGGCTTGCCGATGACCTTCACGACGTGGTTTTCCCCATCTATTACTTTTCTGCCAAACAGTGAAGCGTATATCTTCCCGTCTTCAGCGTATGTTCCATCTCCTGGCACGAATTCCTCTATTGTGCCCAGGTAATCCCCAATCTTAATCATCTCTTCTTCCATTTTAGAATATATGTATTTTATTATATACTTTAAAGCTTATATTTCGATTATGTTCCTTCCTCCCAACTTGACAGGTAAGATTTCTGCCTTTCAGTCAAAGAATCAATCCTGACACCCATCGCCTTCAGCTTCAACCTGGCAACAGCCTCGTCAATGCTCTTTGGGATATCATGGACCCCTGGCACAAGATCGTGCTCGTTTAGGTACTTGCAAGCCAGCGCCTGGTTTGCGAAGCTCATGTCCATAACCTCAGAGGGATGACCCTCCGCTGCCGCAAGATTTACTAGCCTACCATCAGCCAACAAGTAAATGTGCCTCCCATTGTTCAGCGTGAATTTTTCAACGTCAGACCGTATTGTCTTCTTCGATTTTGTCAGCTTCAATATTTCCGGAATGTTGATTTCGACGTTAAAGTGTCCTGAGTTCGCGATAATGGCGCCGTCTTTCATACTCCTGACATGTTTGCCCCGTATTATGTCAACGTCGCCAGTTGCGGTGATGAAAATGTCTCCAACTTTGGACGCATCGTCCATTGCCATGACATTGTAGCCGTCCATAACAGCCCTCAACGCCAGTGTCGGATTGACTTCTGTCACGATAACATGGGATCCCATGCCCTTAGCGCGGGTTGCTACCCCCCTACCGCACCATCCATAGCCTGCGACTACAACGGTTTTGCCGGCAAACAAAACAGAAGTTGCACGCATTATCCCGTCAATCGTTGACTGTCCAGTACCGTAGTAGTTGTCGAACATGTGTTTTGTGTCAGCGTCGTTGGTTGCCATCACAGGATACTTGAGGGCTCCATCCGCTTCCATCGCTTTGAGCCGTATTATTCCGGTCGTCGTCTCCTCGCACCCGCCTTTGATATTTTCTATCAGCTCGGGCCTGTTCTTGTGTATGAGGAATATCAGGTCAGCGCCATCGTCTATGGTTATGTCAGGTTTATGACGCAAAACTCTCAACAAGTTGTCATAGTATTCCTTGTTCGTCTCCCCACGCCATGCGTAGACGTTCACTCCCTCCTTTGCTAGCGCAGCAGCGACATCGTCTTTTGTGCTCAACGGGTTGCAACCGGTTATCGCGACTTTAGCTCCTCCAGCCTTTAATGTTCGAACAAGGACTGCTGTCTCCTTGGTAACGTGCAACGCAAACCCTACTTTAACGCCTTTTAGGGGCTTTTGTTTCTTGAATTTCTC
>JBDROF010000076.1:0-15003 GCA_043810345.1 Bacteroidota bacterium | reverse complement strand
CCTGTGCTCTATATCCTCGGCATGAAAGACGCCAAGATCCCGATGGAGCGCGCCGGCGAAATGGTCCTCCTTCCGAAACACTCCGAATCGCTGATCCTGCAAGAGGTGGGCCATATGGGGTTTTATGAAGCGCCAAAGATCACCATGCAGACCCTTGGTGATTTTGCGGGCAGATGCTAATTGCCAGATGCCAGATGCCAGATAATCAGTGTTACGGTATCCGGTATCTATCTATAAAACCCCATCTCCTCCACGTACTCCCAAACCTTGACCGGCAGGAAATACTGCATGTTCTTTCCCTCTTGAACGGCTTTCCGGATGAAGCTGGCGGAGATCTCTATCATCGGGGCGTCGATGAAGGTGATGGAGGGGTGGTTGTGGAAGGGACTTGAACCGGTTGCTTCGTCGTCACGCCTTTGGCGTGACTCCTCGCAATGACGGGGGTAGATGTAGAATTGGTACTGGCTGAGCAGCTGTTCATGGTTCTTCCATTTGTGAAAGGTGGGGAGGATGTCGGAGCCGGCCAGGAGGATGAACTCATGGTTGGAATGCTTTTCCTGCAGGTAGGTGAGGGTGTCGATGGTATAAGAGGGTTGGGGGAGGTGAAATTCAATGTTGGAGGCTTTGAAGCGGGGTTCGTCTTCCACAGCCACATTCACCATGTATAACCTGTTGACATCGGGTAGAAGTGTTGATTTCTCCTTCAGCGGATTATGAGGCGAGATGATGAACCAGACGTTGTGAATCCCGGCAAACTCGATCATGTAGCTGGCGATCATCAGGTGGCCGAGGTGGATCGGGTTGAAGGAGCCGAAAAAGAGACCTGTTTTTGTTATCTTGTTTCTCATATGATAGTCGTTCCTAGTTGGCAGTACTCAGTTGGCAGTTGCCAGTCCTCATTATCTGGCATCCGGCATCAGTCATTAGTCATCCAGCCCCTCACTATCTCCTCGGCCTCTCCTGTGGCCTTAGTAAGGTTATCGTTTACCACGCTCCGGTCGAAAGCAAGGGCGGAAGCCATCTCCTTCCCAGCCTTTGCAAGCCGTTTTTTCAGGCTCTCTTCGCTGTCGGTTCCCCGGTTCCGGAGGCGCTCTTCCAGAGTCTGAATCGAAGGGGGCTGTACGAAGATCGCCAGTGCCTGATCTCCGAAATGGGTTTTGAGGTTGATCCCGCCAACCACGTCCACATCAAACACCGGCACTTTTCCGGAGCCCCAGATCCGTTCCAGTTCCGATTTCAGCGTTCCATAATAACTTCCCGGATAGACCTCCTCCCACTCAACAAATTCATCCCGCTCAATTTTTTCCCTGAAGGCATCCACAGAGAGGAAGCGGTACTCCCTGCCATCGACCTCGCAACCCCGCTTTGGCCGGCTGCAGGCCGATACGGAGAACTCCAGCCGGTGGAACTGCTTCAGGAGGTGTTGAACGATGGTCGATTTCCCGGCGCCGGAAGGGGCAGAGATGATGATGGCTTGGTGTTTCATGGCTTGGCACCCCACCCCTGGCCCCTCCCCAAGAAGGGAGGGGAAATGAATGGGGAGGGGTCATAAGATATTTAGTAGTTGCTCTTTAATCTTTTCAAGTTCGTCTTTCATCTGGACGACGATCTTCTGGATCCCGGCGTGGGAGGCTTTGGAACCGAGGGTGTTGATCTCACGGCCTATCTCCTGGCAGATGAAGCCCAGTTTCTTTCCCTGCGACTCTGTCTCTGCCATCGTCTCCAGGAAGTAATCACAATGCTTATTCAGTCGTACCTTCTCCTCCGTAAAATCCATCTTCTCGAGGTAGTAGATCAGCTCCTGTTCAAACCGGTTGGAATCGGGCTGTACTGCTCCGTTAGTCGCCAGGAATTGATCCAGCGCTTTCCGGAGGTTTCCCCTGACCTGCTCCTGACGCTCTTTCTCCAGGGGCTCAATTTCCCGGAGCAATGAAAGAATGCTTTTTACATGGGCAGACAGATCTTCCTGCAGGATCGAGCCCTCTTGTTCCCGGAACTGCTGAACCGCCCCGAGAGCCATTTCAAGGTTCGACCGGATCACCTCCCACTGTGCCGGATCGATCTCTTCGCGATCCGACTGAAGGATATCTGGCATCCTGATCACCAGGGGAAGCAGCCCTTCGGGATTCTCTTCACTGAACTCATGCTGAAGCTCCTTCAATGCTTCAAAATAGCGATGTGCAAGGGATTTGTTCAGCGAATACGGAAGTGCGTCCCCTGTGGCATCCGATGAGATGAAAAGATCTATCTTGCCTCGTTGCAGGATGGAGAGCATGTTTCTGATATCCAGCTCTTTTTCACGGAACCAGGAGGGAATCCTGAGGTTCAGATCTAACCCTTTGCTATTCAATGATTTGATCTCAATAGTGAGTAGTTTCCCGGGCAGTTGGGCAATCGCTTTGCCATATCCGGTCATGGATCTGATCATACCAGCTAATTTCAGACAAAGCTACAAAAAATCGCTGCTTTGCGGATGTTGTCGCAGGATATGAAAATGTTTTTATATTTTTGGTAATCCTAGAGTTTGAGAACCGTTACCCGTTAACAAGATGGAATTCCTGGTAATTGATGACACACTGAAGCTTTACAACCTGATGCTCAATGATATAGAGAGGGCATCATCCTATGTCTACCTGGAGTCCTATAAATTCTCAAACGATCACATGGGGGTTAAATTCAGGGATGAACTCACCCGGAAAGCCAGGGAAGGAGTGGTGGTGAAGGTGCTGATCGACTCCTGGGGGCGGGGACCGGTTTCCGAGCACTTTTTTAGCGATCTGATCCAGCTGGGAGGGGAGGTGAAATTCTTTGAAAAGATCAAGATCAGCTCCGATCTCTTTACCCGGGGGCATCGTCGCGATCACAGGAAGATCCTGGTGATCGACGATGAGATCTCCTACATCGGCTCCGCCAACATCACTGGATACAACCTCAACTGGAGGGAGCTGGCACTTCGTTTCAAAGGGGAGATCGCTCCCACCTTCCGGAAGGTCTTCGAACAAAATTTTGAAGCGTTCAATCCCTATTATATCAAAGACAAACTGAGTTACAGCCGGACCATGAAGTTCGGGGATTACGAGATCGTAAGGGATGTACCCTCCATTCCCATTCAGCGCCTCAAGAAAAAATACACCCAGCTCATCCGCAGTGCAAGGTCCAGTATACTGATCGAGACCCCCTATTTTCTCCCGGGCTTCTTACTGAGGAAATCACTGATGGATGCTTCCAAGCAGGGGGTGGATGTGAAGGTGATCATGCCTAAACACTCCGATGTACGCATGGTCGATATACTCCGGAACAAGTACTTCGGGATGATGCACAAGAGCAATATCCAGCTTCTCTTCTACACGCCCTATAACCTCCATGCCAAGCTGATGATCATCGACGGAAAGATCTTCTCTATTACATCGGCCAACTTCGATTACCGAAGTTTCCGCTACCAGTATGAGATTGCCCTGATCGGACAGGAGCCGGAGATTCTGAAACAACTGGACGTCCATGTAAGGGAGACACTCCGTCATTCGGAAGCCTTTAATTATCATCGGTGGCACAACCGCCCCAAGATCGAGAAGATCTTTGAATACATCCTCCTACCGTTCCGGCATCTTTTTTAACCACCCCGGATCCTCCTTCCGGCTCGTAACCAGGTAAACTCCCATAAAGATCAGGAGGGCTGCTGCCATTTTCGGTAATGTGATCCGTTCCATCCCTACCGATACCGATGAGACAGCTGCCAGTAAGGGCTGAAGGTAGGTGTAATAGCTGACGGCCGTAGGGGTGAGGTATGCAGGCATCATGCTTTTGGCGATGCTGTAATGGAGTCCAAAAATGACCGAGACCCCCAGCATCGAGAGGTGCGCTTTGGTGATACGCGACATCGCAGGGATAATTTGGGGCAAAAGTAGGGAAAATATGAACTTCGTCCCTGTCCCCTGTCGAGATGACAGCATTAACGCGCTTTTTGCCGTCATTTTGACACAAGTGCCGGGATTTTTCCCTATCTTACTTCACGGTATGAAAATTGAGTTAATCCGGTCAAAACAAAAACTAAATAACACAAAAGGAGGACATTATTATGGCAATTATCAGATGGCACCAGAGAAATCCGTTATCCGACCTCGTTTCGAACTTTTTCGACTCAGATTATTCTGATTTTTTCAGCAAACGCGCATGTGATCCCTCAGCCAATATCATTGAAAAAACGGAGGGATTTGAGCTTGAGATCGCGGCTCCCGGATTGAAAAAAGATGATTTCAACATCAGCCTTGAAAATTCAGTGCTCACGGTCTCTTCTGAGATGGAGGATGAAAAGATGGAAGAGGGCAAGAATTACACCCGCAAAGAGTTTTCTTACGGGTCGTTCAGCCGTTCCTTCACCCTTCCGAAATCGGTTGATACTGAAAAGATCAAAGCCGATTATCAGGATGGGATCCTGAAGATCGACCTGCCGAAGAGAGCTGAAGCCAAGCTGGAGATGAAGAAAGAGATCAGGATCTCCTAAGTTGATACATGGGCTACCCGCAGTGCAGGAAGCGGTTGACCAGTTTGATCACTTCGCGTTCGCTCTCGTGGATGTTGGTGCGGAGGTGTTTGTCGTCGTAGCTTTTCAGCCGCTTGATGATTCCGTCGATGCTCTGTTCCGGGAAGACCCCTTTGGCCTGGTAGATGGTGCGTTGCGATTCCAACGCTTCGGCTGAATCCCAGCAGGAGGTGGGAAGATGCTGAAGTTCACTGGCTCTCTGCCTGTACCTGGCATCAAAGATGTTGACGTCCACATAGGTTTGTTGCGCAAACGCCAGCGCTTTTTTCATCTCCAGGCCGTGGCGGACAGCTACGGCGAGTCCGGCACACAGCAGGTAGATATCGGCGGATCCATCGGGACAACGGAACTCTACGGTTTGTTTGTGGTGGAAATCATTCCGGGTTTCCTGCTCCAGCGGGTTGGCATCGTGTACCATGTTGTTTTGTGAGCCGGTCCAGCCAAGCGGTACCCGAACCAGTACCGAACGGTTCAGGTCGCCCCAGCAGATGGTGGTGGGAGCTTCCTGGTGGGGCACCAGGCGGAAGTAGGAGGTGGGGATCGTATTCCCGAAGGCGGTCAGTGACCGGGCCAGGGTGAGGATGCCGGCTATCGCTTTCCGGGCCGGGTCAGATAGGGCGCCCTGTCGGAGCATGACGCTCTTCCCGTTTTTCAGAAGCCGGGTGTGGATGTGCATCCCGCTGCCGGCTTTTCCGGTAGTGATCTTGGGAGCGAAGGTCACCGTAACCCCGTGCTTATAGGCCAGGGAGCGAAGGATCCATTTGGCGATCAGCAGCTGTTCGGCGGCATCTTCCAGTCGTACAGGGGTGAATTCGATCTCATTCTGTTCATAGAGCAGTCCTGATTCGGTGAAGGTTCCCACCTCCGAATGGCCGTATTTAATGTATCCGCCACAACTGTCAATGGCCCGCATCGCTTCGGTGCGCAGCCCTTCCCATTTGCAGAACGGGGAGGATTCATGATAGCCGCGCTGGTCGGCAGCTTCGTAAAGCGGATCCTTTTCGCTGATCACGTAGTACTCCAGCTCGCCCATCACTTCAAAATCAAGACCGGTGGAAGCTTTTAGTGCCTGGTGAGCCTTGCGCATGATGTACTCGGGGGAGCTTTCAAACGGATTCCCGTCTTTATCGTAATAGGAACAAAGGATATCCAGGGCAGGGATCTCCGAAAAAGGATTGAGAAAAGCGGTGCGATACCGTGGAATGACATAAAGATCAGAGGAACCGGCTTCTATGTAATGAGGAAAGAGGCTGGAGCCGTCCACCCTTTCCCCGGCACTGAGGATGCTCTCCAGGTGTTCCCGGCTTTTGATGATGAAATTCAGCGTCTTCAGCCGTCCATCGGCGCCGGCATAGCGGAAATTCACCATCTGGATCCCGTTGGCTTCAATGAAACGGACCAGATCGGCCCGGGTAAAATCGTCGGATGGTTTGTCGAGGTAATGGATCAGCGGGTTTGGATTCAGGACTACAGCGTCGTTCATGGCAGGTTGCTTCTTATCTGTTTAGGAGGATGCAAAAGTAAGAATTTTTATTATTTTTGAGCCTGTTTCCAACTCCCAGAAACTGATGGCTCCAACCCTGAACGAAGTTATCTTCTTTGCTCTCTTCCTGCTCTTCATTTTCCTGATGCTGGCGCTGGACCTTGGGGTATTCAGCAAGAAGGCGCATAGGCCGAGTTTTAAAGAGGCCGTCTTGTGGACGGCTGTATGGGTAGGAATCTCCATCCTGTTTTACCTCTTTCTGTTCCATTATGGGCACATCCTGCATGGAGTGGATTCTAAGGAAGCCGTTGTTGGACTTGTCAAAGAGTATCATCATCCCATCGCGGTAAAGATCGGCATGGACGATGAAGTTGCCATCTCATTGTACAACCGGAACCTGGCCCTCGAATACCTCACCGGCTACCTGATCGAATACTCCCTTTCTGTTGATAACGTCTTTGTGATCATCCTGATCTTTTTCTCGTTCAACATCCGGCAGGAGTATTACAAAAAGGTGCTTTTCTGGGGGATCCTGGGAGCCGTGGTGATGCGCTTTATCTTCATCTTTGCTGCCAGCGCCCTGCTGCACTACTTCGACTGGTTATTTCTGTGTTTCGGTGCATTATTGATAATTTTGGGCGGCAAAATGGGATATGACTACATTTTTCACCGGCACAAAATCTCCATTGACACCCAGCATCATCCAGTAGTGAAATTCGCATCCCGCTGGTTCTCTGTCACCCGCGAAGATCATGGCGAAAAGTTTTGGATAAAGCTCAATGGGAAAACTGTCTTAACCCCCTTGTTTGTTGTACTGCTCATCATTGAGTTCACCGATGTGTTGTTTGCCGTGGATTCTGTGCCAGCGGTTTTTTCGGTCACAAAAGATCCATACATTGTGTTTTTCTCCAATATTTTTGCGATCCTTGGATTACGGTCGCTGTTTTTTCTGTTGATGAAAGTCGTGAACCGATTTAAAGCGCTTAAAATCGGACTTGCGGTATTACTGGCCTTTGTAGGTTTGAAGATGATCCTGAACTATTATAAATTGATGCCACTCTCCACACACGAATCTCTGCTGATCATTTCCGGCATCTTATTCATCAGCATCATCGTTTCATTGATTCAAAATTTTATACAAAAAAGGAGCACACAAAAAACGTGAAAAAGAAAGAAGAAGAGTTATTGGAGAACCAGGAAGTTGAGATCCGGTTGATGATAGAGGCCATCTTCCTGAAGTATGGCTACGATTTCCGGAATTACTCCAGGGCCCATGTCAAACGGCGGATCCTGAACCGTTTCCAGATGTCAGAATTGGACTCCATTTCGACGATGACTCACCGGGCGATCTACGACCCTGTTTTCGCAGATCAGATCCTGATGGACCTCTCCATTACGGTGACGGAAATGTTCCGGGATCCCAATTTTTACAAAGCACTGAGACAGAGCGTACTACCCGTGCTGAGAACCTATCCATTTGTCAAGATCTGGCATGCCGGATGTGCCAGTGGCGAAGAGGTATACTCTATGGCGATCATGCTGAAGGAGGAAGGATTGCTCCACAAAACCCAGATCTATGCGACCGATTTCAATCCGGTCATCATCCAGCATGCCAAAAAAGCCGAATATCCGATCAGCCGGATCAAGGAGTTTACGGTCGGCTACCAGAAAGCAGGTGGCAAGCGCTCCTTCTCCGACTATTACACTACCCATGACGAGGTGGCCAAACTCAATGGAATCCTCAGGAAAAACATCGTTTTTGCCAATCATAACCTGGTAACCGACAGCGTATTTGCCGAGATGAACCTGGTGGTATGCCGGAATGTGTTGATTTATTTCGACCGTCAGTTGCAGGACAAAGTCATCGGACTTTTCCTGGAGAGCCTTCCCGGTGGCGGGTTTCTCTGCATTGGGTCCAAGGAGAATCTCCAGTTTTCAAACCATTTTCATGCATTTGAACCGGTGGTTGATCAGGAAAGGATCTATATAAAAAGATATTCGTCGTAATTTTATAAATTTGTGGCAGCTAAAATACAGTATGAGGCGGTGGTTATCGGATCTTCGGCAGGGGGAATGAATGCCCTGAAGACGATCTTTAAAGTACTTGATAAACGCTTTCCGTTACCGGTGATCATTGTGCAGCACATGAGTGCTGATGCCGACAACTACCTCCCCTCATTCCTGAATAACATGAAGAAGATCAAGGTAAAAGAGGCGGACGAGAAAGAGCATCCACGACCTGGGGTAGCCTATGTAGCCCCCCCCAACTACCACCTGCTGATGGAGCGCGACAAAACGTTTTCGTTGACGGTCGGGGAGCGGGTGAACTATGCACGGCCATCGATCGATGTATTATTTGAGACAGCAGCCGAAGCATACCGGGAAAAGCTGATCGGAATCATCCTGACCGGTGCAAACAACGATGGGACCATGGGGTTGAAGAAGATCAAGTCGCTGGGAGGCCTGGTCATTATTCAGGATCCTGATGAGGCAGAGTCGGACTCTATGCCCCGGTCCGCTTTCGATGCAGTGAACATCGATCATGTATTGAAGCTGAAAGAGATTGCAAATTTCTTGAACACACTGATATGAAACTGAAACCCAAAGTGTTAATCGTAGATGACCGCATCAAGAACATCATTGTGCTGGAGAAGATGCTTGCTGATCTGGATATCAAGATAGAGAGGGCGCTTTCGGGGAAGGAAGCCATCGAAAAAATCAGGGAAACAGAATTCGCTCTCGTCCTGATGGATGTCAGGATGCCGGATATGGATGGCTTTGAAACGGTGGAGAAGATCCGCGATGATATGCAGAATGACCTGCTCCCGATCATTTACATCACCGCCTTTTACGACGAGGACTATTACCGGATCAAAGGGTTCAGGACTGGTGCGGTCGACTTCATCACCAAACCGATCATCCCCGACGTGCTGATCGGCAAGGTGTCGGTGTTCATGAAGATCTACCTGCAGCGAAAGAGCCTGGAGGACGAGATCAAACGGCGGGAGCAGGTGGAACAGGATCTGAAGAAAGCCAGGGACCTGGCCGAAGAAGCCACCCGTGCCAAGCAGAAGTTTCTCTCCACCATGAGTCACGAGATCCGGACCCCGCTGAATGCCATCATCAACACGGCGAACATGTTACGGGAAGAGAATCCCCGGCCGGATCAGATAGACAGCATGGAGATCCTGAAATTCTCGGCCGTCAGCCTTCTGCAAATCGTGAACGACATCCTCGACTTCTCCAAGATCGAAGCCGGAAAGATTGAATTTGAGAAGGGAGAGTTTGAGATACGGAATTTGCTGAACGGGGTCAAGCAGAGTTTCGATTATGAGGTGAGCAGGCGAGACCTCCAGATGGAGGTCCTGATTGATGAAGACATCCAGCCTGTTATCATTGGGGATTCGTCACGGCTCACCCAGATCCTCGTCAACCTGGCAGGGAATGCCGTGAAATTTACCCAGCAGGGATGTATCACCCTTGAAGCAAAGCTCTTGAAACGGAACAAATCAGAGATCGATATTGAGTTTTCCGTCAACGATACAGGAATCGGCATCCCGGAAGATAAATTAGAGTTGATCTTTGAAAGCTTCACCCAGGCCAGCTCCTCCACCACCCGGAAATATGGCGGAACGGGACTTGGGCTTGCCATTACCCGCAAGCTGGTGGAGCTTCAGGGAGGGAAGCTGAAGGTGGAGAGTAAAGTCAACAAAGGCAGCACCTTTTCATTTACCCTGCCATTCCGGGTCAGTAACAAGACCCATCTGGACAATGGCTTAGATGAGAGTATCTCTTTCCACAGCCTGGAAGGGTTACGCGTGCTGGTGGTGGAGGATAACATGGTAAACCAGAAGATCGTATCAAAGTACCTGAATAAGTGGGAAGCCTCGTATGATATTGCGGAGAACGGACGGATTGCCGTGGAGATGGTGACGAAGAACAGGTACGACGTGGTGCTGATGGACCTGCATATGCCGGAGATGAGCGGGTATGAGGCTACTCAGCTGATCAGGGCCATGGAAGAGGACCATTTCAAAACTCTCCCGATCATCGCCCTCACCGCCTCGGTCTTTCTGGAGGATCGCGAGAAGATCATGAAGTTCGGGATGACCGGGTTCATCACCAAGCCCTTTAACCCGAAGGATCTGTTCTGGACGATTTCGCCGCTACTCAAAAAGTAATAACTTTTTGAAAATTCCAAAAAACAACATCAACTAACAAATAATAATCAAATTTCAATATACGAAGTTCCAAAAAGGCAGTCCAGTAAACAGTTTGTATCATTCGTATTTGGTATTTGGAACTTATTTGTTATTTGGGATTTGCTATTTGGAGCTTAGAAGCTCTCCTGCAGCCTGGTATGGATTAAGGGTGCCGTTTGATACCTCCTCATCCAGTTGCCTGATCTTTTCCTGGATCGCGGAATTTGAATAAAAATTCTCTTTCAGTTTTTCTTCTATGGCCTGGTGGAATACCTGGCGGTTCTGGCTGATGCGGTTACGCAGGAAGTGGCCTTGCTGTGTCATGGCGGACTGGTAGGCCAACATGATCTTCCATATTTCGGGGATGCCCTTTCCGGTTTTGGCGGAGCAGGTATCCACCAAAGGCATCCAGCCTGTGTGGGAGGGAGGGAAGAGGTGGAGGGCGGTGGTATATTGGGCGGCAGCGATGTTAGTTTTGGCGAGGTTATCGCCGTCGGCTTTGTTGACGATGATAGCGTCGGCCATCTCAATGATGCCGCGTTTGATCCCCTGCAGTTCGTCCCCTGCTCCGGCCAGCATCAGCAGGAGGAAGAAGTCGACCATCGATTTCACCGTGGTTTCAGACTGTCCCACTCCGACAGTCTCCACGAAGATCACATCGAACCCGGCGGCTTCACAGAGGTAGATCGTTTCCCTGGTTTTCCGCGCCACTCCGCCCAGGGTACCGGACGAGGGGGAGGGGCGGATGAAAGCGTTGGGATCCACTGCGAGGCTCTCCATGCGGGTTTTGTCGCCCAGGATACTCCCTTTTGAGAGCGTGCTGCTGGGGTCGACGGCCAGCACCGCCAGTTTGTGGCCCAGGCCGGTGATGTGTTTGCCAAGCGCTTCGATGAAGGTGCTTTTGCCAACACCGGGAACGCCGGTGATACCCACCCGGATGGACGATTTCAGGTGGGCGATTTTCGACTGATGCGCGATTCGGGATTCGGGATCCGCGATTCGGGACACGGGATCCGGGATGCGTGATATCTCTTTGTCCTTCGTCCCTCGTCCCTCGTCCCTCGTCCTTTGTTCCTGCAGGCAGGCGGCGATGATCTCCTGCGCCTGGGATTGGTGTTCGGGGAGGGAGCTTTCGATCAGGGTGATGGCTTTGCTGAGGATAGTGCGGTTTCCGGAGAGGATGCCGCCCAGGAATTGTGTGGTGGTGAAGGTGGTGGAGGTAATGGATTTGAGTTTACGGATGGCCTCTTCGTTGACCCTGGAGGGAGGAGGGATGCCAGGTTGGACGTGGAGGTTGGATTTATGCTGTTTAATTTTATCCGGCATCGGGTATCGGGTATCTGTTACAAAGGTAGTATAACTTTAATTTTTGGGTAAATGTTTTCCAAATAGGGCAAAAGCTTGTTTCCTTGCGGTCCGAATTATCTGTGAATTTTCCGTAATTTCACAGTTCATTCAGCCTCACAGCATGGCAGAACATGGGTAAATATTGAAAAAACCAACACATTATGAAAACAATTGTATTATTTGTTTTTTTATTGACGTATGCAATGCAGATTATTGCTCAACCAAGATATCCACACCACATAGACGAACATCGTCGGAAAGTCAGCGTTGAGTATGCGATGAAAAACGAATTGCCTCTTTGTTTCGTAGATGTAATCGTTGATTACGATACCGCTGGGACACCCTTGCTAAAGTTATTTTCACAAAATGTCACAACAAAAGTCATTAAAACCTATACCATAGAGGTTTATTGCTATGACAGGAATAATGCACCTGTTCATCATAGATCAAAAAAAACCAATGTATATGTGGGAAATTCAGAGTACTTAACACCATCTCTATCGGATGTTTATTTTCCGGATATCTGGGTTTTAGATGGGTATGATAATACCTCGAAAGTTAAGGTATATTTGATTATGGTTCACTTTTGGGATGGAACTGACTGGATTCCAAAAGATAAGAAGGTAACCTTGATTCAGTCGGCAGGGTTCCACTAATAATAGTACGATTTTATCTGGCTCTGGCGGCTATCGCTCAGGGGAGAAAAACCGGAATAATTACAAAGTTGGCAGTTGGCAGTTGGATCCGGGTTCGGGTTAACCTGAATTCGTCCTGGATTCGTCTTAAATTCGTCTTGAATTCGTCTTTCAATTCATTATCCTTTTATTTTCCTTTCAGTTAGCTCCGGGTCAGAACCAACTTTTTAGTATGAATTTTAGTCTTACTAGAAAACACGCAACATGAAAGTAACAGGTTATAATGTCCTTTTGAAAGGTGTAAGCGGGAAATTAGGCGATCAGCTGGTGTTCCGGCAACGATACAAAACAACCGTGATCGCCAGTGTTCCGAAGAAATCAACAAAACCTCCAACTCCTGCAAGAGAGAAGCAGATGTCCAAATTTCGACGAGCTGTGAAATTTGCCCAACGCATCAAGGCTAATCCTGGCCTGGTAAGTCAGTACGAAATCAAGGTAAAGCGGAATCAAACAATTTATCATGCGGCACTATCTGCATATATGAGATCAGATGAGAGATGGTGAGGCTACCCCTCTCCAAACCTCTCCCCAATAAGGGAGAGGCTCAGAAATCCCCTTATCCTAACAATCATGAATGATCAAGCATTTGAATAAAAACCGGCTAAAAATATACCTTAAAATTAAAATTGGTACCTTTGTTTTATGAGAACGACAGTAAATGTAAATAGTGATTTATTATCCTGGGCTATCACCCGGGCTGGGTATGATGTACATACATTTACGGAAAAGCATCCGCGAGTTCAGAAATGGCTTGATGGAGAAAAAGCGCCAACAGTCAAGCAGTTAGAAGATTTTTCCAGAAAGGTTTATTTGCCATTCGGATACCTGTTTTTACCTGAGCCCCCAAAGGAAAAACTGCCTATTCCTTATTTTCGCACTTACGGTAATAAAGTTGATAAAGTCAGTATAAATGTATATGATACCATTATTCTTTTACAACAAAGACAAGATTGGTTGCACGATTACCTGAATGACAATGATTTTAAAAAGCTTCCTTTTGTTGGTCGTTTCAAGGGTAGTCATGATGTTAATGCAATTGTCAGGGACATCAGAAATGTACTTGAATTAACGACGAACTGGGCAGTTGGTTTTCAGAGATGGGAAGATGCACTGAACCATTTGGTTGAGGTCATTGAAGATAAGGGAATCATTGTCGTTTTTAATGGCGTCTTTGAAAATAGTACAAGAAGAAAAATCCCTGTTGAGGAATGCAGAGGATTTGTACTGGTAGACGATTTGGCTCCTTTCATGTTCATCAATAACGCAGATTTTAAATCTGCACAGATGTTTACTATTGCCCACGAATTAGCGCATATTTGGACAGGACATAGTGCAGGGTTTGATTTTAGGAAACTTCAGCCGGCAGATGACCCAATAGAAAGGTTGTGCGACCAAATTGCTGCAGAGTTCTTAGTCCCCAGGACAGCCTTCAACAAAATTTGGCGTAACCATCCAGATACCAGGTATGTTGCTCGCCAGTTTAAGGTAAGCGAAATAGTTATCGCCCGAAGAGCATTAGATACTGGGAAATGGTTTAAAAAAGATTTCTTTGAATTTTATGAAAAATATAAGAAAAGAGAATTTACCAAGAAAGCAGACCAAACACGCGGTGGTGATTTCTTCGCCACTGCCAAGAAAAGATTAAGCATTACGTTCGCTTCTCATATCAAACAAGCTGTTAAAGCAGGTCAATTACTATATCGCGATGCATACAAGTTAACCAGTATGAAGGGCGATACGTTTGAAACTTTTTTTTGCCAACCACATATAGATTATGCCTATTTATATTGTGGATAGCAACTTTTTTATACAGGCTCACAGAGCCACCTACCCACTGGATATTGCAACAGGATTTTGGAACAAGGTTCGGCAATTGGCTGAATCTGAGATCATTGTTAGTATTGACAAGGTTAAAAAGGAATTATACGACAAAAATGATGAACTAGAATCCTGGTGTAGAGCGAATTTACCAGATGACTTTTTCAAAGACACGAAGGATGTAATGACAGAATATAGTCGAGTTTCTGCCTGGGCAATATCTATGAACCATCACTATATGCCCAGTGCTATTAATGAATTTTTAGATGCAGATGAGGCTGATGCTTTTTTGATTTCTTATTCATTGTCTGACATTAGGAACAGACATATCGTCACCCAAGAAATCAGCGCTCCTCAGAAAATCAATAGAATCAAAATACCAGATTGTTGTGACGCATTTGGAGTAAGATATATAACGACGATTGAAATGTTTAGAGAGTTAGGTGAAACTTTCTAGGCATACAAAAGAGGATTCTTGGCAATCAGCCAAATAAGCCTTCCCATTAATCAATCCATGAAAATATAACACTATTTTTCTCTTCCTCGTAAAGGTGTTCTTCCTTTCTCCGTCAATACACCTTCGTTGCGAGCGTAGCGAAACATTACTCCCCTTCCCTTGTTGGGGAAGGGGGTTGGGGGGATGGGGTAGAGCATATTCCCGCAAACGATTCTTCATCCGTTGCTTTTCTTCAAATAAGGAGCTGGATATGGAAGGGGTCGTATGCTATGCATGGGAAAGAAAAATTTGATTGATCATTGTTTTTATAATATTTTATATTATCTTTCTCCTAAAAATCCTAACCAATAATTATCGCCTTTGGTATGCGAGTTTCTCCTGCGAGCTTAGCCAAACTCAAGCTTGGCATTAACTCATGTCTGTGTTCTTAAAGTCCTTTTCAGGACAAGTTGCTTTGGTCA
>JBDROF010000075.1:0-6076 GCA_043810345.1 Bacteroidota bacterium | reverse complement strand
CAAATAACAAATAAGATCCAATAGTCAATGTCTAAGCTCCAAAACTATAATGCCGCACATCCTCAACTTCTTCCGTTTGGTGAATTTGGATAATTGGTCCTTGGTTATTATTTGTTATTTGGCATTTGATATTTGGTAATTTGTTTCTGTACTATTTGTGCGTCTACCAAAAACTAAATGAACCAGGAGGATCAATTAAAATCCGGCCTTTTACTTCCGGTTATGGAGGAATTCTACTCCCTGCAGGGAGAGGGCTTTCACACTGGGAAAGCGGCCTGGTTTATCCGGATCGGCGGATGCGACGTAGGGTGTTACTGGTGTGATGTGAAGGAGTCGTGGAAAGCGGATCTTTTTCCCCCGGTCAATACCGATCAGGTGGTGGAGCGGGCTCTGCAATGCCCTGCCAACGCCGTGATTGTTACGGGCGGCGAGCCGTTGCTCTATAGCCTGGATTACCTGTGCGGCCAACTTAAAGACGAAGGACGACAGACGAGGGAAGAGGGACGAGACGATGGGTATAAGGTTCAGGGCAAAGAGGACAGGGCACAGAGCACAGAATTGCGAATCGCGGATCCCGAATCGCGGATCGAGAATCAATCGATAATCGAAAACCGGACCTCGAAAATCGTCAGGACCTTCCTCGAAACCTCCGGCTCCCAACCGTTATCGGGCTCCTGGGATTGGATCTGCCTCTCACCCAAGCGTGACCGGCCTCCCCGGCAAGAGTTTTATGCCATCAGCCATGAGCTTAAGGTGATCATCCATATAGAAGAGGATTTCGTGTGGGCGGAAGAGCAGGCTGGCATGATGAATCCTCATGCACACCTCTTTCTTCAACCTGAATGGAGCCGTAGGGTAGAGATGCTCCCACAGATGATCAAGTACATCGAATCCCATCCGGCATGGAGACTCTCGTTGCAGATGCATAAGTACATTGGGATACCCTGAAGTGGTGTGGGGATGAAGGGATGAAGGGATGAAGGGATGTGGATAATAAACTGTAATTTTGTTGGATCTGACTTTTTTCTGCGGCATGAAGATCCTTCGAACAATAGCTCTCCTTTTTTACTTCTCACTTCTCACTTCTCACTACTCACCACTTACTGGTTACTGGTCACTAGTTTTGGGCAACCGTTCTTTTGCACAGTCTGTGAATAACCTATCTACCTCTTCCAAAAAAGCACAGAGGTTTTACCTGCAGGCTTATCAGCATTACCAGCTTCGGGATTATCCACAGGCCCTGGCATCTCTTGGTAAAGCGCTGGTGGCCGATCCTGGTTTTGCCGAAGCCTATGCCCTGAAGGGGGATATGGCTGCCGAACAACGTGATCTGGAGGAAGCCATCACCAATTACGAGAGGGCGGTTCAGCTACTTCCCGACTTGGATTTCAATCTTTATGTGATCCTGGGGAACCTGAAGTTGCAGATGGGTCGTTATTCAGAGGCAAAAGAGGATTACATCAGGTACCTCTCGTATCACAAAGGACCTGCCAGCAGGCGATGGCAAACAGAAGAGAATATACGCAAATGTGATTTTGCCATGGATATGGTTGCTAACCCGGTACCGTTCGATCCGGTGAACCTGGGCGACAGCATCAATACTATACACGACGAGTATATCAACGCCATCTCTTCCGACAAGCAAACCCTCTATTTCACCCGCCGGCTACCAACCAGCGCCATCACCGACCGGAATTCGGAGGCGGTTGAGGAGGATTTTTATCTTACCTGCAGCTCCGGCGATTCAGCCTGGTTCCGGGCATTCAACCTGGGGCCGCCTATCAATACAAGGGGAAACGAAGGGGCGATCTCCATCTCTCCCGATGGCCAGTTGTTGTTTTTTACTGCCTGTCAGCGCGAGGATGGCTACGGTAGCTGCGATATTTACTGGTCGTGGAAGATGGGCAACCAGTGGTCGGCACCCCGCAACCTGGGGCCCATGGTAAATTCCGAGACCTGGGACTCCCAGCCCTCCTTCTCCTCCGACGGTAAGACGCTCTATTTCGCTAGCAAACGTGCCGGAGGACGGGGGAGCAGCGACATCTGGATGAGCGAGTTACTACCCAACGGCGACTGGACCCTGCCCATCAACCTTGGCGATTCGGTCAATACCTCAGAGGAGGAGCAAAATCCCTTTATCCATCCCGACGATCAGACCCTCTATTTTGCCTCCAAGGGACATCCTGGAATGGGTGGACTAGATCTCTTTTATACTCGCAAAAATGTTGATGGATCCTGGCAAAAACCCGTCAACCTCGGTTATCCGATAAACACCTATGCCGACGAGATCACCCTGATCGTGAATGCCACCGGGGATGTCGCCTACGTCTCTTCCGATAAATTGGGCGGAAAAGGCCGGCAGGATATCTACTCGTTTCCATTGTACAGGGAGGCTCAGCCAAATCCTGTCACCTACCTGAAGGGGATCGTCTTTGATAAAGAGACTGGAAAGAAGCTGCAGGCACGGTTTGAACTATCCGACCTGATGCGCAACCAGGTGGCCGTAAAGGCTACCTCCGATCCCGTAGACGGCTCCTTTCTGGTCTGTCTGCCAACCGATCGTGATTACGCGCTGAATGTCTCCCGGCAAGGATATCTCTTCTATTCCGACCATTTCTCCCTCACCGGCATCCGCGATCAGGCGAAGCCTTTCCTGAAGAACATCCCGCTTCAGCCGATCAGGGTAGGAGAGACTGTAATTCTTAAAAATATCTTTTTCGATACGGATAAATATGACCTGAAACCTATCTCTTATATCGAACTCGAAAAACTCGTCTATCTCCTCAAAGCCAACCCATTTCTTAAGATCGAGATCAGTGGCCACACCGATATCCGCGGCTCCGAAGAACACAACCTGGAACTGTCGAAGAACCGGGCAAAAGCAGTCTTCCTCTACCTGGTCAACCACGGTATCCCGTCGAATCGGCTGACCTATGACGGGTATGGTTTTTCCCGTCCCATCGACTCCAACGAAACCGAAACCGGCCGCGCCAACAACCGGCGGACGGAGTTCAGGATCATCGGGAAATAACGAAAGACGAAGGACGAAGGACGTGAGACACTAGATCCTGTGCCTGGCATCATTATTTTTTTCCTGGCTTTTTTTAAGTTTTTTTTTTATATTTGCATCGGATAGGTATTCTTTCGCCTTTTATATGTCAATGTTTATCTCCATATTAAGCCCGGTAAGAGGAATTGTCTTGATTCTTCTTGTGATGGGGGGATTGAAGCTCTTTGCTCAACCTCCTTCCTATACGCTGTATCCACCGACAAATCTACAGATAGAGGCGGTGGAATGCGTCGCCTATGCTACCTGGGATGAGCCTCAGAATGGGGCGCCCCCGGGAATTCTCGGATACAGGATCTACCGGGATGATACCTATTTGGACTATGTCCACGGCCAGGATACAACCTGGTTTTATGACTTTACTGTTATTCCAGGGTATCACACCTATTCCGTTTCTGCATACTATGATCTGACTCCGTACGGATATCCCGGTTATATTGATGAATCGTTACCGGAAGGGCCGGAAGATATCACAATTACCTGTTGTTGCCCGTTTCCTTTTGGGGAATACTGGGATCAGGGATCGTTTTGTTATAATGATTGGAAGTTCTACCCTTCCCAGGGGAACTGGTCCATTTCCACAGGATCAGGCAATCCGCCACCATCGGCCATGTTTTCAGGTCTCCCTGCCGATACAACCTATTCCTATAGTTTATGCCGGGGTGGATTTGATGCAGGCCCCTGGTCCTGTGCGACCATTTACTTCGACTATGACATAAAATTGGTTGATCTGAATGCAACCGGGACTGAAAAGTTTTCCGTAGAACTATTTCATCACGGGATGTGGCATCAGCTGGACTTGTTTTCCAACACCGGATCATTTGAGTGGGAAAGCCACCACCATGAGATCCCCTATGCGGGAGGCGGATTTATGGATTACCGGTTCAGGGTATTTGGGACGAATAGTTCGGATATAACCTGTTGGTACCTGGATAATATCTGGATCAATGCCGTTTGCCATCCACCTCTTTCACCGGAAGGATTTTTCACCGGGGAGGAGGTTTCACTCACCTGGCATCCCCCCGCCTGTGACCAGGGTACTTCTCCGACGTGGCTTGAGGAAGAGATTTCCTATCACGATGGAAATCCTGGTACTGCTCCTGTTCAGTCCTTTGATTGGGTCTATGGGACAGTATTTGATTTAACTGCTTGCCAGTACCAGGTCCTGCTCCAATCCATTGATTTTTATCATGCTTCAATGGGTCAGACGGGAATCTGGAAATACCGGATTCACGTGGTGGAGTGGATGACACTGCAGGAAGTGGCCACGATCGGCCCTTTCTATACCACCGGGGATGATCAATGGGAAGAGGATGTTCCCCTTGACAGCATCGGCAATTTAAGCGGCGGAACGGTCGGGATCTTTATCCAGCCCATGGGAAACACCCCGGATAATGCCTATCCCCGTGTTACCTCCGACACTTCAGGTCCGCAGGGGATATCCCTTTTTGGTTCATTTCCCAATTATGCTGCACTTACTCCTTCCACAACCGGCGACTACCTGATCAACCTCCATATCCTGATCCCCGATACGACAGAGAATGGGAAAACACTCCTACTCTCTCCTGAATACATTACCCAGGAGGTAGATGGATATAATATCTACCGGTCTGAAGACAGCATGGCCACATTTACCCAGTTAAATCAAGGACTAATAACTGATACTTCCTATATAGATACAGATCCGCCGCTTGGTTCAACGGTTCTATATTATTACATCACTGCTCATTTTAACGCCTGTGAATCCATCCCCTCTGATACAGTGGAAATTCTGACCACATCCATCCCCGAACCGGATCATCCGATCCTGTCCATATTTCCCAATCCTGCAACAGATGTAGTGAAGGTGGTCAGTGAATATCCACTGGACTACATTGAACTATGCACATACATGGGTCATCAGGAGTTGCTTATTCAGGACATCCGTGCCCTGCATGCGGAACTTGATCTGTCCCGCCTCAAACAAGGTGTTTACATCATTAAAATAGGGACAACCCAGGGAGTCAGGGTAGGGAAGATCGTTGTAGCCAGGGAATAGAAAAGCACAGGTAATCTCCTCTCATTCTTGTCATTCGTCATTCCTGCTCATTCCTGTCATTCCTGTCATTCTAGATGGGTTTCAACGGCTTCACCCCCAGGATCTTCAGATAGCTGTCGTGCTTATGCTGCATTTTCCACCAGTAGTTGTACCAATTAAGGGTGTCAGAGGGGTGGATGTTACCGGGGGCGGTTGATGTGATCGGGATACGGCCAATGGTATCCGGTTCGGTGATATTATAGTAGGTTATCCCGGCGATCTGCAGTATGCCCTCAGCGATCGAAAGGGGTATTCGATAGAGTAAAGGGACAGGCACGGGAATGTTGTTGGCAGTGATGCCGGGTAAATCGGACCAGAAGAAAGGGATCACATCGATGGGATTCACGAGCATCCGGAAGGAGTCATCCGGTGTCAGTGCACTGTTGAAATTGTCCCGGAAATTCTTGTTCACCACACCTGGACCGGCAAAGGCATAGGTGATGATGGCAAACTTCCCGTTGAGTTGTGGGTTCATGACCAGCCAGTAAGCCATCAGGGGAGCCAGTCCACCTCCCTGACTGTGTCCGGTCACGTAAAGCGGGATCTTTTCGGTGGCTGGTAAAGATTGCAGAAACTCCTCCAGGGTAGTTCCCTTCACCGGATCCTTTGTGAGTAAGAGAGCAGTAAACCCTTCCATCATTCCTTTTGCGACTGAATCGCTGGTTTCACCAAAAGGGAAATGAACCAGTGAAAAAGCAATCAGATCCTCAAGAATATCTCCGATGGATTTAACACTTGTGCCCCTGATAGCAATCGCGTAAACAGGACCCTCTTTGGTGGAGCTCTTTGCAATGAATGCCAGGTTTCTATTGCCAGGTGAGATCCCAGGACCCCATGCAAGTTGCCATTTTCCGGCGGTGGCCAGGGAGGTATCGGCCAGTAGCAGGATGATAGAATCTTTTACAACTGAAGTGGAGAGCCCTTCCGCAATG
>JBDROF010000074.1:0-3883 GCA_043810345.1 Bacteroidota bacterium | reverse complement strand
GGGAGTATTTCGCTTCCGTCGCCGAATCCCCCGTCAACCAGTTCATCCTGGAGAAGTTGCGGGCCATCGCAGCCGATCCGGAGATCGACCTGGTGTATATCCCGGGCAACCACGACATGTTGCTGACGCAGGAGATCCTTGACAGCATCATCCCCGGGATCCGCTGGCACGGGGATGTGGCCGGATTGGGGAAATACAACCCGGTTCCGGAGATCGTCATGGAACACGGCCACCGGTACGATTTTTTCAATTGCCCGCAACCGCTGATCAACCCCGGTCATATGCTGCCGCCCGGCTATTTCATCTCCCGGCTGGATGCCTACGCGATAGCCCAGCAGCAGGGCGGTCGTCTGAAAGGCGGAACGGGACCAACAGGCGATTACACCTTTCTGACAGCCTGGACCTAACCACCGCTGCCATACTGGAATACATGCAACAGTCGCCCCATCTGACTTCCTACAAAATCGTCTCATTCGGTCATTCGCACAATCCTTTCCTGGAGGTGTTTCCATCCGGACAGGATTATACGAACATTTATGCAAATTCCGGATCCTGGGTCGATGCAGATCAGTGTAAACACAATGTCAGAACCTTTTTGGTGATCACACCGGGGAAGTGGACCGGGTCACAACTGGATGGGGTACGGTTGTATCAGTATAACCTGGAGAGCAACTCGGGATTCCCTGGAAGCGGCTATGTGCCGGTCCTGCTGGCGGAGGAGAGCATATAAAAGTAATTACGAATTACGAATTAAAAATTATTTCGCTATTTCGCTATTTCGCTATTTCACCATTTCACCATTTCACCATTTCGCTATCTTAATGGGCATCCAGCCCGTGCAGCATGTACACCATGTGCATCAGCGACTTCAGTATCTCTTCCATGTATTCATTTACGGCTTTCACGCTGCCCGGGAGGGTGAATATCAGTGAGTTCCCGGCTACTCCGGCCACACCTCTGCTGAGAAGCGCCTGGTGTTTTTCGGAGCCATAAGTTGTACGGATCATCTCCATGATGCCGGGGATCTCTTTGTCAAGCAGCGGCTTTACCACATCAGGGGTGAAATCACGCGGACCAATCCCCGTTCCTCCCGTGGTGAAGATGAAGTCGATGCCTGCATGGATAGATTCTGTGAGCGCGTTTCGAAGCAATTCGGGATTGTCGGGAAGCAGGGTTATGTAAGACGTAAGACGTGAGACGTGAGACGAAAGAAGTTCCTGCACCCGCGGGCCGGACTTGTCTTCATACTCGCCACGAAAAGCTCGGTCGGAGAGGGTTACAATGTGAGCTGAGAAGATTTTAGGCTGGTATATGAGGTAGGTTTCAGGTTTCAGGTTCCAGGTTTCAGGTTTCAGGCTGTCGGTTGTCGGTTGTCGGTTTTCTTTATCCGGCATCCGGTATCCGGCATCTGACATCCTGCCAACTGCCAAATGCGAACTGCCAGCTACCCGTGCAAAGATTCCCTCTTTCGGCATCACGCAGTTACCCACCTCCTTGAAAATAGCACAGGTATTACCATGACACTCTTTTCCGATCTGGGTGACTTCGAGCTCCACCTCTTCGCCAACAAAGCGGTCGAGGGGGTGGCATTTCCAAAGTTCAAGCCCTGCGGTGGTGATATTTTCAGCGAATTCGCCATAATTGATTTTCCGGTTGGCCTCTTTCTCAAACTTTCGAATACTTTCCATACCGAGCAGGCTTACCTGGCGGTTCCAGGGTCCGCTGTGGGCATCGCCTTCCACGCCGTTTTCCGTAAGGGTGATAGAGGGAACAGGGTGCTTGACGGTACCCTTCTTATCGGAGATATTGACGGAGAGAACTTTTAGTTTTTTCATTTGTGTTCCATCTCTTCTTTAATTTTATCAATTAACTTAATATCATCAATTACCATCGATTTATCCACGGCTTTGCACATGTCGTAAATGGTAAGCAATGCAATGGCAACGGCTGTCAGCGCTTCCATCTCAATGCCGGTCTGGCCGGTGCACCGGGCCATGCCGGTCACGGTTACACCGGTTTCGTCCGGTTCGGCCTTTACATCCAGTTTGGTGATCTGAAGCGGGTGGCAGAGGGGGATCAGGTCGCTGGTTTTCTTGCCCCCCTGGATGCCGGCAATCTCTGCCACTGTAAGTACATCACCCTTCTTCATCTGATTCTCCCGGATGAGGGAAATGGTTTCCGGTGAGAGCTGGATGTGTCCGGTCGCCCAAGCGGTTCGGATTTGAGTAGTTTTGTTACTCACGTCGACCATATTTGCCTTGCCGGTAGAATCGGTATGAGATAGTTTTTGTTTCATGGTTCAGGTTTCAAGATGTCAGTTTCGGTTGTCGCCCCTAAATCCCCTGAAGGGGACTTACTCCCCCTTTAGGGGGCCCGGGGGTATTATCCTCCAATATTTTGAAACGAGTTCACTGTATTCACGGAGCCCTTTTCCGGTTTCAGGCGGATGGCCTGAAGGAGCGCTTCCCGGATGCCCAGATGCCGGATGTCGAATTCGAGGTTATTGAACAAACAGGGTTTGATCAACCCTTCTGCCGTGAGTCTGAGCCGGTTGCAGCCGCTGCAGTCGCCCCCGGAACCGCCTTCCACAACGGAGAAACAACCCTTTTCAAGGTCCATCTGGCGGATGAACCGGAGCTGCAATCCGTTTTTTTCGCAAAAGGCTTTCACCTCCCGGGCATCCTTTTCGAGCGAAGAGTTCCTTACCACGCAGTTGATCTTCACCGGCTTCAGCCCGGCTCTGATCGCCACCTCAATTCCCAGGAAGAGCTGGCGGATGTCACCACCCCTGGTAAGTTCCTGATACCTGACCGGATCCACCGTATCGAGGCTGATGTTGATCCGGTGCAGACCGGCGTCGACCAGTTTTTGCGCGAAGGCGGAGAGCAGCTGTCCGTTGGTGGTCAACCCGAAGTCCCTGATGCCTGGTATTCCGGAGATCATAGCCACGAGTTGTTCCACCCCTTTTCTCACCAGGGGTTCCCCTCCGGTAATCCTCACTTTGTCGATACCAAGCGCCACCGCCTCCTTGACCACCTCCATAATCTCTTCGTAGCGGATGATCTGATCATGTTTTATCAGAGGGATCCCCTCTTCCGGCATGCAATAGAGGCAACGCAGGTTACACCGGTCGGTGATGCTGATCCTCAGGTAGTTGATCTTCCGGTTATAGCAATCGAACATCTACGGCTTCTCCTTTGTTAAGCTTGGTGACACCCGGCTCTATGGCAACCATCCCATCTGCGTGGATGTAAGCATGAATGTGTGCGGAGCCATGATAATCCACCGGGTATACCCGATGTTCCCTGATCGTAACGGGCAGGATCGATTTCCGAAACGATTTCTCGCGTGTGTAAGTTTTTCCCATGGGGAGACGAGTCGAAGGAGCACGATAATCATGCCCCATCCATTTAAACAGAAACGGCTTCACGAGCAACTCAAACAGGACAAACGATGAAACAGGGTTTCCGGGCAGTCCGAATGTAAATTTATCCCTTTTCCGGCCGAATACGGTGGGTCGTCCGGGTTGGATGGCGATGCTTTTGAAGAGGATCTCAACGCCCGATTTTTGCATGACAGCCGGGACATAGTCGTATTCCCCCATGGAAACCCCGCCGGATACAATGACCACATCTGAGCGTGCCAGCCCTTCCTGAATTTTTTGCTGAAGTTCCTCTTTGGCATCTCCTGAGATGCCTAAATCCATTGCCTTCAGATGGATCTGTTCAACCTGTGCCATCAACTGGGAGGAGTTGGAGTTCCGGATCATGGCCGGAGCGGGGAGCCCGCCAGGCTCCACCAGTTCGTCGCCGGTGGAGATCACGGAGACCTTCGGCTGTTTGTAAACCATGGGGGAAACGGCCCCAACCGAAGCCAGCACCGC
>JBDROF010000073.1:0-2876 GCA_043810345.1 Bacteroidota bacterium | reverse complement strand
CCTACCATCTTCCCAAAGTAGTCGATTGGGTCCAATTTCAAGCGATTGTAACCCTACCCAGATCTGAGCCGAGAGCCTTTTGGCCCGCCGGTTTCGAACTCTTGCAGGCTTGGTTCATCGTTTTTCCTTATCATGATGCCCTCATTGAGTTGGCGGGCATCCCGTACTATTTATTAGCAATAACATCGCTTTATTCAATCGGACGTTCGCTCAAACTCAACACGGTTTACGCGTTATTGATATGTGTTTTATACGCTTCAACCCCTTCCGTTCTATTAAACTCGCTGTCTTGTAAGAATGACATTGCCATCGCCGGATTGTTTCTGTTCATGACGGCAGTGATCATGGATTATGTCGTATGCCCAGAGGCGTTATTGAAGCGATCTTTCATTTTCTTCATAGCCTTCATTTTTGGGATGGGCGTGAAGCCCTACCTGTTGTTTATCAGCCCCGGTTTGATGGTGCTGATTGTCTGGGCCTATTGGAAAACTCGCAGGGAAAAGCGTTCATCGGGTGACCGGATCCCGTTATGCTTGATCCCCGTTATTATCCTTGGTCTTACGATGACGGGTTACTGGTATGTGCGGAATTACATGCTTTTCTCCAATCCCTTCCACCCGGCTGATTTTTCGCTTTTTGGGCAGCTCATTTTTGGAACGGGGCACGGCTGGGGTCAGCAAGGAACTTTTAAATTATCATCAATGGCCAGCGGTCTGAAAGAGATTTTTACAGAAAGAATCTTTGATCGTATTGGTCGCTTTGATCCGGATTTAGGCATGAAAGCCGGGTGGGGATGGTTTTGTTTTGCCGGTGGTATCCCGACGGCCTTTGCAGCACTTTTCCTGAATCGGGCATATTGCGTTACGGCAATCAGCTTCTTTCTATCCCTTGCATGCCTTTTCGGATGGGTGAACAATGATCCATGGAATATGCGATTTACGCTGTGGTTTCCTGCTATATTTGCGCTTGGTTTTGGATGTGCCTTATCGCACCTCCGGCATCGTTTCATCAAGGAAATATTGATTGGACTATCCCTGGTTTGTTGTCTGTTGAATCTGATTGGAACCCTGGATACAAATGATTATAATAGGGATGCCTGGCGACGATGGATACAAATCCCCTGGCATCAAAGATCTATAAACTCGGAACAAGTTGCACGAATTCAGAAAAAAGTACCTTCTTCCGAAGTCATTGCAACTTATATTTGTCACCTTGATCAGATATATACGTTAAGCAACCCCAATTTTTCCAGGCGGATACACGAGCTGAAAGTTGACGTAAAAACTCGTGATTTTGCTAAGGCAATGAGGGATAATGGTATCAGATATCTGTATTTTCCTCGCCTCAGGCTCCCTGGAGACCCTGAATGGAAGGTTCCTATGTTGAAACAGATTAAAGAGGGAAAGTTTCTCGATCTGGGAGATGACCTCTATTTATATCAGGCGTTTTCGCAGAACCCTCGCTGAAATATTATGCCCAATTCCATCTCATCCATAATCCGAAAACAGAAGGTCATAATGATCAGCGGCGCAATTGCGGTCGGAGTAATCCTTTTGATCGCTGCCTGTCAGTATTTATATTTACCCCTGCAACGAGTATCTCATGGGCTCTCCATCACCCTTCGCTCCTCTCAATCCGTCTCGGTCGTTCTTTATTATGATACGGGCATGCGGTTTCAGGAAAAAGAAAGTCAATCAATCATTATCCCCGGGGATTCTGCCTGGCACACATTTACCTTTCCACTGCCTGACAAAAAGATAAAAGCCCTTCGCTTCGACCCGCCGGCATTCAAGAAAGCGGAATTCCAAATCCGGGACATCCGGATTGTCGACAGCCAAGGTAAAACCTTGCGAGGGATCGAACCCGATAATGTCAAACCCTTTCACCAGATACGCCATTTTGAACGTTCGGATCGGATCATCCGGTTTCAAACCGAAGAAACAAGCAACGATCCGCAACTGCTCATCTCAACCGGGCATCCGATCAGATTTGCATGGGATCATGTTTTGCAAGGTACATTCATGTTGTGGCTTCCCGTTGCAGGATTGGGAGCATTTGTTGTGCTCCTGCTCACGTTTCATATATTCCGAACAGAAAGACCAAGAAATCTTCAGAAGATAGCCACTCTTTGTGTATTGACAGTCCTCTATCTTCTGAGTGTCTGGTTTCTTCATGCAAAGATTTCCTCCTGTTTTCTGGAAGTTTCCATTAAAACAGCATCCGCCGAAACAACCCAATTTTATTTTGATACAGGACACGGCTTCTCTGAAGGGCAAATGGCCGCATTATGGGTCGACAGCATCGATTCCTTTGGTCAATTTCGTTTCCCCCTGCCTAAGGAGACAATCTACCGTTTGCGCTTTGATCCGCCATCGACCGACGGCGCCGTAATCATAAAAAAAGTTATTGTTACGGATGGTCTGGGTAGAATGATTCGGCATATCCCCTTATACCGATTATATCCGCTCCATCAGATTGAAAAAAGCATCCTTCAAGGTGAACATCTGACCATTACCGCCACTCAGGGCGCGGCCGATCCCCAAATCGGCATTCACCTGCCAAATCCGTTACGAATCCCGAAAGGTCTCTTCTGGAGCGATCCGCTCTTTATAACCATCATACTTGCCCTCTGGGCGATGACACTCCTGCTATTCAAAATCCTCAATATACTTATGGACAAACGGATAATTACCGGAAATATCTTCAGATCGCCCGCTGCTGTTCTGACATACGAATGTCTCTTGATCGGGATGGTTTTCTATTTGTTTGTTATTTACGCGAAGGGCCAATGGGGACACACATTCTGGTTTCTTCGGCACATTCTGGGTTCTTAATTGTGAAGCTCTTCAAAAGATGATAAATATTTCGCAGGCAAA
>JBDROF010000072.1:0-6935 GCA_043810345.1 Bacteroidota bacterium | reverse complement strand
CCAAGTTTGGCTGCCAGCCAGGTTTGTGTAATACCTTTTTCTTTGATCACTTTGCCGATACGGTTCATCCGGGAAGAAATTTGTCGCTAATGTAATGTTTTTCCACCTAATTTATGATCAAGTTTTACTATACTACCGGTGAAAATAATTTTATACTTTTGAACCATTATGCAACTTCACGAAAACAAATCCCTTCAACACGATCATACATTTGGCATCCGGACCAGCGCCCGCTATTTTACCGAGATAACGCGGGAAGAGGATGTCGTTCCGTTGTTATCCTCCCTCAAACCGGAACATCGACCCATTCTGATCCTGGGTGATGGGAGTAATATTCTCTTTACCGAAGATTTCCCTGGAACTGTGATCCGAATCAACACCAAGGGGATTACCATCACGGAGGAGCAGGGTGATTCCCTTTCCATCAGGATAGCTGCAGGCGAGGTTTGGGATGAAGTGGTACACTATTGTGTTGAGAAGGGATGGGATGGAATCGAAAACCTCTCCCTGATCCCCGGCAGAACGGGAGCTGCTCCAATCCAGAACATCGGAGCTTATGGCGTAGAGCTAAAAGAGGTATTGCAGGAGCTCGAGGCTCTCCACCTGGAGAGTGGGAAGAAGAGAACCTTTACAAGGGAAGAGTGCCGGTTTGGTTACCGGGAGAGTATCTTTCAGACTACCCTACGTGGGCAGTATCTCATTCTCAATGTGACGCTACGACTCTCCCGAAATCCGGTGCTGAATCTTGCGTACGGATCTATTGCGCAGGAGCTGGAGAGTTCGGGAATCACTTCGCCAACAATCAAAGATGTGAGGGAAATGGTTTGCAGGATCCGAAGAAGCAAGCTCCCCGATCCAGGTGTGGCTGGGAATGCCGGTAGCTTCTTCAGGAACCCGGTGATCCGGTCCGATCAGTTCCGGCGGCTCAAACAGCAATACCCTGATATTGTCAGCTTCCCGGACCCGAATGGGGTAAAACTGGCAGCAGCCTGGCTGATCGAACAATGCAACTGGAAAGGGAAACGTGCCGGTAACGCTGGCGTTCATCCGGAACAGCCCCTGGTGTTGGTGAATTACGGAAACGCTACCGGGCAGGAGATCATGAACCTCGCGTCGATGGTCCGGCAATCGGTCTTTTCCCGGTTTGGGATTCTGTTAGAACCCGAGGTCAATATTCTGTAGTAGGGGCAATTCATGAATTGCCCCTACAGAAACACCCGGATCATGAATTGCCCCTACTGTATTATCGCATAACAACTATTTTACCGGAAATCCGGGAATGATCGCCTTCCAGAACCACCAGGTAGATACCGGCAGGAAGCTGGTTGATCTCAATGAGGTTTGCCATCCGAAGGGTATGTTCTCCCTTTTCCCGGCTCCCAGGGATTCTGGTGTTAACTCCCGGATTTTTTCCATCCATGCCGATAATGGAACAGGTGAGATGATCCTGTTCATGGAGGTAAAATTGGAGGGTACTGTTGCTCGATACAGGGTTTGGAACTATTGTCAGGCGACTTTCTCTACGGTGCTTCCCTTCATTCATTCCGACCAGGATTTCATCCAGATCAACCGAATAGGTTGAGAGGCCATAGGTGCCTGCTACCAGTTTCCGGGTTGGTGTATGGATTTTCAGATCACAGATGGGAACAGCAGGAAGATCTGTCCATATCCAACTCCAGTTCATTCCCCCGTCGGTAGTGCCATACAACCCGGCATCGGTGGCCACAATGATCTTATCGGGAATGTCCGGATCCAGCACGATATCGTTGACAGGGAACTCAGGAAGATTTCCGGAGATGGGTGACCAGTTTTGTCCCAGGTTGGTCGATTTGTAAACATGCGAAAGAGGCTCATCCCACCGGAATCCGGAGAGTGTGGCGTAGATTGTCTGTGAATCAAAGGGATCAGACACCACGCGGGTTACCCAGCGGTCGGGGATTCCGGCCGAGACATCTGTCCAGGTAAGCCCGTCATTGGCCGAAACATGAACCTTCCCGTCTCCGGTTCCTACGATGACGATGGAAGGGTTGATCGGAGAGATAGCGATGGTGGTGATGGTATGGAAGTATTGGTTGATGCCCTGAGTCAGGTCACCACTGAAAGGGGTCCAGCTGTTCCCTTTGTTGAATGTCTTCCATATCCTGTATGTTCCGAAATAGAGAATCGCCGGATCCTCAGGATGCATGGCCAGGGGTGCTGACCAGTTGATCCTGTCATTTCCCCATGCTCCGCCGATGTAATGCATGTTGTTTCCGCCATTGTCAGACCGGAAAAGATTCCCCCACTGGTACTCGGCATAGATCACATTTGAATTGGTGTAATCTACCAGGGTGTACATGCCGTCACCACCCAGGATAGGCTCCCAGTCGTTCACCGCTCCGGTCAGGGTACGGATGGTATTGTTGTCCTGTGTCCCTCCGTAAATCCGGTCCGGCAACAGGTAATCCACATCGATGGCATAGAACTGGGTGATGGGAAGGTTGTTGATCTTGCTCCAGGAACTACCATAGGTTTCGCTTACATAGAGGCCGCCGTCATTTCCTTCAATGATGGTTGATGTCGTTTCATCGATGACCATGGCATGATGATCCACATGGATCATCCCGCTGGAGATATCAGTCCATGACTGACCTCCGTTTTGGGATGCGTATAACGGAACACCCATGACAAAAACGTTGTCCGGATCCACAGGGTCCACACGGATCTGTCCGAAATACCAACCGAAACTGCTGTTCATCCCCCACAGTTCTCCATCGTTGGTGCGGGTCCATGCCTGACCTCCGTTTTCGGTTTTGAATACGGCCACCTCGAAGTTAGGAAGGTCGTAGAAGGCATAGAGGATATCCGGGTGCGATTTGCAGATGGTCAGGCCGATCCTGCCCACCTCTTCGCCTGCCATCAGGCCATTCGTCAGTTCTGTCCAGGTATCTCCACCGTTGGTTGTCTGCCAGATACCTGAGGTGGTTCCGAATGAGTTTCGGTACTCCAGCCCCCTGGTCCGCTCCCACATCGATGCATAAAGGATATCCGGATTTGTAGGATGCTGAATAAGGTCGATGGCCGCGGTGGAATCAGTGAGAAACAACACCCGTTCCCAGTTCTGACCGCCATTTTCACTCCGGTAGATACCTCTTTCATCATTGTAGGAAAAGAGATAGCCGCAGGCAGCGACAAAGACCCGCTGGGAGTTGGCATAGTCGACCACCACTCTTCCTATGTAAGCTGAATTCTCGAGCCCGCTTTGTGTCCAGGTCATCCCGGCATCGGTGGATTTGTAGATCCCGTTCCCCCAGAAACTGAAACTGGACGAATTGGCTTCTCCCGTTCCTGCATAGAGGATGTCAGAGTCATTCGGGTCGATGGCAATATCCCCGATAGAGATGACCGACACATTCTGGAAGAGGTTGATCCAGGTGGCTCCTCCGTCAGAGGTTTTCAGAATGCCTCCCGTGGCAGCACCCACATAGATGGTTTGGAGATCTCCATCCGGGATCTCGATGTCGGTAATCCGTCCCCCGATGTTGGTGGGACCGGTAAAGTCCCATGGTGTATTCTTTACGGAGCCGGCGTCGATCAACGCTTGTGCCTGATTTATTGCTGCCTGAAAGGCTTCTGGTTGGATCCGGTCATACGGATAGATCCGTTGCATTGCCATCCAGTCGTTGGGGGTAATGGTGGGGGGATGGAACTGGTTTCTGTCGCTGACCCTGGAGTAAGAATTAAACCAATTGGTTAGCAAAGAGATGATGGAAATTGACGCAACTAAGCCAAATGTAAAAACAGTTATGGCCAACTTTTTTCTAAGCAGGGGAGTCTTATAATTCATAATCAGGGAATAAAGGTTGATCTGCAAAAATAGTGATATTAACCCGATAAAATCCAGGAGTTGACTTTAATCGATATTTTATGGTGTTTTTTCGAAGATTTGATCCTGAAGAATTTCACCGGAGGTCAATCAGGTTGGCAGATTTTGATTACTCTTCTAAAGGCAATTATTTCGTGACGATTTGTACACGAGACCCTGAATGTCAATTATCAACAATTAACAAGAATCGTGTTCTATTAACTGAGTCAGGGAAAATCATCAGGGAATATTGGGAAAGGATTCCTGATAATTTTTCCAATATTGAGATAGACTCCTATGTAATCATGCCAAATCATATTCATGGTATTATTCATATTACTAGATCTTTAGGGGCAATTCATGAATTGCCCCTACATGAAAACCCGGACCATGAATTGCCCCTACAGGGACTCCGTCCTCAACCCCCCGATCAGCTCATTCACATCGTTGACACCATGTTTAAGCAGGTAGGCTGCAATGCCTTCTACCATCTTTACGGAGATTGCAGGGTCAATGAAATTAGCGGTCCCTACCTGGATGGCGGAGGCACCGGCAAGCAGGAATTCAATGGCATCAGTAGCGGTCATGATGCCGCCAAGGCCGATAACCGGCACTTTTACAGCTTTGGAAACCTGCCATACCATCCGGAGTGCGACGGGTTTGATAGCGGGACCAGACAACCCGCCGGTGATGGTGGAGAGGATAGGGCGACGCCGATCCGCGTCAATGGCGATACCGAGCAGGGTGTTGATGAGTGTCACTACATCGGCGCCTCCATCCACTACTGCTTTCGCCATGTCAGTGATGCTGGTGACGTTAGGGGAGAGTTTGACCATCAGTACTTTTTGGTAAACATCCCGGACGGCCCGGGTTACTTCGGTCGACATAGATGGGACCGTGCCAAAAGCCATCCCACCCTGTTTGACATTGGGACAGGAGATGTTCAGCTCGATGGCAGGTACCTTCTCCAGGTCGTTAATCCGTGCAGCTACCTCTACGTATTCTTCCACGGTAGAACCGGCGACATTGACAATGATGTGGGTGTCGAAATCCTTGATCCTGGGGTAGATCTCCTTTACAAAATGGCCCACACCTTTGTTTTGCAGCCCTACCGAGTTAAGCATCCCCGAGGCGGTTTCAACCATTCGAGGATAAGCATTCCCTTCACGGTTACTGCCTGTAACGGCCTTCACGAAAATGCCTCCGATCCTGCCAGGATCCATGAAATCAAGAAACTCCTCCCCGTACCCGAACGTTCCGGAGGCAGTGGTGACAGGGTTTTTAAAGGTTAGACCGGCGATATTTACTGATAAGTTGGTCATATGGTCTTTTTTTGCCCCTAAATCCCCTGAAGGGGACTTGCTCCCCCTTTAGGGGGCCGGGGGGTATTCATGGCAATGCTGTGCAATGATGCGCAATGTTGTGCAATTCATATTACTTCCATTTCAACCGTTTCGTGTTAAACACAGGTCCTTCCATGCATACGCGTTCATACCCTTTATCTGTCGGGGTGATGCAACAGAGGCAAACTCCGAATCCACAAGCCATGGTGTTCTCCAGTGATACTTCACAATCGATCTCCTGCATCCGGGCGATCCTGGCAACGGCCTGCATCATGGCATCCGGACCGCAGCAGTAGATCTTGCGAAACGGGAGACTCTCTTTTTGCAATAGAGAGTGATCAACCACCAGGCCCTTCTCTCCCTCTGTGCCATCATCTGTTGTTATGTAAACCTCTCCATAGGCGGCATACGATTCAATCTCAGAAACCTCCTCTTTGGTCCGGAATCCAATCAGGATAGAGGGCCGGATCCGGTTCTGATGGAGAAACTGAGCCATGAAGAGCAAAGGTGCCACACCGCATCCTCCGCCAACCAGTAATACCTCTTTGACTGCCGGGAGGGAGAATGAGTTCCCCAGCGGGTACATTACATTCAGCCGGTCTCCTTCCTTTAACAGGCTCAGGCGGCAGGTTCCTGCACCCTTGATCTGGACCAGCAACCGGATGCTATTCCGGTTATGATCCACCTGGTGAATGGAAAAGGGTCGCCGGAGAAAAGTGGCCGGCGAATCCTCCACAAGTACCTGAAGAAATTGCCCCGGAAGCATCATGGGCAGAGGCTCCGGGGCAATCAGGTCAAGCAGGAAATGTCGTTTGTTCAAAGAGATGTTACCGGCAACGGTCAGATCCTGAACACGCTTTTTTATCTCCATGCAGTAGGTTTGCAGTTAGTTGGCCAAACGTGACTGACACTCGTACACCACCTCCTTATATCTTCTCAGTACCCGGTCCCATTCCCGGAAGAGTTCATCGCTCTTCACACTGGTATTTGGTTGCTGTGATTGTTCGCTCACGAGTTTGATTTTGTAGGTCAGTGGGTTGGTAGATCCCAGTTTCACGATCATCCGTGTACGGATGGTGTTCTTCTTAAAGGTTTGAATAACCCAGGAAGTACGCAGATACCCTGTCTCACGATCAGTCACTTCAACCACATCAAAGTAGGAGGTGATGATCTGGCTAAGGAGTTTCCAGGCTTCCAGCTCCGGTTTGGTAGTTTTAACCTCGATGTCAATGTTGGCCATATCTGTTGCCTCAGAAGCATCGTAGGCATCATCCTTTTGCATCAGGAGGTTGTAGTTCTTCGGGGGAGGCGCAAAGTCAGGTTTGTTGCAAAATTCAATGACTTCAGTGAGCATACCTGTTTTTTCTACCTTGACCACAATACATGCATAAGCAGGTACGATGATCTCCAGTTGACCTGTTCCCATCATCCGGCCATCGACAAAAATTTTCGCATCCGGCTCTGATACGACAAAACGAATTTTTTTCTTACCAGCCATGACATCGGATCCACTCAGAATGAGGAACAAAGCAGCCAGCATAAATGTGAAGATGATTCTTGTTTTCATATGATTTAACTTAATGATTTTGATTTATTTGATTCCAGCATACAAATGTACATGAAAATCTGCTATTGACACACAGACGAATAAAAATCCAGTCCGCTGCTCAAGCGCCTTACGTGCTCGAAGCACAATTGATTAAATTAGCGCAATAATCTAAAACTTGATATTTTATGAAACGAGCATG
>JBDROF010000071.1:0-53742 GCA_043810345.1 Bacteroidota bacterium | reverse complement strand
TGGTAACCGATAACTCCTTCGGGGTCATCCCCCTTCAGCGGGCCGCCAACACCATACACCACGAGCCGCATCATGAAGTTGCCATCGGCAGGCAACCAGCCTCCGCTACCAGTCACAAACCTTGAAACAGACCGGAGTTGGTAGGAGGTGTTATCAACACCCAGACGGGCTGCCGTGCCGGCATTCCCACCCTGCTTCATGACCAGGTAGAAATTGCCGCCGGTAATAGTAATGCTGGGAACCGTAAAGTAGTTCCAGCCAAAGTTGGCCGGCTGGATTTCGATCGAGTCTCCGATCGGGTTCCCGGGCATTCCGCCGGTACCCGTCGCGTCGTAAATCCGTACCGTGAACGGATCCAGGTCGGTGGGATCGGTTCCCGGAGGATAATCTGACGCTTTCCCGATGTTCACGCTTCCTTTCAGAACCGTGACCGGGTAGGCGAGGGCGGTGAACCTCAACCCGTTCAGGTTGCCTCCTGCCTGCCATACCGTCGAATTCTCCTGGATGCCGTCGTCGTAAATCAATTCGTACTGCCCTTTGGGAAGGTTCCAGTTGAGGTTGACGGCAGTGGGCGGTGAGGCCAGCGCGGCCGTAAAGGGCTGTGAAGCAGGATTGCAGGTCTCCAGCATCGCCATGTTCACCGTGACGAACGCGCCGCCGGGGAAGTTAACCGGAGCCGTGGTAGTATCGTTAAATCCGGCTTTGGTAAAGTTACAGGGAATGTTTCCTGCCTGGTTCAGCAGCAAGCTGTATGTCCCGTTTTGAATGGTAAGGGTGGACAATCCGCCAATCGTCACCTTGGCCCCGTTGATCGGGGCCCCGTTGGCCGCATTGGTCACCGTACCGGTCGCCGTAGGCGGGAGCAACATGGAGAAGTTCTGCGTAACAGTGCCGCCGACGGGTATCGTAACCGTTTTTATGTTCGGTAAATACCCGGTAGCCGTGCAGGTGTAGTTGTATGTTCCGGCCGGCGCAGCAGGGAAGATGTATGCTCCTCCGGCGCCCGAGGTGGTCGAACCATACTGGCTGGTGATTGTCGCCCCTACGATCGGAAGACCCGTGGCAGCGGCGGTCACCGTTCCCTGCAAAATACCTGTGGCAGGTTGATAGATCCGGATATTCGGCCGGGTATAAGAAATGTATTGCGCAGCCAGTGAGCAACCGGCGCCATAATCCGTAAAGGCATAGACTATCCTGTAATTCGGACTCGTGGATGTGGCCCGCACGTTGTGTGACGTACCATACATGGCGTCCGGGTTATCATGGCAGATCTCGATCACCAGGTTTTGAACACCATCCCAGACAAACGGATTCTGCAGCGCAATGGTTCGCCACCCGTTTCCCAGGAAGGGGAAGGTGGCCACCGAATACACAGTCGTCATGCCGGTCACATACCCACCTGAAAGAACCGTATTGGTGGTGTGTGCCATGCTGATCTGAAAATTCTGCATGGTGTAGCCGCTGGTACCGGAAAAATTGAAACCTAATTGTACAATAGGACCAGCCGGTAAGGTTGGGCTCATTTCGGTCTTCAGGTAGAGAAACTGATCTCTGTTATCTGCGTAGAAGGCATAAAACGGGTGAGCGAACGAAGTAGTACCCGTACCGATCTCTACGTAGATGAGCTGAGACCACCCTACCTTTGCCAGCATCAGCATCGACAATGCGATCAGCATCATCGACCTGGTTAGCAATTTGGTAATGTTTTTCATAATGTTGTGGTTTAGGTTATAATTGATTGATTGAATAGAATATGGGGATCAATTTTGCAATTGATATATATGGAGGTTTGTTTCACTTTTTAGAGGGATGACAAATTTAGCATATCTATCCTACCAAAAGCAGGGCACCTGCTGATTTTAATCGCTTTTTAACGGTGTTTTAATTCCTTTTTAATCTCCGTGACAAAACCGGACAGTTGGCGTTATTTTTTAGCAGACTTGGACAATTAATTTTACTTTTGCAAGTTCTTAACAGGACGACTATAATCTTCTTTTAATATTCTTTTTAAAACCTGAAAGTTCATATGAAAAAATTGCGCATCATTTTATCACTGGTATTGCCCGCCATTTTTCTGTTCTCTTGTACAACAAGTAAAGAGCCGGTGGTCGGTGTATGGGAATGTGTTAAACTTATCCCTATCCAGGAATCGCTCCAATCGACCGGTACAGCCCCGCAGCCGATGGAAGAGTCAACCCTGAAGGCGGATGAAAAGGGGGAGATCAGCCCCTCTTCCGATCCGGTGCTTCAGCAGCTTCTTGCAGCCCATCCGGATCTTACGGAAACCATTAAGATCAAGGGGAATAATACGGCCGTTCTGACCTCCGGAACAGAGAGCGTCACCGGTACCTGGAAACTGAATAAGGAGACCAGCACCCTGGACGTAACCTTAAAAAAAACAAAACGGGTGATCCGTTTTAAAATCCCGGACCTCAGTTATAATTACCTGACCATGCATGAAAAGGTCCCGTCGGGAGAATTCGAGATCCATTTTCAAAAAATGAAATAGGATTTCATCTGAATTTTTCATTTCTAGTTGCTTACCTCCAGCTTGCGGGTGATCCATCCGGCCCGAACACAGATCTTGATCAGGTACAGCCCGGGCGGAAGATCCCCAACAGAGATCCGGGTTTCACGGGCGTTCATTTCCGGTATATCGATAACGGGCCTCCCGGTGACATCAAGCACGCAGATGCCTGCCATGGAAACGTCCGATTGTACAATCACCAGATCGGTTGCCGGATTCGGGAAGATCGTCAGGTGTTCTTTTTCATGCATTTCAACCGTGGTGATGACGTCTATGGCAATGGTATCGGAAGGCATCGACTGGCCGCAGGCATTGTTTACTGCCTGGACGTAATAATGATGCAGCCCGGCAGGGAGGTCAGGGTCCAGGTACGAGGTATCGGTCAGCGGGACCGGGTTGATCCGTATAAAATCATAGATGGTGCCGCTGCTGCGGTAAAGGTCGTACATCGGGAGGTCCAACGCATCCGTACCCATAAAGCAGTCATCGATGGCCCAGGAGTACCACAATCCTTGTCCGTCGCCATCCACTGCCTGCCAGGCAATGTCCACCGTTTGGCCCAGGAAAAGGGTCATATCCACCTCATAGGGGGTGGCCCATTGGTTGTATCCGTTGAAACCGGGATAGGGTGGCATGGCACTCAGGTCCATGACCACATCCCAGGTAGAACCTCCGTCGGGAGAGATCTTGACGTAATAGTGGTCGAGGTGTGCGGAGCCCTGAAATGCATGGCTCCAGAAGTTCAGGTTGCCGGTGACCAGGATATCTCTTGCGATCAGCCACTCATCCTGATGGATGTAGTCCCACAGGATGCCGGCAGAATAGTTGCCCGAATGGACCCCTACGGAAGAGTTCGCCGTGGTATGGCTCCAGGTGTTTCCTGCATTGGTCACCCATCGATCCCACCCGGGAGGCGGAAACGTAACTCCTTCAAATCCTTCATTCAACTGATTGCCGGCGCCTTCACACGAAGGGGGACTCCAGGTAAGCTGTACGTCATTGCCCAGCAACTCCCCTTCCAGGTTTTGAGCCGGATAACAAACGGGGTACACGTGGATGTTATCGACAAACCAACCCAGAATATCCGCAGAGTTCCCTCCGGAAGCCCGGAAACGGACCCGGAAGGCCTGTTCGGCCACGGGGGAGATATCGATCGTTTTAGGCTGCCAGTCAAACGAACCTCCGTTCAGATACTCGGTCATTTTATGCCAGATGTTATTGTAGAAGATCTCCACGCAAAGCCTCTCCTGGGAAGTCACATTAAGGTCTTCAAGCTTCAGGTCAAAATCAAGCCAGATGCCGGCACACTCAAACGGAGTGGCATCCAGCACAGGACTCTCCAGGCTGTAGGAATAATTGACCCGGATCGGTTCCCAGGAAAATCTTGCTGAGGGAGCAGGGTGACCAGTGGTCGTGGCGATGATCCAGTTCCCTTGTCCCGGCACAAACCGCCATTCGTTATAGGTGAATGAGGCTTGATCCCACGGTTCGAAAAACGGCAGCTCACGCCCGTAGTGTAATAGTACAGTCACAGGGCCGGCTTTCATCGATTCGTCAAACTGCCCGGGAAACCCATAGGCCGTCAGGTCATACCGGGCTGAAACCGCATAGGTATAGGTTCCCGGCTCCAATTCGAAATCATAGTAATGTAACAGATCCGGATCATCGATTAGTTGCAGTATCGTGGAATTCCGGTAAATGGTGTACCCGATCAGGCCGGGAGGGGTGGCGGAATCAGGGTTGGCGGGCTTAAGCCATTCCAGGTAGACCGAGTTTTCGACCGGGGTGGCAGTCAAATTCCCGGGTGGGTACAGAAATGTCGACGTGAACTGCGTACAGGCTTTCGTGGAGTATCCGCTTCCAAATACTGCCAAAACACAGGCTTCATAACTGTGACCATACTGCACGTGATTTCCCGGGATGATGTATTTTGTATCTGTCGTCACGCCATCCAGGATGTTATCCAGGTAGAAATTGTACGCCAGGATGCAGTTGACCAGGCCTGCATTTGTTTCGGATGCAGTGATGATGACGTTGTCAATATTCCACCCGTTGATGTCATAAGAATCATCGCCGTAAGCCCGGAATCTGATCCTGAAGTTCTGACCGGAATAGGCCGAGATATCCGATTGGTCGGTGGTCCATGGAAAACTTCCGTTCCCATTGGAGTAGTTTTTCAACATCGTCCAGGAAGATCCGTCCCAGATCTCCACAGCCATTTGGTTCACGGTGGTGGTGCCAAAATTGTCCAATACAATATCGTACGAACAGGTAAGAACCGGGGAATGCAATCCGGCGATGGATTTGCTCGTCAGGGTCTGCTCATAACTCACTACCTGCGGAAACCAGGAGAACATGGCTGAAGGGGCCGGGTTTCCGATGGCGGAAGTGACACTCCAGTTGGTTCCTCCCTGTACCGTCCATGCCTGAGCCTGGAAAGATCCGCTGTTCCAATCCTCCAGGAAGACCGTTTGCCGGTAGGTAGGAACCTGCCATTGAGCTACAAGCGACTTGGCATCCACCTGGAGGTTCGTCGGGGGAGGCCTCTCCTGGAGGAGGAGAACGGGAATCGTGGTGTCACAGGAAAGTGCCATGGTTTTTGAAATGTTCATGTAGCCAAATTTTTTCACCGACACTTCATACGATCCTTTCCAAACGAAGGGAAAGGTGTGTTGTCCGCTCGTGTCCACCGTGAAGGTATACACCGTATCCTGATAGACCAGGTTTCTAAGGCGAATGAAAGCTCCTGCCTTACTGGCCTGTTCACAGCTCAGATCCACATCCACAGTCACCGCGAGGGTCCAGCATTTGCCAAGGATATTTGAAAATTTTGCCGGTGACCAGCGGTTTCCTGAATATTGAGACTTCACAGCCCACAGGTAAGGGCCACAGGGGAGATTGAACCAGCTTGGATCGTAGCTGAACAGATCGGGGGTAACCCCCAGATCGATCCATACCGATGGATTTTGCTCCTCTCCCTGCCGCAACCTCCAGATCTGGTACTGAATAAGGCTTTCGGAAAGGTTGCCGGCATTCACGGGGCCGCCTGGTCCATTGACCAAGGCACGCATCATAAAATTCCCGTCTGCCGGTATCCAGGGCAGGCTCCCGGTGACGAACCGGGAAACGCTCCGGAGCTGGGTGGCCGTGTTATCAATCGCCAGCCCTGCCGCATTCGGGGCATTCCCTCCCTGGATCATGACCAGGTAGAAACTCCCCGAAGGAAGGTTAACCGGGGCCGGGAAGGTAAACTCATTCCAGCCAAACGTTGCGGGCAGCACATCAAAGGGCCCGGCTATTTTGTTTCCGGGCATCCCTTGCGTTCCATTCGCATCGTAAACCGCTACCTGGAAAGGGGTGAAGGGATTGCTGCCGGCCGGGTAATTGGCCAGTGTTCCGATGTGGACCGATCCGCCTGTCACCTTAGCGGGATGAGCAACCGGGGTAAACCTCACCCCGTTCATATTCCCCTGTGATGCCCATACGGTGAAGCTCTCCTGGAGGCCATCATCGTATAGCAATTCGTAATTCCCCTTTGGCAGCTCCCAGTCGATGTGCACGATTTGGAGCGCTGTGTCGAGCAAGGATGTGACCTTTGATGGGGGATTGAGATTCTCCCACAGGGCAATATTCAGGGTGACCGGTACCCCCGACTGAAACGTGATGGGCGAAGAGGTATAGGTGTCAAAACCCGGTTTCCGGGAAGTTACGGGATAGGTGCCAACCGGGTCGATTTGCATGGAATAGGCTCCGCCCGTAACAGATCGTACGGTTTGGTTGTTTACGGTGACCCTGGCCCCGATGATGGGGGCGCCTGTGATCGCATTGGTGACGGTGCCGGAAAGGATGGCTGGCAAGGCAGCCGGTACGGGCGGGTGGGCCGATAGATCCATCGGCTTCCCAGGGAGAAGCAGAAACAGGAACAGGAGTGACAGCCAGCCGATTGAACCGGGTTTCATCAGGCAGGGTGGGTTGGTTGAGGGTTGGTTGAGCAGTTCTTGCAAAAGTACGAAAAAACCTCCTTTTTTTGAAGGTTTCATTTGCTTGATCAAAAAATTTCCTATCTTTGCACTCCCTGAATTGAATCTCAATCTGACAGACGATGTATGCAATAGTTGAAATAGCCGGGCAGCAGTTCAAGGTACAGAAAGACGATGAGATCTTCGTTCACCGGCTGGATAGTGAGCCCGGGAAAAAAGTGGAGTTCAGTGAGGTCTTGCTGATCGACAACAGTGGTAAGATCAGTGTTGGGAAACCGTTCGTGGAGGGATCCAACATCACAGCCAGGGTCATCGGGCATGTGAGAGGCGACAAGGTGATCGTATTTCACAAGAAGAGGAGAAAGGGGTATCAGAAATCTACCGGCCACCGCCAGGATTTCACGAAGATCCAGATTGAGAATATTGCCTTGAAAGCTGCAGCCGATTCATAAAACGTTACGTCATGGCACACAAAAAAGGAGCAGGAAGTTCGAATAACGGTCGCGAATCCCACAGCAAACGGCTGGGCGTCAAAATCTATGGCGGCCAGTTTGCCAAAGCGGGCAACATCATTGTACGGCAGCGCGGTACGGTGCACAATCCGGGGCTGAATGTGGGCATCGGAAAAGACCATTCACTCTATGCCCTGGTTGACGGCATCGTGGAGTTCAGGAAAAAGCAGAGAGACCGCTCCTTCGTTTCGATCGTCCCACCAGCCTCTTCTGCCAGCTAATTACCTGTTGACATAATACCCTATGCCCGGGCAGCTCCTGTCCGGGTTTTTTTTATCTCTTTCGCCCAATATTCACTACTTTTGTTCCGCAAAACAGTCAGATCATGTTATCCGTTCAGGTTATCCGCGATCAACGGCAGGAGGTCATCGACCGGTTGAAGATCAAGCAGGTAGACGTTTCAGAGCTCGTTGATAAGATCCTCCGTCTGGATGATGTCCGCAGGGAGTCTCAGCAACGGTTGGATGCACTGAATGCTCAGGGCAAAGCCCTTGCCAAAGAGATCGGCAGGCTCTTCCAGCGTGGGAAAGCCGGTGAAGCCAGCCAACTGAAGGAGCAGGCCGGTGAACTGAAGATCCGGTCCAAAGAGGCGGAAACAACCATGGAACAAGCAAAAAAGGAGCTGGAGGAGCTGATGGTACTTCTTCCCAATGTGCCACATCCCTCAGTTCCGGTGGGAACTTCCGCCGGGGATAATGAAATTGTGTTCGAAGAGGGAGAGATCCCGGATCTTGGAAGCGCAGCCCTGGCACACTGGGATCTTGGCCAGCAGTACCGGATCATCGATTTTGCACTGGGAACCCGGATCACCGGAGCCGGATTCCCGGTTTACCAGGGAAAGGGCGCCCGGTTCCAGCGGGCCCTGATCAATTTCTTCCTAGACCAGGCCCTGGATGCCGGTTATTCGGAGATCCAGCCACCGTACCTGATCAATGCGGCATCCGGATTTGGGACAGGGCAACTCCCCGATAAAGATAAACAGATGTACCACATCCCGGAGGATGACCTCTACCTGATCCCCACATCCGAAGTTCCGGTGACGAACCTCTACCGGGATGTCATTCTGACACCACAGGATCTCCCCATCCGGCATGTTGCCTACTCCGCCTGTTTTCGCCGGGAGGCAGGATCCTATGGCAAAGATGTGCGCGGATTAAACCGGCTGCATCAGTTCGATAAGGTGGAGATCGTTCAGATCACAGAACCTGGCCGATCCTATGCCGCCCTGGAGGAGATGCGGGAGTACGTGACCGGGTTACTCCGGAAACTGGAGCTCCCCTTCCGGATGGTGAAGCTCTGCGGAGGGGATATCAGCTTCACCGCTGCCATGACCTACGACATGGAGGTTTATTCCGCTGCCCAGAAACGGTGGCTGGAGGTAAGCTCTGTCTCCAATTTCGAATCGTTCCAGGCCAACCGGATGAAATTGCGGATCAGGGATGGATCAGGAAAGATGATCCCAGCCCATACACTGAACGGCAGCGCCCTGGCCCTGCCCCGGATTGTGGCAGCCATCCTTGAAAACAACCAGACGCCAGAGGGTATCCGGATCCCGGAGGTGCTGATTCCTTATGCTGGCTTTGGTCTGATCTCCTGAATGCCTTATTGAAGCATTCAAACCTTGTGAATAACTTCCTGGATCCCCAGCCAACATCCGTATGTATTTTTTCTTATTTTTGTCACATCACCAACCCTTCATGCCATGAAAAAATATCTTATCCTGTTCGTTCTTGCTCTCTCTTCAGCCATTGTATTTGGCCAGTTCACCATCGGTCCAAAGGTCGGTTACAATGCATCCAAATTCTCCACCGATCTCGATACGGTATCTTCCCAGTTCAAGTCGGGATTTCAGATCGGGGTGTTTGTGCGGATCGGCAAAAAATTCTATTTCCAGCCCGAGGCGTACTACACCACCCAGGGAAGTGAATTCAAGGCCAACTCGGGCATCTGGGAACAAAAGGTCAACATCGGATCATTGGACATCCCGCTGTTGGTTGGGTTAAAGCTTCTCAACGCCAAGGTTGTAAACCTGCGTATTCTGGCCGGCCCCCTGGCGTCGTTTGTGGTCAACAGATCGGTTAAAGTTTCAGGAATTGTTACGGAACCTATCGAAAACGCTGACATCAACGATGTGAACTGGGCGGTCCAGGCAGGAGCAGGCCTGGATGTACTCTTCATGACCCTGGACATCCGGTATCAGATCGGCCTGAACGACCTCATCAAACAGATTGAAAACTCAGAAGTCAACTCCAAAAACAGCGTTTGGGTCGTCAGTCTTGGATTTAAAATATTGTAAACCAAACTTTTTATAGATCATGAAAAAGATTGCCACATCTCTGTTCATCCTCTGTATGTTTGCAGGGACAAGCTCTTCGTTTGCCGGTGGCCGGGGGTTGATGGACCCGATGACGAAAGGGACCTGGTTCATCAACTTCGGCTTTGGCCCCGGAACCAACTGGCAGGGAGCGTATGGAAAAGGATTTCTTCCAGCCGCTCAAGTTGCTTTTGAGGCGGGTATGTGGGAGATCGGACCGGGGATCATCACCCTCGGAGGCGAGATTGGCGGTACCTTCTTTTCTTTTAAGGGAACCGACAGCCGGTATGGCACCGGGACTGAATTCAAGTATACCTATACCGAGTTGGTAATAGCTGCCCGGGGAGCCTACCATTACGGCTGGAATGTTCAGGGTTTGGACACTTACGCCGGCGTGGCAGCCGGCCCCCGTTTCACCCTCTTTTCCTCTCAGCTTCCTGCCTCTTATTCAGGGCCCGTCATCGGAAAACCTTCAAGTGTCGGATATGGAGGTGGAGCGTTTGTGGGAGCTTCCTATTTCTTCAATGAATTTCTCGGGATCAACGGCGAATTCGGGTTCAATATTACCTATGCCCAGATCGGCATGGTGTTCAAAATAAGGTGAAGGTAAACGGAGTTGATTACAGGACCGTATGGATGGAAGGCAAGACCGTGTTCTACATCGAGCAGAACAAGTTGCCTTTTGCATTCGTCATTCAGGAGGCAACCAGCTATCAGGATTGCTGTGTTGCCATTCGCGACATGCAGATCCGGGGTGCCGGAGCCATCGGTGCAATGGCTGGCTTTGCCATGGCCATGGCCTGTATCAACGCCTCCGCTGAAACAGGGACATCTTCCGGCTCACCTGCTGAGATCAAAGACCGGCCTGATTACCTGAAATTTATCCGGAAAGCCCGTACTGAGATCGAGGCAACCCGTCCAACTGCCCGTAACCTGTTTTATGCGACAGAACTTGTCTATGAGGCCGGGGTGCGCTCTCCGGAAGAGGCGGTGGCGGAAGCACAACGGGTAGCCGACCGCGATGCCGCCGATTCGCGGATGATCGGCGAATACGGGAACAGCCTGATCCGCGATGGAGATAAGATCCTCACTCACTGCAATGCCGGGTGGCTGGCGTTTGTCGATTTCGGCACTGCCCTCTCCCCTGTTTACCTGGCTCACAAATCGGGCAAGAACGTTTTCGTATATGCCGGTGAAACCAGGCCCCGGGGCCAGGGCGCCCGCCTCACCGCCTGGGAGCTCTTCCAGGAGGGAGTCCAACATGTGATCATCCCTGATCATGCCGGCGCCTCCCTGATGGCACAGGGAAAGGTAGATATGGTCATCACGGGCGCCGACCGGATCGCAGCCAACGGAGATACAGCCAACAAGATCGGTACCCTGGAAAAAGCCATCGTGGCCCGCGAATACGGTATCCCGTTTTATGTGGCAGCGCCTACTTCCACGTTCGATCCCGGGTGTGCATCCGGGAACGGTATGGTGATCGAAGAACGGAACGAAGAGGAGGTGCTCTACCAGGAGGGTCCTGATGCAGACGGAGTTCTGCACCGTGTGCTGGTTTGTTCCCCCGGTTCCCATGCCCTGAATCCGGCATTTGACGTGACGCCGGCCAAATACATTACCGGGTTCATCACGGAGAGAGGGATTATTTGGACGAAGGACGTTGGACGTAGGATGTAGGATGTAGGACGTGGGACGTGGGACGTGGGGACGGGTAACATGTATGACGAAAGCAGGGCTTTAGCCCAAATTATTACAAATAAAAATAATCTCAGATGAAAAGAAGTTTATTTATTGTAATGGTGTGTTTAATCTCCGTGGGATTGAACCTCTCCGCTTTCTCCCAGGAAAAAGAGAAGGAGAAGAAAAAAGATAAAACCGGGAAAAAAGAGTCGAAGGAGGATTCCGTGATGAACTCCCGCCTGGTGAGTGGCCTGAAGTGGCGAAGCATCGGGCCGGCCTATACCTCCGGACGTATTGCCGACATTGCCGTGAACCCAACCAACCACAGGGAATGGTATGTGGCGGTGGCATCCGGGAACATCTGGAAAACGGAAAATAACGGAACCACGTTTGAGCCTGTCTTCGATAACTATGGCGCCTACGCCATTGGATGCGTGACCATTGATCCCAACAACACCCATGTAGTTTGGGCCGGAACGGGTGAGAACAACCATCAGCGTGCCCTGGGGTACGGTGACGGGGTTTACAAATCCATCGATGGTGGCAAAAGCTGGAAGAACATGGGGCTGAAAGAGTCGAGGCAGATCGGAAGAATCCTCGTCGACCCGCGTAATTCAGATGTGGTTTACGTGGCGGCTGAAGGGTCGGTATGGGGACCCGGCGGTGATCGTGGCCTGTACAAAACTACCGATGGCGGCAAAACCTGGAACCGGGTATTGGAGATCAGCGAACATACCGGTGTCAATAACATCGTGATGGATCCGCGCAATCCCGATATCCTGTATGCTACTGCGGAGCAACGCCGCCGGCATGTCCACACCAAAATCGGCGGTGGTCCCGAATCGGCTATCTACAAATCTACCGATGCAGGGGGGACCTGGGAGAAGCTTACAGAGGGGGTTTCTTCGGCTGACAAAGGGGGGATCGGGATCGACATCTCCCCGGTTGATCCGGATGTTCTTTACGCGATCATTGAAGCGGCCGGAGAGGCCGGTGGGTTTTTCAGAAGTACCGACCGTGGGGCTTCCTGGCAAAAAATGAGTGATCATGCAGCCCAGGGTCAGTATTACAATGAGATCTTCTGCGACCCGAAAGATGTAGATAAGGTTTACTCGGTGGAGACCATTTCGCATGTCACGGAGGATGGCGGAAAGACCTGGACCCGCATCAGTAACAACAACAGGCATGTGGATGATCATGCCCTGTGGATCGACCCGGAGGATACCGGCCATTTCCTGATCGGCGGTGATGGAGGGATCTACGAGACCTTCGACGGGGGAAAGGAGTACCTCTTCAAATCCAACCTGCCGGTGACCCAGTTTTACCGGGTGCAGGTCGACAACTCCCTGCCTTTTTATTATGTCTATGGTGGAACCCAGGATAACTCCAGCATGGGAGGACCGTCAAGGAACACCAGCCGGGTTGGTGTACTCAGTGATGACTGGTTTGTCACCAATGGAGGGGATGGTTTCTGGTCGCAGATCGACCCGGTGGACCCCAACATCGTATACGCTGAATCCCAGTATGGTAACATGGTCAGATACGACCGTAAGAGCCAGGAGAGAGTCGACATCCGGCCGGAGCCCGGGAAGGGTGAGGATAGTTACAAATGGAACTGGAACACCCCGCTGATCATCAGTCCGCACTCCCACACCCGCCTCTACTGTGCCGCTAACAAAGTGTTCCGCAGCGACGACCGCGGGAACAGCTGGGAGGTGATCAGCGATGACCTCACTGCCCGGATCGACCGGAACACCTGGCCGGTGATGGACAAATTCTGGAGTTCGGATGCCGTTCAGAAGGATGTTTCCACCTCCCTTTACGGAGAGATCGTTTCGCTGGATGAGTCGCCGGTAAAAGAAGACCTGCTCTATGTGGGAACCGATGATGGACTGATCCGGGTCACTGAAGATGCCGGAAAAAACTGGACGAAGATCGCTGCCTTTCCGGGAGTCCCGGAATATACCTATGTGAGCGATATCCTGGCTTCGAAATTTGACGAAAATGTGGTCTATGCCTCTTTCGATAACATCCTGCGCGATGACTTCAAGCCCTACTTGCTGAAGAGTACGGATAAAGGCAAAAGTTGGAGTTCGGTCACCGGAAACCTGCCTGAGAACCATACGATCCACTCTATCCAGGAGGATTTCATCAATCCCACCCTGCTCTTTGTGGGAACGGAATTCGGTTGTTTTTTTACCGTCGATGGCGGAACGAACTGGATCCAGTTGAAATCGGAAATCCCGACCATTTCAGTGAAAGATATTGCAATCCAGAAACGGGAGAGCGACCTGGTGTTGGCTACCTTTGGGAGGGGATTTTACATCCTTGATGATTACTCCCCTTTACGCTATCTGAACAAGGAGATCCTGGATAAAGAGGGGTATATTTTCCCTGTCAAAAATGCGTTGATGTACCTGCCAATCCGCGGAAAATATGGTCAGGGTTCCACTGTGTATGTGGCCAAGAACCCTGATTTCGGGGCCATTTTCACCTATTATGTAAAAGAGGTTCCCAAGACGAAAAAAGAGCTTCGGAATGAGGCGGAAAAGGCGCTTTTCAAGGAGGGGAAACCCATTCCCCAGCTTACGGAAGCCGGGCAGCGGGAAGAGAAGCAGGAGTTGTCTCCCTACCTTACCTTCACCATTTCGGATGCCTCAGGCACCCCGGTACGGCTGATCCGGAAGTCTGCAAAAAAAGGGATCAACCGGGAAAACTGGGATCTCAGGTATCAGTCCACCAGTCCGGTCCGGGGAGGTGACGGGTTCGATCCCACAAAAGACAACGGCAGCGGTGTTCTCGCCATGCCCGGGAGCTATACCGTTACCCTTTCGCTGACAGCCGGGGGGGAGACCAAAGAGCTGGCCGGTCCGGTTGAGTTCACTGTTATTCCTCTCGAAAACACTACGTTACCGGCAGCCGACCGGGATGCAATGGTGGCATTCCACAACCAGGTGTCAGAACTCTCCCGGGTGATGCGGGGTACTGAGTCTTATGCCGAAGAGTTGCTGAAACGGACCACTGAGCTCCTCAATGCCCTGAACAACACACCGGGGGCTTCGGTTGAACTGATAGCAGAGGGCCGGGCTCTCCAGCAGGAGTTGGACAAGATCCTCAACGTGGCCTTTAACCGCAGAACCAACAAGCCCAGCGACGAGGAGAATCCACCGGCATCTGTGCCGTTGAATGACCGCCTGGGTAAACTGACCTGGAGCTCGTGGTCATCCACAGGGGATCCGACCCAGACCGCCAGGGATGCCTATGCCATCCTGGAGGAGGAGTTTCCGCCGGTGTATAACCGGATCAAAGAGATTGGTGAGGCAGATCTGCCCAAACTGGAGGCTGCGGCCGAAGAGCTGGGAGCCCCGGTAACGCCCGGGAGGTTGCCGGTGTGGAAGTGACCCCCAGGTACCCCTAAATCCCCTGAAGGGGACTTATACCCCTAAACTCCGTGATTTTCTTTACCACAAAAGCTATTTCCCTCCTCCCCAGGTTGTAGTAAAACGGCAGTCGGAGGAGGGTGTCGGAGAAGCGCTGTGTGTTGGGAAGCTCACGGTTATCGTGTTTTGCTTTGAAATATGGGCTGCTGTGTAATGGGAAATAGTGAAACACCGCCTGGATCCCGTTTTGATTGAGGTGGTCGAGCAGGGCATTGCGTTGAGCCTTGTCGGATAGTGTGATGTAGAACATATTGCCGTTGACGGTGGCGTACTGGGGGATGACCGGCCGGGTGATGTATCCCTTTTCTTCGAGGGGCAGGAGCTGTTCATGGTACTCCCACCAGATCCACTTCCTTTGACGCTGGATCTTCCGGAACCGCCTGATCTGGGCATAGAGGAAGGCCGCCATGCCATCAGAAGGAAGAAAGGAGGAGCCGATGTCGAGCCATGTGTAGGCAGTTACCTCCCCCCGGTGAAAAGCTGCCCGGTTGGTCCCCTTCTCCCAGATAATCTCTGCCCGTTGGAGTAACGGCTCGTGGTTGATGGCAAGCATGCCACCTTCCCCGGAGATGATATTCTTTGTTTCGTGAAATGAAAAGGCCCCCAGGTGACCAATAGACCCAAGTGGTTCATCCTTGTAATAAGATTCGATGGCATGGGCAGCATCTTCCACCACCAGCAAATTGTGCTGGTTTGCAAGCTGCATGACCGGGTCCATTTCGCAGGCCAGACCGCTGTAATGTACCACCACGATCACCCGCGTGCTGGGGGTAACCAGCGCTTCGATCAGGGCAGGATCGATGTTGGGCACATCGGCCAGGGTGTCACAAAAAACCAGCCTGGCTCCCCGTAGCAGAAAGGCGTTGGCTGTAGACATAAAGGTAAAGGAGGGCAGGATCACCTCATCCCCTGGCTGGATATCGGAGAGGATGGCAGCCATCTCCAGGGCATCGGTGCAGGAGGTGGTCAGCAGCACCTTCGGGAAACCAAACTGCTCTTCAAAAAAACGGTGACACAACGCCGTATACTTCCCATCTCCGGCAATGGTCCCTGACAAGGCCGCCTGGATCATATACCGGATCGAGGAGAGAGGGAGGTAGGGTTTGTTGAAGGGGATCTTCATAAATAGCGAAATAGCGAGGTAGCGAAATAGCGAAATTAGGAAATAGCTAAATTAGGAAATAGTTTACTTTTGTACGAAAATTAACAGGATTATTCCATCGCTGCTCATCAAACGTTCACGCAACCAGGGAGGAGAAAAGAGGTAACGAGGCCGGCCAGCCGGCAGGGCTACTCGCTGAGATAATAAAACCTGCCTTCGGAATTCTCTTCGATCTTGGTAATCCAGGGGATATTCGGCAGATTGTCCTCTATGAAATGTTCCAATTCTGTGCCTAGCTCTTCGGGCTCCAGCTGACATACCGCTGAGGTATCGCCATCAGTCATGACGGAAAGTGCCTGTACCAGTTTTTTTGATCTCTTCTCAAACATCTCCCGCCTGATGATGTATAGCTGATTCTCATTTTCCTCCTGTCCTTCGCACAGCTCATATCCGAGACTCTTGTTGTACCGGATCGCCTTTGTGTTGGTTTTCAGGATGTGGGCATGGTAGTGATCCCATCCAAAAATCCTGAAAAACAGCTGTGTAAGCATGATGGAAACAATGGAGGGGACAAAGGTGTTCCAGTACTTTTCATCCGGGACGAAGATGCCTGATTCCATATGCCGGTTTTGCCAGTCAATCTCCTTAACGTTGACCACCCCGATCTTCTTCCCCTGGTAGATGATCATGAAATAGAAGTTATTCAGGTTGGAGATCGACTTGAACCACTTTTTCTGCATCTCCGGAGTAATGTATTCCCGGTAGGCATACCGTTCCACAATTTGTGGTGAATTGCGCCACTGCCTGACCAGTTCGATATCCTTCTCTTTCAGGCGGACGATGGTGATGCCGAATTTCGTGTATTTCAAGCTCAGAGTATTTTTTGGATGGAATAGGGTGGTTTGCGGTTCTGAATCTCGTACATCCGGCGGAGGTATTCACCAATTACTCCCAAACTAAAGAGGATGATGCTGGTGGAGAAAAGGATAGCTACGATGAGGGAGGTGTATCCAAGAGGAACGTCAAACAGCCATTTCCTGAGGATGTGATAGACCCCGTAAACGAACGTCACCACGGAGAAGAAAAAACCGCCGTAGACCAGGAGCTTCAGGGGAATCATAGTATAGTACATCAGGATATTAGCCATCATGGATAGCCATTTTCTCCAGGTATATCCTGACCGTTTGTATTTCCTGGGCAGATGAATCACTTCCACGAATGAGATGTCGTCGGTGTACCAGTGGAGGACCTCATCCAGGTAGATGAAGTGCTGATGATGCTGCCGGATTTTATCAACCAGCTCCCTGGTAATCAGGCGGAAGGAGGAGCCTTCTCCCGGACTACCGTGAAGCATCCTGGAAGCCTTTTTCAGGGAGGTGCTTCCAAGGGAATGTGCTCTTGAATGGTATTTCTTCCTGGAAATCCCATAGACCAGGTCGGCCGGAACCGGATCCAATGCATTGATCAGTCTGGAGATCTCCGCCGGGGGGGTTTGGAGGTCGTCATCAATGGTGATCACAAACTCCCCTTTGGCGAAACCAAGTCCGCACAGGGTCGCATTGTGCTGGCCGAAATTTTTCGAGAGCCGGATGGCTGTGATCGTATCCGAATGAGCTGCCTTCAGCCTCTTCAACACCTCCCAGCTGCCATCCCGGCTCCGGTCCTCCACGAAGATCACTTCAAACGAATCCTTGCGCTGTGTAAACAGGGCCTGGATACCAGTGAAGAGCTCTTCAAGAGACTCCTGACTATTATAAACCGGGACTGCTACTGAATATTTTGGCAGGAGAGTCATAACAATGAATAATCAAGATCCAAATTCCAAATAACAAATAAATTCCAAATTCAAATGACCAATGATCCAAACACTATCTTTAAAACCCTCTGGAATTTCGAACATTGGATCTTGGATTTTATTTGTTATTTGGCATTTGATTATTTGGATTTTTAAACTGTTTCCCCTCTTCATTCTCCACCTAGAATTAACGTCGTACCGGATACCCACTTGCTTGCATCCGACAGGAAGTAGAGAATCGCCCCGGTTACATCTTCCGGTTTCCCGACTCCCAATGGATACCGTTTCAGGTATCTTTCCAGCGCCTCCTCCTGCATGGCCTCTTCCGAAGGATTGGCTATCATCGGGGTATCCACCAGTCCGGCCAGCAGACAGTTGGCCCGGATCCCCTTGTTTACCAGTTCCAAGGACAGCGTTTTTGCATAGGCTTCCAGGGCCGCTTTAGCGCCGCTATAGAGGGCCCCGCCAACGTACGGATTCCGGGTGGCGATGGTCGACATGAACAGCAACGAAGCGTGGTTCAGTATCCTTTTCTTCCGTAACAGCTTGCCGGTGAGGTTCACCGGTACCTGGTAGTTGATGGCGAACATCCGGTTGATGTGTTCCTGCAGAATGAATTTAACCGGCCAGGGGCTCACCATACCCGCGCAATGAACGACCCCGTTCAACTCAGGCATTTCCTCAATCAGGGCATCCATTTGCGACTCCACTGTAAGGTCAGCGAGCTTCATCTGATGGCTGTTGCTCTCCAACTGATCAAAGGTCTCCTGCAACCGTTTTTCATCCCGTCCGGTAATACACACCGTTGCTCCCGCCTCGCTGATGAGGATGGCGGCCTGTTTCCCGATGCCGCTTGATGCGCCGGTAACAAAGATGGTTTTATTTTTCAAGCTAAAAGTACTGGTCACATCATAAATAATTGAAGAAATATTAAACTACACTGTAAAGCTCCAAAAAACAAGCATCAAATTACAAATAATAACCAAGATCCAATTATCAAACCTCCAAACGTTTTTTCACTCATATTGTTTTGAAGCATTGGATCTTGATTGTTGGAATTTATTTGTTATTTGGCATTTGCTATTTGGTTATTCCAATGTTAATATTCTATTACTTCCGGGCAAACGATGTTGTCTGTTTCCAGCAGCACCGAGCCCCACGAAAGTCCTACGCCAAAGGCCGATAACAACAGCTTCACAGGCCCCGAGGTCAGCTGTTCCCGCAGCTGCGCCACCATAGTCAGCGGAACGGACGCGCCGCTGGTGTTTCCATACTCATTCAGTGAATAGGGTACCCTGGCCGGATCCACCTTCAGCATCTTCCGCAGGGTTTCGTTAATCAGTCGGTTGGCCTGGTGGAAAACCAGGTAATCGACATCATCCATCGTCTTTTCTGCAACCTTTAGCAGACTCTTCACATTGGGGACCACCTCGCGCAGGCTGAAGTTGAAGACTTCGATGCCATCAAGTTCCAGGTTCATCTTTGATCTGTGAATTCCTTTGGAGACTTTTTTGATGTCAAACGATTTTCTGGACATTCTATTCCTCGCCCCTCCATCGGGAATGATCAGAGCCCTATACCCGGCCCCGTCGGTCTGCAAATTGAAGATCATCTCCGGGGCCTTCTCAGTAAATTCCAGGGCCGTTGCTGTTCCCCCATCTCCAAATAACGGATAGGTGCTTTTATCGCGGTAGGAGGTGGTGAGGGTGGAGGTATCCCCGACCAGGAGCAGGGCTTTTTTAATGCTGCCCGGTTGCATCATGGAGCCGATCATCGAAAGTCCGTAGACATATCCCGAACAACCGAGTCCCACATCATAGGCTATGCAGGAGTGGGGCAATCCCAGGTGGTCCTGAAGGATACAGGCTGTGGCAGGGACCAGGTGATCGGGCGACTGGGAGACGAAGACAAGCAGTTCGATCTCCCTTCGATCCCAGCCCAGCTCATTCACCAGCTTCTCCGCAGCCACGAAGCACAAATCGGCTGCAGTCACTCCCCGGGGAGCAACCCGGCGTGTCTCCACCCCGATGTTCTTGATCAGGGATTCCCGTTCTTTCTGAGAGATCCAGCGATACTCCGCAGTATGCTCCCTGGATTTTGGAACCGAGGCTGCTATTCCGGCAAGCCGGATGCTGGGCAAAGAAAATATGGCCATTTATTGCTCCATCCGGGATGCGACCCGGGAGGATATATCGTATATGGTTTTCGACTGAATCAGATCATCAGCGGTGATGGTTACATCGTATTCCGTCTTTATCATGGCTATCAGGATCAGGGCATTGATCGAATTCCACTCCACTACTTCACGGAACTGGGTATCAGGCTTCAGGACTCCTGGTTTCAGGTCATCAAACTCCTCTTCGATCCGCTTGATAAAGGCATCAACATTCACTGGTCGCTCCGTTTACATGCAAAAATAACGCGTTTTTCACAATTTTACCACCCTGTATTTTCCCTGCAGAAACCGGTTTACCATTTTGTACCGCTGGATTTTGCCGCTGGAGGTGCGGGGAATGTCATTGGGTCTGATGGGAATGAAGGTGTATGGATGCAAACCCAATGTATGTTTCAGGTGGTTTTTGATGTTCAGGAAGGTGGCACGGGTCCTCTCACTATCGGATCCGGCCAGGAAAACAAGCAGCTTATCCCGGCCCTCTTTTTCGTCAAAATAAGCAGCAATAATGAGCTTCCCCGGAGGGATCTCTTCTACTGCTGATGCGACACGTTCCAGGTCATGTGCATAATAATTGATGCCATTGATGAAAATCACCTCCTTTAGCCGGCCCACGATAAAAAGATCTCCGTTCCGTACAAACCCCAGGTCCCCCGTGTGAAGCCAGCCGTTCGGAAAGGTCTGCCGGGTTGCTTCCTCATTGTGGTAATAGCCCGGGGAAACGTTATCGCCCTGTACCTGAACAGATCCAATGTACCCCTCCCGGACTTCCACTCCATCTTCACCCATCACCCGGACAGAACAATGTGCCAGTGGGTGACCCAGGTTTACCAGTTCGACAACCTGTTCATCCTCCGGCTCTGCAACGATGGCTATTCCATCTCTGATCAACGGGGTCCGTTGAAAACGAAGCACTTCAGCCTCTTTCTCCAACGGGGCAAAGGTGACTGCCAAGGTGGCTTCTGCCAACCCGTAGGCAGGGAACATGGAAGCAGGTTGTAAACCATAGGGCGACAGGTTTGAAACAAACTCCCGCATGGTACCGGCGGAGATGGGTTCAGCGCCATTGAAAAGTACGCGCAGCCTGGAGAAATCCCATTGCGGCCTTTTTTTTCTTCTGAGATACCGGTTTACCAGGGTCTGTCCGAAATTGGGACAACCGGTGACAGTCCCCTGTTTGCTGGTCAGGGTATCGAGCCAGAGGGATGGATTCTTCACGAAGTCGGCCGGGTCAATAAAATATTGCTGACAACCTGCCATCGTAGGAGTGATGTGAAAGCCGATCAGGCCCATATCGTGGTACAGCGGCATCCACGAAACAGACACATCTTCCTGCGTCAGGTCGATTCCCTCGATAATGTCCCGGATGTTGGCAAGGATATTCCGGTGGGTCAATTGAATACCTTTTGGATCGCCTGTGCTCCCCGACGAACATTGTATCAAAACCAGATCGTCAGGTTTCATGGCCGGAATCTCCGGCGTCTCACCTCCTGCAGATAATCGGCTGAAATTGATCAGGTTTGTCTCCGGTATCCTGTATAGGACCCAATTTTCAGGATGCCAGTGTGAGGTAAGCACATACGGATTATCAAGAATCTGAAAGATTTTTTCTGTTTTTTCAATGGCGGGATTGTATTCCGAAAATGAACGTGGAGACTGTACCAGGGCAGGGATTATTCCGCCCAGGAACGCAGCCCAGATAGCCGTGAGGGTCTCCTCGCTGGTTTCCAGGGAAAGAATCATCCGGTCTCCGGCGGTTAATCCCTGGTTCTGTAACCCTTTTAGAATTTTCAATGCATGATCTATTAACTCAGGATAGGTTACAAAACGGATTGAAGTATCGGGTACGATGAATCCAATGCCTTTCCTTGGAAACGTTTTTGCAGTAAAATTCAGCAGATCGGGAAGGAGGTGATGACTCACTGCAGATCAGGTTATGGTTGATTTCTCAGCGCTTTGTTGGCTTGCTGCTGGTAAAAGGCTGATTTCAATGTGTCTCCCCGGCTGTTATACAGATTGCTCAGGAGGATACACCCTTCGACAGTAAGGCGACGGCGGATAGCCTCTTCGTACCAGTGCACTGCCTGCACTGTATCCCCGGCCTGCAGCGCGTAATTCCCCATGTTCACATACGGGATATCCATATCCGGGAAGCGTTCCAGAACAATCCGGTTCATCTCGATGGCCCGGTCGACATCCCCCATGTCGTTATACACATTGGCCAGGGCGAAGTAGGCACGGATATGTTGGGGATTTCTCCTGAGAATGTTTGAATAGCACCAGGCTGCGCTGTCAAATTTCTTGATTTCCTTGTAGGCCATGCCCAGGTTCACCCAGGCAGGTTCCAGCTCCGCATTCAGGTCAATGGCCTGCTTCAACAATAAGATCGCAGAATCAGGGTCTTTATCGAAGAATAGATAAACGGTTCCCAGATCATTCATAGTCTGGTAGTTATTGGGATAGATCTCCAGCGACCGGAGAAAATGTTTTTTGATCAACTCCAGCTTGAGCTGGTTCACATTGCCATACTGCCGGAAATTGGGATCCTGGTAAGTAGTCCGCATCAGGTAGCCTGCAAATTGAGTGTTTGCTTTGGCCGAATTCTCCAGGTAAGGAATATCCCTGGAATAGAGGTCAAACAGGTTCCTCCACTCCCTGTTCCGGTTGACAGTCAACGCCGTATAAGGAATCAGGATAAGCAGGGTCACCGCCAGGATCTTGGCGCGGTCATCAAATTCGATGGTGAGTGAGTTGGGTTCGGTCTTGAAGATCTTGAAAATGGCCCAGACGAGCGTTATGCAAAAGCCCAGTGAAGCAGCAAATACGAAGCGTTCCCCGACAATTCCCATCACCGGGATCACAACATTCGAATACATCGCGATGAAGACCAGGTACCAGAGAATCGCAAAGGAGATCAAGTGCTTTTCCCTGAACTTGGAAAGGGCGTAAAGCAGTATCCCTGCATAGAGGAGGAACGAGAGGAAAGCCCAGATATTTGTTGGGGTGGTCAGCGGGATCATGTCATATCCGTAATAGAACAGCAGCGGGTGGGGATAGAGCAGGATCCTCAGGTAGAAGAGCAGGGAGACCAGGCCTGTCCCCACCCGGTAGAGTCCTCCTTTCTCTACATAGAGCGGATTTTCTATCATGCTGGTGAGCCGCTCCCCTGACGGAAGGAACCATTTGGCTCCCACCTGTGCAAGGATTGCCAGGAGCACGAGAGCCACAAAGATCGGGAGGTACTGCTTTGCTTTCAGGTCGGTGAAAAAGTAGAGGGCAAGCGGGCAGATCAGCACAAAGGGAAGGATGGATGATTTGGAAAGGCATCCCAACACAAAGACCACCATAGCTGGGAGGATGTACCAGACCTTCCGGGTCTCCGCATAGTTCAACAGGAAATGCAAGGTTCCCAGGCCACAGAGAAAAGCCAGCATCTCGTCGCGGTTCTTGAGGCTGGCCACCACCTCGGTGTGAACCGGGTGGGCCATGAAGACCACTGTGATCAGGAAAGGAAAGAGGATGTTGTAGTTCTTCAGCATCCGTTTCAGGACAAAGAAGAGCATCGTCGAAAGTAAAAAGTAGATCAGGACGTTCACCGCATGGCTTCTGCCAGGCTCATCCTTCTGGTAGATCTGGTATTCGAGGGCATAAGTCAGCTTGACAACAGGACGGTAATCGGCCACATTATCGGAGATGTTCCCTTTCTGATCCACATAGTGGGTGGTGAAGATCTCCGGGATGGCCGCCAGTCCTTTCCGGATCATTTCGTTATTGGTCACAAACTCATCATCGACCGCATATTTATTGAGAATGGTGTTTCCATAAAGAATGAAGGCCCAGATAAAGAAAAAGAGAACGAAATACCAGTTGGCCTTCCACGAACTGGGAGGAGTTTCTTTTCTCTTCATTCCCTGAGATTTGGAGGCAAAGTTACTATTTTTCTAAACTCTCCGGATGGAGCATCCGGGCCAGCTTGACAAAATCGGCAACAGGCAATTGCTCCGGCCTAAGGTCAAAGATGGGATCATCAAATTTCGGGAATTCCGGCGGTGCAAGTTTCCGGAGGGAGTTCCGTAAGGTTTTCCGGCGCTGGTTGAAGGCGGTCTTCACCACCGTGACCCAGAATTTCTCATCGCAGTCGAGCAACTTCACCTCATTACGAACCAATTTGAGCACGGCAGATTTCACGTTCGGTGGGGGGATGAACACCGTTTCACTTACGGTGAAGAGGTATTCGATCTGGTAGAAGGCCTGTAACAGCACACTCAGGATGCCATATTGTTTCGATCCCGGCGGATTGGCAATCCGTTGTGCCACCTCCTGCTGGAACATGCCGGTCACCTCCTGCACTATCTCCCGGTACTCCAGCACCCGGAAGAGAATTTGAGAAGAGATGTGGTAGGGGAAGTTGCCGAGGATCTGGATTCTGGTTGCTGGTTGCTGGTTGCTGGTTTGCACCCCCAAACCCCCTGAAGGGGGCTTACTCCCCTCCCTTGATGGGGAGGGGTTGGGGGAGGGGTAGATTACAAATTCCACCAGATCCAGCTTTAAAAAATCCGCCTCGATTAACCGGTCGGTCATGGCCGGGTAGAGCTGTTTCAGATAGGCAACCGACTCCCGGTCGATCTCCACGAACCAGGGATCAAACGCGGGATTTTCCAGCAGGTATTTGCTGAGGATCCCTTTGCCAGGGCCGATCTCAAGTACCAGCGGAATAGCAGGATTGAGAGAACCGACGATCTTCCGGGCGATGTTTTCATCGTGCAGAAAGTGCTGGCCTAAGGACTTTTTGGGATACATGGTCTCCATTGAAAAATAAGCTGAAGTATTGATCATTGGAATTTTGAATTTGGAATTTATTTGTCATTTGGCATTTGATCTATTGATTATTAATAAGGTGCTTCATCCCCCCGTAATATCCTGTACCTCTTCCTCGCATCAATCACATAGATGCTCGACGGGTATCGCTCCAGCAGCCGGGCATAAATCTCCATGGCGGTGGAGGGGTCGTTCATCTCCTTTTCCCGTAAACCGGCCTGAAGAAAGAGTGCACGGTCGGCTGTTACGTCATCCGGATAATCGGTAGTGACCTTTCTCAGCAGGCTGTCGGCGACGTTGTATTCGCCCAGTTTCATGTAGATACCGGCCTTTTTCAGTAGTACATCATCCAGCAACGGGTGGTAACCAAAGAGTAGAGGAATGGAGTCCAGCAGCTGAAGGGCTTCCCGGTCCTGATTTTTGCAGGAGAGAAGATCGGCCCTGGCGTATATAAAGAGGCCAATGGTTGTGGAGTCGGGATCGTAGTTCTCTCCTATCAGGATCGAAAGCGCCAGGGCATCGTTGGCAATCAACTTGTCGGTGGCAGCTTTCAGAATATCAGCCTGGACTTTGGCCCATCCAAACTCCCCGATGTAGAACGTTAGTTTCGTGTTTTTAAACTTGGCGGTTTGACCCAGTACATCGTACTTAAAATCCTGATAAACCTGCTGGTAGAGGAGTGTTGCTTCCCATACATCGCCGAAAAAGAGGAGAATATCACCCAGCTCCAGTTTGCAGATGGCCTTCTCCTTCGGGTCAATATCCTTCAGGTCGAAGGCCCTGTAAAGAAGTTCCTGCGCTGATTCAGGATTTCCCAGGTAAAAGGCTTCCAGATGAGCCAGGTTCTGCATCAGGGAAACAGAAGTGCGGTTTTCACCAACGCTCTCCAGCACAGTTACAAACTCTTTTTTAAGGTCGGTCAGTTCTTTCCGTGAAGGAGTGCGAAGGGAGGCAACCTGCAAAAACCGGGTGTTTACCCACTCCACCCTGCTGATGTTATAATAGGGAAAGGCTTTCCCTTTTCCTGTCAGGTAGTTATACGCCTCCAGGGCGACCCCATACTGTTCATTCGCTACAGCCAGCTGTGCAAGCTGGAGGATCCGGTCTCCCTGTTCCTGCCGGCGCCGGTCAAGTGCTTTCGACTGGATCAGAGCCAGTTCAAAATCTTTCTGCTGGATGGAGTACCACCAGAGCAGGTCGGCATAGGCCTGCTGATCCGTGTTTTTCTGAACCCGTGTGAGCAACGCCTGCCTGAACTGTTCATTTTTAACATTCTCCGGGTCATCGATCAGGATGTTCTGTATATGGTCCTGAACCGTGCGCAGGTACGACTCATTTATCTCCAGCAGATTCAGGTACTCCTCAAACACTTTGGGATAGTTACCGGTTCGCTGGTAGCTATTGGCCAGCTCAAAACTGAAGGGGTACGCCCCTTTCAGCAACCCCCTTCCTTTAAGGTATACTTCGATTGCATAGAAGTTCTCTCCCTTGAGGGTAAATGCGTTGGCGAGATCAAACACCTCTTGCTGGTCAGGACCCAGTTCCCCGACGGCCTCTTCATAGAGCTTCCGGGCTTTGTCTCCATTGCCTTCCCGGTAATGGAGGTATCCTAGATCTACCAGGTATTTTACCGCCCTGGGATCACTCTTCCGCTGCCCTTTGATCAGCTTTTCAGCCCTCTTGTAATCCCTCAGCTCAATCAGGCAATGGAGGTAGTACATGTAATAGAATGAGGATGGCTGCTCCCGGTAGAGTTTCTCGAACAGTTCGAGTGCTTTCTCATAATCCCTGGCCTGAAAGAATTGCATCGCTAGTTGCTGGTCACTCACAGGAGGTTGGGCCTGCTGCTGGAAAGGAAGTTGTTTCGGAGCGGTGGTGGGTTGCGTTTGGGCACAGAGCAATGAGGAGTGAGGAGTGAGGAATGAGGAATGAGGAATGAGGAATGAAGAATAAAAGAGAATAATTGTACTGATGATTCGCCGGCTTTTCATAGCGCAGGTTACCTTACTTGCAGGAGGTTGACGGCGAGCCAGGCCATGAGACCCGAACCTGTTTCCAGCGCTGCCTCATCCACATCAAACGTGGGTGAATGAAGGAACGATGTGATTCCCCTGGCTTCGTTCCCGACACCCAGCCTGTAGAGGCAGGATGGCACGCGCTGGGCGAAATAGGCGAAATCTTCGGCCGTCATGCGTGGCTCCAGAGTAACAACGTGATCGTTGCCCATATAGTCTGCAGCCAGGGAATGTAATTTTGTCGTCAGCTCTTCATCGTTATGCAGGTATGGGTATCCGTGGGCAATCCGAATCTCGCAGCTGCCTCCCATTCCGGTTGCGATGGAGGTGGCGATCCTCTCCACCCGCCGGTGGATCTCTTTACGCCAGGCCTCATCGTAAGTCCTGACCGTTCCCTCGATCTGCACCTCATTCGGGATGATGTTGGTCCGCCCCTCCCCAATGATGCGTCCGAACGAAAGAACTGTCGGGGTATTGGGATCGGCCTGGCGACTCACGATCTGCTGAAGGGCGGTGATGATGTGGGCTGCGATCAGCACGGGGTCGACCACCAGCTGCGGTACCCCCCCGTGCCCCCCCTTTCCTTTAACGGTGAGGTAGATCTCATCGGTGGAAGCCATATCGGGCCCGGGATTGAAGCCGACCATTCCGGCGTCGAGGGTGGGAAGTACGTGCTGTCCGATGACCATCTCCACCTCCGGGTCCTGCAATACCCCTTCGTTGATCATCCCGATGGCGCCACCGGGGAAGGTCTCTTCGGAGGGCTGAAATAACAGCTTGACTGTTCCTGTAAACAGGTCCTTCGCTTCGCTCAGGATGCGGGCTGCTCCCAGGAGGCATGCCATGTGGACGTCATGGCCGCAGGCATGCATCTTTCCCTCCTCCTGAGAGGCATACGGGGTCTCGTTCATTTCCTTTACCGGTAACGCATCCATATCAGCCCTGAGAGCCACGCACCTCTGGCCGGGATTTTTTCCCTCGATCAACCCAACCACCCCAAAACCGGCTACCCCTCTGCGATAGGGGATGCCATACCTGTCCAGGGTGTCACCTATAAACCCGGAAGTCTTCTTCTCCTCTTTCGAGAGCTCCGGATGCTGATGAAGGTGGCTCCTGATTCCTACTATCTCAGGGAAGTAAAGATGCGAGAGGGTTTGTATTTGAGCTTTGATTTTATCCATATATTATGAATTCAGAGATTGCATGTAATTAAGTTGTCTTTTCATATAGGAAAAATTACGGTTCTATAATCGTTTTTTAACTGTTTGCCAGGAGTGGGTGATCAGGAAGCTCTCATCCATGTAAGAGACCATTTTTTCAGGAATTGATCACGAACGTGGACCTTCATGGTATCACTTATTTATTGGGTTAATAGGAGGCGATCGCCGGCATCCTCCCGTCATAGGTTTTATTGGTGAGCAGCTTCAGCATGAAATCGGCTACATCAGCCCGGGGGATCGAGCGCGTTCCCGGCCGCCCCTTTGTCAGCTGGTACCTCCCGGTCTTCGGCGCCAGGGTGAGCCGGGGCGGCCGGATGATGACCCACTCCAGGCCGCTCTCCCGGATCAATTCCGTTTGCCGCCTCTTATCCCGGTATACATGCTTCAGAAAGAGGGGAATAATGATCTTTCCAAACACGGGATGGGTATCGTTTCCCAGAATCCCGGCCGACGACACGACGATCAGCCGCTTCACCCCGGTCTCTTTCATAGCCCTGATGATGTTGGCCGTCCCGATTGAGAGGGTCCGGATGGGCTTGTTCTCCATTCCCAGAGCTACCAGGATAGCTTCCTGCCCATCCACGGCCTGCTTCACCTGTTCATAATCCGTTACATCCCCTTCAATGATCGTTATCTTCGGATGGGCTATCGTGACATTGGTAGCGTTCCTGGAAAAGGCGGTCACCAGGTGACCTTTATCCAGCCCCTGGTAGACAGCCAGGATTCCCGTTCTGCCACTAGCTCCGAAAACGGCGATCTTCATGAACTAATTTTTGGCGAAGGTACGAATTCTGAGTAAAAAGGAATGCAGGAATGCAGGTTGTCCGCTTGTCTGTTTTTTTCTAATTTTACCCAAAAAACCTTTATTGTCATTCGCAAACCTCTTCCGCAAGAAGTCCATCGATCAGATCCTTTCGGATGTGAAAGTTCATGAAGCCTCGGGGAGCTCCCTGAAGCGGAACCTGCGGGTGATTGATCTCACGGCTCTTTCTATGTGAATACCGAAAACTGGAGCCCCTTTGCCCCGAATGGCATCTCCGGAGTGCTGAAAGGGGTAAGTGGTGTCTTTTTTGCTTACATCGGCTTTGATGCTATCTCCACTACGGCGGAGGAGTGCCGGAATCCCAAGCTGTTGGCGACCCCCTTGCCTTTGCTTTTGACCAGCTCAACCTGACAAAGCTCTCCGGTATCATTGCCATCAGCGCGGTAATTGCGATGGCTGGCGTACTGCTGGTCTTCCAGGTTGGTCAGCCCCGGATAGGGTAAGAGGGTATGAGGGCGTTTGGTTGTAAGCCTTTTTTATTCTTTATTCTTAATTCATAATTCTTAATTCTTAATTTTGAATTTATCATGTGGGTTGAGTATCTCATCATCATTCTCGCAGGCCTCCTGGCAGGCTTCATCAACACCCTGGCCGGAGGTGGATCTGTGATCTCACTTTCATTGCTGCTGATCCTCGGACTGCCGGCCACCATTGCCAACGGAACCAACCGGGTGAGTGTCTTTTTCCAGACCTCATCGTCTGTGATGACTTTCTGGCGAAAGGGGATGTTCACTACCCGGAAGATCTGGTGGCTGGTTATCCCTGCAACCGTGGGTTCGATCCTTGGAGCATGGTTTGCCACCGGAGTGAAATCGAGCACCCTGGAGGTTGCCATGGTGATCATCATGGCTTTCATGCTGGTATTCATCTTCGCAAAGCCATCCCTGTGGCTGAAAGAGAACACCGCCATGCTGGAGAAACGGATCCAGTGGTGGCAGGTATTACTCTTCTTTGCCGTGGGATGGTATGCGGGATTTTTGCAGGTGGGTGTCGGGTATTTTCTGCTGATGGCCCTGGTGATGGGGGTCGGTTTCGAACTGGTGAAAGCCAACGCCGTCAAGAACCTGATCGTCCTTTTTTCGGCTGCCGTTTCGCTGGTGATCTTCATTCTGAGCGACCAGATTCACTATCTTTATGGGATCCTGTTATCGGTCGGCAGCATCATTGGAGCCTATATTGCCAGCATGATGGCCTTGAAGAAGGGCGGGAAATTTGTCAGCTGGGTGATAGTTGCTTCTGTGATCCTGGCGGCGCTGAAGGTAACAGGGCTGGTGGATTTTAAAGAGATATTTCAAAGCTTATTAAAGTAAAGGGTATGAAAACAAATCGTATGATACCAGATGCCGGATGCCGGATACCGGATGCGCGACTGGTTCGAGCCTTTCTCTTGATCCTTCTCATGTTTGTGCTCAGCATAACAGGTACCTCCCAGGATGTTTCCATAACGGGTATCGCGCATCCCGTACCCCACATCACGGATCCCGCATTCCGGATCGGTAACTGGGTACTGGTCATTCACGGTGGCGCCGGCGGGCCGCCACAGGGAACCATGCCGGAAGAGAAGGAGCAGCAGTACAAAGAGAAACTGTCTGAAGCCCTGGCGGTGGGCACCGCCATCCTGGAGAAGGGAGGCAGCAGCATGGATGCAGTAGAAGCCGTAGTACTGTTCATGGAGGATTGCCCTCTTTTCAACGCCGGGAAAGGGGCGGTTTACAACGATGAAGGGGTAGCCGAACTGGATGCCTCCATCATGGATGGGAGCAACCTGATGGCTGGGGCTGTTACGGGTGTCACCCGCATCAAACATCCCATCTCCGCGGCCCGGCTGGTGATGGGGAACACCCGGCACGTCTTGTTGATGGGAGAGGGGGCGGAACTGTTCGCAAAGAGTCAGGGGCTTGAATTAGTGGATCCCTCCTATTTTCAAACTCCTGCCCGGACAGAGCAGTTTGAACGGATGAAAAAGATCCAGCTTGAGAAGAGGGAGAAGAGCCGGGAGACCCCCGATGCCATAAAGGAACCCGTTGACAACACCAATGGTACCGTTGGTGCCGTCGCCCTGGATAACATGGGCAACCTGGCTGCAGCTACCTCCACCGGAGGGTTGATGATGAAGATGAAGGGACGGATCGGGGATACTCCGATCATCGGAGCCGGCACCTACGCCAACAATGCCACCTGTGCCGTCTCTTGCACAGGGACCGGGGAATATTTCATGAGGAACGTGATCGCATACGATGTTTCAGCCCTGATGGAGTACCGGGGATGGTCGCTGGAGGAGGCGGCCAATTACCTTATCTATGAAAAACTGAAATCCCAGGGCGGCAGCGGTGGTTTGATCGCTGTTGACAGGGAAGGTAACATTGTCATGCCGTTCAATACCAATGCCATGTTCAGAGGTTACACGAAGCCGAAGGAGGGGAGCGTGGTGGAGATATACTAGATGGTGAGATGGTGAAATGGTGAGATGGTGAAATAGTGAAATAGTGAAATAGTGAAATATGGCAATGATGTGCAATGATGGCAATGATGTGCAATGATGGCAATGCATGGCAATTACTGGCAATCTTCAGTCACTTCGATTACCTGCCTCTGCTGGTTGTGGTAGCTGTCGCCTGGTTGACACCATTGTTGATGTCACTGCTTCGTCTTCGCCGGATACCCACGGTGATCATGGAGATCGTGGTCGGGTTTCTGATCGGCAAGTTCCTCTTCACCTACTTTACACCGGAAAGTACGGAGGTCCTTGATTTCCTGGCCTTCACAGGGTTCATGTTCCTGATGTTCCTGAGCGGACTGGAGATCGACGTGGATCAGATCGTTGCCTCATTCCCCCGGCGTCGTATCACCCTGTCCAGGTACCTGAGCAACCCGTTGCTGGTGGGTTTCACCATCTTCCTCCTCACCGTGACTCTCTCTTATGGAGGGGCCCTGATCCTGGGGATTTTCATTCTCTTCTTCATCTTCTATTTGTCCGGCATCCTGCTGAAGCGAATTCCTCTGATACAAAAGCTGACGTTCCAGTTATCGGAAGCCGCCTCTCAAATCACGATCCGCGGAACCATGTTAATCCTCCTTATTTTTATTGTGGTTGCCCAGTTCATTGGTCGGGATCCGGTTTGATCCCACCGTGCTTACAAGCCTGGAAACATCGTTGTTCCTCTTCCTGGGTCTCTTCCTGATCACCCTCTATGCGGTGAAGGTCCTCCCCTCCCTGATCTGGGCCCGCCTCTTTGGATTCAGACGGGCTATAGCCGGCGGATTCCTGATATCTTCCCGCCTCAGCCTGATCATCGCCGCTTCGGCCATCGGCCTTCAGATGGGACTGATCTCTCCGGAGATCAACGCAGCAGTCATCCTGATGGCCATCATCACCTGCATCTTCTCTCCCATCCTTTACAACCATATCAGTCCGAAGGCTATGTTGCCCGCCGAGAAGGTCATCATCGTGGGAGGAAGTAGTTCGTCAGTGCTGTTGGCCCGGCGGTTCAAGATGCACAGCCGGCATGCAGTGATTATCGAGAAGGAGCTGACCCGTTTCCGGGATATTGAAGAAAAGGGTCTGCATACCATCCATGCCGATGGAATGGATCCTGAAATCTATACCCGGCTGGGTCTGCGACCTGCAAACTACGTAGCTGTATTAACAGGATCGGATGAAGAGAACCAGCGTATCTGCGAACTGCTCCGTACCCGGTTGCACCACAACCGGATCATCACGGTAGCACCTTCACGGACGCTCGAACAGACTTACAGCCAGATGGGGGTGGAGTCGGTTGATCTGCTCCGGACCGTGGTGACCACGATCGAGAACCTGATCCTCCGTCCCACCACCTACCATGCCCTGGTGGAGACCTTTGAAAGCTTCAGTGTGGAGGAGATCGAAGTTACGAATACCTCATGCGATGGTCTTCAGGTCAAGGAGATCCCTTTCCACCACGATGGCTCCCTGATGCTGGTCAAACGTAAAAACACCATCTACGTACCGCACGGAGATACCCAACTCCGTTTGGGCGATACGGTGATCGCCCTGGGGACCGAATCGGCGTTGGATCAGATGAGGGGGCAGCTGTCGGGGTGAGGTTTGTTTTGGCGCTATACGCAATGACACGGAGCGAGGTTACTTCGCTTTACTCTCTATGACAATGATGCCAGATGCCGGATACCGGATGCCAGATAATGCGAATACAATGATTATGTTAATAAAAGAACCGTTAAGTGGTTCGGGGGATTTCCCGCTTATTTTTCCAAAAACGTTGAAATAATATACATCACTGGAAAATACTTTTAGTAACTCACCGTGGAATATTCTCTCCTTTACATCTATTTTCGTAATTTTATACCCTATCATCTTTCCCTAGTATTTTCATATGGCAGCGGATAAGCGAAAAAAGGTTCATCAAAATGACGATTTTTCGATTACTCCTTATCACGCCAAATATTTTGCCTTTGAATTAACAAGAAGAAGTCCTTCAAACAGCATCCAGAAACTTGCTACAACGTTGGTTGATGCTCAGGTTGACCTGAATCCTCACCAGGTAGAGGCCGCTTTATTTGCATTTCGGTCTCCCTTTTCTAAAGGAGCTATCCTTGCCGATGAAGTTGGGCTTGGAAAAACCATTGAGGCCGGACTCGTAATTTCCCAGAAATGGGCTGAAAGGAAACGAAAAATTCTCATTATCGTTCCTTCTAACTTAAGGAAACAATGGAGCCAGGAGCTTCAGGAGAAGTTTTTCCTTCCTTCTGTAATAATGGAAAAAAAATCTTTCGACGAAACCATTAAAAAGGGAATCTTCAACCCTTTTGAATTGGAAACCATCATCATAACATCCTATCATTTCGCTCGATCCAGGGATATTTTTATTGAACGTACCAACTGGGACCTTGTAATTATTGATGAAGCTCACCGCCTCCGCAATGTGTATAAACCTACGAATAAAATTGCCAATGCATTAAAGGATGCTTTATTAGGAAAACCTAAGATTTTACTCACGGCAACTCCCTTACAGAATTCTCTGCTTGAATTATATGGACTTGTCAGCATTATTGATGATTATACATTTGGGGACATCAGTAGTTTTAAAAGCCAATTCTCCAGGTTAACACAGGAAGAAAATTATTCAGAGCTGAAAGCAAGGCTTCAGCCAATCAGTATACGAACGTTGCGAAGGCAGGTTCTTGAATACATTAGTTTCACAAATCGGGTGGCCATCATCCAGGAGTTCTATCCCACAGAAAATGAGCAGCGATTGTATGATTTGGTGTCTGAATACCTGCAATCTCCAACGCTCTATGCACTTCCTCCAGGCCAGCGTCAGTTAATGACCTTGATTCTGCGTAAGCTTCTCGCATCTTCTACTTTTGCCATCTCCGGAACCCTTGAAGCCCTTTCAGCCAAGTTAAAAGATGTTTTAATAGATCAACAGAATAAATCTAATGTGGAAGAAACCATTACCCAGGACTATGAACTTTTCGGTGAGCTACAGGACGAATGGATAGATACCGAAGAAGACGAGACAGATCCACAAGAAAACGAAAAGAGAATATATACTGATGAAGAGAGACAAGAGATACATGATGAAATGATTCGTCTTGCCGAATTTGGAAGGCTTGCTAAATCCATCATACAGAATTCAAAAGGAATTGCCTTGAGCAAAGCCTTAAAAACGGGTTTTGATGCTTCATCAATGAAAGGGGCTGCAAAAAAGGCAATTATTTTTACAGAATCTGTGCGCACGCAGAAGTACTTGTTTAACCTCCTTGAAAACTCAGAGTATAAAGGCAAACTGGTTCTTTTTAATGGAACAAATTCCGACCCGTTTTCTAATAAAATCTACCAATCCTGGTTAGCTTTACATAAGGGAACAGATAAAGTTACCGGTTCCAAAACAGCTGACAAACGGGCTGCAATTGTTGAATATTTCCGGGATCATGCAACGATCCTGATTGCAACAGAAGCGGCCGCTGAAGGGATCAATCTGCAATTTTGTTCACTGATCATCAATTATGACCTTCCATGGAATCCTCAGCGGATTGAACAACGGATCGGCAGGTGTCACCGGTATGGCCAGAAACACGATGTAGTGGTGGTCAATTTCCTGAATAAAGCCAACGCGGCAGATCAACGGGTATATCAGTTACTTGCAGAGAAATTCAAATTGTTTGACGGGGTGTTTGGAGCCAGCGATGAGATATTGGGATGCATTGAATCAGGGGTTGACTTTGAAAAGCGAATCGTGCAAATTTATCAGAATTGCCGGACAGTGGATGAAATTAAGCAGGCATTTGATGAATTGCAGGATCAACTGGAACCGGAGATTGATGAAAAACTCAGGTTTACACGACAACAACTGCTTGAAAACTTCGATGAAGAGGTGCATGAAAAACTCCGGTTGAATTTTAAAACCAGCCAGGAATATGTGAATCGTTACGAATTCTTGCTGTGGATGTTGACCCGGTACTTCCTGAAAGAGAATGCAACCTATTCTGATTACGAATACTCATTTTACCTGAAACATAATCCTATTCCTGACAAACATATTCACCCGGGTCCATATAGGATTGGAAAAAACATTGAGGATGCAAATGTCTATAGGACGGGACATCCCCTTGCATCGTACATTATCTCAGCATGTAAAAACAGTCAACTCCCTGTCGCTGAAATTCAGTTTGATTACTCAAATTCATCCAAAAAGATTTCGATTCTTGAGCCTTATATTGGCAAAGCCGGTTGGCTATGTGTCACTCTTTTTACCATAGAGGCGCTGGAATCTGAAGATCATCTGATCCTTTGCGGTTTTACAGATGAAGAGTCTTCGATAGATTCAGCAGTCTGTCACCGCCTTTTTTCTCTGAATGGCACGGTGGTCAATCATCACGATGAGATTGAATTACCTCTTGCAATCAAAGATGTTCATAAGCAAGTTGTTTTTCTTTCCCAGGATCAGATACTACAACATACTTCTGAACGGAATGCAGGTTTCTTCGATGAGGAACTGACTAAACTGGAAAAATGGGCAGAGGATAAGAAAAGCAGCCTGGAGATCGAACTGAGACAATTTGATGTGGAGATTAAAACCAGAAAAGCGGAAGCCCGAAAATTATTGAAACTCGACGAGAAGGTGAAGATGCAAAGGGAAATCAAGGAGATGGAAAAACGGCGGAATGAGCTTCGTATGAATCTTTATAAACATCAGGATGATGTGGATCAAAAAAAAGAAAATCTTATCTCTGATATTGAAGCCAGGTTAAAGCAACGAACTTTAATTCAGGAACTTTTCACGATCCATTGGACATTAAGTTGATAAAATAATGTACAACAAAAAGCTAACTTTAAAAAACAATTCCAATTATGTTAATCGAATATAACATATACTGTGATGAAAGCTGTCATCTCGAAAACGATGGTCAGAAAATCATGGCTCTTGGTGCAGTTTGGTGTCCAAAAGGGAGAAAAGATGAAATTTTCAAAAGACTAAGGGAATTAAAAGCGAAACATAACCTAAAACATTCCTTTGAATTAAAATGGAACAAGGTTTCGCGTACAAAGCAAGGATTTTATGAGGATGTTGTGGATTATTTCTTTGACAATGAAGATTTACATTTCAGAGTTTTAATTGTACCCGATAAATCACTTCTCGATCATCCAAGCCATGGTCAAACACATGATGATTTCTATTATAAAATGTATTTCGATCTGCTTAAAGTAATTTTTGATCCTAAGCACGGATACAACATCTTTCTTGATATTAAGGATACCCAAAGTCAAAGGAAAGTTGAGAAGCTAAAAGAAGTATTGAGAAACACGCATTACGATTATTCAAAATCTATTGTCAGAGGAATCCAACAAGTCCGTTCACATGAGGTCGAATTAATCCAATTAGCCGACTTTCTGACAGGTGCATTATCATATGTACATCGTGGTTTAACTACAAACCATACAAAAATAGCATTGATTGATAGAATCAAAAAGCGTTCAGGTTATTCCTTGCTTCACTCGACCCTGATAAAAGAAGATAAAGTCAATGTATTTATTTGGATTTCAAGAGTATTATTGAGAAATGGAAAGTAAAGATTATCATTTGCCGGAAATAATCACTCTTGAAGAGTTTGGTGGAGATTGGCACTCCTTTATAGAAGCAGTTTACGAAGCTTTTAAAAAAGATTTTCTTATTTCAAGACCCATTTTCAGAGGCACATACATAAGACTCAAAAGACATCCTTTGTTTCAGGATAAAGCCTATACTTTTTACCATATGACGCATAAAGGAGATATAGAATCTGATCGTGAACCTGAGCTGAGAAGATGCGAACGAATAAGCTGGGCTAAACCCGTAATCGAAAATTGCGAACAATGGAAATTGAAAATATGGCCTCAAATCAGAAAGGGTAAAAATAGGATTTGTATCTGGCTTGAATTGGATGATGAACCTGATTATATAGTTATTTTAGATGTACGCAAGAACAGTTATATCTATGTATGGACGGCCTTTACATTAAATCGAAATCACGAGAAACGAAAGAAGCTCAAAGAGTATGAAGAGTACATGAAAAATGCAAAAGCCGCCAGGAGTAACCCAACGGCTTCGTAACTCTTTTAACACTAACATGCTTTCGCAATGGTTAATGAGATGGGACAAATATAATCAAAATTTCAAATAAGTCGACAATTTTATTAAATATTTTATGCCTCCCAACCAAAAACTCGAACTCACCTGGATCGGAAAAGACGATGAACCGAAACTCGAACCTCGTATTCTGATCGAAGACCGGGAGAAGTCCTTCGGAGACCGGAATAGCCAGAATATGCTTATTCATGGTGATAATTTGCTAGCGTTGAAAGCGCTGGAACAAGACTTTGCCGGTAAGATAAAATGCATATATATAGATCCACCATTTAATACAGGCGCTGCTTTTGATCATTATGATGATAGTATCGAACATTCTATATGGTTAAATTTAATGATCCAGAGATTTAATATTCTCTATAGGTTATTGACAAATGATGGGGTTTTATTTGTTCATCTAGATGATAACGAAGCGGCCTATTGCAAGGTTTTATTAGATGAGATATTCGGTAGGAGTAATTATGTTAACCAAATAGTTAATGCCACAAATAAACCATTTGGTTTTAAAAGTACTTCAGGCGGATTATTTAAACAGGCAAATCATATTTTCTTATATTGCAAAGATAAAATCTCATTGAAGATAAATCCTAGCGTGCTTTTTATTGAGAAAGAATATGATTCAGCCTATAATATGGTTTTTGAAAATCTTGATAAACCTGAATCAGAATGGTCATGGCGAAATATAAATGAAGTTGTTGCATCAACTCTAGGGTACAATAATACTCGGGAGGCAAAAAATGCAATTGGAACTGATTTTGAAATGGAAGTGGCTCAATTTGCTTTAGTTAATGCAAAAAGGGTATTTCAAACTGCTTCTGTTACTGGGGGAGCACTTCAGAAAAGACGAGCAACAATTGAATATTCGAAAATACATCCTAACCTTTTAGTTCGCCATCCAAATGATGACATGGATTATCTTTTCCTTGGGGGGCGAAGGGTACTATTTTATTCTGAAAGGCTAAAAGATATTGAAGGAATGTTGTTGCCCGGAGAATTGCTCACAGATATGTGGACTGACATTTCGATAGAGGGTCTTGCAAAAGAGGGGGGTGTTGATTTTCCTAAAGGAAAGAAGCCAGAAAAACTTATCCAAAGATGTATTGAATTGACAACTAATAAAGATGATTGGGTATTTGATTCATTTTTAGGATCAGGCACGACTTCTGCTGTTGCGCATAAACTTGAACGAAACTGGATTGGAGTTGAAATAGGTGAACAAGCTTATACTCACTGTCTTCCAAGATTAACATCAGTTGTGGATGGGACTGATCAAACAGGTATTAGCAGATCTGTTAACTGGAAAGGTGGTGGCGGGTTCAAGTATTACTATCTCGCTCCAAGCCTATTGCAAAAGGATAAATATGACAACTGGATTATCGACAAATCCTATAATCCGGAGATGTTGGCTGCCGCCATGGCCAAGCACGAAGGCTTCCGGTTTAATCCGGATGAACAGCTTTTTTGGAAACAGGGGCAAAGCACGGAAAAGGATTTTATCTTCACCACAACCACATTTATTACGGTAGAATACCTTGATAAAATCCATGAAGAGATGAAATCGGAAGAGACCTTGCTGATCTGTTGCCGGGCATTCCAGGAACCTTGTGAAGAAAGATATGCCAATATCAACATCAAAAAAATTCCACAAATGCTCTTGGGCAGGTGCGAATTCGGGAAGGATGATTACAGCCTGAACATCGTCAATGTCCCATTGGAAAATGAACCCGATCCGGCCATGGAACAGTTGTCTGGCAGCGATCCCATCGGAGAAAAAGTTAAGAAACCAGTTAAGAGCAAAGCAAGGAAACAGGATAATTCGGAACTAACATTGTTTTAACACGCTGTGAATTTATGGATCGTATAGCCAATCTGATCAATAACCGCCTCAGCCTTCGTCCGCCACAATCGAGGAGCCTTGAAATCCTGTCAGATCTTGTGAACGGAGAACATGACCTTCTTCAGCCGGCACCTCTGGAAGAAAAATTGCAAACTGTAAACGGAAAATTTCCTATCTGTATTGACTTTGAACGGGATTTCCCATCCATCTGTTTTGCCCTTGCCACAGGCGTTGGAAAAACCCGGTTAATGGGAGCCTTTGTTACCTATCTCTATCTTACGAAAAGCATTAAACACTTTTTTATCCTTGCTCCCAATATAACGATCTATCAGAAACTGATGGAGGATTTCCAGAATCCCCAAAACCCGAAATATGTTTTTAAAGGTATTGGCGAGTTTGCAACAAATCCTCCACGGATCATTACAGGGGATAACTACAACGAACTTTCGCAATCACGGCTGTTTCATAGTGATGTTCATATTAACATTTTCAACATTTCCAAGATTAATGCCGAAACCAAATCCGGGAAAGAACCCCGGATAAAGAGGCTGGTCGAATACCTTGGCGATTCCTATTTCAACTACCTGAGCAAACTTGATGATCTGGTTTTGTTGATGGATGAATCTCATCATTACCGCGCCGACCGTGGAATGCAGGTCATTAATGAACTTCAGCCATTGTTCGGGTTGGAACTGACAGCCACTCCCCAGATTGAACGTTCCGGAAGTCCAGTGAAATTTAAAAATGTCGTGTATGAATATTCATTGGCTCTGGCCATCCGGGATGGATTTGTAAAAGAGCCCTGTGTCGCTACACGGAAGAATTTCAATCCTGCAGCATATAAAATCGAAGAACTGGACCGCTTGAAAATTGAAGACGGGATTCGCATGCATGAAGATACGAAGGTTGCCCTGGATATCTATTCCAGGGAGAAAGGGATAAAATTGGTGAAACCGTTTGTCCTGATCGTCTCAAAAGACACGGAGCATGCTGCTGATATCAAGAAAATGATTCAGCAGAATACTTTTTTTGATGGCCGCTATACGGATAAAGTGATCGAGATTCATTCGAACCAGCGAGGAGAAGAAAAGGAAGAGAACATCCGGCAGCTTCTGTCTCTGGAAGATGCCGATAATCCAACAGAGATTGTCATTCATGTGAATATGCTCAAGGAGGGATGGGACGTAACCAATCTTTATACCATTATACCATTGCGTACTGCTGCATCGCTAACGCTCAGGGAACAAACCATCGGCAGGGGACTTCGGTTGCCTTATGGCAAACGTACCGGAAGTTCAAAGGTTGATAAACTCACCATTGTTTCTCATGATAAATTCCAGGAAATCATTGAAGAGGCCAATAAACCTGGTTCCATTATCCGGAAAGAAAACATCATCGAGATCGATCCGGAAGAACTCAGCAAATCAAAGGAAGTAGTATCCGTAAAATCAGCGCTTGAAGCTAAATATGAAATAGAAAAACAGGAATTAACGAAAATTACTGATGAGATACAACGGAAAGAAAATACATTAACATTGGAGATCAAGCAGATGCTGGTCCAGGATATGCCGGAATTGGCCAAACATACACGAAATGTCAGCGAGATCAGTAGCGACGATGTGAGGAAAATAGCCCTAGACCGGTTTAAAAGGCGGATTGAGAGTGACCCGCAAACACAATTGTTTGTGACCGATATGGTTGCTGAAGCTGAGGAAATCTATGAGAAAGCGGTAAAAGACTTCACAGATAATATAATAGAGATTCCGAGGATCATCATCCAGCAATCGGGAGAAATTAAGCATGGTTTCCATGATTTTGATCTTGATACACTAAACCTCAATTTTCAGCCGGTATCGGAAGAGATCCTGCGTCAATCATTAAAAGACAATACTCAGGAGATTATTCAGGGGAAAGGTCGGATTATCTCCGATACAAATGAAAACATCCTTGTGAATGAATTAATGAATTACCCGGAAGTGGATTATGATTCACAATCAGATCTCCTATTTAAACTGGCATCTCAGGCAATAGGGAAATTCAGGACGTATCTGAATGATGATGACCTATATAACGTAATACTCTATAATAAGCGAGAGATTGGACGATTCATTTTCACCCAGATGATATTGCATTTTTTCATCGAAGAGGCCAAATTTGAGAAGCCGGTTGTCTACCCGTATGAACGAATCCTTGATCATAACTATTCCAAATACACTCTGGATAAGATTCATCTTTATACTGATACGATAACACCTACATCTTTGATTCCAGGTCTTTTATTCAGTGGGTTTGCAAAGGCTTATCATCATTCATATAAGTTTGATTCAAAAACAGAGAAAGATTTTTCCATCATCCTGGAACAGGACAAACCGGTGCTTAAATGGATTCGGCCGGCAAAGAACCAATTCCGGATTTACTGGAAACACAATTCCCGGCAATATTCACCGGATTTTATAGTAGAAACCCACGAAGCTATTTATATGGTTGAAACCAAGAAAGAGACCGATATCGATGACATTGATGTCCAGGATAAAGCCAAAGCGGCCCTTGAATATTGCAAACATGCCACAGATTTTACAGTTAACAATGGCGGGAAACCCTGGAAATATTTATTGATACCGCATACGGAGGTAAATTTGGCGAATGAGTTTACCTATTTCTCTTCAAGATTTACTCAGTGAAGGTCAAACGATTGAAATAATCCCTCTTCCTTCTTCCTTCATCCCTCTTCCTTCGTCCCTCATCACTTCATCACCTCCGCTTTCCCAAAGCCGATCTTCTCCAATGGCTTCAGCTGCGTTTTGGCATCACCGGCAATGACGTAATACATCCGCTCTGGAACTATGTACTTGTCAGCCAGCTCCTTGTGGCGATCGAGCGTCATGTTATTTACGATGGCCTCTTCGTTCTTCACATAGTCGAACGGGAGGTTGTACTCGGCGATGTTGCTCAGCATGCTTATCAAGGCACGAAGTGTTTCGAATTCCCTGGCATTGCTCTTGATAAGCGCGTTTTTCGTGAACAGCAACTCCTCTTCGGTGATACCATTGCGGTACTGCTCCATCAGCTCTTTGAAGATCTTAACCGACTCTTCGGTAGCAGAGGAACGAACGCTGGCAGAGGCAACGAAGGGACCCGGAATCTCAGAGCCACGGAAAGCGGTACGGGCTCCGTAGGTATATCCCTTCTCCTCCCGGAGGATCATGTTGACGTTTCCGCTAAATGATCCTCCCAGTTTGTAGTTCATAACGGTAGCAGGATAAAAGTCGGGTTCGGTACGGGCAAGGGCCAGGTACCCGATGTTGATGACCGACTGTTTGGCTTCCGGAACATCCACAAAATAGATCTTTGATGCAGGCAGCTCCTCTGGAAGCGAATAAGCCGGAAAGCGGACCTCTTTGGCCGGCCACTTTACAGCCAGATCCTGCAGAGATTTCATCACCCGGTCGCGGGTGATATCCCCGGCGATCAGGAAGGAGGTCACCGAGGGGGAGAAGTTGGCGTCGTAATAGGCTTTGAGGTCATCGATCGTGATCGACTCAATGGTCTCTATGGTTCCCTGACGGTCAACTGAAAAAATGTGGTTCTCGCCGTACAGCAGTTTATTGAAGGCCTCGCTGACCAGAGCATTCGGACTGGCTTTCTGCCGTTTTAGGGAGTTCAGGAGCCTGGTTTTTGCCAGTGCAAACTCCTCTTCATCCCAGCGGGGTTCCAGTAAGATCTCCTTCACCAGAGCCAGTATGCTGTCGTAATTCCTGACAAGACCATTGGCGTTGATAGAGATATCGGTGTTGGAAGCGCTTACGTAAATATTCGCTCCGAGCATGTCAATGGCCTCCTCCAGTTCGAGAGGTGTCTTATTCTTCGTCCCCTCCATCATCAGTTGTGACACCAGGTAAGCCACCCCGGCATTGTCGAACTGATCAAGATAATGGCCGCCATTTAGTGTAATGCTGAACTGAACCAGGGGAAGTTCATGATGTCCGATCCCGTACACCTTGATCTCATTAGCAAGAGCATCTTCCCATACAGCAGGCAGGTTGAGCAGCGGATCCGGTCCATCTGCCGGCATCACCGAGCGGTCGAAACTGGTCTGTGTCTTGACGATCTCTTCTTCCGCTACATCGGCGATCTCCACCTGGCTTGCTTCGGTGATACTCTCCTCCACCACACCGGATTTTACCGACTCTTCGGCCACCAGTTCCAGTTGTCCTTTGGGAACAAAACTGGTTGCCAGGAACGGTTTGTCTTTGATATACTTGTTGTACACCCTGAGGATATCCTCTTTCGTAACAGCTTTTGTGCGCTCAAGATCAACCTTGTAATAGGAAGGATCGTTCCTCTGCTCATTGTAGGAAGCCAACTGAAACGACTTGCCCAGGATGCTGCTGATCCGGTTGTAGAAACTGGTCTCCAGTCCGGCCTTGATACGCTCTAAATCGGCTTCGGTGAAGCCCGTTTCTTCAAACATCCGGAAGGCATCGTTGATGGCGCCTTCTACCTCTTTCAGGCTCACTCCTTCATTGGCCGTAACCACAATATTGAAGGATCCGGCGATCTCCTGAGCATTGTTGTACGCATACTGACTGGATGAAAGCTTCTTCTCCTTCTCCAGTACTTTGTATAACGGTGCTTTCTTCCCCTGCGAAAGCAATTCGGCCAGGTAATTCAGTGCATAGGCATCGTCGCTGTAATCTTCCACCGTAGGCCAGATCATCCGGAATTGTGGGGCTTTGGCAAAATTATCTTCATGGTACAATTTAATCGTTTCATCCAGCGTGCCAGGTATGGGTTCAGGGTCGGTGATCTCCCCACCTCTTGGAATCTCTCCAAAATACTTCTCAATCAGCTTTTTGGCTTCCACCACGTCAAAGTCCCCTGCTAGCACGAGTGTGGCGTTATTCGGAACATACCATTGCTGGTGGAATGCTTTGACATCCTCAATGGTAGCGTTCGTAAGATCCTCCATCTCCCCGATAACAGTCCAGCTATAGGGATGGCCTTTGGGGTAGAGGTTGGTGGCAATCACCCACGAAGTGAAGCCATAAGGGGCATTGTCGACATACTGACGTTTCTCATTTTGTACGACATTTTGCTGGATGCTAAAAGCATTCTGGGTAACCGTATTGATCATATAGCCCATACGGTCTGACTCCAGCCAGAGGATCTTTTCCAATGCATTATTCGGAACCACTTCAAAGTAAGTAGTGGCGTCGTTCCCGGTTCCGCCGTTCAGTGTACCGCCGGCATCCTGGATGATTTTGAAGAACTGGTCTTCGCCCACGTTTTCTGATTTCTGGAACATCATGTGTTCAAAGAGATGGGCAAACCCGGTACGGCCTTCCACTTCGCGGTTGGAACCTACATGGAATTGGATGGCCAGGGCCACGATCGGATCGGATCGGTCGACATGCAGGATCACATCGAGGCCATTGGGCAATGTGTACTTTTCATAGACGATGTTGAGGTCGTCTTTTTGAAATTTGCATCCCAGCAATACAAGCAATGCCATTGCCAGGTAAAGGAACAGGTTTCTCTTCATAATGATAGTTTCGTTAATGGATATTAAGGATTGGTTTCTTCGAAAAGGAGCATAAAGCTATAAATTTTTTCTAAAAAGATAAATAAATATTGCTGTGAAGGAATTGTAGATTCTGATAACTTTGATTCAAATTAACCAAACTGTCCATGAAGAATAACATCATTACCCTGTCGTTACTGGCACTCTTTTCGGTTGTTCATACCTGCGCCCAACAAGACACCACCCTGTTTTTCTCTAAAACCGGAGCCCCGGTACCGTCTAAAAAACAGGCTGACCACTATCAGGTGTTCACCCAATCCGTGGATACCCTTTTTACGCTTACCTCGTACTACCTGAGAAATGACAAATGGGTGGAAACCGGAACATCAGATTTCCATCCCGTCAACGACTCCACCTTCCTGGTGAACGAGAACTTTGTTTCAGGCAGAAAAGATACATACTACTGGCAAGTACATCCTATCGACAGCGGATTTATCATTTCCGATTTCAGAAATGGGATCCTCACGGCCAGGGGTTTCAGCTACCTGATAGGACCGCTCGTCAAAGAGGGCGTTTGGATTTATTATTTATCCGATAACGGCAGCCTCGACCGGGACGAGACCTTCCGGAATAATGAAATCGTTGATATCCGTTACTGGGATGAAGAGACCGATACCTTCATCACCGATGTATTCACAGTAACAGAATTAGGCGCTGAGTTCGAGGGTGGAGATGAAGCCCTGCATAAATTTCTTGTCAGTGAGATGCTTTATCCGGAGGAGGCAAAGGAAAAGGGGGAACAAGGGAGGATTTTTGTTAATTTCATTGTGATGGAGGATGGTTCATTGAAACGGATCCGGATAATCCACGGGGCCTTCCCATCCCTCAGCAATGAAGCGCTGCGGGTAGTGCGTATGAGTGACGGTAAATGGAAACCCGCGATGCACAAAGGAGTGCCCGTTAAGGTCTCCTATAACCTGCCCATTATGTTCAAACTGAATTAAACAGCGACCTGCACGACAATCGCACAGGCCGCTTTTTCTTTATCTTTATCACTCAGTATCAAGGTTTATTAAGAACTTCTGGTGTATGAAATATTGGATTCGTGTTTTTTCCCTGGCTTGGATAATCTGTGTCCTGATCCCTTTTTTTCTGGCAGCCCAGCGGCAAGAGTGTTACCTGCTGATGGCCGGAAAGGGGGCTACAGTCAACGGGCAGGTGTACCTGGCTCATAACAACGATCTCACGGGACAAGAAGCTTCGATGCTTGTCAGAGTTCCAGGAAGTCAGGTGATGGATGAGCTCCCCGGATTCTCATGGCCGGCCGGATTCGGATATGAGATCCTGGTTCTGCAGATCTACAAAGGGTTTGCTGAGGGGGATGCCGTGGCGATCAACGAGCATGGGGTCGCGATAGCAGGTGGCCTGGCTCTTGGGGAGGACCGGAACAAAAAAACCGAACAGGCAGATCCACTGGTAGAAACAGGATTGGGAGGAGGTGTCAGGTATTATGCTCTGCACCATTCCCGAACTGCCCGGGAATGTATCACGCTGATCGGTGAACTTTACAACCGGTATGGTGTGAAATATCCCAGTGGTGTCGGTGTGGCAGACACCAATGAGATATGGTATATGGAGGCCGGAGGGGGGCGCAGTTGGGCTGCCGTACGTGTTCCAGATTCCTGTTATTTTATCGCTGCCAACAGCTACCGGATTGGAGAGATCAACGTTGACGATAGTTTGAATTACTTGACATCTCCCGGATTGCAAACATTCTGTAAAGAGCAAGGGTTATGGGATTCTGAACAGGGTACATTTCATTTTGCAACGATTTTCGGTGGTGGCAGAAAAGAGCAGCATAGCGATAATTATTACAATACACGCAGAGTCTGGAGGGGGATAGATCTGCTGAATCCGGAACTGATGCTTCCATCCGATTCTGAGCTCTTTCCTATGTTCCTGATGCCCGCCCGGAAAATTGACCTTCGACAATGCTTCACTATCCTCCGGGATCATTACGAAGAGACACCTTATGATCCAATGCTTCGTGAAAACTCAAAGAATCCTGAAAGGGCGATTGCCAGTTGGAATTGTGTTCATACGGATGTCATAACATTGGCGCCAGGTGAACCGGTTTCGTTCGGGGCAGTATTGTGGACCGGCTTGAGCACACCCTATGCAGCTATCTATGTCCCTGTCTATTTTGGCGCTCATACGATCCCCGAAGGGTACGACAACGCTCCGTCTGACTTCGATGAACACGCTGCTTTCTGGCAGTTCAAAACCCTTTCCGACTCCCTGAAATACGGATTCCCCAACATGTACAAACGATGGTCAGTTCAGAGAGATCTATTTGAAGATCAGGAGATCTCGCTTCAACAAACCATCGTCAAAAGTGCCCGGGAAATATATCTGAACCATCCGGAAGAACTCGAATCTTACCTTGGAAAGATCACTGCAGGGTTTGCAGGATCTGTATCAACACTTCTAATTGAATTCCTAAACGATGAACTTGGGAGGGAAGGACAACCTGACCGGTAAGGGCAACCGGATATAGGTGCAGGGATCGTCATCCCTTCATAAAACATATTTCGTCCTTCGTCTTTCGTCCTACCGCCCTTTCATCCCTTTTGCATTCACGATGAAGAAATAGATCAGAAAACCGAGAGCGATTGCAACAAGTTCAATCCCGAAGGGGAGGAACGAATCACGACCGTCCTCCCAGGTGATGGCTCCGGTTCGGTAGAAGATTTCGATCAGGATCAGTCCGGCGCCCGCCATCAGGGCTACCAGCCCCCATTTCAGGTTTGGGTAACGGTTACTCTCGCCGGTTTGGCCTGGAGGGGTTTCAAGGATTCCTGCTTTTTCAATGTGACCGGTTTTTACAATCTTCCGTTTTAACAGGTAATCGGTGAAGACTTTGATCAGGCTATACACACCAAAAAAGACAATACCGACAATGACAATTGTTCCGAGGGTTTCCATTTTTTTTTAATTTTATTGATTAATATTTGGACAATATGTCGCTCACTCTCTCACAAGGTTGCAAAAAATCACACTTTTTTGGATTTCGTTTCCCGCTATTTCGCTATTTCGCTATTTCGCTATTTCGCTATTTCGCTATTTTCTTTACTCCTGCTCTGCAACCTTTTCCCAGGATGACCGACAGATAGTAAAATGGATGATGCAACGCTGATCGCGCAGGTGCAGGCGGGGAATGACCATGCAAACAGGTTTCTGGTTGAAAAATACAAAAACCTGGTATGGCACATGGTATTACGGATGGTAGACCAAACGGAAGATGCCGAGGATTTGTGCCAGGAGATCTTTCTCCGGGTTTTCAGGGATATCGGAAAGTTCAGGGGAGAATCGAAGCTCTCCACCTGGATCGGAGCGATCGCTTACAACATGAGCATCACCTATTTGCGTAAAAAAGGAAAAAATATCATGGTCTCCGTCGATGACTATCTCCCGGAAGCTTCTGAAAAACCGGCTGTCGAATCGGCTGAAGCGGCACTTGATAAGAGCAGCATGAAAAAAATTGTCCACCGTGTGATCGACTCGCTACCGGTTCAATATCGAACCGTAATAACACTCTTCTACTTAGAGGAGTTATCCTACAAAGAGATCGAAGAGATCACCGGAATGCCCGATGGAACCATTAAAAGTTATCTGAACCGGGGACGGCAGGCGATCCGTGAAAGAATCCTGCAACTGGTTCCCGATATGCGCCCTGAGTTGTTAACGACGAACTAATAAACTAATTTTGCCACCATGAACCCCGAGAACAATCGCCTCAATGAGCTGGAAGCACTGATCACGGAAGCATTGAAAGAGAAGCCTGAACGGGAACTTTCACTTTCCTTTACAGATACACTGCTAAGGAGGGTGGAAAAGCGGCAGACCTGGAGAGAACTGATCCGGGAATTTGCCATGAAGACAGGTATCGCTGCAGCAGCCCTAATCATTCTGGCTATCTGCCTGATTTTCCCGATACGTACATCCATTAATCCCTTCCTGCTCCTGGTATTAGACCATTGGCAAATCGTGGCGGGCGCAGGATTCCTGATCCTGTTTACCTTTTTCTCAGACCAGGTACTGCTGAAATTTTACACCAGCCAGCGGCTCAACAGTCATCCTGGATCCTAGAGGCTGTTGCTTCGATTCACTGGTTATCTTCGTTGCTGACCTCGAGGCCTGGCCCCAGGTTATTCTCATAAATTTGATTCCGTTCAACCACTACCTCCCAGCTGTCCTCGACCAGGATCCCTCTTCCGATATTCCGGAATGAACTATTATCGGCAATCACCAAGTTCCGGTTACCAAAGGTGTTTATCCCCGTTCCCATAAGGTTATCGGGACGAACCTGTGGTTGCGGGCCGTTGCGTGAAACGGTATTGTTCCGGATCTCCGCCGGACTTAGAATTTTTGCAGGACCAGATTCCGGTTATGACGATCAGCCCGAATCCGATCAATGTAGTAATTACGAATTTATTCATGATACAATGTTTAATGAACAGATCAATCATCTGAAAATCAAATTTACTACAGCAAGCATCAAAATGCAACCCCCATACAACCTTTCGCCCAGTTAAATTGTCCTTATATTAAGTAATGTTCAAAACTTGATGATAAAATGAATCTGAACCATGTAAAACTTATCTTGATCCTGTACGTTGGATATATCTCCGTAGGGTATACACAAGTTGAGGATCTCTCCAGACTCGGTCAAACCCCCGGCGGAGCAGGGTACCATGTGAACTACGACAGCGCTTCGCAGCGCCTTTTTGTAGGATGTGGAACCAGCATCTGGATCTACGACACGCAGGACACGGCCAATATCCATGTGGTGGCCCGCCGGCCGCTGTTGGGATTGGTGAATGAAACAGCCCTTTACGGGGATATTTTGTTCGTGGCTGCTACCCATGACGGTGTGTGGGCGCTTGACGCTACCTCCGATACCCTTACTGCGATCGCCCACTACGAAATGACCGGCGATTCGGCGGCTTACGATCTCTGGCTCACCAATGACACCCTTTATGTGGCCGATGGTAAAAAGGTACGGATGCTGCGGTACGACTCCATCGCGAGCACCTTTACCAGGCTGGCTACGTTCGGCCCGAACAACTCCTTCTGCGCCAGCCGGAAAGGAGAATACATCGCTGTCGGGGCCCATGGCATTCCGAAAGGGACCGTGATGGTCTACCATTTCACCGATCTGGAGATCCCTGTTGCCATATGGCAGAGCAACAACGTGTGGAACCTGCAGGACATCCAGTTTGGTGACCTCAGAGACGATATCATCTATGTATGCGGCGGCCCCCAGAACCTGCTTTTCACCAAAAGTTACTTCTATGCCCTCTACCTGGATGGTCCGTTTCTCTCGGCGGTCGACAGTTTCAGTGTTCCCGGGATCATTGGCTTTGCGCAAGCCAACATCAACAACATGGATTCCCAGAACGACACTCTTTTCATCTCCACCGGCGCCGGACTGAACAACCTGTGGCAAACGGTGGTTCCGGTGTATGATGCCACGGGTCTTCCAGATACCGCTATGGTTCACCTGGCTGATATCCGTCCGGGTCTCTGGCATTTCGATGTAGCACGGATGCATGGGACTCCCTTTCTGGCCATGTCGTCGGAGTGGCTGGGGGTGCTCATTAGTGATGTTTCACAGTTACAGCCGGAAGACACGCTCGGATTCCTGGAAACCGGAGGGTGGTGTCAGCGATCGTATATTCGCGGTGACACCCTGTGGGCCTGCATGCGCGGGTATGGCCTTGTAGCCTACGAGACAGACAGCCTTTTTTATTCTGCCGGGTATATGAATCATCCGAAGATTCTGCACATTTTCACTCAGTTTGTCGCTGACATAGCCTTTGTCAACGATTCACTAATCCTCCTTTCCAACGGGGAGTTTTACAACCTGATGCCCTGGTTACAGGGAGGGAATCCGGAACCGGCCGGGGATATCGGGTTCGGGTGTGAGACCATCCGTACCATCCAGACCAATGCCGGTACGCGTATCATTGCAGGATTCTCAGACCTCCTTTTCCCCTTCCGGCAGATCGCCCTTTACAACCCGTATGATTCCATCCATGGATACCCCTTACTGGACATTGACAGTACCAACAGTGATGTGAACGGGTTGCTGATCTCGGGCGACACCATTTTCTGCGGGAAAAAAACCGGTAACACCTTCTACCTGGCCATGTTTCGGGTGGTAAATGACTCCCTGATCCTGATCGATACGGTAGCTGCCCCTGGTGAGATCAACGGAATCTCCCGGGATGGTTCTCTTTTGGCATTATCCTGCGGGATGTTCTGGTTTGCCTGGTACTACATCGACGGGAACATCCTGGTACCGATGGGAACCTATTTCGATTGGCATTTCAGCCCGGCAGATGTATACCTGAAAAACAACCTGGTCTATATTGCGGATAAATTTTATGGACTGAAGGTCTTTCAACTCTCCGAACCTCCCGAAGCCACCCTGGTAGCTGAATGCCGTGGAACCGGAGGCTGGACCAACATGTTCGGGAGTACTGCCGTGGATCTCGGATCCAACGGGATGATCTATCTGAGCGATTTCATGGCAGGGGTGATTCTTATCGAACCCTTCGATTCGACCCTTGTGATCACAGAAACCCAATCATCCATGTACCGGTCCCTCACGGTGGTTCCTAATCCATTTACCTCAACTGCCCTGCTCTATGCTCCGGTGCAGCAAAAACTTGAAGGGGTTGTGGTGGAGATTTACTCCTTGCAGGGGAAAAGGGTCTCTTCGTATCTTATCCCGGAACTGTATCCGGGCCTTCCCGTTAGAATCAACCGAAATTCCCTTCCGTCGGGAATGTATATCTGCACTATCCGGTCAGGTGTAGAGTTGATAGCCACCGGGAAACTTCTGGTACATTAAAAAGATTTATGATTGCGGATTTTTGAATTACGATTGTAAAATCAATCTACAATCGAAAATCGTACTTCGTTAATTTCTAGTATCTCAGAATCTCTCCCAGCCCCTGTTTGATTTGGGCCAGTTGCTTCCCGGTGATACACCCTATTTTTTTAACCAGACGGTCTTTGGAGATCGACCGGATATGAAAAATCATGATTTCTGATTTTTTCGCAATGCCATTTTGCTCGTTTGGTTCCAGAATGACATTCCCTTTGTACCCTTTAATGCTGGTTGTTAGCGGACAGGTTATGACAACCTTAAGGTATTGATTCAACAGATTCCCGCTGATGATCACCACCGGTCGAAATCCTTTTTGCTCACTTCCTTTTACCGGATTGAGATCGGCAAACCAGATTTCACATTGCTTCATGGCTCTAATTGTTCCAGGTAATCTTGCATGCCCTCTTCTGCGATTAGAAGAACATCGGTATCATCTCCGGCCTTTTTATATGACTTAGCATATTCGGCGCGGACTAACTGATCAAGATAAAGCCTAAGGGCTCTCTCGATAATCTTATTTTTAGGGATGGCCAGTCTTCCAGCCATTTCACTCAATTTCCCAAGGAGATCTTCCGGCAATGAGCTTGTGAATGTTGTCATTTATTCTGATTTATTTATAAACTACAAATATAAATAAAAAATAATAATCATAATTAGGAAAATGATTTCAATCTACAATCGAAAATCGTATTAATCGTAAATAACAAAGGGCGATCCCATAACAGAACCGCCCCTTTTGGGATTTGCTTCCCTTCTATTTACAACCAAAGGTAGATGGTGCCGCTGTTTTGTCCGTGATACCAGTCGACCCTGTATTTTGTCGGGCAGGCGGGTGGGACAACAGGTTGGTTGTTGCTATCGAATCCGTAGGTGATGGTAGCTCCTTTATCAGCCGAAGGGATATCGATCTGCTGTATGCCGTCACAGGGATTGAATGCACAGACCTGAACAAAATGAACCGGTTGCGGAACGCGGATAAAGAATTGTTCGCCCGACCGGGCTACTCCCCAGGTCACGAGATTGGTGTATTCGCCTACCTGGCCGAATCCGTCCACTCCGATCACAAACTGTCCGAGGGTTCCGGTATAGACACACCTGCGGGCAATGTTCCACGTACGGTTGGTGCCGTCATCAAAATTGACCGTCATAAATCCCCACGTTTTGTGGACGATGGTATTGATCCCATACCCCAGTTGAACCAGTAAACCACCGGTTACGTTCCTGTGTGTTTTCACCCCGTTAATTGTAATGGTCTTCTGGGTGGCAACGCGGGTAATTTGCAGATTAATGATCTTCACCATTACTGTAGCGCCAGGCATGTACCAGTGGGTTCCGACGTGCTTTTTCACCTCTACTTTTCCTGTACGGTAAAGGGTTTCCGGACAGTTGAGACCGTGATAAGTAATGTAGTAAGTTATAGTGTCGTTGACCACGTTCGTAGAATCGATGGTAGCGTTACACGGCAACCAGGTGGTGGATTTCAATCCGCCACCGGTCATCATGATCTCAATGTCGAGGTTAATGTCGTCATTGATTTTCTGCATCTGATTATCGTCCTGCGAAATTTGCTGGACAGAGGTGGAACCGTTTCCGGGGGGAGGATCAACAGGATCTTTCTGACATCCTGTAATTACTAGTGCAAGGGCTGCCACTAGAAGCAGTCCAAATTTGAAGAGGTGGTTCGTTTTCATAGAAGTTTGATTTTGGGTTTCTGTCCATAGTACACTGAAGATGGGTGGCACCCTGATAGCTGCTGGAAAATTTTTCAGGATACATCGGGACGAGCGGACTGGCGGACTGGCGGACAAGTGGACTGGCGGACCGGCGGACAAATGGACTGGTGGTATAAGCCTGGAGATTATTGTTTTCGATAGAGATCTGCCATTTTCACGACCAACGACGCATTCTCCTTGACTTCCTGATTGACATCTTCCTGAAGAGAAACTGCTTTGGTATAAAACAATGTGTCGAGCTCTGAAACACGGGTGTAGTTCAGCAGGATCAGGCAGGCGTATTGTTCAAGGAATTCTGTTTTTTGCGCTGAGGTCATGTTCTGAGATATTTGATCCCGGATGCCGGATGCCAATTGGTCTGAGATTTCCTGGTTTGAACGAGTTTGGAATCCCGGTGTTCTCAGAATACGGACAAAGCCCGGCTTGGAGGCAGGCAACAGCAGGGCATACGCGCTCTGGGAGGGGAGGTAATACAACATCGATCCCTGATCAAATCGGATATACGGCACATTATCATCCTGCGCCTGGAGCATTACAGGCAAAACCAGGAGAAGTAAAAAATGATTTTTCATAGCATTCAATTTTAACCGCAAAGTCGCCGAAGTCCACGCGAAGGCGAAGAAGGAATTTCTTCGGCGCCTTTGAGGCGTCCTTTGTCGCCTTT
>JBDROF010000070.1:0-10634 GCA_043810345.1 Bacteroidota bacterium | reverse complement strand
AAAGGCGACAAAGGACGCCTCAAAGGCGCCGAAGAAATTCCTTCTTCGCCTTCGCGTGGACTTCGGCGACTTTGCGGTTAAAATTGAATGCTATGAAAAATCATTTTTTACTTCTCCTGGTTTTGCCTGTAATGCTCCAGGTGCAGGATGATAATGTGCCGTATATCCGATTTGATCAGGGATCGATGTTGTATTACCTCCCCTCCCAGAGCGCGTATGCCCTGCTGTTGCCTGCCTCCAAACCCGGCTTTGTCCGTATTCTGAGAACACCGGGATTCCAAACTCGTTCAAACCAGGAAATCTCAGACCAATTGGCATCCGGCATCCGGGATCAAATATCTCAGAACATGACCTCAGCCCAAAAATCCGAATTCCTTGAAAAATACGCCTGCCTGATCCTGCTGAACTACACCCGAGTATCAGAGCTCGACACATTGTTTTATACCAAAGCAGATTCTCTTCAGGAAGATGTCAATCAGGAAGTCAAAGAGAGTACGTCGTTGGTGGTGAAAATGGTAGACCTCTATCGGGAAAAATAGTTTCTAAGCTCATACCACTTGTTCACTTGTCCGCTGGACCGCTAGTCCTCCTGTCTGCCTGTATCCCGTATCACATTCTATTATTTGTATATTTGCAGGCAAAGTCTGACCTGCTATGACCATTCCCGAAATTGAATCCCGGATCGTAAGCGAATTTTCCCTTTTTGATGATTGGATGGAAAAATACAATTACCTCATTGAGCTTGGGAAATCGCTGCCCCTGATCGATCCGAAATACAAAACGGAGCAATACCTCATTTCTGGCTGCCAGTCGCAGGTATGGCTGCATGCGGAATACCGGGACGGGAAGGGGTTCTATACGGCCGACAGCGACGCCATCATCACCAAAGGAGTCGTCAACCTGTTGGTACGCGTGCTGTCGGATCAACCCCCTGCGGATATCCTCAACACTGACCTCGCCTTTATCGACCAGATTGGCCTTCGGGAGCACCTCTCACCCACCCGCTCCAACGGCCTCAACTCCATGATCAAGCAGATGAAGTTGTATGCGTTGGTGTTTCAGACGAAGTATGGGAAGGGGTCATGAAGCCGGTTGCTCCGGCATGATGATCCAGGCGATGATGTAAGCCAGCAGTCCCATCCCTCCAAAAAAGAAAAAGACAGCCCAAACTACCCGTAGCAGCACGGGGTCCACCTTGAGATACTCGCCAAGTCCTCCACACACCCCGCCAATAATCCTGTCTTTGGTGGAGCGGTATAATTTTTTAACTTCTTCAGTCATCGGTTCCAGTTTTTGGATTCACTGGACGAAGATAACAGGATTCGGTTACATATACAATAGAACACAGATCACACTGATCCGTACAGATTCTTACTGATATCTGTGTAGATCAGTTATATCTGTGTCATCTGCGTTCCAATCTGCAGTTTTCCTAGAATAAAATAAATTTGCAGAAAGATTGAACCATGGACCTGCAGAAATTTGAAATAGAAAACAAAGTAATATCCGCACTTCGTACAGTATTTGATCCCGAGATCCCGGTCAATATTTATGATCTCGGATTGATTTACGACCTGCAGATTGATGACTACAATAATGTGTATATCCTGATGACCCTCACCACGCCCAACTGCCCGGTTGCCGAGGATATGCCCGGCATGGTGATGAACGGGATCAAGCTGATCGAAGGCATCGGCGAAGTGAACGTGGAGCTGACATTTGAACCGCCCTGGGACATGGACAAACTAACCGACGAAGCAAAACTCGAACTGGGTATGCTTTAACATCACCCCATCACATTTTTTAATACCTTTGTTTCCACAATTCCCTTGTACATGACCCCGGTAATCGGTCCCTTATTAGCGAACATTGATTCCCCTGCCGACCTCAAGAAGCTGGACGTAGAGGAGTTGCCTCAATTGTGCGAAGAGATCCGGTCGCTGATCATTGATGTGATCTCCGTGAACCAGGGACACCTGGGAGCCAGTCTGGGAACTGTGGAGCTTGCAGTCGCCCTCCATTATGTGTTCGACACCCCCGACGACAAGGTGATCTGGGACGTAGGGCATCAGGCCTATGCGCACAAGATACTCACGGGCAGAAAAGGGCTCTTCCATACCATCCGGATGTACAAGGGGATCAGTGGTTTCCCCAAGATATCGGAGAGTAAATACGATGCATTTGGCGTCGGACACTCCTCCACCTCCATCTCGGCGGCTTTAGGAATGGGTGTCGCAGCCCGGCTGAGCGGGAATACCAACCAGCATCATGTAGCCGTGATCGGCGACGGGGCGATGACCGGGGGCATGGCCATGGAGGCACTTAACAATGCCGGTGTATCCAATGCAAATCTTCTGGTCATTCTCAATGATAACCAAATCGCGATCGATAAAAACGTCGGCGCCATCAAAGAATATTTGGCCGATATCGTTACCAGCCGGACCTATAACAAACTCCGTGACAAGATCTGGTTTCTGATGGGTGGCGGAACCAAATACGGTAAAAATTCCAGGGCTATTGTTAAGCAGTTGGGGAACGCGGTAAAATCCTCTATCCTCACCCGCAGCAACCTCTTTGAAGCCTTCAACTTCCGTTATTTCGGACCGGTCGACGGCAATGATGTCGTCCGTCTGATCAAACTGCTTTCCGACCTTAAGGAGATTCAGGGGCCAAAGTTACTGCACATCTGTACAGTTAAAGGGAAGGGATTTGAACAGGCCGAAAAAGACCAGATCGGTTATCATGCCCCGGGGATCTTCGACAAAAACACCGGTGAGATCAAAGAGGATAACTGCCATGGACAAGCCCCGAAATACCAGACCGTTTTCGGAAGGACCATCATCGAACTGGCGGAGCAAAATCCCCGGATCATCGGGATAACCCCGGCCATGTCGACCGGTTGCTCCCTCAACATCATGATGAACAAACTACCCGACCGGGCCTTTGATGTGGGAATCGCAGAACAGCATGCCGTCACCTTCTCAGCCGGGCTGGCCAGTGAAGGATATATTCCATTTTGCAACATTTACAGCACATTCATGCAACGGGCCTACGACCAGGTAATTCATGATGTTGCCCTGCAGAAACTGCAGGTCGTATTCTACCTCGACCGGGGCGGACTGGTGGGAGAAGATGGCCCTACCCATCATGGGTCCTTTGATCTCGCTTACCTGCGCTGCATCCCCAATATGATCGTAGCAGCACCCATGAATGAAGAGGAACTGCGTAACATGATGTTTACGGCACAACTGGACGGCATGGGACCTTTCTCTATCCGCTATCCGAGGGGAAGGGGCGTGATGCCTCAATGGAAGACCGATTTTAAGGAACTGAAGCCAGGGAAAGGGAGGATGATCTGCCCTGGCAAAGATGTTGCGATCCTCTCCATCGGTCACATCGGGAATGAAGTGGTTAAAGCCTGTGAGGAGCTGGCAAAGACTGGAATATCTGTTGGCCATTACGATATGCGGTTCCTGAAACCTTTGGATGAATCCCTGTTACACACGGTCCTGCAGAAGTTCGATAAGCTGTTGACGATCGAAGATGGCACCATTATAGGAGGATTGGGCAGTGCGGTGCTTGAATTTATCAGTGAGCATGAATACTCCGTCAACGTGAAAAGGCTGGGCATTCCCGACCGGTTTGTTAGCCAGGGAACCCTGGAAGAGCTCTATAGGGAATGCGGCTACGATGCGGAGGGAATCGTTGAGGCGGTGAAAAGCATCCTGACCCAGGATACCCCCCGGCCCCCTAAAGGGGGAGCAAGTCCCCTTCAGGGGATTTAGGGGTTGATAAAGACTCCCATGACCTACTAATAAACATCTACGAATTATGATCCGAAAAGCAATCGTCACCGGCGCATATGGCGCCATTGGAAAAGCCATCGCGCAAGGCATCGCCGGATATGGCCTGGAGGTGGTACTGGTTGGCAGGGATGAAGGGAAGTTACAACAGACTGTGGAAGATATCCGGAAGCGGCTGCCGGATGCTCTGCTGGACTATGCTGCCGCAGACCTTTCCCGTGAACAGGAGATCCGGGAGTTCAGTGAAGCATGGGAAGGCCCCTTACAGGTACTGGTGAACAACGCGGCCACCTGTCCGAGGGCCAGGACGGAAACCCCGGAAGGGATTGAGTTGCAATGGGCGGCCAATGTACTTGGTTATTACTGGATGATCCGGTACTTCGCATCTCTCATGAAAGAGCAACCGGATGCCCGTATCGTAAATGTAGCCAGCTACTGGGCCGGCGGGTTGAACTTCAATGACCTGGAGTTCAAAAAGAGGTATTATGATAACGATGAAGCTTACAGGCAATCCAAACAGGCAAACCGCATGCTCTCAGCCGGTTTCGCCACGAAGCTAAGAGGCAATGGAATCATGGTGAACGCATGCCATCCCGGAGATGTCGTTTCAAAGGTAAGCAGCGATCTTGGATACGGAGGAGGTGAAACTCCGGAACAGGGAGCAGATACCCCCGTTTGGCTGGCCACTTCGGTCGAGGTAGAAAGGGAATCCGGACACTATTATGAACACCGTGAAAAACGCCACTGCTCCTTTATGAGTGATACCAAGGGTGTAGAGAGATTAATGGAGGTGTGCAAAGGGTATTGAAGGCATCCAAGTTTGAAGAGAGAACAGGTATGGTGGAATGAATAAAATGGTGAAAATCTGATGTTTCGTCGATTAATCTTACTCGTTACTGTCATTACCGTGTTTCTGACAAATTACTCCTGTCATGAAACCGAAACCCAGCGGATAGCTGTCAACAGGAAAGACTCTGTTCCACAGGCCAAAGCTGAATCCATTGTCCTGACACCCCTGCTCCTGGAATTGGCTGATTTCCTTTCGGCCAGGGGCATAGATTCCAATACCACCAGCTACCTGATCATCGACGATACGGAAGATCAGCCGGTGATCCTGGCTGAATTTCACCCGAACCAGCTTCTGATCCCGGCTTCTGCACAAAAGCTGCTGGTGACCGGCGCCGCCCTGGAGATCCTTGGAGATAAAGCAAAACAGGATGTCACCGTCACCAACCTGCAGAGCAATAACGGCCTGGCTAACAAGCTATTGAAAAATATCGGGAGCACCGTTTATGAGTACCGCTCTTACACGACAGGAAGCCGGGCAGTCATCGAATTCTGGGAGTCGAAAGGAGTGGATATGACCGGCGCTCATCTGGCTGATGGCAGCGGCCGACGGTACGATAATTTTTTAACAGCCCGTCAGCTGGTTGATATCTTATATTACCAGACCACAGCCCCGACCTTTGGAGCATTTTACAGCTCCCTCCCCCTGGCTGGTATCTCGGGGACCTTGCGAGGAACACTTAACGGAACCATCGCCGAAGGAAAGATCCGGGCAAAGACCGGGACCCTTGCCGCCATCAAAACCCTGGCCGGATATGTCTCAACCATATCGGGACGTAAACTCATTTTTGTTATCATTGTAAATAATTTCACCTGCAGGGAATCTGTGCTGAAGAAAAAGATGGAGCAGGTGCTTATCAGGATGACAGAGTTGTAAGGCGAAAGCGAATGATCTTACCGGGACTCTTAGCCGTACTGAACACCTGGATCAGAAGACTCCCGGAGTGGATGATCGGAAAACTGGGAAACAATGCCTTCCTGATCCTCGCAAGCATCGTGGTGGGAATCATCTCGGCCCTGGCTGCCGTGGTACTGAAGATCCTCGTGCGTCTTATGCATGGGGTCCCCGACTACTTTCTCAAGATTTATGAAACGCCTTTCCTGTACCTCCTCTTCCCACTGATTGGAATCCTGCTGACCGTACTTTTCGTACAGATCTTTCTGAAAGGGAAATTGGACCGTGGGCTGGGTAGCATCATCTTTTCCATCCTCAGAAAGTCCTCTATTGTTGAACGAAGCAAAACCTATTCTCCCATCATCACCAGCGGGATCACGGTCGGACTGGGTGGTTCGGCCGGGTTGGAGGCTCCAATCGTGGCCAGCGCCTCGGCTATCGGAGCCAACATAGCACAGGCTTTACGTCTAGGGTATAAGGAACGAACCCTGTTGCTTGCCTGTGGGGCGGCTTCCGGGATCGCCGCCATATTCAACAGCCCCATTGCAGGGGTGATCTTTGCTGTTGAGGTGTTGTTAATCGACCTCTCGGTACCTTTGTTCATCCCCCTGCTGATATCTACAGCCACAGCAACGATTATTTCCAAACTGCTTTACTCCGGACAGATCTTTCATCTGATCACCAGCGAGTGGTTCGTTCCGGCACTCCCGTACTACATCCTTCTCGGTATCCTCTGTGGCTTCGTGTCAGTCTATATGACACGGACTACATTACAGGTGGAGGGATGGTTTGAAGCCCGGAAACGAACCTGGACCAAAGCAATACTGGGAGGACTTGCACTCTCCCTGATGATCTTCCTTTTTCCGCCACTTTATGGGGAAGGATATACCACTGTTACCAGCCTCCTGGACGGAAAATACCAGGATATTGTCGACGAGAGCCTGCTCTTCTCCTGGGCAGAAACTCCCTGGGTACTGATCGCTATCGGTGGTACGATCGTCCTGATCAAGGTCATCGCCACCTCCTTCACACTTGGAGCAGGGGGAAATGGAGGGATCTTTGCCCCTTCGCTATTTACCGGGGCCATGACTGGCTTTACCCTCTCCTTTGCCGTGAATACCCTGGGACTGACCCGTCTTCAGGTGACCAATTTTGTCGCGGTTGGGATGGCAGGCATCATGGCAGGAGTAGTTCATGCTCCACTCACAGCGATCTTTTTGATCGCAGAAATCACAGGCGGCTATATGCTATTTGTCCCGCTGATGATCGTTGCTGCCATCTCCTTTTTCATCAGCCGGTACTTCGAACCCTATTCAATATACACGAAAAACCTCACCAGCAAAGGGTACCTGATGGCCGACGACAAGGATAAGAACATCCTCAACCAGTTGAGGCTCGACGACATAATCGAATCCGGCTTTGTAATCCTGAATGCCCACGACAAGCTCTCCACCCTGATCGATGCCTTCACCGAAAGCAAACGGAATATCTTTCCGGTGGTGGACGACCACAACCATTTCATCGGCGTGGTCCAACTGGATGAGGTCAAAAAGCTGATGTTCCATACAGAGCTCTACGACAAAGTAAGCATCTATGAGATCACGAATAAGGAGATTATGACCCTCGATGTGAACGAAGACGTAGCATCGGCCCTGATGAAATTCGAGAACTCCGAACTCTGGAACATCCCGGTGGTGGATAAAGGAACCTACATTGGTTTTATCTCCCGCTCCAACATGCTCTCTTACTACCGGAAGATCCTGAGAAAATCGGCAACGCTGTTCTGATCAAACAAACATCTGCAAATCATAGAGCTTCCGATACACCCCGTTCCGGGCGAGCAGCTCCGCATGCGGGCCCCGCTCCACCAGGTTGCCGTTCTGAAGGACGATGATCTCGTGGGCGTGCTGGATGGTGGATAACCGGTGGGCGATCACGATGGAGGTGCGGTTCTTCATCAGGTTTTCCAGCGCCTGCTGCACCAGGCGTTCCGACTCGGTGTCGAGGGAAGATGTGGCTTCATCCAGGATCAGGATCGGGGGATTCTTCAACACAGCACGGGCGATGCTCAACCGCTGGCGTTGTCCGCCCGAGAGTTTGGTACCGCGGTCGCCGATATTGGTTGCATAACCATCCGGCATCCGGATGATGAACTCGTGGGCATTGGCCACTTTGGCTGCAGAGATCACCTCCTCTTCGCTTTCGTTCTCCATGCCGAAGGCAATGTTGTTGAATACGGAATCGTTGAAAAGAATGGTCTCCTGGGATACGATCCCCATCATCCCGCGCAGGTCGTCGATCACCATGTCGCGGATAGGAATCCCGTCGATGTGAAGCTCTCCCTCAGCAATGTCGTAAAACCTGGGCAGGAGATCCACCAGGGTCGACTTCCCGGCGCCGGAAGGCCCCACCACCGCAATGGTTTTACCTTTCTCAATCGACAGATTGATATGGCTAAGCACCGGCTCAGTTTTGTAGCGGAAACTGACGTCAACATATTCAATCCGCTCCAGAAACTCTTTCTTTGGGATCGCATCGACCTTCTCTTCAATCACTTCGGGTTCATTGAGTACCTGCTTGATCCGGTCCATCGAGGCGGCCCCCTTCTGGATGTTGTAATAGGCCTGGGTGATCGACTTGGCAGGTGGTATAACCTGGGAAAAAATGGTGATGTAAACCAGGAATACTGCGGCATCCAGGGTGTGCTCAGGAGCCAGTACCAGCCTTCCGCCGTACCATAACAGGATGGTTAATACCACCGCACTTAGGAATTCACTCAACGGGGAGGCGAGATCACGTTTCCGGTAGAGCCGGACCATGATCCGGAAGAAGTTCCGGTTGGTCTCCCGGAACCGGTTATCCGCGAAGGTAATGGCATTGAATGCCTTAATGATCCGCAACCCGGAGATGGTCTCTTCGATCACAGCCAGAAGCTCGCCCATCTTTTTCTGCCCCTTTGCGGAGGTTCTTTTCAGGCTTTTTCCAATCCGTCCGATCAGGAATCCGCTTACGGGGAGGAGAACCAGGACAAAGATGGTCAGCTGCGGACTGATGATAAACAGGGTCACCACAAAGGCGATGATCTGGACCGGATCCCGGAAGATCATCTCCAGTGAACTCATGGTGGAATGTTCTACCTCCTGAACATCAGCAGTCATCCGTGAGATGATATCCCCTTTCCGCTGTTCCGAATAATACCCCAGGGGCAGAATCAGGATCTTTTGATAGAGGTCGTTACGGATATCCCTCACCACCCCGTTCCGCACCACCGCCAGGAAAAACATCGCCAGGTAACGGAAAAGGTTCCGGAAAAAGAAAAGTACGATGATGGCAATCCCAATGTAGACCAGTACTTCATCCTCCCCGTAATTACGGATCAGTTGACCGAAGAAGTGGTAAAAGTTTTCCCTCAGGGAGTCCATGTTGGTCCACACCAGAGGTCCGGTTGTTTCCGGGATGTCCGCTGTCTTGAACAGCATCTGGAGGATCGGGATGAACAGGGCAAAGGAGATGAGGGAAAAGAAAATGGAGAGGATGTTGAACAGGGCGTTCAGGGCTGCAAACGGCCAGTAATTCCGAAGATAGAGAAAGATCTTGCCCAGGCTTTTCATGGTCGCAAAGTTAGAATAATTGATAAATAACTCGGTAACAAAACGTAACTTTGCATGATGGAATCCACCCGTCAGCAAAAAATTTCCAGACTCGTCCAGAAAGACCTCGGTATCATTTTTCAGCAGCTGGGGAGGGATTTGTTCAACGGAGCCATGATCACGGTCACCAAGGTCTATGTAACCAAAGATCTCTCGGATGCAAAAGTGTACCTAAGCCTCTTTGGCACCAAAGACAAACTGAAACTGATGGAAAGCATTCGTTATCATGTGAGGGAGATCCGTCACCACCTGGCGCAACGTACAAAGCATCAGCTCCGGATGGTTCCAGAACTGCATTTCCTGGAAGACGATTCCCTCGATTACATTGATAATATTGATCACCTGTTGTACAGCAGCGATTAATACAGCAGCGATTAGTACAGCCGCGATTAGTGCAGCCGCGATTAATCGCGGCTCTACAAGATAAAAATATGCAATACGATCCCATAAAAAAATCCCTGGGCTCTGTCTTCAACAAATCCTCCTGGCTGCGGATCCTCTTTTACCGCCTCCTCGACCTCCTGCTACTCCGAACCTGGCACGTTAAAAAAGCCCTGAGGTCCTGGAAAAGGGACCAGTTGGCAGTGGACAGTAAGCAGTTGGCAGAAGGAAATTTCCAGGATCCAGGATCCAGAGTCTTAGACGCCGGATCCGGCTTCGGTCAGTATACCTATTTCCTCTCCCGCATGCATCCCGGTTTCCACATCGATGCCGTGGATGTGAAAGAGGAACAGATGGAAGACTGTAAGCGGTTTTTTAACACAATTGGGATAACAAATGTGCACTTCGCGGTGGCTGACCTGACCACTTATTTAAAAGCCGGTTTCTATGACCTGATCCTCTCCGTAGACGTGATGGAACATATCCTGGAGGATGAGAAGGTGTTCCGCAATTTTTACCAGTCGCTGAAACCCGGCGGAATGGTAATCATCTCAACCCCTTCCGACCAGGGTGGATCAGATGTGCACGACCATGATTCAGAGAGCTCCTTCATTGATGAGCATGTAAGGGATGGCTATAACATTCAAGAGATACAGGAGAAACTGAAACAAGCCGGGTTTGCTAAAACCGAAGTACATTACACATACGGGAAACCAGGTCAGCTCGGCTGGAAGCTCTCGATGAAATATCCGATTAAAATGCTGAATCTCTCTAAGCTTTTCTTCCTGATCCTTCCGGTCTATTACCTGTTGATATACCCGGTTGCACTGATTTGTAACGCCCTGGATCTGAGGTTGACGCATAAGACGGGGACTGGTTTAATCGTAAGGGCATGGAAGGAATGAGCTAGTGAGTTGGTGAACTAATGGCAATGATGGCAATGATGGCAATGATGGCAATGATGGCAATGATGGCAATGATGGCAATGATGGCAATGATGGCAATGATGGCAATGATGGCAATGATGGCAATGATGGCAATGATGGCAATTAAACTATG
>JBDROF010000069.1:0-39660 GCA_043810345.1 Bacteroidota bacterium | reverse complement strand
GTTGTGTGATCTGGGAAGGTTGAGTTATCTGACAGGGGAATATGATCAGGCCTTAAAATACTATTTCTTGACCTTCACTTTCTTTGACAGTATCACAGATCCAAGGGCAAAATTGCATGTTTTCAGGGGGCTTGGAACTGTTTATTTTTATAAGAAAGAAAACAACTGGGCAATCTATTATTTTCAAAAAGCATGTCAACAAGGGTTTGAGCATTCTCTATCCCCGGAATTAGGACCAATATACACACTCATTGCTCATGTCTATCGTTTAAAAGGAGATTTGCAAAAAAGTCTTGCCTATAATTTTTTGGCATATAAGGTGAGAAAAGAATACAACTTAACTGAACATCTTGCAAGTTCAATGTCAAACATTGGTTCTCTTTACTTAGAAATGGGAAAATTGGATTCAGCCAGATTATTTATCTTACAAGGCATTAAATTACTCGAATACTCGAAAGACTTCCATTTAAAAACCTATGCTTACCAACAACTTCTTACCCTCTATATTAAACAACGAAATTATGAGAAAGCGATAGAGACATTTCAGCTTTACATGCAAGCAACTGATAGCTTACAGATTACGACGAATAAAAGTGGGATCGATATCATTCAAGCTGATTTTAAACTAGATGAAATTGTAAAAAAGAATGACTTTCTACAGAAAGAAAATGAAATCCAGCGATTAAAACTTCAAACCAGAAGCTATTCCGACATACTGACACAGCTTATCATTGGCATCATTGGCATACTGCTAATTATTACTGTTTACATCATCGAAAGAAACAAACTGGGAAAGAGCAAGCTTGAAACGATCAATGAACAATTAAATCAGGAGGTCGAAGAGCGTAAACTGACCGAAATGCAACTTCGAACCAGCGAAGAGCTTTATCGTTTTGTCACGGAACACACCCTCGACCTTATTGTAAGAATGGACCGGCAATTCAACTATCTGTTTGTCTCTCCCTCTATCCTGCAGATGTTCGGCTACAGCCCGGAAGAACGGCCTCATTTGCCCACCCTGGGTGAGTTGATTCCCGGAATATTCCAGGATGAATTGTGGAAACAATACCTGGAGATGATCCGTACCAAAGCACCTGTGATGCTAACCCATCAATCGGTACGCAAAGACGGATCGCTGTTCTGGTCGGAGAGTCTGGTCAATCCCATTTTTGACAAGACCAACGGGAAACTGAAGGAGACCATCATCGTGATCCGCGACATCACCGACCGGATGGCCTATGAAGAGGCGTCGGCCGACAATGCCAGGCAAAAAGAGCTGTTACTGCGGGAGATCCACCACCGGGTGAAAAACAATTTTGCCATCCTGGTGAGCCTGATGAATATGCAGAAAGCAAGCTCCGATCCTGGGGATTTCAAGGACTTTCTGACCGACCTGCAGGGACGGATCCGGACCATGTCCCTGATCCATGAACTGCTCTACCGGTCGCACGACATCGACTTCATCAACTTCGGAGAATACCTGAGTCATCTGGTGGGTATCGTCTCCATGGCCTACAAAAATAAACCGGTTGAGATCCATTCCACCCTGGAAACCTGTATTCTGGATGTAGAAACCGCTCTCCCGTTAGGCCTTATCTCCAATGAAATCCTGACAAATGCATATAAATATGCCTTTGAAGATCATCAACAGAGTGCATTGTGGATCGATCTGCATCCCTGGGTATCGGATAAAGACCGGGATGGACAATTCACGCATACCCTGAACATCCGGGATAACGGCCCGGGGCTTCCGGAGGGATTTTCCATGGAGGAGCGTTCATCAATGGGCTCCCAGATCATCACCCTGCTGGTGGATCAGCTGGAAGGGGAACTGGAGATTGACGGACAGAACGGGGCCAGCTTTACCATCTATTTTTCAGATGAAAAGCGATCCTAGCCTCTGGAAATGATTACATTTGCTGCATGAACGCAAAGCAAGAACAGGTCGCCTTTATCGGGGCGGGAGCCATCGGGACGGCCCTGGGGAACATCCTGGCCGCCAAAACGGATTACCGGGTTTTTTTACATTCGATCGATGATGAGGCCGTGCACTCCATCACCTTCAACCACCTCAATCCAAAGTATTTTCCGTCGATCCAGCTGCATCCGGAGCTGAAAGCAACAACCAATAACCAGATTCTCCGCGACTCCTCGATCCTGTTTCTGGCTATCCCTTCGGTCCTCATCGTTGAGTACCTGGAATCCATCCGGAACTTTATTCCTGAAGAGGCGGTCCTGGTCAACCTTGCCAAAGGATTCGGAGCGGAGCATAAAACTATCTGCGAATGCCTGCAAGCGAGGTTCCCCAATCCTGTGTGCACCCTGAAAGGACCTACGTTCGCGCGGGAGATCATCACGTTGTTACCCACTGGCTTTTCACTGGGTTATTCTCACGAGAACCAGATCAGCATTTTCAAACAACTTTTCGCTAACACATCCATTTACCTCGATTTTTCTCCAGACATCACTGGGGTGGAGATTCTCAGTATACTAAAAAACATCTATGCCATTGTCCTGGGAATTGTCGATGCCCAGTTCAATTCCCCCAATCTGAGATTCCTGATCCTTACCAAAGCCTTCCGGGAGATGCGCCGGATTCTCCTTCATTTTGGGGGTGCGGAAGAGACCATGTTCAATTATTGCGGATATGGGGATTTTACCCTGACAGCGCTCAATGACCTCAGCCGGAACCGTACCCTCGGACTGCTGATCGGAAAAGGATTCTTTACCGAGCATGTCTCTCACGAGTTGGTACTGGAGGGGAAAACGGCTGTGAACATCTTTTATGAAGAGCTCTCACAGAAGCTCCCTGTTGACCAGCAGTTCCCCATCATCGCGGAGTTATATAAGATCTTCAACAACTCGTATGACATCTCTTCTTTCGTAAACTCCATTTTATCGCTGAAAGAATCCTGAATTTTCGTATCTTTGCATCCGGGGTTGACAGGATTTGACAGCAGGGAAGTGGCCTTGTAAGCATGCCGAGTTTCCGTACAGGGGTCTCGTTAAAACTTCTGTGCAAGCCATAATAACTGGCGACTATTCATATCAGATGGCTGCTTAATTTTAGAAATTAAGCGCCTTTGTCTCCCGGAAAACCTTTCTCAGCGGTGTTCCGGATGAGGCATCAAAAAAGCTGGGATAGTTGTGATGAAGTTCCGGCATCACAGCGAAATAAAGGAACTACGGATCTGATAGGCTGGCCGCTGGCCGGTTGGATCCCGACAACCAACCAGAGGATAAGCATGTAGAAAGCACTGTTGCTGCCTGTTTGGACGAGGGTTCGAATCCCTCCAACTCCACTACCCCACCATTCCCTCCCCTTCATGGGAGGGACTAAGAGAGGGGTTGTTTACAATCCGGTGCGTTTGTTCAGCAATGATCAACTCTTCGTTGGTCGGAATCGTCATCACGGTGACTTTTGAAGAGGGTTTGCTTAACACCACCTCTTTCCCGCCGACTCCTTTATTTTTCTCGTGGTCAAATTCAATTCCCATGAATTCCAGGTCTGAACAGCAGGCTTCACGGGTTACCCAATCATTTTCACCAATTCCACCTGTGAAAATAAGCAGGTCCAGCCCTCCGAGAGCTGCTGTATAGGCCCCTATGTACTTTCTGATCCGGTAGCGGAACATGTTCAATCCGAGAATCGCCCGTTCATTTCCCTCTTCTGCGGCTTTTTCGATCTCGCGCATGTCGGACGAGATGCCTGTGATCCCAAGCATCCCACTGTGTTTATTGAACAGGGTATTGGCCCCATGGATGCTCAATTCCTCCTTTTCAATGATGAAGGTCATGATTCCCAGGTCCGTATCCCCGGACCGTGTTCCCATGATCAATCCCTCTATCGGCGTCACCCCCATGGAAGTATCGATGGATTTGCCGTTCAGGATGGCTGTCATCGAGGAACCGTTACCAAGATGACACGTGATGATCTTCAGCTTCGTCATATCGGCGTTCAGGATCTGACAGGCACGGCGGGCCACGTAATAATGGCTTGTCCCATGAAATCCATATCTGCGGATCCCATATTTGGTATACAGCGAATAAGGAATGGCATACATGTACGCATGGTCAGGAATGGTTTGATGGAAAGCGGTATCGAAGACAGCGACCTGCGGAATGGCTGGCAACAGGTGTTGCATGGCCAGGATTCCTCTCAGGTTGGCTGGATTATGAAGAGGAGCAAGCTGAATACACCCTTTGATATCCCGGATGGCCTCTTCGGTGATCAACACGCTCTCCTTGAACCGTTCACCACCATGAGCCACCCGGTGGCCCACGGCATGGATATCCGAAAGAGCGCTGATACAGCCGTGTTTCTCACTGATCAACACACCCAGAATGTATTCGATCCCTACCTGATGGTCTATGACCTCTCCCTCCAACCTGACTTTATCGCCATCCGGTTTCTTAAATTTCATAAACGACCCTTTCAAACCAATTTTTTCGACCACTCCTTTGGCAAGAAATAGTTGCTTTTCAATGTTGCAAAGCTGGTATTTAATAGAGGAGCTCCCGCAATTCAAAACAAGAATATTCATGGTGTCACTTTTTTTTTCAGTTTGGTTGACTACCCTCAAAATGCGCTTGAAGTAATCTTAGTACCCTCGCTGGTATATTCGTAAAACCCTGAAAAGGTGCTTCTTCCCAACCGGTTGCCCCGGACCAGTTTTTTTAAAATGGGGGAAGCAATATACCGGGTATTTCCAAATTCCCCGTACAGGTTTTCCATCCAGCGGAGTACTTTATCAAGACCAATCTTATCAGCCAGTTCAAAAGGTCCCAGCGGCATATTGAAACTGGTTCGGGCGGTCAGATCAACATTCTCCATGGAACTTACCCCCTCCATCAACACGGAACAGGCCTCGTTGAGCACCACCACAAAAAGCCTGACACTGATCAAACCGGGAGATTCAATGACCGGAATTGAAATTTTATCCAGCAAGTTCACAAATTTCAACACCTTCTCGTAAGCCTCATCAGAGGTATGCAGTCCCCTTGCCACTTCCGCCACACTGGCCCCGGGGGCGGTGGTGGAAATATGCATGCTGACACAACGATCTTTGTGTGTAAGCTCCGACGACATTTCCGTGATTACCAGAGTGGAGGAATTTGTTGCGATGATGCACTCGCTGCTCACATGCTGTTCAATGTTCCTGAAGATTTGTTTTCTCATGCTAAGACTGGATTCCCGTTGTTTGGAATGGATGGCATCGATGACCAGTTCGCAATCCCGGAAATCTTCGTATGACAACGTTCCTTTGATGCGTGACAGAATCGCTGTTTTTTCGCTTGGTGTCAGCCCCCAATGATCGATTTGCCGGTCCAGCTCCTCCTCCATCTCTTTAAAGGCTTTCCCGATCATCTCCTTGCTGAGTTCCAGGAAAACGACTTCAATTCCGTGTTCTGACGCGGTAATGGTCAGATCCTGACCTACCGTACCACATCCGACAATTCCAATTTTGGAAAAGAGTACCTTGGGCCGTGCCTCTTTCCTAAGTCCGTAACTTTCGATCGGTTCAATTAAAATATCTTCCATTGTGAATGATGAATAATAATGGTTTGTAATCTCAGAGCGATGGAATCACAAAAGTAGTGATTTATTTTTAATTGTTAAGTGATTCACAATGGAAAAATAATCCGGGAAATCGAATTGTCAACTGTCAACTGCCAACTCAAAACAACGGCGCTGCATACCTCCGGATATCCTCCGCCTGGATCTGATCACTGCATAAGATCACCAGCCGCTCCACTACGTTCCTGAGCTCACGGATGTTACCGGTCCAATTGAACTGCTTGAGCTCTTCGATTGCTTCCGGGGTGATTCCCATGGAGGGCTTTCCCTGGGCTTCGCAAAACTCTTCAATGAAGTACCCTGTGAGCAGGGGGATGTCCTCCTGTCGCTCTTTCAAAAGAGGCACATCGATGATGATCACGCTGAAACGGTGGTAGAGGTCTTCACGGAATCGCTTTCGCTCGATCTCCTCTTTCAGGTTCTTATTGGTGGCAGTAACCACCCTGACATCCACCGGGATCTCTTTTTCGCCTCCTACCCGGGTGATCTTGTTCTCCTGAAGAGCCCGTAACACCTTGGCCTGGGCGGCCAGACTCATATCCCCGATCTCATCGAGGAAGAGGGTGCCCCCGTTGGCGCTCTCAAAGGCTCCTTTATGCTGTTTGACAGCAGAGGTAAAGGAGCCTTTCTCATGCCCGAAAAGCTGACTTTCAATCAGTTCTGAAGGTATGGCAGCACAGTTCACCTCAATGAAGGGCCCCTCTGCCCGTTTGCTTAGTTCATGAATGTGGCGGGCAACCAACTCTTTCCCGGTTCCGTTGGCGCCGGTGATCAGCACCCGTGCATCGGTGGAGGCTACCTTCCCGATCATCTCTCTGACCGACTGCATCGCCGGAGATTCTCCTACCATCCTATACCGTTGCTCCACCTTCCTGCGTAACCTCCTCGTCTCATCCATCAGGGTAGCTTTGTCGAGGGCATTGCGGATGGTCACCAGCAACCTGTTGAGATCAAGGGGCTTGGCAATGTAATCGTAGGCGCCCTTCTTGATTGCCTGAACGGCGGTTTCGATGGTGCCATGCCCGGAGATCATGATCACCGGGGCATCGCTGATGATCAGCAACTGATCCAGTACCTCCAGCCCGTCCATCTTAGGCATCTTGATGTCGCATAAAATGACATCGAAGTATTGTTCCCGGGCCCGGGCGATCCCCTCTACCCCATCCGCTGCATCTTCCACCATGAATTTCTCATATTCGAGGATCTCTCGCAGGGTGTTCCGGATGCTCTTCTCATCGTCGATCACAAGTATTCTGGCCATATCCGCGGAGTTTGGTTCAAAGATAGGGAAAGTTTCGCTAAATTTGTGATGCCGGATGCTGGATGTTGGAATTGAAATTTGAGTCCACTCCGAAAAGTCGGAGCGAGAGATTTGGTTAACAATTTTTTATAAGCATTCTATTCCAGGTATTATTAACATAGTTATAAACATTTGATTGTCAATAACTTAATTTGTTTTTCTGTTTTAAAACCGGTATATTTGTTTCGATAAGTAAAGCATAGCCCATGTTTAAGAAATCAAACAAAGAACCTCAATTGGATGCCTTTGCCAGCGTTCCGATGATGCTGGAGAGTTCGGCATTTAAACAATACAGCGATCAAGGCCATTGGCACAACCAATTTCATGATCAGGTTGTAATGCGCATAGATGAAACCATATTCAGTATTCTTTTTAATAACACCACCGGTGCTCCCAATTCTTCGATCCGAACCCTTGTTGGCATGATGATTTTGAAAGAATCTTTTATATGGAGTGACTCTCAGCTTTTCGAACAATGTCGTTTCAACCTACTGGTTCGCAGTGCATTAGGATTATTCAACATGAATGATCCTTTACCGGTAGAATCAACATATTATCTTTTGCGTAAACGGATATATGACCATCAAAAGCAAAATAATGAAGATTTGATGGGAAAGGCCTTCGCACAAATTACCAGCGGGCAGATCAAGGAGTTTGATGTAAATGGCCGCAGCATTCGTATGGACAGTAAACTCATTGGCAGCAACATTGCTCTGTTTTCCCGTTACGAGATCATCCATCATACACTTTGCATGTTCTTTAAAACACTTGATCCATCAGCGAAATCAATGCTCCCGGCAACAGACCTTGAACAACTGGAAAAACTTGTATCAGAAGAACCACTCAAAACTGTTTATCGCAGTACCAGGGAAGAACTCAAAGGAAGGTTGCAGCCTATCGGTATTATTAGTTACAAGCTGCTGACATTATTTGGTGATCTCCAAACCGAGGCCTTTCAAATGCTCCAGCGTGTATTTAATGAACAATACAAAGTGTCAGAAAATCAGCAGATTGAACTTCGTCCGAAAGAAGAAATTTCCTCATCAAGTGTCCAGTCCCCGCACGACCCCGACAGTGCTTACCGTAACAAAGGGGACCAGAAGGTAAAGGGCTATAGCGTGAATATTACAGAAACCTGTTCGGAGGAAAATCTGAACTTGATTACCAATGTGATTGTTGAAAAAGCCAACACGCCCGATACTGCTTTCGTTGAACCATCCATTCAGGCAACCATTGAAGTTACCGGCCAGATGGTTGAAAAGGTTTACGCTGATGGAGCTTACCAAAGCCCTGCCAATGATGATTGTTGCGAAAACATCGACATGGTTTTTACCGGCATCCAGGGCGCCGAATCGAGGTATGATTTAGAAATGACCCCTGCAGGATTACTGGTTACCGACACCCAAACGGGCGAGCACATGCAAGCTGTCTTGGTTAAAAAGCAGAAAAACAGCAAAGAAGACAGATGGAGAATAACAACAGCCAACGGTTATTATTATTTTAGCCAACAAGCCATCCGTACTTCTAACATGCGCCGCGAAATGAAAGGACGCCCAATAGAGGAGCTACACAAACGAAACAATGTGGAAGCAACCATCTTCCAGTTCGGGTTCCCGTTAAGAAATAACAAATCAAAATACCGGGGGCTTATCAAACAAAAAACATGGGCTTATTGTAGGTGCCTGTGGATCAACCTTGTACGCATACTTAACTTTACGAAACAAATATGTCAAAGAACGCCTGGTTTGGTTGAAAAATCGGCTCTATTAACAATTTCAAGCCCGATATTAACAATTTTGCGTCGATTAAATCAAAAACTGATTGAATTGGGTCGCCGATTTCTAACCATCCTGTTTTTTAAGAATTTTTCAATCGTTTATCGTTTTATTTAAACCCCCTTTTCGGAGGGGACTCAAATTTGAAATTTGAAATTTGAAATTAGTCATCGGTTCTTCCTCGGGGTTTTTACACTCTTACTGGCCTCTGGCATCTGGCATCTGGCATCAGCTCAAATCACTCCCCATTCAACAAACACGCTGGCATGGGCCGGCGGAATGAACGCCGTCCAGTTCTGCGAGCTGGATCTGGATCTGGATGGCACCTTGGACCTGGTGGCTTTTGACAGGCACGGGAACCGGATCATCCCACTGGTATATCAGGGATCTTCCACCTCCACACTCTATCATCCGGACACAAGTTTCATCAGCCACTTTCCTGACCTGCACGATTGGGTGATGACAGCCGATTATAATTGCGACGGAAGGATGGATCTCTTTACTTATGGATTAGGGGGGATCAGGGTTTTCCGGAACATCTCGGAACATGAACTGACGTTTGAGTTGGAGACCAATATGATCACCTCCTGGTACTACAGCGGATACATCGGGATCCTGGTAACACCGGTCGATTACCCGGCTATCGCTGATATCGACGGGGACGGGGATCTGGATCTGCTTACCTTTTTCGGTCTCGGCTCTTTTGTTGAGTACCATAAAAACCTCTCGATGGAAAAATATGGCACCTGCGACAGCCTGGACTTCCGCCTGGAGGATAACTGCTGGGGAAAGTTCAAAGAGAGTGAAGGATCGAATAAGATCATCCTGAATGCGGATTGCCCCTCTGAGAATTACGAATTACGAACCGGAGCGAAGCGGAGCTCGGCGAAGCCAATTACGAATTACGAAAGTACGTCTCACGTCTTACCTCTTACGTCTCACGACAAACACACCGGCTCCACGATGCTGGCGGTGGACCTGAACGGGGACGGACTCAAAGACCTGATCCTAGGAGATGTGGATTTTCCAAACCTGATGGCATTGTATAATGGCGGCACCCTGGACACGGCGTTCATGGTGGCTTACGATACGTTGTTCCCCACTGGCCCTCAGCCTGTTTACCTCTTTGATTTCCCTGTACCTTCATTCGTTGATGTGGATCACGACGGGTTGAAAGACCTGCTTGTCTCTCCCTTTGATCCATTGTTAACGATCCCTGATAACTACCAGTCTGTTTGGTTTTACAGGAATACCGGAAGTGCGGATTTACCAACGTTTAATTTTCATTCGAAGCGATTTTTCCAGGAGCTGATGATCGATGCCGGTTCCAACAGTTATCCGCTTCTGTTTGACCTGGATGAGAACGGTCTGACCGATCTCCTGGTCGGTTGCTGGGGAAGGTATGACTCCTCTTATTACCAGGATGGCTTGCTCAAATCAGTCAACACCGGAAGGATTGCCTATTACCGGAATACCGGAGATCCCATAGAACCGGTCTTCTCTCTTGTAACGGATGACCTGGCTTCACTCTCCTCCCTGCAGTTGACAGGATTGTTCCCGGCATTCGGTGATCTTAACGGAGATGGATCTGCCGATCTGGTTATCGGTCTGGATGACGGAACCCTGGCCTATTTTGAAAACCGTACACCGGGTTCGTACCCCCCGGATTTCCTTCCGCCTGTCTGGAAATACCAGGGTATTGATGTTGGGGAACACAGCGCTCCACAACTGTTTGATCTTGACTCTGATGGGTTAACCGATTTGATCATCGGAGAAAAAAACGGGAATCTCAATTATTACCGGAATACCGGTAGCGGAGAAAATCCCGCCTTTACATTTATAACCGATAGTCTTGGGAAAGTGAACGTGACCAATTACCAGGTCTCCTACTACGGTTACTCAACCCCCTGCTTTTTCAGGGATCGAACCGGGAAAGAGCAGTTGCTCGTTGGAAGTGAGGAGGGAAAGGTTTGGTATTTCGGAGATATCCCCCCGGATCCGGAGGTCCCCTACCAGGAGTCAGCAAATTTATATGGTATCATCACCCCCCAGCCTTTCCCGGTCCGGTGCGGCTGGCGTACTGCTGCGGCCATCGGGCATCTCACCGATTCGGTTTGGTTCGATCTGGTGATCGGGAACTACTCGGGTGGGCTAAACTATTTCTGTCGGAATACCCCTCCTCAGGTTTTGCTGGGGGCAGAGACCCATCCAATACCACAACGCGGGACATTCAGGATCTATCCCAATCCGTCGGGAGATTTCATCAGTATTCGCTTTCCCGTTTCGCCCCCCACGCGCCCGTTGCAACTTCAGATCGTGAATCTCTTCGGTCAATCTATTTTCCACCAGCAGGTCACATCCGGAGAAACCCTCTCCATCACCCAGCTACCGGAAGGCCTGTACCTTATAACGTTGCAGGATCCATCCGGCAAAACAACTTTCGTTCCCGGGAAACTCCTCATTAAGCGGTAGCCTCTCCTTCATCCCTTCATCCCTTCATCCCTCCCTGCCCCTAAATCCCCTGAAGGGGACTTTCTGCAATGCTCAGTTTCATCCTCTGTTCCCTCTGCGTGACCCTCTGCGACCTCTGCGGTTCCCTGTATTAACCACGAAGGCGAAGAAGTACTACACAACGCTTGCGCTGAAGCTTCAGCGAAGGCGTAAAGGCGAACAAGGTATTCCTTCGGCGACTTAGCGATATCCTTTAGCGCCTTTGCGGTGAAAAAGAAAACCGCAGAGGTCGCAGAGGTTTACGCGGAGGACGCAGAATAAACCCCCTTTAGGGGGGTTGGGGGCATTTTCCCGAAAAGTTATTAACAATTTATTAATTTGGTGGGGAAAAGTGGGAGAATGTGGGGAATTTTGACCTATATTTACACCCTCAAACCCACTAAAAAGGTGTCGGAGATCAATCTTATCGGCGAATTCGAATGCAAGCTTGACCAGAAAGGGCGCGTCATTCTGCCGGCGAATCTGAAAAAACAGATCTCCCCGGAAGCCAAGGATATGTTTGTGATCAACCGCGGGTTTGAGAACTGCCTGGTACTCTATCCCATGAACGAATGGAAGACCATCAGCACAGAGATCAACCAGCTCAACCTCTACAACAGGAAGAACCGCAATTTCGTCCGCTACTTTTATAGGGGTGCCACCGAGTTGATCCTCGACGGAAGCAACAGGCTGTTGCTTCCAAAAACACTGATGAGTTATGCCGGGATCGGGAAAGAGGTGATTCTGTTTGCATTTTCCAACCGCATTGAGGTGTGGGCGAAAGATAAATATGAACAACTCATGACTGATGAGCCTGAAGATTTTGCTGCGCTGGCGGAAGAGGTCATGGGAAAACCTGAGAGAACCGAAGAGAACAACGATGTACCATAGGAGTGTCCTGCTCAGCGAAAGCATGGAAGCATTGGCTATCCAGACCGGCGGCATCTACGTCGATGCCACTTTCGGTGGCGGCGGTCACTCCAGGGAGATACTGAAACTATTGACCACAGGGAAGCTCTTCGCTTTTGATCAGGATGCGGAAGCCATAACAAACCGGATTGATGACCCACACCTCACCATGATCCACAGCAACTTCAGACATATTAAAAATTTCCTGCTGCTCTATAACGCCCTCCCGGTGGATGGGATCCTGGCCGACCTCGGAATTTCTTCCTGCCAGATCGATCAGGGAGAGCGGGGATTCTCCACCCGGTTTGAGGGATCCTTGGATATGCGAATGGATAAGCGGCAAAAGCTGCATGCCAGGCAGGTGGTAAATGAATACCCGGAGAAGAGCCTGCGAAAGATATTCAGGGCATATGGTGAGCTGGATCAACCGGCAAAAGCAGCAGCTATGATCGCATCAGCACGAAAAGAGCGACCTATCGAAACAACGGGAGAGCTGGTATCACTGCTGAAACCGTGCGCCGGAAGAGGCAAGGAGCACAAATACATGGCTCAGCTATTCCAGGCCCTGAGGATCGAGGTCAATCAGGAACTGGAGGCATTGAAAGAGTTTCTGATACAGAGTGTAGAAGTGCTGGGAACAGGCGGGAGGCTGGTCGTAATCTCCTACCACTCCCTGGAGGATAAGTTGGTGAAACACTTCTTCCGGGCCGGGAACTGGAGTGGAGTGGTGGAGAAGGACTTTTACGGGAATGCCCTGGTTCCTATGGAGGTGATCAACCGGAAAGCGATCACCCCTGATGAATCAGAGATAAGAGAAAATCCGCGGGCACGTAGTGCCCGCTTACGCATAGCAAAAAAAATCTGACATGAGAGAGACAAAGAGAAAACGAATCTCGAAACCCATTCAGAGCCTGCTTGAAGGAGAGTTCCTTTCCCGCGAGGGAGTAGTGAGAAACCTGCCCTATCTGGCCTTCCTGGCCATCATCGCCATCCTCTACATTGCCAACACTTACTATGCAGAGAAAACCTTCAAAGAGATTGAAGCTACGAAGATTGAGCTGAAGGAGTTGCGTTATCAGTACATCACAACCAAGTCGACCCTGATGTGCCTGAGCAAGCAGTCAGAGATCGCCGGGAGGGCCAAACAGCTTGGGTTGACCGAGACCAACGTCCCCCCCTATAAAATTTTCTACTCCGTACTGGCTGAGTCAGCCACCACCGAGAAATAACCTGATGGAAGAGGCAAAAAAATCAATCCTGTTACGTGTTTACCTGGTGTACCTGGGCATTCTCCTCTTTGCCCTGGTTATCATGGGGAGAGTGGTATACATCCAGTTTTTTGAAAGTTCCAAATTGATGGAGCAGGCAAAAAAGCAAGAGCTCAACTGGTTCGATGTGGAGGCCATCCGGGGGAACATCTGTTCGGATGATGGGACTCTCCTGGCAGCCTCCATCCCGATTTTTGAAATCCGGATGGATGTGTGTACCGATTCGCTGACAGACGAGATATTCCGGAAACATGTAGACTCTCTCTCCTGCCGCCTGTCTGGGCTTTTCCATGACCGTACGCCCTACCAATACCGGGATGAGCTCTGGGAGGCCAGGAGAAACGGGGAGCGCTATTACCTGATCAAACGGAAGATCACCTATTCCGAATTAAAACAACTGCGAACCTTCCCCATTTTCCGTCGCGGAAAGTACAAAGGAGGGTTGATTGTCATTCCGCACTACCAGCGGGAGCTGCCCTACAAAGAGCTGGCCAGGCGTACCATTGGATATGAAAGCAAGGATGAATCCAACCGTGTGTTTGTGGGGTTGGAAGGCTATTTCAGTCAACATCTTCAGGGTATTACCGGGAAACGGCTGATGCGGAAAGTAGGAAACGAAGCATGGGTGCCGGTAGACCTGGAAAATGAGCTCGAGCCTCAGAATGGGGATGACATCATTACCACCCTCGATATCAATATCCAGGATCTTGTCGGGCGGGCATTATTAAAAGAGTTGATCACCGATAGTGCTGACTATGGTTGTGTGGTGGTTATGGAGGTGGAAACGGGCTACATCAAAGCGATTGCCAACCTCCAACGGGTAGGGCCATCCCGGTATAAGGAGGGGTATAATTACGCCGTCGGGGAGAGCACCGAGCCGGGTTCCACATTCAAACTGGTCTCTTTCCTGGTGGCCCTGGAGGACGGCAAAGTGGATCTCCATACACCGGTTGCAACCGGCCATGGCGAAGTGTTCTACAGTGGCCGGAAAATGTCCGACTCCCACAGAGGGGGCTATGGTACCATCACTGCCCGGGAGGTATTCGAGAAATCCAGCAATGTGGGAACTTCCAAGATCATTGTCCAGGCTTATGGAGCTAAACCTCAAAAATTCATCGACGGAATCTATAAGTTGGGCATCCAGAAACAACTGGGATTACAGATCAGCGGAGAGGGACGTCCTAACATCAAGGATACCAAAGACAAGTTGTGGTCAAAGCTCTCCCTGCCATGGATGTCTGTCGGGTACGAGGTGGCCATGACACCGCTCCAGTTGCTGACCCTTTACAATGCGGTGGCCAATAACGGAACCATGGTCAAACCACTTCTGGTGAAGGAGATCCGTAGAAACGGCCAGGTTGTGAAGAAGGTTGAAACGGAGGTGATCAATCCTTCTATCTGTTCTCCCTCCACGCTTGCCAAAGTCAGACTTATGCTTCAGGGGGTGGTGGACCAGGGTACATCTACCAACCTGAAAAATCCGGTTTATAAAATCGCCGGGAAGACAGGAACGGCACAAATTGCCCAGGAGAACAAGGGGTATGGCAACAATGGAAGCAGGGTGCTGTACAAAGGCTCCTTTGTGGGATTTTTTCCTGCTGAAAACCCGAAATACTCGATGATCGTGGTGATCAATAATCCGAAAAAAGAAAAGTATTACGGAGCCTCCGTTGCGGGACCCGTTTTCAAAGAGATTGCCGACCAGCTCTATGCCCGTCACCCGGAAATCCATTTTGCCGCCACGAAAGACACTGCCTCCTCCCTGATCCCTTCTGCAAAGGCAGGAAAGCGAACAGACCTCGAGCTGGTGTACGGTTCACTGGGTGTAAATGTACCGTCAGTGAATCCCAAGGCGCTCTGGGCACGGCCAAAACTGGTTCACAAGAGCGTGTCGCTGATCCCGGAATCTGTTTCCAAAGGGCTCATGCCCGATGTTACAGGAATGGGATTAAAAGATGCCGTCTACCTGCTGGAACAAAATGGATTACGGGTCTCCGTCAAAGGAAAAGGGAGTGTAGTAAGCCAGTCCATTATGCCCGGAAGCCGGATTTCCAAAGGGATTACGGTATTGATTGAATTGGCTGTAACGGCCAAATCCAAAGAACAGGTGAACAAACCAGACGCATGAAGCAACTGGAGGGGATATTGCAAGGGATTAAGGTACGCCGGATTACCGGAGAGAGGGAGGTTTTGGTCACCTCGTTGCACCTGGACTCCAGGAACATGTTGCCCGGTTCGCTTTTTTCTGCCATCCCCGGCACCGTCACCGATGGCCACCAGTACGTCAGTCAGGCCATTGCCCTGGGGGCGAGTGTGATCCTGTGCCAGCACCTCCCCGGCCGGTTGCATGATGGCGTCACCTATGTGGAGGTGGAAGATTCTGCTGTTGCACTGGGTCTGATCGCTTCCGGTTTTTATGATCACCCGTCACACGCCTTGAAACTGATTGGGATAACCGGCACCAATGGAAAAACCACGACGGCCACGTGGTTGTATCAGCTATTTGAAGAGCTCGGCAGCAAAAGCGGACTGATTTCTACCATTAAAAACCTGATCCACGGGGAGGTTATCGAAACCACTCATACCACACCTGATGTCATTCAGTTGAACCACCTGCTGAGCCGGATGGTGGATGCCGGTTGTGCCTATTGTTTCATGGAGGTGAGTTCACATGCCATTGACCAGCGGCGGATTGCAGGATTGCAGTTCGCTGGTGGGCTCTTTACCAACATTACTCATGACCACCTCGATTATCATCAATCTTTCGACCGGTATATCCAGGCTAAAAAGAGTTTCTTCGACCAGTTGGCCCCCCCTGCCTTTGCCCTGGTAAACAAAGATGATAAGCATGGGTTGGTGATGCTGCAGAACTGCCTGGCTGAGAAAAAGAGTTTCGGGCTGACCTCCATGGCTGATTTCCGGTGCAAAGTGATCGAAAATACCGTACAGGGGCTTCACCTGATTATAGACGGGCATGAGGTATGGTTTCGCCTGATCGGCCGGTTTAATGCCTACAACCTGCTCGCCGTCTATGCGACAGCGATATTGCTGGAGCAGGATAAGACCTCTGTGCTGACCTGTTTAAGCCGCCTGCTGCCCGTTGAAGGGCGGTTCAACTACGTGATCTCCCCGAACAGGGTCACTGTCATCGTGGATTATGCCCATACTCCTGATGCCCTTCAAAACATCCTGGAGTCGATCAACGAGATCCGGGAAGGAGAGGGAGAGCTGATCACCCTGGTTGGTGCCGGGGGTAACCGGGATGCCGCTAAACGACCGCTGATGGCCGCCATCGCGAGTCGGTTCAGCAACCGGGTGATCCTCACCTCTGATAATCCGCGCTTTGAGGAGCCAGAGGCCATCCTCGAGGAGATGAAAAAAGGGATTCCCGTGGAGCATGAGAAAAACCTGCTGGTGATCGCCGACCGGAGGGAGGCGATCAGAACCGCCTGTGCATTGGCCAGGCCGGGTGATTACATCCTGGTGGCGGGAAAAGGACATGAGCGGTACCAGGAGATCAAAGGAATAAGATATCCATTTGATGATCAATCTGTTGTGCGTGAAATCTTCGGAATAAACCAACGTGTTAATAATCCGTAAGGTATGCTGTACTATCTATTTCAATATCTGGACACAGCCTTTAACTTTCCCGGAGCCGGGGTATTCCAGTATATCTCTTTCCGGGCAGGGGCTGCACTGATCACCTCCCTGTTCATCTCCCTGATCATCGGAAAACGAGTGATCGGATTCCTCCTCAGGAAGCAGGTGGGAGAAAATATCCGTGACCTGGGGCTGAAAGGGGAAAAGGAGAAGAGAGGTACCCCCACCATGGGCGGACTGATCATCCTGGCAGCGATCCTGATTCCTACCCTCCTCTTTGCCAAGCTTCACAATATCTACATTCTCCTGATCCTGATTGCCACCGTTTGGCTGGGATTTATCGGCTTCCTGGATGACTATATCAAGGTGTTCAGGAAAGATAAGAAAGGGCTGGCCGGCAAGTTCAAAGTGATGGGGCAGATCGTATTGGGGCTGATCATCGGGTTCACCATGTATTACAGTAATGGCATCGTGATCAAGGAACGGGTCAATCAACAGGCAGTAGTTAAGTCGGACCAGGTGTTCGGGGTGGAAACGGAGTTTGAACAAACGACTATTTTCAACAAATCATCTGTCAAGTCTACCAAAACCACAATCCCTTTTATCAAGAACAACGAATTTGACTACTACTCCCTCATCTCCTGGCTGGGGGAGAATGCGAAAAAGTGGACCTGGCTGATCTTCATCCCCCTGGTGATCTTCATCATCATCGCCGTCTCAAACGGAGCCAATCTTACCGACGGGCTGGATGGCCTGGCTACCGGCACCTCGGCGATCATCGGTGTAACGCTGGGCGTGCTGGCTTACGTATCCGGCAATATCATCTTAGCCAACTACCTGAATATCATGTACATCCCGAATACAGGCGAGCTGGCTATCTACATCAGTGCGTTTGTCGGGGCCTGCATAGGGTTCCTCTGGTACAACTCCTACCCGGCCCAGGTATTCATGGGTGATACCGGCAGTCTGGCGCTTGGTGGCGTGATTGCAGTCTTTGCGATCATGATCCGGAAAGAGATCATGATCCCGATCTTCTGCGGGATCTTCCTTGCTGAGAACCTGTCGGTTGTGCTTCAAGTAAGCTGGTTCAAATATACCAAACGGAAATTCGGAACAGGACGGAGAATCTTCATGATGTCGCCTCTTCATCACCATTTCCAGATGCAGGGATACCACGAGTCGAAGATCGTGCTCCGCTTTTTTATCGTCGGCATCATGCTGGCAGTTTTATCCATTGTAACACTTAAACTCCGGTAACCATGACACTAGAAGCATTGGCTTTACAAGGAAGATCCAGGACCTATTCCACCTTGGCTGCATCAGTGACCTCAAGGATCTTAGAACTGCGGAAAGAGTTGATAAAAGAGTCGCTCGGCAGCTCACAATCTCCTGAACACCAGTTAGAATTTGTAGCCAACATCCATGGGATTGAGTTTATCAACGACTCCAGGGCCTGTACCATCAATGCCACCTGGTTTGCCCTGGAAAGCATAAACCGGCCGGTCATTTGGATCGCAGGAGGAGCCGACAGGAGAAATGATTATGCAACCATCAGGGATCTGGTAGAGAAAAAGGTCAAAGCCATCCTCCTTCTCGGGGAATCACAAAACATCCTGGAGGTATTCAAAGGTACTGAGATCCCGGTAATCCGGGTGAAAGATATGGGAGAAGCCGTGGAGACCGCATACTATCTGGCTAAAACAGGTGATTGCGTGTTACTCTCTCCTGCATGTCCAAGTTTCGACATGTTTGAAAATTTCGAAGCGCGCGGAGTTGCTTATAAAAATGCTGTTAAAAACCTGTAGCAACGATGCATGAGTTTGCTGACAATACCAAAGGAGATAAGGTGATCTGGATCATTGTGATCATCCTCTCCATCTTTTCGCTGCTGGCCGTTTACAGTTCTACGGGATTGCTTGCCTACAAGAAGCAAGGCGGTGATACCGAGCACTACCTGCTGCGTCAGTTCTTTATCCTCGGACTTGGGTTTATCCTGATGTACCTGATGCACCTGGTCAAATATACCTATTACTCCCGACTGGCACAGATCGGGTTGATCCTCTCCATTCCGCTATTGCTGGTCACCCTGATCTCGGGGACCGGTTTCAACGAAGCTAACCGTTGGCTCACTGTGCCCATCTTTAATATCACATTCCAGAGTTCGGATGTAGCCAAGCTCTTCCTGATCATGTATGTAGCCAGGGTGCTAAGCAAGAACCAGGAGCAGATCAAGGAGTTTAAACGGGGATTTCTGCCGGCCATCCTGCCGGTAATCATAATCTGCCTGCTGATCCTGCCAGCCAATTTCTCTACCTGTGCCATCCTCTCTGTAACCTGTATCGTGCTGATGTTCATCGGGAGAGTGAAAATGAAGTACATCCTGACGTTGGCAGGAGTTGGGGTCGTTGGGATCCTCCTGATCCTGGGGATCGCCATTACCGCCCCAAACCTGCTTCCCCGAAGCACCACATGGAAAAACCGGATGGAGACCTTCTTCGACAAGGAAAAGGCTACCAGTGATGAGACCTACCAGGTTGATCAGGCAAAGATCGCAATCGTCTCAGGAGGAGTACTGGGGAAATCCCCCGGGAAAAGCACTCAACGGAACTTCCTTCCTCATCCCTATTCCGACTTTATCTTCGCCATTATCATTGAAGAATATGGCATCGTAGGCGGAGTGATTGTGATGCTGTTATACCTGATCCTGTTGTTCCGGGTGATCCGCATCGCGAATAAGTGTCCGGGGAATTTTGGCACCCTGTTGAGTGTTGGGATAGGATTTAGCCTGGTATTCCAGGCATTGATCAACATGGCCGTGGCCGTCAATTTGTTTCCGGTCACCGGACAAACGTTGCCGCTGATCAGCATGGGAGGAACTTCTATCTGGTTTACCTGTATCTCGCTCGGGATCATCCTTAGTGTGAGCAGGCGAACAGAGATTGAGACGAAAAACGGCACCGAAGTGGATGTGTTGCAAGAGAACCAACCAGCTATGGTATAGACAATGAGCAGATTTATCATCAGCGGAGGAGGAACAGGCGGGCATGTCTACCCTGCGATTGCGATTGCTCAGGCTATCAAGATCCGGGAGCCTGCTGCAGAGATCCTGTTCATCGGTGCCAGGGGGAGGTTGGAGATGGAGAAGGTTCCGGCGGCCGGGTTCCGTATCGAGAGTTTGCCGGTTGCCGGGTTCGTCAGGAGGTTCACATGGAAGAACCTGGCGTTCCCTTTTAAGCTGATGCGAAGCCTTCAACTGGCCAGGAAGATGATCAAACAGTTCCATCCCGATGTGGTGATCGGGGTGGGTGGTTATGCCAGCGGCCCCACCCTGAAGATGGCAGCTGCACAAGGGATTCCCACACTCATCCAGGAACAGAATTCGCTCCCCGGAGTCACGAACAGACTGTTGGGGAAACGGGTGAATACCATCTGTGTAGCGTATGACGGGATGGAACACTATTTCCCGAAAGAGAAAATAGTGCTCACCGGGAATCCTGTACGAACCGACCTGGCCTCCTTGTCGGAGCATATGCCTGAAGCCTACACCCATTTTGGACTTGACCCTGCTAAAAAAACGATCCTTGTGATGGGAGGCAGCGGTGGAGCAAAAACGATAAATGACAGCATATTTGCCCTGCTCGATCAAGGGCTTCCTGAAGATGTGCAACTGCTGTGGCAAACGGGGAGATATTATTATAACGAAGTACAAAGCAGGCTTGTTGGGATGAAATACGAAATACGTTATACGGGAATAGCCCCTAAATCCCCTGAAGGGGACTTGCTCCCTCCCCTGCAAGGGGAGGGTTGGGGAGGGGTCTTCCCCTTCATCGACCGTATGGACCTCGCCTACTCCTGTGCCGACCTGGTGATATCACGGGCAGGAGCCATTGCGATTTCGGAACTCTGTATGGTAGGGAAACCCGTGATCCTGATTCCTTCCCCAAACGTAGCGGAAGATCATCAGACAAAAAATGCCCGTGCCCTGGTGGAGCGGGAGGCCGCGGTTACGATCTCCGACAGGAAGGCGCCAGCTATCCTGCCGGGTAGGGTGGCGGAGATGATGAAAAATGAGACATCACGGCAACATCTGGGTCAACAAATCCGGAAACTGGCCATTCCGGATGCGGCTAGCCGGATTGCCCACGAAGTGTTTAAACTGGTAGGAACGCAACGAGACCATCATGGAAGATAAAGAGGTCAGATCGGTCTATTTCCTGGGTATCGGGGGCATTGGCATGAGCGCCCTGGCCCGCTATTTCAAGCATCATGGAGCTCGTGTGGCAGGGTATGACAAAACACCGACATCCCTGACAAACCAGCTGATCAACGAAGGGATGGAGGTACATTTCAAAGAGGACCCCTCGTGTATCCCTGATGATGTCGACCTGGTGATCTGGACTCCGGCTGTACCAAAGGTGAACGCTGAATACCAGTTTTTATCAGAACGTGGTGTACCAATCAGGAAACGGGCCGAAGTACTCGGAGAGATCTCCTCGCCATTCACCACTGTGGCGGTTGCCGGCACACACGGGAAAACGACCACCTCTGCCATGATAGCCCATCTTTTCATTACAGCTGGCAAGCCCGTTGTGGCATTCCTGGGGGGCATTTCCAAGAACTATGGAAGCAACTTTATTCAGTTCGCAGTTCGCAGTTCGCAGTCCACAGTTCGCAGTCCACAGTCCACAGTCCACAGTCCGAATTCTTCTGATTCAACCACGGCACCACGGCACCACGGCACCACGGCACCATTTTGCATCGTCGAGGCCGATGAATACGACCGTTCCTTCCTGCATCTCACTCCCGATATAGCCATCATCACCTCCATGGATGCCGATCACCTGGACATTTACGGTCACCCGGATAACCTTATGGAATCTTTCGGGGAATTTGCAGGAAGGATCCGAACCAACGGCTCTCTGATCCTGAAAAAAGGAATTGCCCCGGGAAGAGAGATACCGGAAGGGATTTCCCGTTTCTCCTATGTCCTGCAAGGCGAAGCAGACTTCTTTGCAACCAACGTAGCCATCCACGAGGGATTGGTCCATTTTGACTTCGCAACGCCCGCGGAGACCATGCCTGGTTTTGCGCTGGGAATGCCTGGTCTGTTTAACCTGGAGAATGCCATTGCAGCGCTGGCTGTGGGATGGATCCTAGGCATTCATGAGGAAGATCTGAAGAGAGCCATCCAAAGCTTCACCGGGGTTGCCCGCCGGTTCGACATCCGGATCAAGCAGGACGACCTGATCTACATCGACGATTATGCGCATCATCCGGAAGAGCTGAGAGCCTGTATCCGGGCGGTGCGGGAACTTTATCCGGGGAAACGGGTAACCGGCGTCTTTCAGCCCCATCTTTACAGCCGGACGCGCGATCTGGCAGATGACTTTGCCAGCGCGCTGGCTGAACTGGACACCCTGATCCTGCTGGATATCTATCCGGCCCGGGAGTTCCCCCTTGAAGGGATTCATTCGCGGATGTTGCTGGAAAAAATCAACCTCTTCGATAAACAGCTGTGCCAGAAAGAGGATGTATTGAAAATCCTTGAAGAACGACGTCCCGAGGTATTGCTGACCCTGGGAGCCGGAGATATTGATCAACTGATTCAACCGATTACAGAAAGATTAGGCAACAAATGAGATTGAAAAAGAAAATACGGCGGATCTTTAACCTCATCCTGGGGAGTCTTCTTTTTACGGGAACGTTAGTATTGCTGGGGTTTGCTGAGAATGAACAGAAAGGTACGATCTGCCGGAGCCTGCGTATCAATCTCCATTACGGAGAGGCTGACAGCCTGGTGACAGAAGCCGAAATCGACTCCCTGATCCGCTCGGTAGCGGGTGAGGTCAAGGGCAAACCCATGGTTCAGATCAATACGGAGAAGCTGGAACGGGTGGTCAGAGGATATCCTTATATGGCCAATGTACAGGTATATGGTACGCATACCGGAGAGATCTATGTCAATGCTTTTCAGCGAGAACCTGTTATCCGGATCATCACGGAGACAAACCAGGGCTATTACATCGGGAGGACGGGTGTTTTACTCCCATGCCATTCCGATTATCCGGTTAGGGTGCTGGTGGCTTCCGGGGCTATTCCCGATTCTGCCAGTTCCTCCCCACTGCTCTCCGATCTGTTAAAACTGGCCCTGTTCATTAATCATGATCCTTTTCTGAAAGCACAGGTGGATCAGATCTTTGTCAATGGTCCGGGTGATTATGAGCTCATACCCAAAGTGGGAGATCATGTTATTCTTCTTGGGGATGCGGAGGCGCTGGGAGATAAATTCAGGTGTTTGATGGTTTTTTACAGACAGGGGTTGAATCAGATTGGCTGGAATAAGTATAATGTCATCAATATTAAATATAAGAATCAGGTTGTTTGTTCTAAACTATAACTAAGTATGAAAAACGCAGGAATCATTGTCGGTCTTGACATCGGCACTACCAAAATCGCTGTCATCGTAGGGCGAAAAAACGAATTCGGCAAAATCGAGATCCTGGGGTACGGGAAGGTCCCCTCGATTGGCGTCAAGCGGGGTGTCGTTTCCAATATCGAGAATACGGTTCAATCCATTAAAGAGGCGGTTGCCGAAGCTTCCCAGAAGTCAGGGGTAGAGATTCAGTACGTGAATGTGGGCATCGCCGGGCAGCATATCAAAAGCCTCCAGCACCGGGGGAGCATGATCAGGAACCAGACCGATACGGAAATCAGCCAACAGGATATTGACAACCTCTGCAACAGCATGTACAATCTAAACATGAGTCCTGGCGAGGAGATCCTCGAAGTGGTCCCGCAGGAGTTCAGTGTGGACGGAGAGCATGGCATCCGGCAACCCAAAGGGATGATCGGCAGTTCGCTGGACGCTAATTTCCATATCATCATCGGACAAACAGCCGCTGCCAAGAACATCTACAAGTGCGTAAGGCGGGCCGGGCTGGAGGTGGTGGAGCTGATCCTGGAACCGATTGCATCCACGGAAGCAGTACTGAGTGACGAGGAAAAAGAGGCCGGTGTGGTGCTTGTCGATGTTGGTGGAGGGACCTCGGATATTGCCATCTTCCATGAAGGGATCATCCGTCATACCACTGTCATCCCCCTGGGAGGGGAGATCATCACCGAGGATATCAAAGAGGGGTGTTCGATCATTAAGAAGCATGCAGAAGAGTTAAAGATCAAGTTTGGATCTGCCCTGGCGAGTGAAAACAAGGCAGAAGAGATCGTTGCGATTCCCGGGCTCCGCGGTCGACCGCCAAAAGAGATCAGTCTGAGGAACCTGGCCAATATCATTCAGGCCCGCATGGAAGAGATCATTGAGCACATTTACTATGAGATCAAAAGCTCGGGGTATGAGAAAAAGCTGATCGGCGGGTTGGTCCTGACCGGCGGAGGAGCCCAGATGAAACACGTTGCCCAGTTAGCCGAGTTCGTGACCGGCATGGATACCCGTATTGGCTATCCGAATGAACACCTGGCTAATAATGTAGCTGCAGAGATGGCCAGTCCAATGTTTGCCACCAGTATCGGATTGGTTATCGTGGGCAGTGAACGATATGAGCGGGAAAGGCAGAAGATGAAAGAGCTGGAAACGGTAGAAGAGGCAGTAGAAAAAGATCAGAAAAAGAAGAGACAGAAAGAGAAAAAAGTCAGGGACAGAACACGGGAGGGGAAGAAATTTACCGAAATTTTCCTGGAACGGATCAAGAACTGGTTCGAGGAGGAGAATGAATGAACCCTGCTATTCACAAACACTTTGTTAATAAATTTCAGGATGCTGCCAACATTCAGGTACCAAACATCCTAATTTTAAACCACCTATTAAACCATACCCCATGCCAGATATGATAAAATTTGACCTGCCAAAGAACCCATCGAATATCATCAAAGTCATCGGCGTTGGAGGAGGTGGCAGCAATGCGGTAAGGCACATGTTCAACCAGGGGATCAAAGGGGTCGATTTCATCATCTGCAATACAGATGCGCAGGCGATGGAATCGAGTCCGGTTCCAACGAAGATCCAGCTTGGGACCAACCTTACTTCCGGTTTAGGAGCTGGCGCCGTGCCTTCCATTGGTCGTAATGCGGCACTGGAGGACGCCGATCACATCCGTCAGATCCTGAGCAACGGTACCAAGATGCTCTTTGTAACTGCTGGGCTGGGTGGAGGTACCGGGACAGGAGCTGCACCTGTCATTGCCGAGATCTCCAAGGAGCTCGGGATACTGACCGTAGGGATCGTAACCCTTCCGTTCGCGTTCGAAGGACGAAAACGAAAACTGCATGCCGATGAAGGGATCAAACAACTCAAAGAGCACGTGGATGCCCTGTTGATCATCAGCAACGATAAATTGCGTGAACTTTACGGAAATCTACGGTTATCGGAAGCGTTCGGCCAGGCCGATAATATCCTTACCACGGGCGCCAGGGGAATTGCCGAGATCATTACCGTGGCAGGGTATATCAATGTGGACTTCGAGGATGTTAAAACCGTGATGAAAAACAGTGGTGTTGCGATCATGGGAACCGGTATCTCTACAGGGGCGAACCGTGCACAGCAGGCTGTGGAAGAGGCCATTAGTTCCCCTTTGTTGAACAACAACGACATTGAGGGAGCCAATAACCTGCTCCTCTACATCTCTTCCGGGAAGGAGGAGATCACCATGGACGAAGTGACAGAGATCACCGATTACATCCAGGAAAAAACAAAATCCTCCACCGAAGTCATCTGGGGCAATGGATTTGACGAGAGCCTGGGCGAAAAGATCAGCGTCACTATCATTGCAACCGGTTTCGACGATGAACACCGTCGCCAGGGAGGAACAAATAAGAAAGATGTGGTGATCCGTGACCTCTACGAAGCAGAAAGACCGACACCCAAGGTGGAGTCCCGGATCGAGATGCCAGAGCCAGTTGCGGAGGAGGAAATTGAGGTTCATGAAACGACCATGGAGGTTTCTGAAACGACTCTGGAGGTTTCTGAAACGATTTCGGAGGCTTATGAAAAAGCTGAGTCTGAGGAACCTGATCTCTTTCAGCGCGAAATCGTTTTTGACTTGGACATTCCTCAACAGGAACCGGTCAAAGAGTTGCAACCCGAAGAGGAGGAGAGCATGCACCTGATCGACAAACGGGTGGAGACTGTCACCTCTGAGTCTTCCAGTCGGCCAGAGGCGCCACAGGTATCCCCCTCTCAAGGCTCCGGGGACAATCATTCCGGGCTGAACCGGATGGGCAATGACCGTATCCAGAAACTGAAAGCCCTCAGTGAAAAACTGAAAAACCATACCCCCATCGAGAATAATCTTTCCGAACTGGAAAGTGTTCCGGCATACAAACGGCGAAGTGTGGAGCTGCCTGATGTAGCACCTTCATCGGAATCTCAGATCCAGGGAATGAGTCTCTCAGAAGATGCAGAAAAAGGGTTGGAGATCCATACTGAGAACTCTTTTCTGCATAAAAACGTCGATTAAAATAAAAATTATTAACACATGAAACTACCGAAATCATATTACAACTGGACCTCCTTTATCGGGTCATTGATCGTTGTGATCGCGTTGATGTTGATTGTGATTCTTTTTATCATCTCCACCATTTTTGACCAGGGTGAGTCCTACCTGGGATTGTTCATTTACATGGCCCTGCCCGCATTAATGATCGCCGGGTTGATCCTGATTCCGGTGGGTATGATTGTCAATTACAAGAAGAACGCAACCGAAAAGGAGTTCAAACAGCGCAGGAAACCATACATAGATCTGAATGACAAACGGCACCAGAATGCCTTTGTGATTTTTATCATCTCTTCCCTGCTGTTTCTATTCCTGACCAGCATCGGTAGTTACGAGGCATTCCATTACACCGAGTCAGTTTCATTCTGCGGCACCCTCTGTCATAAAGTAATGGACCCCGAGTATGTCACCTACCAACATTCATCCCATGCGCATGTTGCATGCGTCGAGTGTCATGTGGGGGCAGGTGCCAGCTGGTATGTAAAATCGAAGATATCCGGATTATACCAGGTGTATGCCGCTCTGTTTAACAAGTATCCGAGACCCATCGAAACGCCTGTCCGGGATCTTCGTCCGGCCCGGGAAACCTGCGAGAAATGTCACTGGCCTGAAAAGTTCTATGCACGTAAACTCAGGGTACAGAAGAATTTCCTCACCGATGAGAAAAATACGGAATGGGACATTGTGATGCAGATGAAGACAGGTCCGTTATACAGTGCTCTTGGGTTGAAGGAGGGAAGTCACTGGCATATCAATCCGGATGTAAAGATTGAGTACATTGCCGGAGATGATTCCCGTGAAACCATCCCATGGGTCCGGTTTACCAACAATAAAACGGGCGAATCAAAGGTTTACCGGGATGAGGAGAATCCTCTTGAAGACAGCTTGCTGGCGGTTCTCCCGGTACGAACCATGGATTGCATGGATTGTCACAACCGGCCATCACATGCCTTCAAATCACCTCCCGATTACATCGACAATGCGCTGATCTCCGGGGCGGTTCCGAAAGATATCCCTCAAATCAAGTATGTGGCCATGGACGCCCTGAAAGATTTCTTCACCAACAAAGATACGGCCCTGATGTACATCGACAGTGTCATCACCAGTTTCTACCAGAGTGATTACCCAGAATACTACGCTGAGAACCAGGAGAAGATCGCCCAGGCAGTCGCCGGAATCCAGGAAGCCTTCAGTCTCAATACCTTCCCGGGCATGAAAGTCTCCTATGCTGTTTATCCGGATCACATCGGCCACCTGGAGACCAACGGATGCTTCCGTTGTCATTCCGACCTGCATGCCAGTGATGAGGGGAAGTTCATATCGAAAGATTGTGACCTTTGTCACACCATCGTTGCCCAGGGTATTCCAGGCGAGATGGTGACCACTTCTGTTTTTGACACCCTGGAGTTCCAGCATCCGGTCCCATTGCGAAATGACATCTGGAAGGTTGTCTTCTGTTCAGAGTGTCATAAAAATCTCTTTCAATGACCCCGGCCCTAACCTGCCGTTCACCACTTTTCCCAATGATGCGGTGATGTGGTGCAGTGGTGCCATGGTGCAGTGGTGCCATGGTGCAGTGGTGTTATAGTGCCTCTGTGGCTTGTGCCTTATGCCTCATGCCTCTGTATCTCCTTTCTTTGTATCTGCTAATGTGACCGGCTACATAGCAGGCGAGGCCCCAGAGAAATTTCCATTTTCCGAATTCATCTCTGACATCTGCGTAGGTTCGTTCTCCTTTCAGTATCTTCCCGAACGCTTTCCATACCCGTTCCCGCTCCTCTACCAACCGGTGGATCGTATGGGGAACCGTGTTGAAGATTGCTTTGATCCGTTCGGCCTCCAGAATCTCCGGCATCAGTTCATGGTTGATCTCTTCCGAATAGGAAGCCAGTGCACCGGTATCTCCCTGCAGATAGCTGAATACAGCCCGGCCTGCCATCGTTCCGCTCCGGATGGCATAGGAGATTCCTTCCCCCGTGAGGGGATCAGTTAGTCCGGCTGCATCTCCGGCAACAACTACCTGGCCGTAATGGAAAAGGCCTTTCCTGGTTTTCATGGGGATCGGCCATGCTTTCAGGGACCGGATGCCGGTAAACCGGATGCCGGATGATTGAATGAATTGCTCGTTATACCTCTTCAGATATCCCGAAAGGGAGGCAGGGCCACCTACACCTATCGAGAAGTGGTCGCGCTTCGGAAAGATCCATCCATAACCTCCGGGGAACGTTCCCCAATCCAAAAAAACTGTCTGGCCGTATCTTTCCAGCTCTTCCTCTTCTGCATCCATCTCTGCCTCCCAGGCCAGTCCGGGCCTCAGGTCTTGATGTAATCCACTGCACCGAGCTACCATGGAAGAGGTGCCATCTGCTCCAATCACAACCCTGGACCGGAAGTTGGTGTTCCGTGTCTGAATTACGATGCTCGGCCCAACCGGATGCAGAGCTGAAATATGCTCTCCGTGCTGAATCCGGGCACCGGCGGCGAGAGCCTGATCCAACAGAAACTGATCAAGATTCTGCCGCATAGTGCAGAGGATCAATGGGTCAGGAGAGGTTCTGGTAAAGAAATTGGAATAGTTACAGGAGAACCGGACTGAAACTATCTCCCGCTCCACGACCGGTGAGATGTCGAATGGGATCTTATCCCGTATTTTCCAGGTCAGGCCACCGCCACAAACCTTGTAGCGCGGAAATCGGGCTTTCTCGAGGATCAACACATCCACTCCCTTCCGGGCCAGTTCGTAGGCTGCCATGGTTCCGGCCGGGCCGGCACCAGCAACGATCACATCCGCATGGTACTGCATGAATGTTATAAGAGAGTCAGAACCTCTTTCAGTAACTTCTCCTTGTTCACCGGAACTACGCCAACCTCTTCACATACCAATCCTCCCGCAAGGTTGGAAATGTAAGCGATCTCATACGGGGAACAACCCCTGGCCAGGCAGGCTGATGCTACGCTGATAACTGTGTCGCCGGCCCCAGAAACATCGGCGACTGAACGGGCATGAGCCGGAACAAAAAAGCTCTTTTCGGTGAGGTTGTCAACCAGGCTCACCATCACTCCTTTTTCAGAAAGGGTAGTCATTACATACCTGCATCCCAGCATCTTACGTAACGTCTGGGCAGCCCGGATCACCTGATCCCGGTGGTCGGGACAGATCTCCATGTTTAATCCTGTCTGCAGCTCTTTCAGATTGGGTTTGAAAAGCGTGACACCGGCGTAGGAGGCAAAGTTTCGCTGTTTCGGGTCAACGGTAACTGGAATATTCTGACTGTTAGCCAAACCAACTACCTGTTGGATCAACCTCTCAGTGATCACTCCTTTATTGTAATCCTGAAAGATGATACACTGGATCTCTTCTTCGTTGAGAATCGTTTCAATCCGGTCAATCAGCTTCTGATGATCCGCTTCTGACAGGTCATGATCCACCTCTTCATCCACCCGTAACATCTGATAGTGGTTACCGAAGATCCTGAATTTGGTGGTGGTTACCCTTTCCTGACTTCGAATGATGCCGGTTTGCCGGATCGACTGTTGATCCAACAGATCAAGGAACTGATCTCCCCTATCGTCATTACCAATCAAGGAACAGAGAATGGGCTCACTTCCCAGGGCTTTTACATTGAGTGCCACATTGGCAGCGCCTCCCATCCGGTTCTCCCGCTTTTGAAGGGCAACGATGGGAATGGGCGCTTCGGGTGAGATGCGATCCACCCTGCCCCACAGATAGGAGTCAAGCATCACATCTCCGATGATCATGATCTTGAGCTGATCGAAATCGCGGAAAAGCTGGGTATACTTCCCTTCTTTCGTCATGAATGCAGCGTGAGAATTAAGTGGTTAGTTCGTAATCTGCGATGGTTTTGACGTTCTCATTGCATAAATCAGAAGCTACCTCTCCATCCATCAGGCGAATGATCCGGTGGGCATGCAGGGCAATATCCTCTTCATGAGTAACCACAATGACCGTATTCCCCATCCGGTGAATCTCTTCAAGCAATCCCAGGATCTCGATAGAGGTTTTGGAGTCGAGGTTCCCTGTGGGTTCGTCGGCCAGGATGATGGCCGGGTTGTTCACCAGGGCCCTGGCCATGGCTACCCGTTGCCGCTCCCCTCCGGAAAGCTCGTTAGGTTTATGGGTGACCCGGTCGCCAAGTTTGACCTCTTCGAGCACCTTGGTGGCCCGCTCAATACGTTTGGTTTTGGTCACTCCTGAATAGATCAGCGGTAACATCACATTCTCCAGAGCGGTGGATCTCGGAAGGAGGTTGAAGGTTTGGAAGACAAACCCAATCTCCTGGTTCCGGATCTCAGCCAGGTGGTTGTCATCGAGACAGGAGACATCCTGTCCGTTAAGGAAGTAGCTCCCACTGGTAGCGGTGTCGAGGCATCCCACGACATTCATCAGGGTTGATTTCCCGGAACCGGAAGGACCCATGATAGCCACAAATTCATTTTTCTGCATCACCAGTGAAACAGACCGAAGGGCCTCCACTATAACGGTTCCTATTTTGTAGTTCTTGACAATGTTTTCCAGACGAATGATCTCTTTTCCCATCAGTTAAGTAATTCAGATTAATAATTTCCAGCTATGAACAAAAGTAATAAATAATTAGAAACGAAGGATAAAATCTTCTTTGCTGAGCTCTTTCCTGAAAAAGACGACACCCATAGTGAATAGGTCGATGCTGACTTTTACACTGGGATGTTGCCGGATGTTCTCCCAGGCCGACTTCATTCCTTTGGACCAGTGAATATCATCAAATACGAAGATGGTGTTGTTCTGAATGTGGGTCAGGCATTCGTCGAAATACCTGAGTGTAGCCTCTTTCTTATGGTTTCCGTCAAAAAACACCAGATCGATTGTTTCGGTTTTCTGCAGGATCTCCGGGAGCAGGTCGTCAAAATTCCCGCAGATCTCTTCGATGTTGCCCAGTCCCAGCCTGGAAAAATTGTGGGTGGCGATGTACAGCGTATCGGTACACCCCTCCACTGTGTAGATATGACAATTCCTGTATCCTTTCGCCATGTACATCGTACTGATGCCAAATGCAGTTCCGAGTTCAATTACACACCTCGGTTTATAATGCTTGACCAGTTTGTAGAGAAACTGCCCTTTTTTGCGGGTGACGGATGATTTTCTTGCGATGTCCCGTACCCTGACGAACCGTTGCGAGAATGGAAAGGAGATGGAGCGGCTGCCTAGATCGACCCGTTTGATGAACCTGGCTCGTGACAGCAGGTCTTTCCTTACTTTCTCTATCTGCTCATAATCAGAATACTGCGTATTGTCGTTCAGGATATATTTAGAGAAATTGTAGACAAAAGGAGAATGGATCCTGTATTTCGACCGGACCTTCAGGCGATGAAAGAGGTACTGGAAGAGGTATTGAAGCTTTTCGATCATTCAGCTATTTGAGTAATTTTGTCGCAAATTTATCAAATGTCGGGTATTAAAGACTATTTCTCACTGGTAAAGGTCAGCCACACGATCTTTTCCATGCCTTTTGCCATGATCGGGTTTTTCCTGGCTGTCAGAATAAACGACGGAATGATCGATTACATTATACTCTTTCTGGTGATTTTAGCTGTTTTGTTTGCCCGGAATGCCGCTATGGGTTTTAACCGGTTTATCGACAGGGAATTCGACCTGAAGAATCCACGCACGGCTATCCGTGAAATTCCAAGGGCTATCATCACTCCCCGATCCGCACTTCTCTTCGTCATTCTCAACTCCATTCTCTTCATTGCCACCACCGCATTCATCAACACCCTCTGCCTGGTCCTCTCCCCACTGGCCCTGCTGGTGGTGCTGGGCTACAGCTTTACCAAGCGGTTCACTTACCTGAGTCATTTGTTCCTGGGACTGGGACTGGCTCTGGCTCCGATAGGAGCGTATCTGGCTGTTGCAAACCGGTTTGACCTCCTGCCTCTGCTCTTCTCTTTTTGTGTTCTCTTCTGGGTTGCCGGCTTTGATATCATATATGCTTTGCAGGACATTGATTTTGATCGCCGGGAGAAGCTGAAATCGATCCCTGCTTCGATGGGTGCACGAAACTCCCTGGTTCTCTCCGCATTTTTCCACCTGATTGCACTGATGATGCTGGTACTGGCAGGAGTGACTGGTCCATTTGACCTGATTTACTGGATCGGTCTGGGCATCTTTACCCTTCTGGTGATCTACCAGCACCTGATTGTGAAACCCACAAATTTTTCCCGGGTTAACCTCGCGTTTGCTACCCTGAACGGGTTTGCCAGTATTCTCTTTGCCTGCTTTGTGATCGTGGATCTGAATTTGTGAAGAAAGCCAGCAGGCAAGTCCGAGAACGGAATCATTTACAAAATTTTTGGTTACAGTTTCAGGTTGTTTAACTACATCTACTGATTTTGACTTGTTTATCCTCCTTCTTAGGATCATCTTTGTAATTCAATAGAGGAGAAAAATCCCTGACTTTTCTTTATTCCCGGTTCCGGGAAATTCATTTCAAATGAACATATATCATGTTTTAATTATGTTATTGTCAATATAATACCAAGTAGAATAAATTATATACACAGTTACTAAAATATTTGATACACATTTGATTAAAAAAGCTACACTTACGAATTACCTGTTGCATTTATCTAAAGGTGTGTCATATATTTGTTGTGTAATTATTTTTAGCCTATGAAAAAAGCAAGAGAAAGAACATAACAACTTGTTAAAAAAAGGTTGCCAATAACGAATGATACCACTGCCTGTCGGACTATGGAAAATTGTACGTGGCTATTACAGACAATGGGAAAACAATGGCTTGATGGAAGAAATACGAAACGTGCTTCTCAAGCAGGATGATTACTGGTAGTGGTTGTACATACAGTCAACATTCATGACAGTCAGTCTGTGCTGGATGTTTACTTGGATGCTTGTACTGGTGCATGGATGTGACCATCAAAAGGGGTTTACAGTCTTGCCTGAACGCTGGATTGTGGAACGAACTTTCACTTGGATTGAAGGTTACCGTAGACTTTCGTAAAGACTATGCGTAACTGAAATATACGCGTAATGCCTATGAAAATGACAACTAAAAGAGTACCTATTAAACCGAGTATTAATTAAACCTTTAAAGCCTATGAAAACACCAGAAAAATGAAGAGTATCAATTAAACCTAGTATTAATAATGTTATTAAAAACAACTAATATCTTAAAAATCATGAAACCATTAAACTTAATTATTGTGACATTCGCCATCTTGATAGCTGTAACCGGCTGTCGTAAGATGGATTTCCCGGAAAATGAAAAATCCTTGGCAAATCAGGGAGTTGCATTTTCCATCTTCCCAGGAGAGGATCCGAATGGTTTAAAGTCGGGCAATACCCTCGATTGTTTCAGCGAACAAGCTGATTATGCCATCGTACAAATTGACAACTCCTCTGACACCATTACCATTTCGTATGTTGGTGGAATTCCTTACACGACCACCCTTCAGCTGTCTGTTGGATACCATTTGCTGAAAGAATTCACCATCTGGGATGACAACAATACGCCTAATAATCTGAACGACGATTGGTTGTTGGCAGCAACTCCTCACTCTGGAAGTAATTTTGCTCCATATGTGGCAAATCCATTAAACATTTCATTCGTAGTTGAATCTTTTATTAAAACTGAACTCGGGATTGAAGTAATCTGTTTTGAAGAGGATAGTTTCAATGAGTTCGGGTTTACTAATTTCCAGATTGCCGAGATAACGGTACTGGAAGAATCTTTCATCGGAGATATCTGCGTAAAAGATATCAATGATTATTTAGGTTCCCTGTATGCTCAGCAAACAGGCGGATTAAAATTGGACATGTCAGCCATTTGCAAAATTGAAGTATGGAGAAATGGAGTCTGTATGGGCGAATTTAGTAATGCCGCATGGTTTGGGGAAGGACAACCGTTGAAAGTAAGGTACGCAGACCGTGAAAGCGTGATTGATCATTTTGAATTTAAACTCACCATTCTGGTCAGAAAAGGAACTGGTTTCCAGTATGTTTATTTCCACAGTTGGTTCGTTGATGACGATGATCAGCTTCCACAGGGAAGCGATGGGGTGGTTGATTTTGTTCTAGGGAGTTGCGTTCCGGATGCGGATGTGGTTCTTCCTTCCTGGATAAACCTTCCTGCCACCTGCATATATAAAATTGTCGGACCCAACGCTCCGGGATCGTTAGGAGGATATGTGGATGCACAATTAACAGGAATTCCGTTTGGATATGATATTCATAACGGTATAGAAGCTTCCTGGTGTGCTGACCATTCATTGTTCATCACCGCGGGTGTACCTTATAACATGAATGTTCATTCTTCTTTGTATCCGAATCTGATGCCATTTTGGGCAAAAAATCACCCATGGAGCTGCTATAACTGGCTGATGAATCATCTGGACTGGTATCCGGGATATCTCTGGTCTGATTTACAAGGAGCTCTCTGGCTATTTGACACGCCTCCCTGGAATGGAGTGGCACACGCTGGTATTCCTGCATTGACTCCCATGATGCAACAAATGCATGATGATGCCCTGTTGTATGGAGCCAATTATAAAGTACCGACCGGTGGATGGGCCGCTGTCGTCTTCACTCCGGCACAACAAAGTCCACCAATACTTTATATCCAGACCATGTTTATTAAAATAGATCCCTAAGCCATCTGTGTTTGGATCTAATTCACTAAGGAGGTCGTTCCTGTTGAACGACCTCCTTTTTTTTACTCCCGGAAAGAATCAAAGGTCCGTGGTGATGGGGTGATGTGGGCGAGTCACAGATATTGTCTACCTTTATATCGAATTTCATGCAATTCACTTTGGCAACGATTCCTGAAACAAAAGTATTTCCTGACGATTATTACAAGCTGAATAATCAGATTTTAATTCTTGCAGGCTGTTCTGATAGAAGAATTGATTTTATCAAAGAGACCGCCAACGTTTTATTATCATACTCCAAATGTGATTCTATTGAGATCTGGATGAAGAAAGATGACCATAACCAGTTTATTGAAATCGCCCAGATTGACAAAAATTTATTCCGGTTTGATGTAAAATCCTTTTTTTATAAAGAGAAAGACGGGTCGATGAATATCAGTCAAAATCAAACAGCTTTGGTCAGGTTGAGCAAAGAGGTATTTTTAGGGCAAAAAGATCCAGCTTCCCCTTTTTTTACACAGCATGGATCCTACCTGGCTGGTCGTGCGTTAAGTAATACCTGTAAATCACTCATATTAATACCATTAGTACACGGTAAAAAACATATTGGCCTCATCCGGTTCCAGAGCAGCCAATCCAGGTTTTTTACCAAAACAGAGGTTGCGTTATATGAACGAATTAGTCCGACTATCGCTTCTGCCATACAAAATCAACGGATTCAGGAAGCCCTCAATGAAAGAATAAAGGAACTGACCTGCCTGTATGGAATAGCTAAAATCACTGAACCAATCAATCGTTCTCTGGATGAAATTTTCCGCGATATCCTGAAGCTGTTACCTCCTGCCTGGCAATATCCGGAAATTGCTTGTGGTCAGATAGTTTTTGACGGACATGTTTATTCCACCCAGAAGAGCACTAAATACTCCGATATACAGGTGGCAGATATTATTATTTCAGGCAAAAAGCGGGGTGTGGTTGAGGTATTCTATCTGAAAGAAATGCCACGGCTTGATGAAGGTCCTTTTTTAAAAGAGGAACGAAGTCTGATAAATACCGTAGCCGAGAATGTTGCTTTCATAATCGGGAGGAAAGAAGCAGCGGAAGAACGGTCCAAACTCCAGTTACAATTAAGGCATGCCGATCGATTAGCCACCATAGGGCAGCTTACCGCTGGAGTGGCTCACGAATTAAACGAACCATTGGGGAACATTCTGGGTTTGGCGCAATTAGCCTCAAAATCCCAGGAATTACCCAAACAGGTTGAACAGGATCTGAACAGAATTATTACCATTTCACTCAACGCAAGGGAGATTATTAAACACCTCATGATTTTCGCCCGGCAAAAGAAACCAGAAAAAACCCGTCTGAATCTTAATACCATCGTAAATGAGGGGCTGGTCTTTTTTGAGTCACGGTGTTCAAAAGAGGGAATTGAACTGGTTCGAACACTTTCACCAGAACTACCAGAAATCATCGCGGATCAAACCCAGATACATCAGGTTCTGGTAAACCTGGTTACCAATGCTATACAGGCGATGCCTGAGGGGGGGAGATTGATTATCCGAACTGAAGCGGGGGAGAAGCAAGTTTCCCTGATAATTGAAGACACAGGAACCGGAATTACGAATGAGGTGAAAAAGCAAATGTTCATCCCTTTTTTCACCACCAAAGAGGTTGGTCAGGGAACAGGTATAGGCCTTTCGGTTGTTCATGGAGTCATCACTTCACACAACGGAATCATCAAAGTGGAAAGTGAAATCGGCATTGGTTCGAAATTTGAGGTTCAATTGCCAATCAACTAATGAACAGTAAACTATTAAAAAACCTACTATGACTGGCTCCAAAAATAAAACACAGATTTTGGTCGTAGATGATACTCAAATTACTTTGGAAGTCGTTCAGCGCAACCTTGAAACCAGGGGATTCCGGGTTTTTACGGCAAATAACGTACCTGAAGCCCTTCGTGTTCTGGAAGGGAGGACAATAGATCTGGTGATCACTGATTATAAAATGCCTAAAGTAAGTGGTCTCGAATTAATCAAACATATACGGGAAAATTATAAAAACACCGAAGTCGTGATGATCACCGGATATGCTTCCATTGAAGGGGCCGTAAATGCTATTAAAGCAGGGGCGGAAGAATACCTCGCTAAGCCATTCACGGATGATGAACTTATGAGGGCCGTTAAGAAGGCTCTGGATAAAACGAATTTCAGGAAAGCCCTGGAAAAATCAACACGGAATGAGTACACCAAAATGTATGGTTTGATCGGGGAATCTGAGGCCATGCAAAAAGTCTACGGGCAAATCAGGAAAGCCTCTTCTAATTCAGCCACTGTGCTGATAACAGGAGAAAGTGGTACCGGGAAGGAACTCGTTGCAAGGGCCATTCATTATAGTTTTAAGAAATCATCCGCTCCGTTTGTACCTGTCAATTGTGGGGGCGTTCCCGAGGGACTGTTGGAAAGTGAGCTTTTTGGATATGTAAAAGGGGCTTTTACCGGAGCGTCCGAAACAAGGGCTGGATTTTTTCTTACCGCAGATGGTGGAACCATCTTTCTTGATGAAGTAAGCAATACCAGCCTTTCCATGCAAGCCAAGTTGTTGCGGGTGCTTCAAAATAAAGAGGTGTACATGGTTGGATCCAGCCGTCCTCACGAGGTAAATGTAAGAATCATTGCGGCAACAAATAAAGATTTACAGATGCTGATCGGGAAAGGAATGTTTCGTGAAGATCTGTATTACCGTCTGTACGTAATTGCTATTGATCTTCCTCCATTACGGGACCGAAATGACGATGTGTTGCTTCTAATTGACCATTTTGTAACGAAATATTCAAAGGAATTTGGAAAACCGAAGCCCCAGTTCTCCACTAAAACACTGCAGATTCTCAGGAATTATCACTGGCCGGGAAATGTGAGGGAGTTGGAAAATGTTGTGCAGCGATTGGTTGCGATGACGGAGAGTGAAGTGATCGAGGCGGCTGATTTACCTTCCGTGATGCGTTTCTCTGCCTATGGAAAATCAACACTTCCCAGAACACTTGCTGAAGTGGAATCCGAACATATCCGGAATGTCCTATCCGGAACAGATTATAATAAGACCAAAGCTGCAGAGATTCTTGGCATCGACAGGAAAACACTGAGAGAAAAACTCCGGGGATCTTCCATGCCCGCATCAGAATGAATCCCTCTATGGGGTATTTCTCCCCGGTGGTTCAAATTTACCCGGATTATACCATCGTAAACTACCTGTACAAATCAAAGATATCAAAATATTCCTGATTTTTTATTTGTCATTACTCTTCTGTCTTCCAGCCATATATACCATATATTTAGCACAAAAGATGGCTTGGTCTCCAGCAGGAGTGATTTCATGGTATGTGAATTGTATTCCCTCCGATTAAAACAGGTTGTATTTAATTTATTTCAATTAAAAGGAGGATTTCACCATGAAAAAGGATGACGTCATTATGCAAGAGGAGGTCAAAGAGGTCAAGAAGAAGAAGTCCAAGACTATTCGTGGACTTTGCATTACATGTAACAATGCCAGTTCCTGTTCCTTCCGGGCCAGCGAAGAAGATCGCTTAATATACTACTGTGAATTGTTCGATTGCTTTGTTGAAGCTGAAGAACTTGTTGACGCTGCCAGAATCATTCTGGAGACACAACCCCTGAATACAGGAAATGGGAAACTAAAAGGGCTCTGTATCAACTGTAAAAAATGTATGACATGTACCTTTCCAAAACATGAGGCTGGCATCTGGCATTGTGAAGAATACGAATGAGCTCTCGCAGCCTGCTTGAATCAGACGGTAAATTTATTATAAGTGAAAAAGAGGAACCATGAGTATCCATACTGAAGATATTGCTCGAAAGCACGAGAACGAGTTGGGCGGGCTGATTACCATGTTGGAAGAGATTCAATCGCACCATAGTTATCTCCCGGAAAGTGAACTAAGAACAATAGCCAAAGAAACAGGCCGGTCTCTTGTCGAGATCTATGGGGTGGCCACTTTTTACAAATATTTTAGTTTAAAACCCAGAGGTGAACATTTAATATCCGTTTGCCTGGGTACGGCGTGCCATGTCCGCCAGGGGCCTGTAATCGCAAAAGAGTTTGAAGATCAACTGGGAATCCGTGCCGGTGAAACCACTTCAGACAAGAAGTTTTCGCTGGAAACCGTAAACTGTCTGGGGGCCTGTGCCCGGGGACCGATCGTGGTAGTGGACGGACACTATTTCTCCAATGTCAGAAAATCGGAAGTTGCCCTGATTATACAAAAAACCCGTGAAGGGCTTGATGCCCTTGATGTCACCAAAGACCAACGAATCTTTGCCATCAAATTACGCTGCCCTCATTGCAATCACAGTTTATTGGACCCGAACTTTTTGATCGATAACCAACCATCTGTCCGGTTAACCATTTCGTTTGAAAGAAAACACGGATGGTTAAGATTATCGTCATTATATGGAAGTTATCACCTTAACTCCGAGTATGAAATCCCCATCGACACGATTGCCAATTTCTTTTGCCCGCACTGTCATGCCGAGCTTGCCGGTTCATCTTCATG
>JBDROF010000068.1:0-2200 GCA_043810345.1 Bacteroidota bacterium | reverse complement strand
CTGCCGGTGGAACGGTATCTTCTCCGGGGAAAAGATTCCCCTATATCCTGGTCCAGGAGAAAAATCCACATGCGTTCTGCAATTCGAACCTTGGAAAGGAGATACCCGCCCTCGGGGAGCTGACGTTGCCCGGTTATCTCCTACTCAATCCCCAAGATGCCGGGAAATTAGAGCTGAAATCCGGGGAACTTATCCAGTTACATGCTCCGGGGAAGAAGATGAAATTCAAAACGGCCATCCGTAAAAACGTCCTTCCTGGATATGTATATCTATCTGCAATAAACGGTGAACTGGAATTCGATAGTAATCCTTGTTACGTAAACTTAAAGCGGGATCATGTTTGAAATTGTTGAACGGAAAATGATCGTCCCGAACCTTCACCTGCTGGTGGTTCATGCACCGGATGTGGTGGAAGAAATTCAGCCGGGACAATTTGTGATCGTCCATGCCGGGGAAGGTTCGGAACGGATCCCCCTTTCAGCGGCCGACTGGGACCATGAAACGGGAACATTGTCCATTGTGTTTATGGAAGTGGGTACCTCAACTGGTAAACTGGCCATGTTGAAACCGGGTGATGCAATTCCAACCGTAGTTGGCCCGCTTGGTAAGCCTACGGAGATAGATCATTTCGGGACAGTGATCTGCATCGGCGGTTGTTTCGGAATGGGATCGATCTTTCCTGTCGTCAGGGCATTAAAAGAAAAAGGCAACGAGGTGATCACCATCATGGAGGGGCGTAGTAAAAATTTGCTTTACTGGGAAGAGAAACTGGCACGATACAGTGATCGGGTGATTAAACTGACCAGAGACGGTAGTTATGGGTATAAGGGACACATTAAAAAAGGCGATGACATCATCAGGGAGACAGGGATCAAACCCAACCGGGTGATTGCCAACGGATGCATGACCCTGTCGTACAAAACCACGCAGGAGTACGCTCATTTTAATGTCCCTGTGATGGTTACCCTGAATACGATCATGATAGACGGGACAGGGATGTGTGGTGTATGCCGCTGTACCGTTAACGGGGAGATGAAGTTTGCCTGTGTCGACGGTCCTGAGTTCGACGGAAGATTGGTCGATTGGGAAGAGCTTGCAAAGAGAAGACAACAATATGTAGGAGAAGAAGCGTTTCTTGTTCATCATTCTGGATGTGGAGGGATATAATATGGCTGAAAAGAAAACATCGAGATTCGAACGGGTAGATATGCCCAAACAGCCGCCCTATATCAGGCGTCGAAATTTCAAGGAAGTGGCCCTTGGATATACATCCAAAATGGCTGTAGAAGAGGCAAAAAGATGCCTGGACTGTAAGAAGCCTGTCTGCATCGACGGCTGTCCCGTTGAGATTGACATTCCCGGCTTCATCCGCTGCATTGCCGCTGAGGACTTTTCCGGGTCGATCAAGATTTTAAAAGAAAAAAACTGCCTGCCGGCGGTTTGCGGACGGGTTTGCCCCCAGGAGGAGCAGTGCGAGATCAAATGTATACTGGGAAAGAAAGGAACACCGGTAGCCATTGGCCGTCTTGAACGATTTGCGGCGGAATGGGAAGCCTCACAGGGTGAAATTCAGTTGCCGGAGATTAAACTGAATACCGGAAAAAAGGTGATGGTGATCGGATCCGGTCCGGCCGGAATCACAGTAGCAGGCGATTTGATTCTGGCAGGCCATGATGTAACGATGGTCGAGGCGTTACACGAGCCGGGAGGGGTGCTTACCTATGGCATTCCGGAGTTTCGCCTGCCCGGGAAAGTTGTGAGCAGAGAGATCAACTATCTTCAACAACTCGGCGTGAAGCTTGTCTGCAATTATGTGGTCGGGAAAACAAGGTCACTGAAGAAGATACTGGAAGAGTACGATGCCGTGTTTCTAGGCACTGGAGCAGGATTACCATGGTTCATGGAGATACCGGGGGAAAACCTGAATGGCGTATACTCCGCTAATGAATACCTTACACGGGTGAACCTGATGAGAGGATTTGAATATCCGAAGTCGTACACACCGGTGAAAAGGCATAAAAAAGTGGCTGTGGTAGGCGGGGGAAATGTGGCAATGGACTGTGCCCGGACAGCACTCCGGTTGGGAGCAGAAGAGAGCTATATAGTCTACCGGAGATCACAGCAGGAGTTACCTGCACGGATCGAGGAATTTGAAAATGCGGAAGAAGAGGGAGTGATCTTTCACTTTCTCACCCTTCCC
>JBDROF010000067.1:0-87888 GCA_043810345.1 Bacteroidota bacterium | reverse complement strand
ACATCCGTTCGCCGTAGGGGCGACCTGGTAGGTTACCGTGGGCATCATATATCCCGAATTGAACAGGGTTTGCTGGATCAGATTACCAGAACCATTCGTGTAGCCTGTCACGTTTGGAGAGCTGCCCGTGGCAATCCAGGTGAAGGTGGCGCCGGCCACATTGGACTGTAGGGACAGGTTCGTAACCTGTCCTGAACATAATGCCTGCCCAGTAGGCACAAAGATCACATCGGCTACCGGGTAAACCACCACGATGAAATCGGTTGAATCCCCGTTACATCCATTAGCGGAGGCTGCTACCCGGTAGGTGACAGATTGAGGGGTGAATCCGTTGTTGGTCAGGATCTGGGCAATCGTATTCCCGGAGCCACTTCCGAATCCGGCAAGATTGGCAGAACTGGCGAATGCCCTCCAGGCAAAGGTCGATCCGGTTACATCGGCCTGTAGGGACAGGTTCGTAGCCTGTCCATTGCAAATCGACTGACCATTCGGAACAGCAGTTACCACAGGCCGTGGATTGACAGTCAATATCACCGGCATGGTGGTTCCTGGCGGACACCCATTCGCCGCAGGGGTCACCTGGTAGGTCACCCATTCAATCGTTGCCCCGGCATTATCGATGATTTGGGCAATCAAATCACCGGATCCATCAGCAAACCCAGAGAGGTTTGGTGAAGACGGTGTCGCGGTCCAGGTGAAGGTGGCGCCGGCCACATTGGACTGTAGGGACAGGTTCGTAACCTGTCCTGAACATAATGTCTGCCCAGTCGGTACAAAGATCACATCGGCCACAGGAAATATGGTGATTGTATAAATAGTCGGTGCCGCAGGTGTGCACCCGTTGGCAACGGGTAAAATGGAATAGGTCACGGTTTCGGTTGTGAAACCTGAATTGGATATGGTCTCAAAGATATTGCCGCTACCGGAAGGAGAAAATCCCGTAATGTTCGGGGAGCTGGCAGTAGTGGTCCAGTTCAGGATGGCGCCTGAAACAGATGAGGAGAGCAGGATATTGGTTGTTTGCGCGGAACAGATGGAGGGGGTGGAGGAGTTAATGATGACATTCGGAATGGGATATACGGTTACGGTATAATTGGTTGGCGAAGCAGGCGTGCAACCGTTTACGGTCGGCATGATGGAATAGGTCACCGTCTCTGTCGTGAATCCTGAATTGGAGATCGTCTCCAGGATATTGCCGCTGCCTGTAAGTGAGTAGCCAGACACGTTTGGTGAACTGGCGGTGGCGGTCCAGTTGAATAGGGCTCCTGGAACGGTAGAGGAGAGCAGGATGTTGGTCGTCTCACCGGAACAGATCGAAGGGGTGGTGGAGTTGATCTGTACATCGGGAAGCGGATTCACGGAGATTACGATATCCTGCAGGGCGCCACTGCAGCCGTTTAACGTCGGGATTACATGGTAAGTGACTGTCCCGGGAATAAGGTTGGTAAGGGTCAGGAGGTCATTGATCAGCGTTTGGTTGTTCAGACCGGGTGGACAAATCTGGATGTTGGCAGAACAGGTGGGAGGAGGAACGGTCCAGCTGAAGAGTGCTCCGGAAGGATTCGAACCAAGTGGCAGGTTGACGTTCGTTCCGGAACAGATCGATTTGGCATACGGGGGCACCACCCCTGGAACCGGTTTGATGGTGATTGCCAGGGAAGCTGTGGGCCCCGGACCGGGACAATTGGAGTTGGTTCCATATACCTGAATACTTCCGGAAGTAGCGTTTGCAGCAAAATTGACCGTCACGTTGGCATCCGAAGGATTGACCTGGATGATGGTAGCTCCGGTGCCGGAATAGCTCCAATGATAGACCGTGGTATTTGGATCGGGAACCACAGAGAAGGCCACACTGTTGGTTCCGGGGCAGTAACTTTGCGGAGGAGACTGGTTGAACGCCAATGGTTGGGGTTTTCTGAACTCGACGATGGTGGCTGGATTAGTGGTGGAGGATACATTGTACCAGTAAGTGTTGATTGTGTTGAGGTTACCCCAGTTGTTCCCCCACGTGTGACACCCCGGAGGACTGACACAACCTACCACGGTATTGTTTATCCCTCCCGGGATGTTGGTATCGTCCCAATAGACTGTTGGGGTACTTCCGGCGGGACTAACCAGGTTGATCAGAAATCCGTTTGAATTGGTTTCCACGTCGTAAAACGGCATGTTCGTCAACCCGTTAATGTAACTAATGGTAAAGGTTACGACGGTCCCATTGGGTACCGGAACCCCAACGGGGGTCGTACCGTCAAGACCATCCCAGTTGATCAGGTTTTCTCCCACCACCACCGTCTGCTGAAGTTTCCTGCTCAAATAGGGAGGGCCGAACGAGAGCTGAATCTCTACATTTCCGGGCTTGTTCACGTTTACATGGAACAGGATATGGCCATTGTCACAGAAACGCTCTCCCCAGGGTAGCGGAGAAACAATTTGTCCCAGGGTAGTGGCAGGAGGGTATAACAATGCATCCGGAGGATTGATGAATATTTTATACTGGGGTAGCAGCGCCGACTGTTGGTAAAGAGATTTGCGGTCGTTTGTGAAGTTTCCGGTATTGGTACAGCCCCATTGATTGCAGAACTGGATCCAGACCCCACCCCCCATGTCATTGAATTCGGCTGACGTGATAATGCTATCGGCCGAATAGACGTAGGTTTTTGCAGAGCATCCGCTGCTCTCCTGGAATTGCCAGGACTTGGAGTAGACCCTGCCTGGTTTGACCACCAGAGCCACGGTGTCACACACTGTGAAATCAAACAAGTCCATACTAAAATTACCGATGACACGCTGGCCGGTCGAGTTGCTGACCCGGTCAAACTCTATATAAAAAACACCCGGGGTAGTGGGACGAAAGCTGAGGGCGGTGTATCCACCTGCTCCATATACCTGGGTTGGACCGACCCGCGCTTGATTGATGGTACTGATATATCCCGCCCCGCTGGTAGGAAGACTACGTTCTGTGTAGACTGGACTCCCCGCCAGGTCTTTGATCCTGAAAATAATGTGAGAACCCGAACCTACACTTCCTCTGAAACCGAGGTAAACCATCTCCTGAACAGTGGATGTAACGATGTAAAGCCGGTCCGGCTCATTGCAACTATAAATCGCAAACTGACTCCGGTCGCCGTTCCATTGGGGAGGACCATTACATTTCCCCGCGAAATCGTTGCACAGGTAAAGGTAGGTGTTATCATTGTTGATATAAATCTGTTTGGATCCTTCAGGAAATCCCAGTAAGGAATATACCAGCATAATTAGTATAAGAAAAAAGATTCTCTGCATAATATATTCCCGGAAATCCCACTTCTCAGTACTCAAAAATAGAAAAAAGGTTGCATATGAAGAGATTAATTTACGATTAATCTTTCACGCATCTGACCGCAAAACTGTTGGACCGCAGTGCCGGATAGAACGATACACTGGGCGTGTATTCTATGTCAATGGCAACCTCATTCATCCCATGAGCCCATGCTTTGGATGATGAATGTGAGGTGGAGGACCAGTAGACGACGGAACGGAGTACCGGATCGCTGACCGGGTACTTCCATATTGTGGTATGGAACCGGATCCCTGAGAGCAGCGCATTGAAGCCGGAATAACCGCTCGATTTCAGCGCGCTGCCTGCAAAGCCATTGTTGATGTATTGGTTGAATAGGGAGGCCCAGTCCTGTTCAGATGGGAGGTGCCAACCGGGTGGACAGAGTCCCTGAATGGCCGGCATGTCGATGTAATCCATTATTTCACCCCATTGGTAAAGGCCACCGTAAGAGGTGCAGTTAGAAGGATTGTCGTTGTAACAGTACTTTTCACTGATGCAATTATCCCGTTGCATCTGCGAGGAAGGGGTAGGATTGCCGAAGTTCAGGTTGGCCGCCATCCAGCATTGGGAGCCGATGAGTACCGTTGGATACCGTGCACTGTCACGGACATCGGGAAGCGTATCACCACAAATGAATGCAACGGATTGCAGGACAATAATCTGCTGGGTGTCGCTGAAGGTACAACCATACAAGTTTGTATAGCTGTAAGTGATGGGGATCGTATCGGTTCCTGGTGGGATCAGCGATGGGGTAAACCACCCGGCCGAGACACCGGAGCCGGAATAGGTACCGCCCAGCGGGAGTCCGCCTCGCAGACGAAAGGGTTGAGCCTCTCTCGTGGTGACCGGCAAACAGATTTGCAACGATACATCTGCCCGTGGGTTAACATGAATGAGGAATCCGGGAGACGGGATACCAAATCCGCAATCGTTCTCACCCTTGACCATTAGTATTCCGGACGAAGCAATCGGAGAAAAACTCAGTGTGACAGAGGCTCCGTTGTTGACCAACGTAACGCCTGTACCGGTATAAGTCCAGATGTACAGGTCAGCATACAGGATCAGGGGGACCTGGTACTGAACACCGGACTGGTTTTGACAAACGGTATCGGGCCCGGATATGAACCCTGCAGCAGTCGGCAGGGGCTTCACCACTACCGAAAAATTGCTTTGCCGCCCATCCCCGCAAGTGTCATTGTGCCCTCTCACGGTGAGGAGGCCGGATAGGGCTGGGTTGGAAAAATCGACCAGGATCTGGTTGGTACCGGCCCCGCTGGTGATGGAGGCTCCGGATGGCAGCGTCCAGCTGTAGGAAGAGGTGTAGGAGATCGGATCTACAGAAAAGAGGACACCTGTTTGTCCCTGGCAAACGGTGTCTTCACCGGATATCGGACCGGCGGGGGTGGGCAGTGGATTGATGGTTAAGGCCAACACCGCACTGTCGCCGGTACCACAGTCGCTCCATCCCTTAACAACCACATTCCCCGAAAGGGCGGTGGAGTCAAAGCTAACGGAAACACTACGGGTGCTGTCTCCTGAAACGATCGAAGCGCCCGGGGGCAGGGACCACAGGTATGCGGAGGCGCCGGTAATGGTGTCAACAGAGTATACTATCCCTGTGGCGCCCTGGCAGAGGGTATCGGGACCCGAAATGGGTCCGGCCGGTACCGGGAAGGGTTTCACCGTCAACGGGAAGAAGGTACTGTCACCATTTCCACAATCATTCTGTCCGAACACGATGATGTTTCCGGAAGAGGCAGATGCACTCACATTCACCTGGATCGTATCGTTGCCGGTTCCGTTCACGATGCTGACTCCGGGAGGCAGGATCCAGATGTAACTGGTGGCGTTATCAATGGAATCTGTGGTGTAGGGAATCCCTGAAGCTGTTTGACAAACGGTATCCGGACCATTCACAGGGTGGGCATTTCCAGGTAAGGGTTTCACTGTAATCTGAAACGTGGTATCAGGTCCGTCCCCGCAATGATTGACCCCACGCACTTTCAGGGACCCTGACGATGCACTGGAAGTAAAATCCAGCCAGATCTCGGCCGTATCGCTCGTTCCGGTGGCTCCGGGTGGCAATGACCATATGTAGGTCGTGGCAAAATGGAGTGAGTCGACATGATAATAAACTCCGTTCTGTCCCTGACAAACCGTGTCAGGTCCGGAGATGGCATGGTTTGCCATGGGCAGGGAGTCGATGTAGAGCATCACCGTATCCCATGCTATACAATCGTTGTTGTTTTCCACGCGTACCCAGTACTCCCCGTCAATACCGGTTGTGAGGGTCGGGCCGGTATATCCCGTGCTCCAGAGGTAGGAAACGAATTGTCCGGGATCAAAGGTGACCGTATTTCCTTCGCAGATGGTGGTATCAGGGCCCAGGTCCACCGTTGCATTAGAGTAAAAACCGATATGGATGGTGTCCATCAGGGTGCAGAAATTGCCGTTGACGACGCAGGAGTAGTACCCGCTGTCGTTGACCGTGTAGGTACGGGTGGTGTCTATCAGGGTCCAGGTGCTGCTGATGAGTTTGTACCAGGCATAGGAGGTCATATTGGCTCCACCGTCGAGGATCATGCTGTCGCCAGGACAAATGTTTGCGTCCGCGCCCAGGTAAAGGCTGCTGAAGTCGCTGAAGTAGCCGTATTCGGCGCTGGCTCCGGTCTGGTGCAGGATTCCAAGGTGAAACTTCCCCATGGTGTTCTGGATCAGATTCGGACCCACCGGAACCTGGGCGGTGGTCAATTGCTTCCGGGCGTATACCCAGGCATTGTTGGTACCGGGCACGACGGTAAAATCGGAAGAGGTAATGATGGAGTTCGACCCATTCAGGAGAAAACTCCCCTGGTTGCCGTTCCGGGTGAGGATCAGCAGTGCAAAATTGTTGTTGTTGGTACGGTTGAAGCCGATTTGAGGGGATCCGGTACAGGAATCCTGGGGAAGAATGGATCCCCCGAATTCATTGTTATAACCGGATAGATGGAGCACATGAACCGGCTCGGAGGCTTCAAGATAAACCGTATTGTTGGGGGAAGGGAGTATGTATTTATATGTCTCTCCGGCATTGATGGTTGCAACGGGCGCCGGGTTTCCGTCGATCCAGATCGTGGTGTTATTTACCGTACCGCATACATAGATCCGTTCATTGGTATTGGCATACCCCCGGATGGCAATGTATTCCCACCCCAGGATGTTGGTCGGGATGATCTGGTCGCAGATCACGTCGTAGGCCCCTCCCTGGTAGATAGAGTCATCCTGCCAGGATATGGCAATGGGTTTGTTGGATGTGATCCTGGAACCTGAAAGGGTACGCGAGGCAGTGGTAAAGAAGGCCCGGCAGGTATAGGTCTGCCCTTTATTCAGGGTGATGACAAAAGGAATACCCGCACCATGGCCGATGATGGTGTCGGAGGGAATGATGGTGACCTGTGTGTTGTCTTCTGTTGCGACAATGTCAAATGATTCCTGTCCGACCTGGTTGAAGTAATCATTTTGTGATACAATGTAAAAATCGATCCCAACTGCATTTTTTCCCTTCAAGGAAAAGATGCCGGGATTGTTATTATGGGCGATTTCATAATAGGCTGTCACATCGTTGTTGGAAGTCAGCAGGAGTCCCCTGTTCAGCACCTGGTTGGCGGGAGTGTTTTCGATGATGTCGATCCAGGGGGTCAGATTGATGCTAAAGGTGGTATTTGGATTTATGGTCTGGGTGATAGGAGTGAAAGAGAGGTTGGCCGGCATTCGTAACATGATACTGGCCGTATCCTCCATGGTGGAGATCCGTAGGTAAATTGGCCGGTCGCCATGAGATTGTGCAATGTCTGGAGCCGCAAACCAGAATTCATTATCGATCTGTGCACATAGGGAAAATGGGACCAGAAGAAGCGCCAATAGTAATCGTAGTTTCAAGCTTGTTCCATATTAGTAAAAGAGAATGTAAAAATACAAAAAAATCAGACTTCAATCCATCCCCTTTCTCCTGGCCATGTTCCTCGCAGTGAACATGGGCGCCAGCGGCACCGCCCCGGCCTTTGCATTTGGATTGACCTATTTACTGATTACATTGATTGGAACTACCCCCTGAACTGGTGAGGTAGCGAGGTTGCGAGATAGCGAAAAGCGAGAAGCGAAAAGCGAAAAGCAAAACAACTGGCAATTCATATCCACTCATTCCTTTAAAAATATCTCGGCGTCAACATTCTCGTCCGTTTAAAGAGACCGGTTTCGTAGCTGATCCTGATCTCGTGCGATCCGCTGTTGTGCAGGCGAAGGACATTGAACCAGATATCGTAAGAGTAACCGATCGAAAACCCTTTCCCGATCTCCACCCCAACCAGCAACCCCAGGGCATTGTCAGTGCGGTAACCTGCTCCCAGGGTCAGGAGGTCCCAGAGCAGGAACCGGGCATTGATATCCGCCTGAATTGGGGCGTTAGCCACATACTTGATCAGCAAGGAGGGAAGGAAGATGAACCGGTCGGCCAGGGGAACAGTCCCTCCGGTAATGCCATAAAAATTGCGGAGCAGCCGGGTGAAGCTCACGTCGTCATTTGGTGTAGTGGATGAGACCACCAACTGGTTCTGCAGCAGGTGCCGGGCCGATATTCCGGCGTAGTAGCGACGGTGCGCAAAATAGATACCGAAATCGACATCCGGGACCACCCTGTTCGTGGCATCATTAACCAACAGGGGGTCTGCGGCATCCTGGGGATGCAGGGCATTCCAGTCGATGTTGTAATACTTGATCCCGGCCGAAACCCCAAAGGATAAAGTGCTCGCCGGGAATAGAATGCGGTAGGCAAATGAGGCCATGACGTTGTAATCGACGGTAGGACCCAGCTCGTCACGATAGAGATACATTCCCAGCCCGATGTGTGGATTCCGCAACGGGGTATGGGCCGTCAGGCAGATGGAACGGGGAGCCCCATCCACCCCGACCCACTGGAACCGGGTGAGCAGGTCCACGGCCAGGGCATCCCGGCTCCCGGCATAGGCGGGATTGAATTGCAGCTTGGTGTACATGTATTGCGTAAAAAGTGCATCCTGCTGCCCGTAGACGAAGGAGGAAAGAAGAAAGACGAAGGACGAGAGACGAAGGACGTAAGATGTAAGACGTAAGACGTGAGATGTAAAACGTAAGACGGTATGGCCGATACGGTTCTTCATACTCCGTTACTTTGTTCCTCCCCTGACAAATATCCAGCCGGTTCTGGGCTCCATATCCTTGATGGTCAGGATATAATAATAGGTGCCGTCGGGGACCGGTTCTCCCCGGTGGTTGGTGCCATTCCACACCTGGTCGGCGTTATCGTACCGGTCGAAGCTGCGGATGCGATTGCCCCAGCGGTTGACAATCTGCACTGTGTTATCGGGATACTGTTCAATGCAGGTGATGATCCAGGTGTCGTTAATGCCATCCCCGTTCGGGGTGATTACGTTGTACACCTCCAGGCAATCAGGTTCCGGCGGTGGTGGTGGCGGTTGGGAGTTCACCTGAACCCACAGACTGTCGGAACGTGTACATCCCGAAATCCGGTCGGTTACCGTCAGGGTGAACCAGGTACTGGTTAGTAAAGGATGCGTAGTAGTCTTCAGCGCTGTTGGATCTACTACCCAAACGGCAGGCTCCCAGGAGATGAGGTACTCGCCCGACCCGGCTTCCACCATGCCGGCCAGGATCGTGATGGCTCCGGAGTCGACTGACTGATCGAAGCCGGCATCCACCTCCAGGGCATAGATATAGATCTGCATCTCCTTCATCAGTATGGAATCAGAACAGGCCTCTTCTCCAAAGATGGTAAGGGTGAGCGTAACCGACCCACTCTCTCCTGAAGCCGGCATGTAGATGGGGGAGATGGTGTTGGCCCCTTCCAGGAAACCTGCTCCGTCGTGTTCCCAGAGCAAAGCAGAAAAGTGGTCCGCCACAGCTCCGGTCACCTGGTAACCGGTGCCTTCGCAGATCGAAGCATCAGCTCCCGCATCGCCTGCAGGAGGGGAGGAGAAGGTCACCTGCATGTTATCGGATTCATCTGTACATGGCTGCGTTGCAAAAGCGGTCATGGTCAACGTGACCACCCCGGAGTTCAGATCTTCTGAAGAAGGGAAATAGTGTGGATGGAGAAACGAGGGATCATCGAAACTCCCCGTCCCGGAGGTGCTCCATTGTAGTGATTGGAAGTGGGAGGCTGTAGCTCCTTCCATGGACACCGGGGTGATAAAGCAGCTATTCAGATCCGGACCGGCGTCGACAGTAACTGCCGCTTCGATCCATAGGGTCATCGAAGAGCTGTCGGCCTGACACGGAGGATTCTCCGCGATCAGAGTCAGGATGATCGCTCCAGTCTCCCCGGTACCCGGAATGTAAGTGGGTGAAAGAGAACCTGCATCCTCCAGGTTCCCTGTTCCGTTTGAGATCCAATGGAGGGAGGTAAACCCGGTAGCGGTGGCCCCGGTAATGGTAAAAGCGGTTCCCTGGCAAATCGTTTCGCCAGGACCGGCTGATGCTGCAGGTGGCTGGATCACGGTGACCGGATAGGGTGGAGAGGAGAGCCCGTCACCGCAAAGGTTTGTACCATAAACTGAGATCTCTCCCGATGTGGCATTGAGGTCTGCGTTGATGATAATGATGTTGGTGCCGGCTCCGGAGGCGATAGTAAAGCCTGGAGGCAGCGACCAGGTGTAGCTTTCCGCCCACACAATGGGGTCCACCATGTACACAACACCTTCACTCCCGGCACATATGGGGGTGGGGCCATTGACGGGGCCGGCGCCAGCAGGGAGAGGTAGGACGATGACCTGGAATTCAGAGGGCACGGAAGCCTGACAACCATTTGAATCCGCATAGGTAACAAATACTGAATGGCGACCCGGTTCGGTCCAGGTAACCATAATGGTACTGGTTCCATTGGGAGAGGTGATCAACCCGCCGGATGAGAGCCACCATTTGTAATTGTTTTTCCCGGGTTCTGTCTGGTAAATATAGCCGGAGGTTCCGGTGCAGGTAGTATCAGGACCCTGTATGGAGGGTGTGGGAGTTGGCAGGATTATCGCCAACACAGGTGTTCGGGCCGCACTGCGACAATTGGTGCTCTCGTTTCGTGACTCCGCATAAAAAGTAGTGGTAGCTAAAAGGATCGGGGTGATAAAGGTGGTATCCCCTACAAGCAGGGGCGCTCCACCGGTGATTGTATCGTACCAGTCGACCGTACAGAAGGGAGGAGGGGTGGCATGCAGTATTACGGGTCCATAGCCGCATCGGGTATCACCGAAACCAACAGGCGGATCCGGAGTGCCGGGAAATAGTTCAGTGGCACTTGCCGTACTGGAACTGCCATACCACCAGGTGTTGATCATTTTATCATGACAATCGGGCTCGTTCAATCCCCAGGGATGACATCCCGGATATCCCGGGATGGATCCAGGCAAACAACCAGAGAGGTTGGATGTTTGGGGGGCAACGGGACACATGTAAAAGGGAGTCAGTTGCGAGTCATCCCAGAACGTTTCAATCGTCTGCACAGATGAATTCACAGGTCGGATCAGGGAAATGACGAATCCCATCGGATTTGTCTCCTGATCCCATATCGGCAGGTTCGTCAGACCGTTGGCAAACGTAACAGTGATCGTTACAGGTGTGCCATCCGGAACCGGATTGCCTTGCCCGTCCAGGCCATTCCAGGGGATCTGGTTAATCCCCGGCACCACCGAAGAAAAGAGATGTACTGTAGTTCCCGGGAAACCATATGGGAAAGAGAGTTCAATACTAACGTTACCAGACTTGTTGACCTGAACCAGGATAAGTTGAGGGCCGCTACAGGGGGGGAAAGTCGTATCCGGAATCATGCCGGGGGATCCGATAATTTGTCCGAATGCTCCGCTGGGATAGAGAGTGCTGTCGGGATCATTCAGAAACACCCGGTAATCGGCAATTTCGGGGAAGGTCAGAAAGGTATTTTCATTGACCGATTGACGGTCGGTAATAACATTGCCGGTGTTACGGCATCCGTGAGGATTACAGAAAATGGTCGCAGCTCCGATGCGGGCGTCGCTGAAGCTCAGCTTCGTGACAATCCCATCATCGGAATAAACAAAAAACTTTCCGTTGAATACAAAATTTGGGTTCAGGGCCGTATAGACCTGCCAGGATTGTGACCAAACCCGGCCTTTGATCGTATCGTCCGGAATGGGCGGGGAATGCGCCCCGGAAACCACCTGGAAGTCCCAGTATTCGAAAATGCAGCTTTGATTTGGAGTCAGATTGGCAATTTCAAAATAGTAGTTACCGGTATCTGTAAGGCTGGTCACCTTATACGCCAGAGGGGTATACCCGCCATATGCCGGAAAGGGCCCGGTGATTGCCTGATTATAGGTGGAAATGAACCCGGGCTGACTACCTGTAACGGGACAGATCCCGGTCATGGCAATCGAACCGTCTGGCTTCCGCAGTTGAAACTGTATGTTTTGTGGGAAAGAGGGAGATTGTATCCCAAACAGGATCTCTTCTCCAACCTGTTTGACATGGATATTCAGCCGGTAGTTTGGAGGACAACCTGCGATGGCAAATTCGGGATATAATCCAGTGGTTGAATTTACCAGATAAAGCCCTGCTGTATACGGGCTCGGATAAGGCATCACCTCTTTTGTTCCTTCGCTGAATGCGTCGTACGAGACACCGATTAAGAAAATGGAAAAGAAGAAAAAAAAGGGGGTGAGTGGTCTCATTTCAATATTCCAGGCAGATCTGAAGCATGTCCATCAAAGGTAATTATTTGCCGGCTTCAACCATTAGCCCAACACTCTTTTTTTAGCGAACTGTCCAACTGCCAACTGCGAACTGCCAACTAACCTTCTAAGGCGTCGTTACCGACACTGGCAACACCTTTCCGTTAAAGTGTTTCCAGCCGTTCAGAGCGAAATCAACAATGTACTGGGCCATTTGGTTTGGGCTGTAAGAGGCTTCAGCGTGGGGGAAGGCTTTTTGAAACATCTCCGTACCCACCCCGCCAAGAGCCAGACAGTTGACCCGGATCTCATCCTCCTCCAGCTCCTCGGCCAGCGCTTCTGTAAGAATGGCAACCGCTCCTTTGCTGGCGCTGTAAGCGGTAAGACCTTTGAATTTTTTACTTCCCTGGAGCCCACCAATACTACCGATGTTCACAATGTGTCCTCCTTTGCTCATCAAAGGTAAAATGGCCTGCGTGAAGAAAAAGAGTCCTTTCACATTGACGTTGAAGATATCATCGAACCCGCTCTGGTCGATCTTTTTGAATGGTTTTTGGATCAGTTTTCCGGCGTTGTTGATCAGGATATCGCAGTGGGGCATGAAGGTTTCGATGCGCTGGATCACCAGCGGATAGAAATCAAACTGGGTCAGATCAAAGGCATACGATGTGACGTTGGCATCGGGATTATTCCGTTTGCATTCATCCACCAGGGCCTGAAGTTGCTTTTCATTGCGTGAGATAGCGATCACGTGGGTTTTCTTCAACCTGGAAAAAATCTTTACGATTTCGTTGCCAATACCCTGGCTGGCTCCGGTGACAATGATGTTCATATGGAATGAAAATTTGAAAAGATAAAATTACTTCTTTTTAGTGTGGAATCATTCCAAACAACTTTTTTATTATCTTTGCCGTAGATTTATTAATATTATGATCATGAAAAAATTGTTCCTTCTTTTTATGGGGATGGTGATCTCCATTGGAAGTCTTTTTGCCCAGGAGGAGACTTCCCGACCCATTGTTTCAAAAGCTGTCTATTTCGACATTTCACCTCCGTTGCGGGATATGATGCAAGATACCACTGCCCGGGTTGATATGTCCTGGAAAGAGGGCATTGTTAAAAATCCGACGAATGTTTATTCTAATGATATGGATGTTGCTGATTTTTTTGTTGAAGATCCGGTCAGGCAATCATTTTTCGGACAGATCCCAGCCGATACCACAATCCAGAACTTTGAAGGCATTGGAATGTCGGGGTATTATCCTCCGGATTCAGATGGTGATGTAGGCCCGAATCATTATTTCCAGGTTGTCAACGTAAGATTCGCCATCTACAATAAAACCGGGGTCAAGTTGATCGGCCCTTTACAAAACAGCTCGATTTTTGCTGGCATGCCTAATAATTCCAATGACGGGGATGCGATCGTTCTTTATGATGAAAATGCCGATAGGTGGCTTTTCAGTCAGTTTTCTCTTCCTAACTACCCTTATGGACCTTTTTACGAAATGGTTGCCATTTCACAAACTTCTGATCCAACAGGTAGCTGGTATCGATACCAGTTTACTTTTAGTGATATGCCTGATTACCCTAAACTCTCCGTATGGGGTGATGGTTATTACATGGTAATCCGCCGTTTTGCTTCTGGTTCCGGTAATTGGCTTGGCCCCGCTGTAGTGGCTATGGATAGAGAAAAAATGCTTGCGGGAGCTCCGACCTCCACCATGATCACGTTTAATCTTCCTTCTTCATCGGAGGGTCCCCTTTCAGCAGATTGCGACAGTGATTTTCCTGCTGATACAACACCCTGCCCTGTTTGCTATCTGATCAGTGGAACTGCTGCAAGTATAAAAATCAATCATTTTCACGCGGATTGGACCACTCCTGCCAATTCCACATTCACCCTGGTTAAAACCGTTCCAATCAGTGCATTCTCGACGTTCGGTAATGGAAATGACATCCCTCAGAAAGGTACAAGCCAGAAACTTGATGCGATGTCTGGTAAACGCATTATGCTACGTATGCCTTTCAGAAAATTTACGGACCACTGGTCAATGCTTCTGAACACGACGGTGAAACTCGACGGATCCGTGGCAGGAATACGATGGATGGAAGTACGCAATAGCGGATCAGGTTGGAGTCTGTACCAGGAAGGCACTTACTCTCCGGATGCAAACCATCGCTGGATGGGAAGCATTGCCATGGATTCATTGGGGAACATTGCACTCGGTTATTCCATTTCCAGTTCAACGATGTATCCTTCTATCCGTTATACCGGTCGAATGAGCTGCGATCCATTGGGTGTCATGACCATTAATGAACAAGGAATTTATAATGGGGGTGGGTCTCAGACATCCAATACCGGTCGTTGGGGTGATTACAGCGCCATGGTTGCTGATCCTGTTGAGATCGGTAAATTCTGGTATACGCAGGAATACTACGCGAATACATCTTACGCAAACTGGAAAACGAGGATTGCCTCATTCAGTTTTGACGGAATAATGTGTGTGACTGCTACTGCAACCCCGGATGAGATTTGCATGGGAGATTCCACGCAATTGGATGTCATGGCTTCTGGCGGTAGCGGAACCTACACCTACTCCTGGGGCTCCATCCCCGCCGGATTTGCATCCAACCTGCAAAATCCATGGGCCATTCCAACAGAAAATACAAAGTATTATTGCGTAGTGGATGACGGAACTCAAACCAAGACTGATACCGCTTCTGTGACGGTCAATGAGAATCCCATTGTATTTGCCGGAAACGATACCACTTATTCCAACACCGTTCAGATCATCAATTGCTACGGATCGGCTTCCAACTATCTGACCTTACTCTGGACCACTTCGGGCGACGGCTATTTCTGGAAAGATACAATAGCGGAGACTTACTACTATCCGGGGACCAACGATCTTACCTCCGGACTGGTCACGCTTACCCTGACGGCCACACCTCACCCCAATTGCCCGGATACCGTTTCGGATGAGGTGAATATATTCTTTGTTCCCAACGTGGACGTACCGGAGATTGGAGCTGAAGGATTCTATCTCTTCCTGATCCCCAATCCAACCCGTGGTTTTGTGACGATGAACCTGCAAGGGCTCGGCGGATTTGAAACGGCTATCTCTATCACCACCATCATGGGCAAATATATCCATCACGAGATCCTGGAAGCCGGACAGACATCGGCAGTCAGAAAGGTCGATCTCAGCGGATACCCGGGAGGTATTTACGTTGTCCAGGTCCGCAGCCAGCTTGGCACTATCGTGCGAAAGCTGGTGGTGAAGTAAATGGATGACCAAACTTTAACCCGCTGGATATAACCTGCTTCTCATTCGGTATGGCGAAAAACAAATCCACAGGAAGGTGATACAAATTAATTAATATTATCGTATCTTTGCACCTGCAAATACCAGGGTAAACCTGGGATATGTTCTTTACATGAATTAGATTCTTCAGGGCAGGGTGAGATTCCCGACCGGCGGTATAGTCCGCGAGCGCCGAGTACTCGGGGCCGAGCCGTTGAAACTACGGCACCGACAGTTATAGTCTGGATGGAAGAAGAATAGCAATGGGGTTGCTTTTAAAAGCAATTCATAAAGGTTTATATATGGCCCTGGAAATACGCAGCAATGCGCTTCTTATCTCCAGGGTCTTTTTTTTGTGATGGACGATAGAAAATACATGAAGCTGGCGTTGAAGCTGGCCAGGAAAGGGGCTGGATGGACCAATCCCAATCCGATGGTTGGCGCGGTGATCGTTAAAAATAATATCCTCATCGGACAGGGGTACCATGAATTCTATGGTGGCCCGCATGCAGAGGTCAATGCCATCAATTCGTGTATCAGGTCTCCACGAGGAGCCACCCTCTACCTCAACCTGGAGCCCTGTGTCCACCAGGGGAAGACACCGCCCTGTGTGGAGCTGATTATAGAAAAAGGGATCCGGAAAGTGGTGATTGCAATGGAAGACCCAAATCCAAAAGTAAATGGAAAAGGGATTCAGTACCTGAGGAGCAAGAGGGTAATTGTGAAGACCGGACTCCTGGAGGAGGAAGCGGTGATCCTCAACGAAGCTTTTGTAAAGTTTATCACCACCCGGAAGCCCTTCTGTATTTTCAAAGGGGCTATGACCCTGGATGGGAAGATTGCCACGGCTACAGGTGACTCCCGCTGGATCTCCGGAGAATCGTCACGCAAACTGGCACACCAGCTGCGGCATGAACTTTCAGCCATCATGGTGGGGGTAGGAACGGTACTGAAAGACAATCCGAAACTCGATGCCCGGCGTAGCAGGAAAATCAGCAAGGACCCCCTGAAGGTGGTAGTTGATTCGTTGGCCCGGATCTCGCTGGACTCCCATGTGTTGACTACCAATCCGCAGCTGACCGTTGTGGCGGTAACCAAGCAGGCCCCTTCGGTGAAGCTTGCCGAGATCAGGAGGATGGGAGCCCAGGTGGTAGTATGTCCCGAGAAGAATGAGCAGGTGGACCTGGAATACCTGATGCTTGCTCTGGGATTGATGGATATCGATAGCGTGCTGCTGGAAGGAGGAGGAACGCTGGCCTTCTCGGCAGTAAGAGATAAAATTGTCGACAAGGTCATACTGTTCATCGCTCCCAAGTTCATAGGAGGGAAGAAAGCTCCCACCATCCTGGAGGGGGATGGGATTCGCAGGATCTCTGACGCGATACCTTTTCATGTCTCCTCCATGAAGATGCTGAAAGAAGATATAATGATGGAAGGGTATCTATCATGTTCACAGGAATCATAGAAGAGGTGGGAGCCGTCAGCTCCGTCCGGAGAGGTGGAAAGGCCATTGCAATGGATGTGAAGGCTCAGCGGGTACTGGAGGGAACACGTATCGGCGACAGCATCGCTGTCAATGGGGTTTGTCTGACTCTCACCGCCCTTCGCGAAGATGGCTTTACGGTGGATGTAATGCCGGAAACAATGAACCGGACAACGTTCCATCGTCTGAAAGAAGGAAGCAAAGTAAACCTGGAAAGGGCATTGCGGTTATGCGACCGGTTAGGAGGGCACCTGGTCTCCGGCCATGTTGATGACACCGGTCGGATCATGGAACGACGGAAGGAGGAAAATGCAGAATGGTTCCGGATCGAAACCAGGGATGCGCTACTTCGGTATATCGTGGAGAAGGGCTCTGTAGCCATCGATGGCATCAGCCTGACGGTGGCAGCCATGGATAACCGCTCCTTCTCTGTAAGCATCATCCCCCTGACCCAGGCGGAGACCACTATTCTGGACAAACGAACCGGAGACCCGGTGAACATCGAATGTGACATCATTGGAAAATATGTGGAGAAACTGACGAAAGGAGGAGACAAAGGCACCGGCATCACGCTGGAGACACTGGCGAGGAACGGGTTTGTTTAATTACGAATTACGGACAACTTACATCTTACAATTAACAGCTAACATGCACACGTTTAATACAATACCCGAGGCGATCGAGGACTTTAAGCAGGGAAAGATGGTCGTGATCGTCGATGACGAGGATAGAGAGAATGAAGGCGACCTGGTAATCGCGGCCGAGAAAGCAACTCCGGAAGCGATCAATTTCATGGCGAAGTTCGGAGGCGGGCTCATTTGCATGCCGGTCATGCGGGAGCGACTAGAGGAGCTATATATTGAACGGATGGTAGCCAAGAATACAGACCCAAACCGGACGGCTTTTACCATCAGCATTGATGCTATAGAGTGTACCACCGGGATCTCAGCGCAAGAACGGGCACTAACCATTAAAAAAGTACTTGATCCGAAATCCGGTGCGAAAGATTTTACCCGTCCGGGACACATCTTCCCAATCGAATACCGGGAGGGTGGTGTGCTGGTAAGAGCAGGGCATACAGAAGCGTCGATTGACCTGGCTCGTCTGGCAGGACTCTATCCAGCCGGGGTGATCTGTGAGATCATGAACGAGGATGGCTCCATGGCCCGGGTCCCGGAACTGATCTTATACTGTAAGAAACACGGGTTGAAGATGATCACCATTGCCGGCCTGATCGACTACCGGCGCAGGACTGAAAAGCTGATCGTTTGCAATACTATAGTGGATCTTCCCACCCGGTATGGCAACTTCAAGGCATGCAGCTACCAGAGTAAACTCACCGGAGAGGATCATCTGGCCCTCGTGAAGGGCGATATCGCCAATGGCGAACCGGTCCTGGTGAGGGTTCATTCCGAGTGCCTCACCGGAGATGTATTTGGCTCCCAGCGGTGTGATTGCGGAGAGCAGCTTGATATGGCTCTGCAAAGGATCAACCAGGAAGGGGAAGGGGTATTGCTCTACATGAGGCAGGAGGGTCGGGGGATCGGCCTGGTCAACAAGCTGAAAGCGTACCATTTACAGGATCAGGGAATGGATACAGTAGAGGCCAACCAGGCCCTGGGCCTACCGGCCGATATGCGGGATTACGGCATCGGTGCAGAGATCCTGGCAGACCTGGGAATCCATCAGATCCGTTTGCTCACCAACAATCCGAAAAAGATTAGCGGGATCGAGGGTTTTGGGCTTGAGATCGTGGAGCGTATCCCAATAGAAGTGAAACATAACCTAAACAACTGGCTCTACCTCAAAACCAAACGGGATAAAATGGGGCATATGTTGAGTTTTACGGAGGATATAACTATCAAATAACCAACTTTATGAAGACTATCGAAGGAAAACTGGAAGCGAAGGAGCTAAAGTTCGGGATCGTAGTAGCCCGGTTTAATGAATTCATCAGCAGTAAGTTACTTGCTGGGTGCCTGGATGGCCTCAAACGGCACGGAGCGGCTGATAACCACATTGAGATCGTATGGGCTCCCGGCTCTTTTGAAATCCCCTTTCTGGCCAAAAAAATGGCGGCATCGGGTAAATACCATGCCGTGATCTGCCTGGGTGCTGTGATTCGCGGAGCTACTCCACATTTTGACTTCGTAGCAGCAGAGGTGTCAAAAGGGGTCGCTATGGTTGGTTTGGAGGCTGGCATCCCGGTCATCTACGGGATCCTCACCACTGACAACATCGAGCAAGCGATTGAACGGGCCGGTACCAAGAGCGGGAACAAGGGCTTTGACGCTGCCCTGGCTGCCATTGAGATGGCTAATGTATTGCCGCAGATCTGACCCAGGGTGACCGTAAGAGAAGGTGATCACCACACCACCCATCCCCCTTCCCAGAAAGAGCCCCTCCTCCCGGTTGGGGCTGCGAATATTCATTGTTCGCAGATCTATTTCCGTATCCTGACCATAGAAGTTCAGTACCATGGAAACTACCAGTAGCATGTAACTGTTCATCACTCTATTTTTAATCCAACTTGAGGGGATAAAAATAGACTAAGGTGAAGGTAATTGAAATAGACCGGATGTACTATTTCTGAAAGAAAATACCTAGATGATTTGTACTAGAAGATGTGATGATTTCTAAGTAATTTCTAGTTATCTGCTCTGAACTCAGCGAATGACATGCTTTTTCGCGTATGTATTTTCGCTGGTAACAACCTTCAACAAGTAGAGCCCTGTCCGGAACTGGTCTTTTCAAAAGGATATTTCAGGATAGCGATAGGAGTACGATCCGTTCACTCCTGGTGGGCAGTTTAAGGATCGCTAAACCACTTGAAGTAGGAAAATCAGGCTAGATTATTTTTATAGGCATACCTCAGTAACTCAGCCGTGGAGTGGATGTTGCATTTTTTGAAAATGCTGGCTTTGTGGACATGCAGTGTCCGGAGGCTGATCGTCAGTTGTTGGGTGATCATTTCCGGATTGTTGCCGGTCACAATCAACTGCATCACCTCCAACTCTCTGGGAGTAAGCAGCCCCGGATTGAGTATCTTTTTCCCTTTTTCCCGTTTTGTTAGTACTGCCTCTAAATGCGGTTCATGGATCGATGATTCCACTGTCAGATGCTGTTTCCCTTGCATGACATGATGGATCGCCTCCAGGATCTCTTCGGTTCCCGCCGTTTTAGCCACGATCCCCATAATTCCGGTATGGAGTAATCCCTGGATGTTTTCTGAAGAGATGAAACCAGATATCATGATGATTTTGATTCCCGGAAGATCTTTAAGCAGTTGCCTGGCTGCCCTGTGACCGTTTAGTTTTGGCATGGAGTAATCCATCAGCACAATGTCCGGCTTGAGTTTCGGAGCCTGGATGATCGCCTGTATCCCGTTGATTGCCTCGTACACCTCCCAGGTGGGATTACAACTGACCAGCAGTCCCTTCAACCCCTTCCTGACCAACACATGATCATCGACGATGAGAATCTTCATAGTTATACGATTAGGTTAGTTAATATTTTCAGAGTTGGCAGTTGGCAGTTGGCACCCTCACCACTGCACCACAATAGAACAGACTACTTTTGCCCTCAAATGGTTGGTTGAAAGGTTGTAAACAAAGAAAATTTTAGTTGCACTATTTCCGGGTAATCACAAAACAGGTTCGGCGATTGAGGGCCCGGCCCTCTTCGGTATCGTTGGAGGCCAGGGGTAGCGTCTCTCCAAATCCTTTATAGGTGAGGCGTTTGCCGGGAACCTGGTTGGCAATAAGGTAATCATAGACTGATTTAGCCCGGTTTTCTGAGAGGACCAGGTTGAAGGCATCATTTCCAATCGCATCGGTATGTCCCTGGATCTGAATGGATAGAGCGGAATTGAGATCCAGAAATTCGATCAACTGGTCGAGCACCACCTTTGATTCAGGGGTCAGTTCATAGGAGTTGAAATCAAAATAGATGTCGTTGATGCGGTAGGACTTCTCCAATTCAATTGGTTGAATCTCCATATCCACGGTGGCAGGTACTTTGAAAATGGAATCGACCCTGGAGATGTATTTCGACTCGTAGACGTATCCCTCTTTTTTGATCGTCATGATATAGTCGTTTTTAAACGGGGCTACCGCTACGTATTTGCCGGTGTTGGTGTCAAGTGCCACTTTGTTGATCTTCTTGGTCTCCACATTCTTAAGCTCTATTCGCGCCTTGATTGGCTCGAAGCTGTTCTCATCTTTCACCGTTCCTTTGATGAAAAGTACCTTCTCAGGGCGGGCTTTGTCGTAGAGTTCAAATGAGTAGAGATCCCAGCCACCATACTCCTTCAGTTTGTTAGAGGCAAAGAAGCCCAGGGTGCCATCGGTGCTTACGAAGAAGCCAACTTCATCATCAGGTGAGTTGATCGGGTATCCCAGGTTCTCCGGTCTTCTGATGGTACCATCGTCCTGCAGCCGCGTATAGAATATATCATAACCTCCCATTCCCATCCAGCCGTCGGAGGAGAAGTAAAGAGTCTTTCCATCAGGGTGGATAAAGGGAGATTTTTCATTTCCTGACGAGTTTATCATTGGACCCAGGTTCACCGGAGCACCCCACTCACCACCGGGATTCCGGGTGGTCTTATAGATGTCGTATCCCCCATAACCGCCCGGACGATCACTCACAAAGAAAAGGATCGATCCATCTGTAGAAATACTGGGCTGTGACTCCCAGGAGTTTGGTTTATTGATCCGGCTCCCGGCACTTTTTATCTCCTGCCATTCGTCATTGAGATATTCTGAAAAATAGATGTCGCAATTGAGGTAATGACTCGCTTTATTATACTGACAAACAGTGTAATAGAGCAGTTGATTATCGGCAGTCAGGGTGGCGCCTCCTTCGTTATCGTTGATGTTGAATGGCTCAGGCATCTCCTCACCCGACGGAAAGTTCCCCTGGTAGTCCCGTATGCTGAACATGAATTTCTCTTTGTACCCCGGTGTTTTGAGCAGGGAGTTGCGGTCGGGGAGGATCTTCTTTTCCCGGGTGAACATAGCAATGTAGTTGTCGGGACTAAGGATAGCGAGGTACTCATTCTCGGGCGAGGAGATCCCTTCAACAACCTCCGGATGAAACGGTACGGGATTTGAAACCATCTCCAGGTGGAATTTTGAGTAGTCAAGCAGGCTGACCGCCCGGTTGTAATCCGCATCATTCTTGATCTTATCCACATCTTTCAGAAACTCGGTAAGATGCGTCACGGTGGCTTCAAAATTCTCGTTGCTGTAAGCAATCTCTCCCAGGTAATAGTGAACGTAAGGGTCATAGGAAGGACAGATGGATAGCACATTCCGGAAATACCTCTCAGCCTGGTTGAAATCGGAATCCCTTCGCTTGACATAGGAGCTTCCGAGGATGAACCAGGCATCCGCCAGATCCGGATAACGGCTAACCAGATCTCGCATCAGCTGGACTGCCTGGACATAATTCCCTCGCTTGAAAGCTGTCACTCCATCCTGAAAGCTCTTTTCGTCTTTCTTATCCAGTTCCAGGTTGCAGCTATCCTGTGCTGCAAGAATCCCTGTCCAGGTGAAAAGGAATCCAAACAGGGTCAGGATGAGAAAGCGTAGGATCATTTTCGGAATGGCTCGCACGGAAGGGAATTTTATCAAAGATAGGTGAATTTGTTATACCTTTACTGTGAATTCTTATACTTATGTATGGGAAAAAACGTTCAGATTGGATTGATTCAAATGGCCTGTTCGGCGGATAAGCAGGCAAACCTCAATAAAGCTATCGGGAAGATCCGGGAAGCTGCGGCAGAAGGCGCTCAGATCATTTGCCTCCAGGAGCTGTTCTCCTCGCTCTATTTCTGCTGGGAGGAGAATTATGATTATTTTTCCCTCGCAGAAGAGGTTCCGGGTCATACCTCGAAATTGTTTCAGAAACTGTCAAAGGAGTTGAAGGTGGTCATCATCGCCTCGTTGTTCGAGAAAAGGGCCCAGGGTGTATATCATAACACCATAGCCGTTGTGGATGCCGATGGCGCTTATCTTGGCAAGTACCGCAAGCATCATATTCCAGACGATCCCGGGTACTATGAGAAATTTTATTTTACTCCCGGGGATGATGATTACCAGGTGTTCAACACCTCCTATGCAAAAGTGGGAGTTCTTATCTGCTGGGATCAGTGGTATCCAGAGGCAGCCCGCATTACTAGTTTGAAAGGGGCGGAGATCATTTTTTATCCAACTGCCATCGGGTGGTCTAGCACCCAGGATGAAGAGATTAATTTCCAGCAATTCCAGGCATGGCAAACAATACAACGAGGACATGCGGTGGCCAATGGTGTGTATGTAGTCGCAGTCAACCGGACCGGACTGGAGGGAGCGATGAATTTCTGGGGCGGATCATTTGTGTCAGATCCTATGGGTGATATCCTCTACCAGGCGCCCCATCATGATGAAATCACGCACGTGCAGGAACTAGATCTATCCCGGATCGACGAGATCCGTATCCACTGGCCGTTTCTCAGGGACAGGAGGATTGACAGCTATGGGCCGATATTGAAGAGATACATTGATAAATAGCGAGGTAGCGAGGTAGCGAAATAGAAATGGTGGCAATGATGGCAATGGTGGCAATGATGGCAATGATGTGCAATGATGTGCAATGATGGCAATGATGTGCAATATGAAGCTAGTTCTCGATCTCGGTAACACCAACCACAAGGCAGCGATCTTTGACGGTGATGAACTGGTCAGGCTTGACCGGTACGACCGGCTGACGCTCGCCAGGCTTAAAGATCTGCTGGCAGCGTTCCCGCAGGTCAGGGATGGCATTGCCAGTTCTGTGGTTCATTTTCCAGCAGGGACGAAGAAATTTTTACAACGCCATCTGAACTGTTTCGTGGAACTGACCCACCGGACACCGTTGCCAATGATTAACAGATACAAGACACCCGGAACCCTGGGACGCGACCGGCTTGCCTGTGCAGTTGCCGCCTCCCGTCTTTTTCAGGGAGTCCCTTCACTGGTGATCAATGCAGGAACTTGCATTACCTATGACCTGGTTACCGCTCAGAATGAATACTTGGGAGGCGCCATCGCTCCCGGATTGCAGATGCGTCTGAGAGCCATGCATACGTTTACCCGGAAACTCCCGTTATTAGAACTTCAGGAGCCCGGGAACCTCACCGGCCTGGATACCCGGGAATCGATGCTTTCGGGTGCTGTGTACGGAGTGGTAGCGGAGGTAACCGGGATCATCGAACAGTACAGGAAGAGCTATCCGGATCTCCAGGTGATCCTGAGCGGAGGGGATATGGAATATTTGGATAAACTCCTCAAAATTCGCATCTTTGCACTCTCAAATATCGTGATGGTTGGACTGAAACACATTCTCGAATACAATCTGCAGCATGCTACATAAATCCAGGTTCCTTTTTTTGCTTATCGGTTGTCTGATAACCATTGCCACCGTGGCCCAGATTCGTATCGCCTCTCCTTACTCCCGTTTTGGTATTGGCGATCTGGCCGACAACAACAACGCCTGGAATCTCTCCATGGGACAAACCTCTTATGCGATTCGCAGCCCGTACCATATCAACTATGGCAATCCCGCCTCCTATACCGCTTTCGACTCTCTGTCCTTTGTTTTTGAAGGGGGATTCAATGCCGATATCGTTCAGCTCTCCTCCAACCTGCAAACGGTTACACGGAATTACGCTTCCCTTGGGTATGTTCTCTTTGGAATACCTGTCACGAAATGGTGGCGGATGAGCCTGGGGTTGGTCCCTTACAGCGATGTGGGATACAACGTGGTAAACCTCGAGAGCTATGAAGGGATTGGACAGGTAGCCAGGATCTACAGAGGATCCGGCGGGATCAACCGGTTTTACTGGGGCAACGGATTTAAACTCTGGAAAAGTTTCTCCATCGGCTTCAACTTCTCTTACCTCTTCGGAAACATGGAACGGGAAGCAGTGGTACTCTTCCCCGATTCGATCTACTACTCAAATGTCAAGGCAAAAAACAATGTCACCATAGATGACATCTATTTCAATTATGGCATTCAGTATCACGGAAAGCTGAAGAATGACCTGCTTTTCAATGCCGGAGCTGTAGTTGCCCTGGAGTCGAAAATGAGTGCTCAAACCGACTATGTGGCGCACACGTTCTTCATCGGAGGATCGGGAATCGAATACCCCAAGGACACCCTGGATGTAGCAGAGGGATACAAAGGAAAGATCGTGATTCCGCTGATGGCTGGTGGTGGGATCGGACTCGAGAAACCTGAGAAATGGCTTTTCAGTATCGATTACCGATGGGCCAACTGGAAAAAATTCACGGCGTTTGACCTCGCCGACTCCCTGGTGGACAGTCAGCAGATCAGCGCCGGTGCAGAATTCCTGCCCGATATCAATAGTTACAACAACTACTTCAAACGGGTCAGGTACCGCGTGGGTTTCATATATAACAACACCTACCTCAAACTCCGGGGGAAACAACTCAATGAGTTTGCGGTTACGGTGGGATTCGGGTTACCGCTCAGAGGGGTGAAAACCGCCTTGAATATATCTGCCCAGGCAGGGATCAGGGGCACCACCGAGGCCGACCTGATCAGGGAAACCTACCTGCGCTTCATCATCGGATTCTCCATTTACGAACGATGGTTTATCAAACGTAAGTATTACTAACATTGAAAACAGTGGTTGCCAGGTTATCAAGTACTGGAATTACGATCCTGTTGCTTTGGATCACATTTCAGGGATGCCGCCAAGTGATCGAAACCGCACAAACACCGGTCGACTCCATCCAGCAGGCCTTGATGACCGCGATAGACATCGATGTAATTTTCAGCGATTCTGGAACCCTCCAGGCCCGTGTTACCGGCCCATCCGTCCACCGGTTCGAAGGTAAAGCCACGTGGTTGGAATTCCCGGAGGGATTCCGGGCTGAGATGTTTGATTCGACACAGCGAACAGAGACGACCATCACAGCTGATTACGGAAAACGGATGGAATCATCCAGGATCATGGAGGCTAAAGGAAACGTAGTGGTTCGGAACGAATTCAAAAACGAACAACTCAATACCGATGTGTTGATCTGGGACGAAGTGAGACACACCATCCGTACCGACGCGCCTGTGAAGATTACCACTCCTGATAAAGTATTGTACGGAACCGGACTGGAGTCGAACGAAACCTTTACCAACTACCGGATCCTCCACCCCAGGGGGGAGATGCGAGTGGAGGATGACTCGATATAGAGATGTCCGATTAATTCGATTTTCGATTTTCGATTTTCGATTTCTTTTTTTAGCCACTATAACACAAAAACCCGAAATCGATTCCATCCCTTCATCCCTCCTTGACTTTCATGACTCCATAACCTTCATGACTATAAGCATCATTTCACTTGGTGGTTTCATCATAATGATGTACTTTTGCCCCCTATTTTTCAAAACTATTTTAGAATGGCGATAATCGGAAAAATCAGAAAACATTCAGCGCTGGCAGTGATCATTGTGGGTGTAGCTATTGCGGCTTTTGTGATCGGGGACTTTGGAGGGAGCCAATCCCGTCCAAACACCGACATTGGATCTGTGAACGGAGAGGAGATTCCCTACACGGATTTCAACAACAAGGTAGAGGAGAACCTGGAATTTCAACGGGAGAATACTGGTACCGACCGGGTTTCTGAAGAGATGGCGTACCAGGTCAGGCAAAACACCTGGAATACGATGGTCAGAAACCTGGTGATCGGGGAAGAACTGGACAAGCTTGGGATGGCTGTTTCGCCGGAAGAGCTATTTGAACAGGTGCAGGGACGCAATCCGCACCGGTATATCCTCCAGTATTTCAAAGATCCCAATACCGGTGAGTATGATCCGGCTATCGTACTGAACTACTTGCGTAACCTCGACCGAATGGAGCCAAAAGCCAGAACACAGTGGCTACAGTTTGAAAAGGCTATCAAAGAGGACCGGCTGGAAAACAAATTCATCAACCTGATCAGCAAATCCTATTATGTGCCCAAACAGATCTTGCGGAAACAGCACGAACTGCAAAACAAATCATTGAATATCAGATATATTTCACCAAACTTTTACACCATTCCCGACAGTGCTGTCGTCCTGACAGAGGAAGATTACAACAAGTTTTACGAAAAGAACAAGATCTATTTCTTCAATGATGAACCTATTGTCGATCTGGAATATGTGATGTTTGAGGTGAAACCTTCGGCACAGGACCAAAAGGATATTGCGGAGGATGTTTCCAGGCTGTATCGTGATTTTGAAATGATCAAGGATCCGATGACCTTCGTGAATGCCAATTCGGATCAGAAGTACGACACCGGATTCATCCACAAAGGGGTACTTCCCAAAGAGCTTGACTCGCTGCTGTTCAACTCTCCGGTAGGGAAGGTCATTCCTCCATTCCAGGAGAACGAAGCCTGGTACATGGCGAAACTGATGGCTACGGCCGAACGGCCTGACTCCATGCAGGGCTCCCAGTTGCTGGTCACCTGGGCAGGAATGGGAATCAGTGAGGATGTTACCCGAACCCAGGAGCAGGCCAAACGGAAAGCTGACAGTTTGATGGCAGTCCTGAAGGCCAACCCGGCACGGTTTGAAGAGGTAACCAAAAAGGTTTCCGATTATCCGACCGCTAAAGATGACGGAGGCGTCCTCCCCTGGTTCCCGGATGGGAATCCCAATGTGAGTCCCTTCTTTGAGGCCGGCATTACGATGAAACCCAATGATGTGAAGATCGTGGAGACACGATTGGGATACTCCCTTTTCAAGCTGACAGAGAAATCCCCTGATCAGTCAAAGGTAAAGGCCGCCATCCTCCAGCGAAGTATCGAACCCAGCAACCAAACGTTCCAGGATAAGTACACCCAGGCGAGTATGTTTGCCGGCACTTACAAAACCCCTGAGGCCTTCGATACCGGTGCCGTTGCTGCCGGCGTATTCAAGCGTCAGGCTCAGAATGTAAAATTAATGGACAATACCGTACAGGGATTGAAAAATGCCAGGAACATGGTACGGTGGTCTTTTGCTGAACAGACCAGGGTTGGTGAGGTCTCCCCTGTATTCGACCTGCAGGGCATCTACGCTGTGGCTTTGCTGAAAGACCGGTATCCGAAAGGAACACAACCGCTGAATAAGCTGAAAAGCAGGATCGAACCCAGCGTGAAAAACCTGAAAAAAATTGAGATCGTGGCCGGTCAGTTGAAAGAGGCAATGCAAAGGATAAACGATCTGAACGATCTTGCCACTACTTACAGCGTTAGGGTGGATACCGCAACAGTGACCTTCTCCGGGATGAACCGTGCCACCATCGCCAGGGAAAACGAGGTGTTGGGTGAGCTCTTTACCCTTCCTGCCGGGCCAATGCAGGGTCCGCTCCAGGGCAACTTTGGTATCTACGTTGTGGTCATTGACGATATCATCGAGGCTCCTTTAAAAGAGGACTTCGTTTACGAAGATCGGGTGGATAAGCAGGGATGGAACAACCGCGTTTCAAACTCCCTCTACGAGGCACTGATGAAACAGGCTGCCATCGAAGATAATCGGGAGCTGTTTTACTAGTTAATAGTATCCTTAATCACAATCTCCTTCCTCCTTGAGGCCCACTCGTTCCGGCTTTCGGTATAGGACCGGAGCTCAACCAGGAATTTTCCCGCTGTTATGTAGGAGTGTGTTGGATTGGTATCCGTCGAAGTGGAATCGTCGCCGAAATACCAGTTATAGGAGAATGCATTGTTCGACCGGTTCGTGAATTTGACGGTGCAGGGGACCTTGAATTCGTTGTTCCCGCTATAGGTGAAATCGGCCGAAGGGATTGGTTCATTTTCGTAACAACCACTGAGAGCCATAACGGTAAAGAGAAGAAAAACGTTGTTCCGGAACCAATTCATTCCGCTAAGATAAGTACTTTGTTTTGCAACACCTCAATCACACCCCCGTTGATCTCAAAAAACTTTGGATCGTTTCCTTTGATCATCACCTTCACCGAACCCTTCTTCAATAAGGAGATCAACGGTGCGTGGTGATCCATCACCTCAAATGAACCGTCGATGCCAGGCAATTGCACCAGGTGCACGTTATCCCCGTCAAACAGGATAGTATCAGGTGTTACAATCTCTATACGCATTTCAGTTGGCGGTTTACAGTTGGCATTTGGTAAATACAATTTCGCTACCTCGCTACCTCGCTATTTCGCTTTTATGATTGGCTCTCCGCCAGGATCTTCTTTCCTTTCTCAATCGCCTCTTCGATGGTCCCAACCAGGTTGAAAGCGGATTCAGGGTACTCGTCCACTTCCCCATTGATGATCATCTTGAACCCTTTGATGGTATCTTCGATGTTCACAAAAACACCGGGAGTTCCAGTAAACTGTTCCGCCACAAAGAAGGGTTGGGAGAGGAACCGCTGCACGCGTCGTGCCCTGTGAACCACCTCTTTGTCCTCATCCGAAAGTTCATCCATGCCCAGGATGGCAATGATATCCTGTAGCTCTTTATAACGTTGAAGGATCTCCTTCACCTGTTGTGCCGTATTGTAATGGTCGTCGCCCACCACATCCGGTGAGAGGATACGGGAGGTAGAATCGAGCGGGTCAACGGCGGGGTAGATCCCTAGCTCAGAAATCTTCCGGCTCAATACGGTTGTCGCATCCAGGTGGGCAAAGGTGGTTGCCGGGGCCGGATCGGTGAGGTCGTCAGCAGGTACGTATACAGCTTGAACCGAGGTAATAGATCCTCGTTTGGTAGAGGTGATCCGCTCCTGCAGGATTCCCATCTCGGTGGCCAGTGTCGGCTGATATCCTACCGCGGAGGGCATCCGGCCCAATAGCGCCGACACCTCTGAACCTGCCTGGGTGAACCGGAAAATGTTGTCGATGAAGAAGAGGATGTCACGCCCACCGGTTTTCTCATCTCCATCACGGAAATATTCGGCCAGGGTAAGACCCGAAAGGGCTACACGGGCTCGGGCTCCGGGAGGTTCGTTCATCTGTCCGAACACCAGGGTAGCCTGTGATCTCATCAGTTCTTCATGATCCACTTTGGAGAGGTCCCATCCCCCTTTTTCCATATCCTCGAGAAACTCTTTGCCATATCTGATCACACCCGATTCGATCATCTCACGCAACAGGTCATTTCCTTCGCGGGTACGTTCCCCCACACCCCCAAAGACCGACATCCCGGAATATTTTTTGGCAATGTTGTTGATCATCTCCATGATGATCACCGTCTTGCCCACACCGGCACCCCCAAACAGGCCGATCTTACCCCCTTTGGAATATGGCTCGATCAAGTCGATCACCTTGATCCCGGTATAGAGAACCTCTTTGGTGGTGCTCAGCTCATCAAACCTTGGTGGATCCCGGTGGATCGGATAGGATTGTTTGCCTGAGACCGGGCCCAGACCGTCTATTGGCTGACCGATGACATTGAATAACCTCCCACGGATATCTTCACCTACAGGCATGGAGATCGGCGCTCCCAAGGCGATCACCTCCATCCCGCGACAGAGTCCGTCAGTAGAGTCCATGGCGATGGTACGGATGGTATTTTCACCGATGTCATACTGGCACTCCAGGATGAGTGATCCACCTTGCTGGTTTTTCACTTCCAGGGCATCGTAGATGTTCGGGATGGTTACATGCTCATCAAATACGACGTCCACAACTGGGCCAATAATCTGAGAGATCAACCCGGTAATTTTCTCTTGCATGATCTGTGTTCAAAAATTTTTGCAAATATAAAAAAAAATGCATATATCAATTTATCTGACGCGCAAAACTCTGCCGATTCGCAGGGTGGTAGTGGATCTGATGTTGTTCATGGCGCAGATCTCCTTCACGGATGTTTGGTATTTGATCGACAGGTGACCCAGGGTTTCGCCACTCCGGATCTTATGATACACAGCCGTTGAGTCCCAGTCGTGGGGATAGAATATCTCTTTCCGGATAGGGATCATGTTGGCGATCAGCATACCGCTGTCGAAGTCGATGATCCGGCGTGGATCAACAGGTACATCCTGGTACCTGATCTCAAAATGGAGATGTGGACCCCGGCTGCGGCCGGAAGAGCCACCCAGTCCTACAAATTCTCCGGCTTTGAGAATCTGGTTAACCTCCACGTTCCTTTTCGACAAATGGGCATAAAAGGTCTCCAGTCCGTTGTAGTGCCGTACGATGACCAGGTTCCCGAAGCCTCCGCGGTTGTACCGGGCATACCGAACTACTCCATCGAAAGCAGCCCTGACTGTATCACCGAACTTCAACCTGATATCCAGGCCTTTGTGGGTGTACATAAATCCACGGATCAGGTTTTCCAGGGGAACCGGCATACAAAAGTTCATCTCATCAAAGGTCAGGACCAACACGGTGTCCTGGATGCTGTCGGGTTTCATCTGTCCAAAGCAGCGAACCTGATCATTGATCCATCCTTCGGTAAACAGACCGGAAGAGTCAGCATCCACATCCATCATCAACGGCTCATCACCAAGGAATTGCCAGGTGAGGTTCTTGTAGAGGATCACCGGACCCTCTGCCGTTTCCACCGTGTCGAGAATATTATTGGGATTGACCTGTGCAAAGGAGAGGATCGGCCATAACAGGGATACCAGGAGGAATACCGGATACTGTTTCATGCATGCTCCTTTTTTTCCCGGTTGGCAAAAAATCGTTTCTGGAAGATGATCAACAGGAAGACCCCAACCGTGATCGAGGAGTCAGCCAGGTTAAAAACAGGACGGAAAAAGATGAAATCTTCTCCTCCCAACCAGGGGATCCAACGCGGGTAGTGGTCTTCAATTAGTGGAAAATAGAGCATATCCACTACTTTGCCGTGCAAAAATCCGGTATACCCTCCTTCAGGTGGGAACAGTACAGCTGCCTGGTGGTAGAGACTGTGGCTGAAGATCAGACCGTAAAATGCGCTGTCGAGGATATTCCCCAACGCGCCGGCTATGATCAGGGCCAGGCATACAGCCAGCCATTTATCGAAACGGGGTTTTTTTGCCAGTTTGATGAGCCAAACGATCATGACGATGACCGCTAGGATCCGGAAGATGCTCAGGATCAACTTTCCGGTGTTGCCTCCCAACTGCATACCGAAAGCCATTCCTTCGTTCTCAGTAAAATGCAGGTAAAACCAATCGTTGAAAACAGGGAGGCTCTCCCCGAGGTACATATGCGTTTTCACCCAAATCTTAAAGGCCTGATCCAGGATTAAAATCAGGGTAACGATGAGAAAAGGAAGGGTCAGTCTATTCATCCTTCGGCTCAAAAGGACGGGGTGCCTGTACAGGAACCTGGGCGGGGGAACCCTGCATCCGTTTTGCTTCGATGCTCAACGTGGCGTGAGGGACACTCCGAAGCCGGTCTTTCGGGATCAGTTTACCGGTGACCCGGCATATGCCATAGGTTTTGTTTTCGATCCTGACCAAGGCATTCTCCAGGGATTTGATGAACTTATCCTGGCGGGCGGCAAACTTGCTGTTCTCCTCCTTGGAAAAGACCTGATACCCCTCTTCCAGCACTTTAAAGGTGGGTGAGGTATCGTTGGTATCATTGTCATTACCCGTGGTATAGGATTCGGTCAGGAGCTGCAAATCGTTCCGGGCCTTCTCCAGTTTATTCAGAATGATCTGGCGAAACCCTTCCAGCTCTTCATCTGAATACCTTGTCTTTTCTACGGTGTTTGCTGGTTTTTTCATGTCTCTCTGTGTTTAGTCCAGTTTTCTGATCGAGATCCACGTGGATATTGTATCGGTCAGATCAATGGAGTACTTATTTTCCGCGTCAACCTGCTCCACAACATTGAACTCGCGGGCTAAAATTTCGGTGCAAATATAGGAAATATTATTATCGATTGCTTCAGCAATCTCTTTATGCTTCTGAAGATTAACGATGATGTGATCCGTTACTTCAAATCCTTTCTCTTTTCTCAGGTTCTGGATCCGGTTGATCAGCTCACGTGCAATTCCCTCCTCCCGGAGTTCAGGGGTGATGGTTACATCGAGGGCAACGGTCAGATTTCCAAGATTGGCAACCTGCCAGCCGGGAATATCTTCGGAGATGATCTCCACATCATCCTTATGGATGACCACCTCCTGGCCCTCGAGCTCGAAGCGCAGCTGGCCCTCCGCTTCCAGGTTGGTGATATCCTCCTGCTCCATGGAGGCGATTTGCCCGGCCAGTGATTTCATCAGTTTTCCATATCGAGGCCCCAGCTTTTTGAAATCGGGTTTGATCTTCTTTACCAGGATGCCGGCGGTGTCGGTGATGTATTCGAGCTCTTTCACATTGACTTCAGAAAGGATCAGGTTCTTCACCAGGTTAACCTGCTCCTGCAGTTCTTGGGACTGGATCGGAAGGAGGATCCTGTTGAGAGGCTGACGAACACGGATGTTGATCTTCTTGCGGATCGAGAGCACCATCGACGAGATCTGCTGGGCGAGTTCCATTCGTTCCTCCAATGGTTTGTCAATCATGGTCTTGTTAGCATCAGGGAAGGTGGTCAGATGGACCGAGTCAACCGGGTAACGGCGGGTAACGGAATTTAGATCCACAAATAACCGGTCGCAGAAAAAGGGAGCGATGGGGGAGGCCAGCTGTGCGATCACCTCGAGGCAACGATAGAGGGTTTGATAGGCCGAGATCTTATCGGTGGTGTAATCACCCTTCCAGAACCTGCGTCGTGAAAGCCTCACGTACCAGTTACTGAGGTGTTCATCCACAAAATCGGTGATCGCCCTGCCTGCCTTGGTCGGTTCATAGTCGTTGTAACAGGTATCTACAAACAGGATCAGCGTGTTAAGTTCCGACAGGATCCACCGGTCGATCTCCGGTCGTTGCTCCGTAGGGATGGCATCTTCCCGGTAAGAGAATTTATCTATGTTTGCATAGAGGGCAAAGAAGGCATAGGTGTTGTAAAGCGTTCCGAAGAATTTCCGTTGTACTTCGGCTATCCCATCAAGATCGAATTTCAGGTTATCCCAGGGCTGGGAGTTGGTGATCATATACCACCTGGTGGCATCGGGGCCATAAGCAGCGATGGTCTCAAAAGGATCCACGGCATTACCCAACCGCTTCGACATCTTATTTCCACTCTTATCAAGGACCAATCCATTTGACACACAGATCTTGAAAGAGACCGAATCAAAAAGCAGGGAGGCGATCGCGTGGAGGGTATAGAACCATCCACGGGTCTGGTCTACCCCTTCAGCGATAAAATCGGCCGGGAAGTAGCTCTCCAGGGGTTTCGATGGATCGAAGGGGTAGTGATACTGGGCATAAGGCATCGCTCCCGAATCAAACCACACATCGATCAGATCGGGTTCGCGGTACATGGGTTCACCGGTTTCGCTGACCAGGATGATGTCGTCGACAAAGGGACGATGCAGGTCGAACGTATGGTAATTCTCCTCCGACAGGTCGCCGGGAACAAAGTTCGCCAGGAGGTTATCCTTCATCATTCCGGCTTTCACCGATTTCTCAATTTCCCGCTGAAGCTCTTCTACCGAGCCGATACAGATCTCATGGGACCCTGACTCCGTCCGCCAGATGGGCAACGGGGTCCCCCAGAAACGGGAACGGGAGAGGTTCCAGTCGACTACGTTCTCCAACCAGTTTCCGAACCTACCGCTTCCTGTGGATTCAGGTTTCCAGCCGATCGTATCATTCAGAGCGAGCATCCGGTCGCGGTAAGCGGTGGCACGAATAAACCACGAATCAAGTGGATAGTACAATACGGGTTTATCGGTTCGCCAGCAATGCGGGTATGAGTGTTCATATTTTTCGGCTTTGAAGGCCTTGTTCTCTTTCTTCAGCTTGATAATGATCTCGATATCGACCGGGAGATCGGTTTCGGGATTGAAGTTGGGATCGTATTCCAGCTTGACGAACTTCCCGGCAAATTCCCCCATCTCTTCCACAAAACGCCCCTGTTTATCAACCATGGTCAGGGTACCCAGGCCATATTGCTTTCCCACCCTGAAGTCGTCGGAACCAAAGCTGGGAGCGATGTGGACAATCCCGGTGCCGTCGTCGGTGGTGACGAAGTCGCCCAGCACCACACGGAAAGGATCTCCCTCAGACGGTTGTGCATAGGGTAGAAGCTGTTCAAACCGGATCCCTTCAAAATCTTTGCCTTTGAATGTACCCACTACCTGCCAGGGAATATGTTTCTGCCCCTCTTTGTAATCAAGTAGGTCCATCCCGGCATCTTTCTCACGGAAGTACTGTGGCAGTAAATCTTTTGCCAGGATCACCGTTTGCTCCAGGAAGGTGTAGGGATTATAGGTACGCACCATCACGTAGGAGATATCCTTTCCCATAGCCAACCCGGTGTTGGAAGGAAGTGTCCAGGGGGTGGTGGTCCAGGCCAGGATGTAGAGATCGCCAAATGGCTCCTTGAAGAGAAACTCCGACCGTTTGTCCTGGATGATCCGGAACTGGGCCACCACCGTATTGTCTTTCACCATTTTGTAGGCGCCCGGCTGGTTCAGTTCATGGGTGCTTAAACCGGTTCCCGCGGCAGGTGAAAAAGGCTGAATGGTGTATCCTTTGTATAACAGGTCTTTCTTATAGAGCTGGCTCAGCAGATACCAGACCGTCTCGATGTATTTATTTTCAAAGGTGATGTAAGGATGGTCGAGGTCAAGCCAGTACCCCATCTTTACCGTGAGGTCATCCCACACATCTTTGTATCTCATCACCTCGGTCCGGCACTCTCTGTTGTACTCTTCGATAGAGATGTTTTTGCCAATATCCTCTTTGGTGATCCCGAGTTTCTTCTCCACACCGATCTCCACCGGAAGTCCGTGGGTATCCCAACCCGCTTTCCGGTCTACATAGAAGCCCTTCATGGTTTTGTACCGGCAGAAGATATCTTTGATTGCCCGTGCCATCACATGGTGGATACCGGGTTTTCCATTGGCCGAAGGGGGTCCTTCGTAAAAGATGTAGGGAGTTTTCCCTCTGGAGTGTTCCAGACTCTGTTTAAAAACCTGATGGACATCCCAGTAAGAGAGGATCTCCTCGCCGATCCGCTTCAAATCAAGGGTTTTGTATTCGGGATACCTGGTTGCCATGGTTTTTAAAAGGGCTGCAAAGATACAATTTAAAGTCAGAAGATAGAAGTACGAAGTCCGAATGCAAGGCAGAAATACGAAGTACGAAGGACAAGCCAGTATTTTTTTGAAAGGATTTACTTGATCTTAAAATAATTCCTATTTTTGTCAGTTCAATGTAAGCGAATAGCCCTATGGAAATCAATCTATCCATTCCGCGATTTACCATGCTGGTGCCGGCAACCTGCATTCGGTAGGCTATTCCTTTCAGATTCCCTTTCATCTATTTAACCCATTAAGTTTCTGGAGGAAAAACCATGAAACTATCATTATATCGATCTCACCTGAAGAAGTTCCTCCGCGACCTGAAAGAAGCCATCGCGGGAAGCGAACAGGATTTCACAACCGGGAAACTGAGCCGGGCCATCTTTTTACTTTCCGTTCCGATGGTTCTGGAGATGTTGCTGGAATCCATTTTTGCTGTTGTAGATATATTTTTTGTTTCCAAGCTGGGTCCTGATGCCATTGCCACGGTAGGACTCACCGAATCGATTATCACCATAGTATATGCCATTGCTGTCGGACTGAGTATGGCTACTGCTTCGATGGTCTCCCGCCGCATCGGGGAGAAGAATCCTGACGCTGCCAGTGTAGTGGCGGTACTCTACCAGTTCTACCTCCTTCTTCTTTGGCCGGAAACGTATCCGGCTCCAGGTGCATCATTTTCGTCTTGATGTAAAAGTGATGTGGCGCCTGATCCGGATCTCAATGGGTGGGATTGGACAGAACCTTGGGGCGAAAAAACCAAAACGGGCCGAACGGTCGGTTTGGGCTACCGCCTGGGCCAACATGATCCTGCTCGCATTTGTGGGCGTGGTCCTGCTGCTTTTCAGCGACTTCTTCATCCGGCTGTTCATCGACGATGCTATGGTGATCGAAACCGGTGTATTTGCCGCTATTGTGGCTGCCGAAACGGCGATGACATTAGTAGCGTGGATGTTGTTCAGGAGGGGGAAATGGAAATTAAAGGAGGTGTAGAGCAGTGGTGCCGTGGTGATCTGGTGCGGTGGTGCCGTGGTGATATGGTGCCGTGGTGATATGGTGATGTGGTGATGTGGTGATATGGTGATGTGGTGATGTGGTGATGTGGTGTGGGTGGTGGAAGTAGTGACTTGGTGACTGAGCGACTTGCTGACGGGATTGTAGTATCTTTAGCCTCTTTCTCGACCCTCGACCTTGACCCTCTACCCTGACACAATGTTCTATATCCAAGTCCTCCTCTCCTTCGTCATCGCTGGCAGCTGGATCGCTGTGCTGACACTCCTGGCCGAACGGTTTGGAAGCAAAATTGGCGGGTTGATCGCTAACCTACCGTCAAACATCCTGATCGCGCTGATTTTTATATCCCTCACGCAGGGAGTGGGGTTTGTCAGGGAGATGATACCGGCGATCCCCATCGGAATGATGATCGATTCTATCTTCCTGGTCGTCTTTGTCCTGCTACTCCGCTATAACCTGCTGGTCAGCATCCTGGGCTCCCTGGGAAGCTGGCTGGTACTTGCTGTAATAGCCAACAGGATCCAGCTGGAGTTGCTATGGATCAACGTGGCCATCTATTTTGGCGTCACGATCCTGGCTTTTCTCTTTGTGGAATATGGCTGGAAGATCCCCGCCGTGGGAAAGTCGGGTAAAAAATACACAGCCGGTCAGATGGCCATCCGTGCTGCATTTGCCGGTGGAATTGTAGGGGGAGTGGTGCTCATCTCCCATTTTGTGCCTGCCTACCTGACAGGGATCGTCAGTGCGTTCCCTGCTGTCCTCTTTTCCTCCATGGTGATCCTGGCGGTGAACCAGGGAAAAGCCTTTGCCCAGGCTACCGGGAAGGTGATGATCCTCTCCTCTTCCAACATCGTTGTTTACGTACTGGGTGTCTACTTCACCTATCCGCTGTTGGGGATCACTGCAGGAACGGTCATCTCTTTCGTTGTGGCGTTTTTGTGGGTAGTGTTGTTAAGGCCGGTGATAAAGGTAGCGAGGTAGCGAAATAGCGAAATGGCGAAATGGTGAAATCATGGCAATGTATGGCAATCAATGGCAATTTCTTTATTTTAGCACCATAAGAAAACTATCATGAAAAAGCTCCTTATCCTTTTCTTCCTGGCTGCCGGGTTATTTTCCGGCTGCTTTGACTATCAGAAAAACCTTCCCCAGGGCCCCTGGCTTGGGGTGATCCGGATCGACAGTACGGTCGCCGACATGGATCTGCCATTCAACATGGTCTACGAAAAGAACATCGAGGTCGAAGTGATGTACGTACTCAACGCGGACGAAACCATCTTCATCACGGAGATCGACCGGGAAGGGGATTCCATTTTTATGAAATTCCCTGTATTTAGCAGCGAAATTGCCGCTGAGTTCCACCACGACTCCCTGGTTGGGCGGTACTATCCGAAAGGCCGTGACGCAGGCACTTCGTATGCTTTTTATGCCATACCGGGTGAGGAGGATCGCTTCCCGTGGTGTGATGATGAGCCGGCTGTGGATGTAACCGGTCGCTGGCGCTTTATTGAAAATCCGGGAACACCCGATTCAAGCATCATGGTTGGAGAGTTTCAGCAGGAGGGGAACAAAGTGACCGGAACTATCCTCAACCCCACCGGTGACTACCGGTTCCTGGAGGGAAAGGTCTCCGGAAACCGGTTCATGCTTTCGGGCATCGATGGAGCCCATACCCTGATCTTTACTGCGGAAATATCTCCTGATGGCACCTTGGAAAAGGGGCGATTCATGGGGAGTCCTGGATGGAAATCCACCTGGCGGGCGATAAGGGATGAAGAGGCGACCATCCCGCGCGGAGATTTCCTGATCCGCCTGAAACCGGATGCCAGGCCGTTCACCTTCTCCTTTCCGGATATCAACGGGGATACCGTTTCATTGGTTGATCCCCGGTTTAAGGACAAGGTGGTGATCGTCCAGGCAGTTGGTACCTGGTGCCCCAACTGTTTGGATGAGGCGGTCTTTTTCCGTGATATCTATTCCGAATACAGAGACCAGGGACTGGAGATCGTAGCGCTGAGTTTCGAGGACAAGACCTTTGAAGCCTCCGTGCCCAAGATGAAACGGTTCCAGGAGCAAACCGGAGCCAACTATCCCTTTCTCTACGCAGGCCCTCGCGGTCGCGAATCGATCCGCACTGTGCTCTATCCCTTCGAAGGCATCCTGGCCTATCCCACCACCATCTTTATCGATAAAAAAGGAAAGATCCGGAAAGTGGAAACCGGCTTTTCGGGACCGGGAACCGGAGCGCATTACGACCGTTATGTGGATGAGACGAGGGGGTTGATTCACGAATTACTTCATGAAAGGTAGAAGTCAACTAAAATACTTCTCCAAACGGTATTTCTTCCTGAGGACGACGCTAATGCTATCGATGAGGTCAGGAATCTGGCCGTTCAGCTCCTGAACCGGGAAACTTTTGTTTGTCTCAACCAGGAAGGCGTCGAGAGCAAATTGCCTGACAAGGTCGAGAGATCTCTGATGTCGCGTGGAAAGAGCGACCGGTTTTAACTGCACAATGGATCAAAAGGGAAGAAAAAACAAGACTATTTATCCAACGCCCTGATTTATTGTATAAACGCCAGAATTTATTGGATTACCGCCAACGAAAACAACTTCCCAATTCGAACTTCGTACTTCCAGTTCGTCATTCGTCATTCGTAATTCGTCATTCGTAATTATACTAGTACGCCCACTTCACCCACACTGATCCCCAGGTGAAACCACCGCCAAAAGCTGCAAGGATGAGGTTGTCACCTTTTTTGAGTTGGTCTTCCCACTCCCAAAGACAGAGAGGAATAGTGGCGCCGGTGGTGTTGCCATAGCGCTGGATATTGGTCATCACCTTATTTTTGCTGATGCCCATGCGGCGGGCAGTAGCGTCGATGATGCGCAGATTGGCCTGGTGCGGAACAAGCCAGGCAACATCTTCCGATGTGAGGTTATTCTTCTTCATAATCTCTACAGAGGCGTCTGCCATTTTGGTAACAACAAATTTAAATACAGCCTGTCCCTCCTGGAAGATAAAATGCTCTTTGGCATCTACGGTTTCATGTGATGCAGGTTTCAACGACCCTCCTGCCTTCATGTGAAGGAATAGGTGCCCAGAGCCATCTGTTCCAAAGATAGAGTCCATGATTCCAACATCTTCAGTGGTGGGTTCGAGCAGCAGAGCGCCTGCTGCATCCCCAAATAGCACACAGGTCTCCCGGTTGGAATAATCGGTAATCGCTGACATTTTATCAGCACCAACCACGACCACTTTTTTACAGGTACCCGATTCTATGTATCTCGCAGCTGTGATGATCGCATACATTAATCCGGAACAGGCAGCGTTCATGTCAAAGCTGAACGCATTCTTGATCCCTGTTTTGTAACTGATGAGGTTTGCCGCTGCCGGAAACAACATGTCGGGGGTCACCGTAGCACAGATTAAAAGGTCGATCTCATCCGGGGAGGTACTGGTCTTTTCCAGCAATCCTTTGACCGCTTCAGCTCCCATATCTGAGGTGCCCAGGTCTTCTCCTTTCTGAATATGCCGCTCCCGGATACCGGTACGGATCAAGATCCATTCGTCGCTGGTATCCACCATCCCTTCCAACTCTTTGTTAGTCAGGATGTAAGGAGGTGCGTAACACTGTATGCCTGAAATTTTTGCTCTGATCTTTGTCATGGAGAGAGATTAGATATTGTTAATGGCATACTTTTCGAACGCATATTTGATCTTGTGCGGGAGTTTGGCATTATGGATCTCTTTGGATAACAGGAGCATCTGCCGGATGGCTTTCCCGTTGGAGATACCATGGCCTACAATCACGTTGGAGTTGACTCCCAGAACTGGCGACCCGCCGTAGTTCTCGTAGTTGAACCGGTCGAGGTATTCATCTTTGATCCCTCGTTTTATCATCACCCGGTACATCGCTTCCGCCTGTTTCAGTACTATGTTTCCCACGAAGCCGTCACAAACGATCACATCCACCCGGTCACGGAACAGATCCCGTCCTTCCACGTTTCCGATGAAGTTATAGTCCTTCGCATCCTTCATCAACTGGAAGGCCGATAGGGTGATGAGGTTGCCTTTCTTCTCCTCAGTTCCAATGTTAAGCAGGCCAATCCGCGGATTTTTCACGTGCATGACATGCTCAGCGAAAAGGGATCCCAGGAGTCCGAATTGGTACATGACATCGGGTTTGCTATCGGGATTGGTACCCACGTCAATCAGGATCGTGGATCCACCGTTCTCTTTTGGGATGTACGCCGGGGTACTGGGCCGGATCACACCCTGGATGGTATTGACACTATAGATCGCTCCAACCATCATAGCTCCGCTGCTTCCGGCGCTGGCAAAAGAGTGGATCTCTTTGTGTTTGAGCATCCGGAATCCGATGGCAATACTGGATTTGGGTTTGGCAACCAGCGCTTTGGTAGGCGATTCATCCATCTCTATCTGGTCAGGGGCATCCACAATGTCAAAGAGGGCCGGATCCACATGTTCCTCTTTGAAGAAGGAGTGAATCGCATCTTTGTCACCGATCAATACGATACGGTCACTTTTGGGGAGCTCTTTTTGAACCATCAAAGCTCCATGCAACGTGGATTTTGGCGCAAAGTCTCCTCCGGAAACGTCTAAACCGATTCGCATAATTATTTGGCTGCAGTTTTATCGATAGCCGGTTTTCCTTTATAATATCCGCATTCAGGGCAAACCCTGTGATACAGGACAGTGGCGCCGCAATTGGAACAAACGGAAAATGTCGAAACTTCCGCTTTATAATGTGTCCTTCTTTTGTCTCTCCGCTGATTCGAAATTTTTCGTTTCGGATGTGGCATAACTATGTTAATTACGAATTAAGAATTACGATTTACGAATTAAATTATACTTTTTTTTAAGCACTTTCTTGTCTTACGTCTCACGTCTCACGTCTCACGTCTCACGTCTCACGTCTCACGTCTCACGTCTCACGTCTCTCGTCTCACGTCTCTCGTCTCACGTAACGTGTTCAGTTTCTCCCATCGTGGATCCGGTACGCGGTTCTGCAGCAGTTCGTTCAGTTTGGTTAGCATGTCCTGACTGCAGGAGTTGTTCCCCTGGTCATCGTCTGGATGGACCCTTTTCAAAGGCAGCAACAAATGGACATATTCATAGAGGAATGGAGCTGTGTCAAACTGGTTCTCCAATTCCGGAATGATCTGGATCTCTTCGTTCTGCTCAGCAAACTCTTCCCCGAATTTTACGATCAACCTCTCTTTTCCACTGACAGGGAGGAGAACAGTCTCATTACATCGGTCGCAGGGCATCGAGACCTGACCGTTGATCGTAAACTGAAAGAGAAGCATCCGCTCCTCTTTTTCCAGGTCGATGTGAACCGAAAGCGCACCTTCCCTGATTTCGCTATGCTCAAAATGGTCAAAGAACGCCTTATCAATCTGCACATCGTACCGGTGAATCCCGGGTTTCAAACCCCGGAAAGGGATGATGAAGGAATCTAAGGGTTTCACAGGCCGGGTGTTACAAAAAGACGGCAAAAATAAACATTATAATTGTCAATAACAAATTGCTATATTTACGATCAAATACATATGTTTGCACCCTCTTTCTAAACTTGCGTGACTATGTTCAATAAACTGATCTCCCGTCTCCTCCCTTTTATGCCCAAGAAACTGGTATGGCTCTTCTCCCGGAAATACATTGCCGGTGAAACCATCAACGATGCCATACGTGTTTGTCATAAGTTGAATGGTGCAGGCATGATGATCACCATTGACCTGTTGGGGGAATTCATTACCCGCCTGGAAGAAGCTACTGCCTATAAAAATACTTATCTCGAGATTGTCAACAGGGTAGAGGCAGATCATATAAACGGAAACTATTCGCTGAAACCTACCATGTTCGGACTCCTGATAGATGAAGAAACATGTTATCAGAACATCCGTGAGATCGTTGCCAAAGCCGCTTCCTACAACAATTTTGTCAGGGTTGATATGGAAGATTCTCAATGTACCGACCGGGAGATCAAACTTTTCAGGAGACTGAAAAAGGAGTTTCCAAAGAATGTAGGCCTGGTATTCCAGGCTTATCTGAAGCGAACATTGCAGGACATCCGGGAACTCAAAGATCTTCATTCCGCGGATAATCCACTGAACTTCCGTCTCTGTAAAGGAATCTACGTAGAACCGGAAGCAATCGCCTATAAGATATATAGGGAGATCAACGAACATTTTCTGAAAGATCTGGACTGCCTTTTCCAGGATGGCATCTACCCAGGGATCGCTACACACGATAAAGCACTGGTTGACGGCGCCTACGAGCTAATCAACCGGTACAAAGTTCCCAGGGAGAGCTATGAATTCCAGATGCTTTACGGAGTCATCCCGGAGCTCCGGAAGAGTATCGTGGATGCCGGTCACCGAATGCGTGTATATGTGCCTTTTGGTAAAGATTGGTTCGGATACTCCACCCGCCGGCTCAAAGAGAATCCTAAAATGGCAAGCCACATCATCAAGGCGATATTCGTTAAAGGGTAACCACCAACCCTACCGAAACCATATTTTCCAGCTGCACCTTCCTGCTGACCCTCTCTTCGTAAAAGATCCGGGTTTGAATACGGACCTTCAGGAATTTGGCCAACCTGAAACCCAGGTTATTTTTGAAGGAGATATCAGGCGACAGGTTGGTGTGTTTGAATATCAGCAAATCGCAATTCCAGTGAAGCCATTTCACCACTTCATGATCAATGAGAAGTTGTAAAGAGATCCCATACTCAAACAGGCACTTCTTGTTTTCCGGAACCCCGTAATAGATTGCGGTTCCAAGCGCATCGAAGATTCCTTTGTCGCGTATCCAGGTAAGTTTAGCACTGGTGATGCCAAAGTTGATCGAACCGAACAAGGGCCATTTGAGTTGAAATCCACCGGAAAAAAGACCCGTTAGCGGGGTGAGAAAGGAAGATCTGAGGGTTCGGATCAGGTACCCGTCCTTGTTAACTGAAAAATTATATGCGTTGAATAGCCGTGTGGAGAGGATGGAGGAGAGGAAACAGCCGTGATTGTTCTTTAGCCGACATTCCAACCGGGTCTCGAACTGGTTGTCATCGACATGAAACCGGGATATGGAATCAAAAAAATATTGAATGCCCAGATGATGAACAATTTTCTGGGTAATACGGAATCTTCGCTCCGTCTCTACGCGGCACTGATAGATCATATCCTGGAGTAGCATCAACTGGTTGGCATTGAGGTCATGGTTCCAGTTGATGAAGAGCGCACTGGAAAAGGTCAGGGCATACTCCACCTGCTGGCTGATCCGGAGCCGGACGAATGTGTGACCTGAATCGGTGGGGATACTCAGTTTCCTGACAACATTCTGGTCTTTCCAAACCAGTTGCTGAGCCAGGGAAGGTACAGGTACAACAAACATGGCCAACACCATCCCGGTCGCGATTCGCTCTCCCCACATGCCTCGCCCTTCATATCCTCTTCCTATTCGAACCGAAACGCTTTTTTCTCTCTATCCGTCAGCTTCCATTCTTTTTGAATATCAATACAGACAAAAACGACCTTGATGTTGACAGCCGGATTTTCCTCCACGGCTCTCCTGATGTCGAAAAGCCGTTCATTGTATCTCCCCAGAAACCGGGCCCAGGTGACCAGCACAATGTAATCGGCCGCGGTAGTATCAAGCTGTGTCGGTTCACTGAGAGGAACGAAATGAGCTATCAGGCGTTGAAACGAATAGGCAGAATCTGTCTGATAGACTGTGTCACTCTTCAGATTCCGTACAAAAAACCCTCCAGACCACTGACATTCTGATGTATCTTTATAATTGATAAGTAACCGGTTGTGGTAGAAAAACAGGGTTCCCAGCGCATTCGCCTGAAAAACCGGGTCTCTCATGCACCTGTTGTACGAGGAAGAATCTTTGAAAATGAATGTGTTGACGTCGGGATAGTTCATTTTATCCATGAATGCAAGGATTGTCTCCGGAGTTTCCTCCCTGGGCTGGCGTATGCCGTACCGCATCATGAGGATCTGTTTGCAGGAACTTGTTGCCAGGATCAGGCAAATCAGAACTACCTGATAAAATTTAGTTACTTTCATCCCGATCAGTATAGCGTAATAACAGGATCCATATTCCAGAAATCCATTAAGTCGACACTCACTTTGTACACCTGGATTTTCAATTCAGGGTGTTTCTTCACGTATTCCTGAACCTGCCGGAATGAGTTCTTGCTCATTTTCGGATACCATTTCGCAAAATAGGTCACGATATAATAATCATACCCTGCAGGAATTACAGGATTGGCTTTCGCACCACTGAGTGTATAATACAGGTTGAGGTCTTTTGTCAGGGTTAATTCCATGTTTAACCCGTTGAAGTTTTTTGGCGGAACGGAATCGAAGCTCTTCAAGTCTTTCAGGAATCCTTCACAGGACGACCATTGCATAACCGGTTGGCCGGTATCATCGTAAACCCTGATCTGAAAGGGTCTGAACCCTGAATCCCAACCAGGTTTAAAGGGAGCATGTTGCATTTCCATAAACAGGGCTGAATCCAGCGCCAGGGTGTTTGAAGTATCTTGCCCGATCCTTAAAAGAAAATCCTGAATCGACTGCCGGGATTCGACTTTCGGGATGCTTACCCCAGCGAATTTCATCACGATTCGTTTGCAGGAAATGGATGAGATGCACAACAATGCAACCAGGATAATGATTGTTTTTTGTTTCATGTGGTAATAATTTTGATTTTAATTTGTAAAAAAAGAGGCTGTCTCAAAAGTACTTAACCACGAAGGACTCAAAGGATTACACAAAGGCGCACAAAGGTTCCTTTGTGTTGCACTTCGTGTTCCTTTGTGGTTCATATTTCTTCTTTTGAGACAACCTCTTCTGTTTTCCCGTTTTATTGTGCGTAATAATCAACTCCGACAGTATAGTATTCACCTACATCAAGTACTTTATATACTCCCTGCTTGATGAAAACCTTCATTCCATCATATCTTTTCGTGAGTGCACTGATAAGGGCTGGATCAACCCACGAATCCTCCGGCACTTCAAAGGTTCCTTGGCTGAAGTCGCGAGCCGCTGGAGCATCCTTTGAGATTTTAATATAAAATTTTTCCGAATCAGCGGAATAGCCCATGAAGTTTTGGGCGGAATCTGTAAAAAGTCGGATGCAAATGGCTTTCCCTGCTTTACAGTCTTTCTGTCCTAAAATGATCTGAAACTTTGCGAAGAATCCAATTTGCATTCCAACATAAATGACATCCTGTGCACTCGCTGAATGAATACTGGAAGCCATAATAATAAATCCCATTGCGATTGAGATAACGATCTTTTTCATACTACTGTTTTTAGGTTTATTTCATTTCCGCCATGTTTTTTGCCGGTGGCGGAGAACGGCTGACCAGATAGTTGTGGGAGACTGGCCTGAGCTACCCTGAAAATCCCTGCCCGGCAGATGACTTTCTGTTTCATGAATTGGTTGATGGTACGATTTCCCTCCTGCTTTGATCCTACACCTGATTTTTGGACATTAATCCGGTTTGGAGGCAAAAGGTTATATGTGAAAAGCAATTTTTTTTGAAAAAGTTATGTAAAAAATCGTTAAATCAATAACAATCATTATTTTACAGAAAAGGCTTTGATTTTATCTTAAAATTTTTTAGTATCTTTGCAAACGAATTTGATTTTGAGTAAAATTTGGAGAAACTATGGAAAAAGCAAAAGTACTGTTCGTTGCTCAGGAGATTACACCGTATTTGAAGGAGACGCCCATGAGCCTGATTGGAAGGCATCTTCCGCAAGGCATCCAGGAGAGAGGCAAAGAGATCCGCACCTTCATGCCACGGTTCGGGAACATCAACGAACGCCGCAATCAACTACATGAGGTAATTCGCCTGTCGGGGATGAACCTGGTCATCAACGATGCCGACCACCCGCTGATCATCAAAGTGGCTTCCATTCAGCAGGCACGCATGCAGATCTATTTCATTGATAACGAAGATTATTTTAACCGGAAGTTTACATTCTGCGACAAAAACAACAAATTTTTCACCGACAACGACGAGCGGACAATCTTTTTCGCCCGTGGCGTACTGGAGACTGTCAAAAAACTGAGCTGGGGACCCGATGTGGTTCACTGTCATGGCTGGATGACAAGCCTGCTTCCCCTTTACATCAAGAAAGCATTCAAAGACAATCCGTTATTCAGTGATTCAAAAGTTATCTTCTCACTCTACAATGATGACTTCAGCGAATTGTTTCACAAAGATTTCGGGTCGAAACTGAAATTAAATGGCATCTCCCTAAAGGATCTGAAACACTATAAAACGCCTTCTTACGTTAACATCATGAAAGCTGCCATTGATTTTGCCGACGGGCTGATCCTTGGCTCTCCGGACATCAACCCCGAAATACTCAGCTACGTGAGAGAATCAGAGAAGCCGACACTCGAATACCAGCCGATGGATAACTACCTGGATGCCTATTCTGATTTCTACGATGAGATTCTGGTCAATGAACCGGTTACCGTTGATTAATTGTTTATCGTAAATCCCGGCACTTGAGATCACTACCTAAACTACTGTTCCGATCCATCTGGATTTGCCTGCTGATTGTTTTCATCGTTGTTTCATGTAAAAAAGATCCCTATGAACTTGGTCTGGACCTGCTCCCACCCAGTGATACTCTTTATGTGGATCTATTCGACACCGTTACCATCCAGGCTTATTCGGTACTCGATGATTCCATTCGGACCGATGAGATGAGCATGCTTGTACTGGGTTCAATCATGGATCCGGTATTCGGAAAGACGACCGCCAGTTTTTACAGCCAGTTTTTTCTCTCTTCGGAACAGATTGACTTTGGGATCAACCCGAAGCTCGATTCGCTGGTTTTGATACTTTATTATAAGACCTCCTACGGCGATACCAATACACTTCAGCAGGTCAGGGTGTTTGAGATGAGTCATGATCTGATCCTGGACAGCAGTTATTACTCTAACCAGTCAGTTGGCACTTACGGGCTTGAACTGGCTAACCTGACCTATATGCCTCGACCACACGACAGTGTGATTATCTGGGGGGAACCGGTAGCCCCTCATCTCCGGATCAACCTCTCGAACCAAACAAATTACCTGGGAAATAAAATCCTGTTTGCACCGGATAACATCTTGTCTTCCAATACTGAATTCATTCGGTTCATGAAGGGGTTGTATGTGGAGGCGACCCCGGTCAGTTCACGGGGCGCCCTTGTGAATTTCGAATCCTCTGACGGTCTTTCGAAGTTGATCCTCTATTTTCACAATGAAGACAAAGGGGATTCACTCCATTTTGATATGCCCATTTACCCCCCTGCTGCCCGGTTTAACACCTTTGATCATCACGGATACCTGGATGCCAGTCCTGAATTTAAACAGCAGGTACTCTTTCACGATACCGCACTTGGGAAAAACCGGCTCTACCTTCAGACCCTGGGAGGGGTGAAGATCAAAATCAGGCTCCCCTTCATCAGAAGTCTGAATGAATTGGGTCCTATCGCCATCAACAGTGCAGTTCTTACCTTCAAGAATCCCGATGCGGATACCACCTTGCAACCTCCCACTCAATTGGCTATGTACAAGGTTGATACAGCAGGGAAACTGGGCGTTATCATCGACGAACTGGATGGGATCGATTACTTTGGCGGAACTTACAACAAAAAAGACAGGGCTTACTGGTTCCGGCTGACACGCCACATCCAGCGTCTCCTGATCAGCGATACCCTGAAAAACTACGACCTCTATGTCTATGCTTCTAATCCACTGATCAGGGCTCCTCTTATCAACCGGGTAACTCTGAACGGATCGGATCCTTTCTTCTCTCCATCAGCAGGGGATAAACTGAAGTTAAGGATCACCTATACCAAATTACAATGATTTGCATTCCAAATTCCTTTTTTTTGTCATATATTTGTCAGAACTGTATAAAATAAGGAAGCGATGTGTGGAATTGTAGCGTATATCGGCCCGAAAGAGGCCTATCCGATCCTGATCAAGGGATTGCACCGGCTTGAGTACAGGGGTTACGACAGTGCAGGGCTTTGCATGCTGAACGACGATCTCAAGGTCTATAAATGCAAAGGCAAGGTTTCCGATCTGGAGGAATATGTAAGTGGTAGTGATGTTTCAGGGAATATCGGCATGGCTCATACCCGGTGGGCTACACACGGAGAACCCAACCAGGTCAACGCCCACCCCCATTTCTCCCAAAACAAGAGCCTGGCCATCATCCATAACGGAATCATCGAGAATTACGCCGCACTCCGGAGTGAGCTGATCAACCGTGGATACGTTTTCTCCAGCGATACCGATACAGAGGTATTGATCCACCTGATCGAGGATATTATAATTCATGAAAAAGTTCCCCTGCAAGAGGCTGTCCGGATTGCATTGAACCAGGTGATCGGAGCCTATGCCATCGTTGTTATATCGAAGACAAATCCAAATAAGATCATTGCTGCACGGAAAGGGAGTCCATTAGTTGTAGGCATTGGGAAAGAGGAATATTTTGTAGCCTCTGATGCCACACCAATCATTGAATATACCGATAATGTGGTTTTTCTGAACGACGAAGAGATCGCAATCATCAGGCGAAACAAAAAGCTACAGATCCGGACTGTCAAAAACCAGGAGAAGACTCCTTATATCCAGAAGCTGGAACTGAGTTTGACTGCTATTGAAAAGGGAGGATTCGACCATTTCATGCTGAAGGAGATCTTTGAGCAGCCCCGTTCGATCTATGACAGCATGCGTGGCCGGCTGCATCTGGATCATGGATTAGTGACCCTGGGAGGGATCCGTGATTACCAACAAAAGCTGCTCAATGCCAAGCGGATCATCATAACAGCCTGCGGAACCTCATGGCATGCCGGATTGGTGGGGGAGTACCTGATCGAAGACCTCGCCCGGATCCCGGTAGAGGTAGAGTATTCATCGGAATTCAGATACCGGAACCCTGTCATCAACGAAGAGGATGTGGTGATTGCCATCTCCCAGTCTGGGGAAACAGCGGACACCCTGGCCGCAATCGAACTGGCCAAGGCGAAGGGAACCACGGTACTGGGGATCTGCAACGTGGTTGGATCCTCCATTGCACGGGCTACGCATGCCGGTGTTTATACCCATGCCGGACCGGAGATCGGGGTGGCCTCCACCAAAGCCTTTACTGCCCAGGTGGCCGTATTGACCTTGCTGGCACTGCTCCTGGCCCAGAAAAAGGGGACCATTCCCACTTCCCGGTTCATAAGTCTGCTACACGAGTTGAATTCGATACCTGATAAAGTAGAACAGACCCTGAAACAGAATGATCAGGTGAGACAAATCGCTGAAACCTATCAACATGTCAATAATTCACTTTATCTGGGTCGTGGATATAACTTTCCGGTTGCCCTGGAGGGGGCACTGAAACTGAAAGAGATCTCCTACATCCATGCCGAGGGCTACCCGGCGGCAGAGATGAAACACGGACCAATCGCACTGATCGATGAGCATATGCCCGTATTTGTGATCGCCACGCGGGGGGGAACCTACGAAAAAGTCATCAGTAACATTCAGGAGGTCAAGGCACGCAAGGGAAAAATCATCGCTATCATCAATGAAGGAGATGAGACGTTAAAGAAACTGGCCGATTATAGCATCGAGATCCCGGAGACAGAAGAGATGCTTGTCCCCCTGATCGCCACCATCCCGTTGCAGCTCCTATCCTATCACATCGCGGTGCTCCGCGGCTGCAATGTGGATCAACCCAGGAACCTGGCGAAATCGGTCACAGTCGAGTAGCCACCGCTTCCCAATCCACCACTTTCCAGAAATCGGCAATGTAATCGGGACGGGCATTCATCTTGTCCAGGTAATAGGCATGCTCCCAAACGTCGCAGGTCAGTATTGGTGTGAGCCCATTGCGAAGCGGGTTGCCGGCATTGCTCTCCTGGACGATCGCCAGTGAGCCGTCTGATTTCCTGACTAACCAGGCCCACCCCGATCCGAACAGGGTGGCAGCAGCAGCGGAGAATTTCTCCTTGAACTCGGAGATGGATCCAAAAGATTTGGTCAGTGCCTCGAAAAGGGCACCGGAAGGATCCCCACCCCCCTTAGGTTTCATGCAGTTCCAGTAAAAGGTATGATTCCATACCTGGGCTCCGTTATTGTAGAGACCTCCTGAAGCGGATCTGACGATATCTTCCAGAGATTTGTTTTCGAATTCGGTGCCTTGTATCAATTTGTTCAGGTTGATCACGTAGGCCTGATGGTGTTTGCCGTAATGAAACTCCAGGGTGCGCTTTGAGATATAAGGTTCCAGCGCATCCATGGCGAAAGGTAATTGCGGTAATTCATGTACCATGATAAGTTCTATTTTAAATTTCTTGTGGCAAAGATAGAAAAAATCTGGCTATTTAGATCAAATAAACATTAATCACTTTTCATCAAGCGCTTCAACACCTTTTTTGAACGCAGGATCAATGGAGTTAAGTAACGGAAAAAAACCTTCATTATCTAAAATATTCCGGCCAATATAAGCTTTCATCATCACCCGTATCCGGGCATCGGAAGTTGTGAGATCACTCCCGTTAAGCTTCACCCCATGGGTGTCGGCATATTGGATCAGCTCGTTGAGCATCTTGTCGGTTACCTGGAACTGCCTGTTGAAATCGGCATAGCTTTTGAACCGGCTGAGTTCCTTCCGGTGACGATCCGTGTAATCAAACGCATAGCGGTACAAAAGCCCTTTGTTGAGGAGTTGGGTATAGTACTTGAGACTTTCACTTCTCTCAACAGGTACGAAAATATCCGGTACAATGCCTCCCCCTCCATATACAATCTTGCCACCAGGTGTGGTGTATTTTAACGAATCAGCAATCTTGATACTGTCGGCATTCTCAAGTTCTCCGTTCATGACTCGGTGGTAGTAGTCAGCATAATAATCTCCTTTACTCCCATCTTCATAAGGTTTTTGAATGCATCGACCGGTAGGGGTATAGTATTTCGCCACCGTCAACCTCACGGCCGAACCATCCCGCAGATTCAGTTGTTTCTGCACCAAACCCTTTCCGAATGAACGCCGGCCAATGATGGTTCCCCGGTCGTTATCCTGGATGGCGCCCGCCAGAATCTCAGCGGCTGAAGCGGACCATTCATCAATCAATACAATCAGCTCTCCGGTTTTGAAGAGTCCGTGCCCATTGGCGAAGTACATCTCTTTCGGGTGGTTTGTCCCTTCCGTGTATACGATCAGGTCCCCTTTCTCTAAAAATTCATTGGCTACGTTCACAGCAGCCTGAAGGTACCCGCCATTGTTCCCCTGAAGGTCGATGATCAGCTTCTTCATACCCGCTTTGATCAGCTCAGCCAGCGCTATCTGGAGTTCGTCGTAGGTGGTGGATGAAAAATTATTCAACCGGATGTATCCGATACCGGGTGACACGATATAGGCGATGTCCAGACTGTAAGTGGGGATCACATCCCGGATGATGGTAAACTCGATCAGTTCCGCAGTTCCTCTACGGAAAACGGTGACATCGACCGTGGTTCCGGTAGGTCCTTTGAGCAGTCGCATGACATCGGTTGAGGAGAGCTTTTTCCCGGTAACCTGTTCCCCATTCACCTTCACGATCCGGTCGCCGGCTTTGATCCCGACCTGCTCTGAGGGTCCTCCCGGAATCGGGTTGATGATGGTGATGGTATCTCCCTCCATCCGGAAAGAGACGCCTATCCCCTCAAAGCTTCCCAGCAGGGGGTCGGTTACGGCATGAAACTCGCTGGCTGGAATATACATCGAATGGGGATCCAGCTTTTCCAGCAATCCTGTGACCGATTTCTCCACCAGGGAATTCTTGCTGATGGTATCTACATAGTTGGTTTCAATATATGTAATCACACTGCCCACTTTGTCCGGTTGCCCAAAGAAGGAGGGAATCACACCTCCTGTGAAGTAGCCGATCAGCAGCCCAAGAAAAATCCCCCCCGACAGCACAAGCGCCAGGATCAGAGGCATATAGTTAGATGAACGATGAGAACCCATTATGAATTATGAATTACGAATTACGAATTACGAATTACGAATTACGAATAAACGTGTAATCCACCACTACGGCCAGCACTGCACCAGCCAGGTAGCAGATCAGATCTGACCAGACGAAAGTGTTTCCCAACACCAGAGCCCCTACAGTGGTATTTCTGAGTTCATCTATCCAGGGAGCATGGTAGAGCTGTGAAATCTCATCCAGAACAGCCAGGAGGAAGGTCAGGTAGAACTTAAAGCCGAAGGAGCGTTTCAGGGAGAAGAGAGCGATCACAAAATAGAGGGCAAAGGCCCACATGGTGTCCCCGGTATATCTTGCCAGAAAGCCGGGCAGGATCGAGCTGTATTCCCGGGAAAGAATCCCTAAGGCAGAGGCCAGGATGATCAGAATCAGGTAATTGAAGATTCTGCGGATGTTTTTTGCCTTCAAGTGCGAAAATAGTTACACATTTGTGTGACAAAAGTACTGAAAATATGGCTACATCCTCATTTCCTGCTTCCATCATCTTACCCCTGTTACTGTCATGCTTTCCCTTTTCGTCCATGGGACAGGAACAACAGAGAGGTAGAAGATCTGGACGTCCGGACCCTGACTGATGTGCCGGTGGGGGCCATCTGGGGAACCAGGGACAATTGGGTTTCGCTGCGATCGGTCAGGCTCTATTACGGGGCTTTCCCCCAACTGGAGCTGGTTAAGATTAAAGGAGCGGGACACATGCCGATGGAGACCCATGTGCAGCAATTCATCCCGCCTTTCCTGGAATTTGTTACCGGGTTATAGGCACTTATTTACCGGCGTTCATATTATCCAGTACATCCATCACTTCGCGTACTGCTTTGGCGGACGCATGGACCAGTTCCATCTCCTCCTTGTTCAGGTCGAGTTCGATCACCTGCTCGATCCCTTTACGTCCCAGTTTGACGGGAACGCCCAGGTAGATATCCTTCAGGCCGTACTGACCCTGCAGCCAGCTGCAGCAGGGGAAGATCCGTTTCTGGTCGTTGATGATCGCTTCCACCATCTGGGCAGCAGCCACGCCCGGAGCGTACCAGGCTGATGTTCCCAGCAGGTTGACAATCTCTGTTCCCCCATTTCTTGTCCTGGTCACAATAGCATCCAGTTTCTCTTTGTCGATGAGTTCGGTCACAGGGATGCCACTTACCGTGGTATACCGTGGCAACGGAACCATTGTCGGGCCATGTCCGCCCATCAGGATCGAATGGATATCCTTCGGGGAACAGTTCAGAGCATTCGCCAGGAAAGCTCCATACCGGGCTGTATCCAGAATACCTGCCATTCCGAATACCCGTGAGGAATCAACTCCGGCTGTCAGATAGGCACAATAGGTCATGACGTCCAGCGGGTTTGATACGACAATCAGGATCGTATTCGGGGAGTATTTGATGATATTTTCCGTGCAGGATTTTACGATACCTGCATTGATAGAGATCAGGTCGTCCCGACTCATACCGGGTTTCCTTGGAACACCGGCAGTCAATACGACTACTTCGGAGCCGGCGGTTTTGCTATAATCGTTTGTATACCCAACCACACGGGTATCAAACAGTTCAACCGGAGCCATCTGCCAGATATCCAGCGCCTTCCCCTCTGCGAGATTCTCTTTGACATCAATTAAGACCAGTTCATTTACGATATCCTTGGTGGCGATTGAATGAGCACATGTGGCTCCTACCAATCCGGCACCTACGACTGTTACTTTCATAGTTTTTCCGTTTTAAAAGTTAGTTATTTTATTCCTGCCTTATTCTGGAACCAATCCAGCGTGAAGGAAGAGGGTCTTTCGATCTGAAGGCCCACTGCCCTGTCCCACAACAGGGATGCCAGTACGCCCATGGCCCTGGAAACACCGAACAGGACGGTATAGAATGGAGCTTCATAGATCCCGTAATGTCTCAGCAGGGAACCCGAGTAAGCATCCACATTCGGCCACGGATTTTTCACCTTCCCGAGCGAACCCAGGATCGGCGGAACCACTTCGTAGAGGTCGTTCACAATCTGAATGAAGGAATCGCCCTTGCAATATTTAGCGGCAAACTCTTTCTGAGCGATGTACCGAGGGTCGGTTTTCCGCAACACCGCATGGCCGTAACCCGGGATCACACGACCGGAGCCAATGGTCTGCTGACAGAATTCATGGATCTGTTCTTTAGTCGGATTCTCGGTTCCGAGCTCTTTGACCATATCCAGGATCCAGGCAACTACCTCCTGGTTGGCATAGCCATGCAGCGGTCCGGCCAGCCCCAGCATTCCTGCGGCATAGGAATAAAACGGATTGCTCAGCGCGGAACCAACCAGGTGGGTGGTATGGGCTGATACATTGCCCCCTTCATGGTCGGCATGGATGGTAAGGTACAATCTGAAAAGTTTGTAAATGTTCGGATCATTATACCCCATCATGTGGGCCAGGTTAGCGGACCAGTCGAGATTGGGATCGGCCGGGATCATCTTGCCTCCGTGATATTGTTTCCGGTAGATGTATGCGGCAATCAGCGGCAATTGTGCCAGGAAGTTCATGACATCCTCATAGGTGGAATCCCAGTAATCCTTTTTACCGGCACCTGCATTGTAAGCCTTCACAAACTCCGATTCGGTAGCCAGCGCCAGAATACCAATGGCAAAATCGGCCATGGGTGCTGATTCAGATGGCAGGGCATCCAGAACTTTTCCCACATGAGCAGGAAGAACCGCCCGTTTTTTCCATTCGTTACCGATTTCTTTCACATCTTCCATGGTTGGAAGTTTTCCCAGCAACATCAGGTAAAACAATCCTTCAGGCAATGGTTCATCATCTGCGCTGAGTTTGGGAAGTTGCTCCTGCAGTTCAGGGATGGAGTATCCCCTGAAACGGATCCCTTCCTGCGGATCAAGTTTCGATGTAAGTGTAAGTAGCGCGGGCATTCCTTTCATCCCATCGATAACGGATCCGATGGTTACTTTGCCGATCTCTACCTCGCCGTAATCCTTAAGCAGCGTTTTCACCTCGCCTGCAACGGGGACTGCTTTTTCTGCAAATTTCTTTTTCAATGAGCTCATAACATTTCAATTTTAAGAATTAATATATAGAATAATACACTGATCTCGAATTCCATTCAAAATTAGTTAATTATTTCACAATAAACAAATATTTTTTTTCCTTTGTTCAATTATCTCAGTTCTTTATCATACTTCTTCAGTTGGAGGTGTTCGTTGCAGGTAAAATTGGCCTTAAAGGATGATGATTTTTGCCCAGGTTTTTCCTGCGGTTATTGAGAGCACCACCAGGTAGGTACCGCTGGGTTCATACATGGCACGAAAATAATTGCGTGCGCTGTCGCCCTGGTATTGGTTGAATATAGGAAATCAATAACTCTTGTATCTTTGCGAGGAATCTGAATCTTGCGTATCTAGTGCCTCCTCTGGAAAAACATACGGTAGTTGAAATCAGAACCAAAGAGGATTTCGAACAGTTGTTCACGGCCTGGTACAGTCAGCTATGTTCCTATGCCAACGGATTTCTTAAGGATCTGGATGCTTCGGAAGAAATTGTGCAGGAGGTGATGTTAAAGATCTGGACAAACCGGGAGACCCTTGAGATCAATACTTCCATCCGGAGTTATCTCTTCCGGGCAGTCCGGAACGGGTGCCTGAATGTACTCAAGCACATCAACATCCGCGAGGAGTACAAATCGTTCAGGGAGCGGGGAGATTCCACCTTGCAACGCTCCCACGAAGAGGAGGTAATGATGTCGGAGCTAGAGGAGAAGATCCGGTGGGCGATCGACCAGTTACCCCTGGAACGGAGGAAGGTATTCATCATGAGTCGCTATGATGGATTGACTTACCAGCAGATTGCGGATAAGCTGGGGATTTCGGTCAAAACAGTGGAGAACCAGATGGGAAAAGCACTGAAATTCCTGCGGGAAGAGCTGGCTGACTACCTGCCCTTCCTGTTGCTGCTCTTCAATTTTATAGATAATTAACCCACTGGAATAGGGGTTTTAAGGGAATGAGTTGTCCGCATAGTATAATAGAATGAACCAAACCAATCATATTGACGAACAGTCACTTTTACAATACCTTCTCGGAAACTCCGAAGCTGAGCAAAGGCAGCGGATTGAAGAGTGGTTGAATAAGAGTGAGGCCCACCGGAAGCAACTCGACCGGCTGGAGGTTCTCTGGCTGGAGACAAGCAAGCTTGACCCCCCTCCGGTAGTTGTGGATACGGTGGCAGCCTGGCAGCGGGTTTCGGCTTGTATTGACGCAGCCCGGCAGGAGAAGGGTAAGGGATCTCCCGGCCGGTTGATCCGGATGCAAACCTTCCACTGGGTGAGCGGGATTGCTGCCATGCTCCTGATCGCGCTTGGAGCGTGGTGGCTGACAGATAAATTTTCTTCGGAGGATCAGATGCAGGTAGTTGCCAGCATGGAAGAGGTCGTCAGGGATACCCTCCCTGATGGGTCTGCAGTTACCCTGAACAAAAATTCGAGCCTTACCTTTCCTGAGTCATTTGAAGGTGGAAAACGGGAGGTGGCCCTCCATGGGGAGGCCTTCTTTGAAGTGGTTCCTGATCCCAACATGCCTTTCATTGTGCAGACAGACCATGCAGGGATACAGGTACTGGGCACCGCTTTTGATGTCAGGGCCTATCCCGGCAGAGACATGGAGGTATCCGTCTTATCCGGAGAGGTGATCTTCTTCTCCATTGATCCGCATACGGGAGATTCAGCCTCCGTGATCCTGACCAAAGGGATGAAGGGAGTACTTACTGCAGGCAGCAATCAACCCGAAATCGATTCCCGGCACATCCCGGACGATCTGTTCTGGCTGAACCAGACACTGCAGTTCCGGCAAACTCCCTTAACCGAGGTAATCCGACTGCTTGAAAACCGTTATCATACAACCATTCTTCTGTCCAGTGAGCAGATCGGTGCCTGCAGGCTGACCGCAACCTTCACCGGAGAGCCCATTGAACTGATCCTCCGCGTGATTGCTGATACCTTTACCCTGAACCTGGAGGAGGAAAACGGAACTTATCTTTTAACCGGAAATGGATGTGCTGACGAAAACAGGTAAATGGATTTTGATTGTGCTTGTGCTGACTGCCACCGGGCAGACTACCATGGGCCAGCGAAGTCACCTTTCCAAACGGATCACCATTACCTGTTCTTCCATGCCCCTTTACAGCGCGCTGGATGAAATTGGCCGGGCCGGGAATTTCAGTTTCTCCTACAATGCTGACCTGATCAATGTCGACAGCCTGGTCACCCTGCAGGCCGAAAGCGAAAAAGTAGAATCGATCCTGGAGACACTGCTGGGGGAACAAATCCGGAACAAAGAGGTGGGCAACCATGTCATTCTGATGCGGTATGTGTCACGGGAAGAACGAAGGGATTCCAAGCAGGCGACGGAATACCTGGTTTCCGGGTACGTGCAGGATGGCCAAACCGGCCACAGGTTAAAAAATGCGACGGTTTATGAAGTCTCCAGGAGGAAGTCGGTGCTGAGTGATACACACGGACATTATTCCTTTCCGGTGCCAGTAGGACTGGAAATCCAGGGGCTCTATTTTGCCAAAGCAGGGTATGCCGATACGGTGGTATTCATCCGGCCTGTCCGGGATTATTCACTAAATGTACCTCTGAAGCCCCTGTATGAAGATATTCTCAGGGTCTCTCCCCGTCCGGCTGAACTGCCGGTGAATCCCATCGACAGCTTGGCCCTGATACATTTATTGGTTCCACGGGAAGCGCTGATCACCTCGGAAAACCTTCAGATATACGGTACCCGGGCTTTCCAGGTCTCTCTGATCCCCTATGTAGGCACCAACTGGATGAACAAGGGTTCTTATACCAATGCCATCTCATTCAACCTGCTTGCCGGCTATACCGGGGGAGTGAACGGATTTGAACTGGGTGGACTGATCAACATTGTACGACGTAATGTCAGAGGTCTTCAGATAGGTGGACTGGGAAATATCGTGGGTCGAAATACGATGGGAGTTCAAGTGGGGGGATTGTTCAACGTCAACCTCGGTCGTTACAAAGGCCTTCAGCTATCGGGTTTGATGAACTACCAACGTGACACACTCACAGGGGCCCAGATTGGAGGGTTGTGCAACTACCTGGAAGGCAAAATGCAGGGAGTTCAGGTTGGTGGTTTAATGAATATCACGACCGGACATGTCGATGGCTGGCAGGTTGCCGGGCTGGCAAACATGGCCTATAAAGATGTGAGTCAGGTTCAGATCGGAGGGCTCTTCAATTATGGCCGTCATGTTAATGGTATCCAGATTGGTGGTTTGGTCAACATCGCAAACGGAAATGTGAACGGCCTTCAGATTGGCGGGCTGGTTAACTATGCCCAATCGGTTGTTGGTTTGCAACTTGGAGCCTTCAACATTTCACAGACCATCGAATCCGGAATTCCTGTTGGATTCTTCAGTTATGTGCACAAAGGCGGGTTGCACCGGTTTGAACTCTATGCCGATGAAGTTTTTTACGGGAATGTTGCCTTCAAAACAGGTACAAACCGGTTTTACAACATCTTCCAGGTGGGCGTGGGAACCTCTTGGATGGTGAACTACATGTATGGAATCGGCACCTCTTTCTCGTTCGGACCAAAGGTTTCCCTGGATATCAATGTCATCTCCGGACTGGTCTTCTCCACCACCCCAAGCCTGGCCCTTCATGGTACACATACCAAAGTCCTGCCTGCAGTAGAATACCGCTTCCGGAAGCATCTTGCTATTTTCGGCGGGCCTACCTATAACCTCTATGCGTTTGATGAAACCCGAACCTTCAAACCAAACGGCATCGCTCCTTATACATTCTTCGATCAGGTGAAAGGGTATCAGCGCATACAGATGTGGGTCGGGGGGACGGTAGGGCTCAGGTTCTGATTAATTTCTCGCAGATTTTCGCAGATTAAAGGTTGTTGACTATCCTTACCATTGATTTATTATCCAGGGTTAGGGTGTTAAAATTGATCAATATTCCAAGTTTCATGTCGAGAAGCTTTAATCTGTGAAAATCTGCGAGAACTGTTTGCCGTTAATCCGGAAAACGACCCAAAGGTTATACCTCCCCCATAAATTTTTTTCAGAGCAAGTAGGGGTATTCCCATTCCCGGTTGTCTTCAGTTAAACAAACCATTAAAAGAATCAATAACTGAAACAATGAAACTACTTAAAACACTCATGCTTGCATTTATCCTTGCAGTTCCAGGAATCACGCAGGCCCAGGACTCTACTGAGATGAAAACCCGGGCCTTCCAACTCAGCTTCATTACCCCGCTCGGCACCAATGGACTTCAATGTGCCGGCTTCTCCAACGTGGTTGCAGGTCCAGTGTCGGGGGTACAGATCTCCGGACTCTTCAACTTTGCCAGGAAACTGAAAGGAGTTCAGATCGCCCCGTTCAATTATGTGGACTCTCTGGAGAAAGGGGTTACGGACTGGGCGGTATGATAACGCTGGCGTCAAAATGGGACCGGGCGATCGAAGGATTGTGTTATCACATGAACGAAGGGGAGTGGTTCTCCAACCGGCTGAACCTGCTCAATAAGCTCCAGGTAGCTGCCTCCTGGGTGTAACTGCCGGAATCAGACTCTGATCAATTATGAATTACGAATTAAAAATGACGAATTAACCATTCTGTAAGTTGAATTCAATTATTAATTAAATACTTTAGAAGAACAACAATCAACATCAATACGCACATTTCCAGCAGTATGAGTATCCGGAGGCGGTAACCAGCCAAAAATGCAAATCCGAAAAATATTTTTCTTAAATTTACCAACACCATCACTGAACCCGAACCTAAAAACCTCAGAAAATCATAAACCAGCTCATGAAAACAGCAAGCATCATTACTCTTTTTTATATAGTGACGTCGCTTTTCGCTAACAGGTAATCACAAACTAGAGACGTTATGGAAACAATGGCAATTTCAGGATTCAAAGAGCGGTTTCGGATTCGCGAAAAACTCATCCGGATAAAGGCAAATCCTAAAAAAGTCTCTTTGGGATATGCGTTGGGAGTGTTTTTGGGGACCACCCCATTCATCGGGGCAAAAGTATTTATTGCGCTGATTGTTACATCTCTTATGAAGTGGAACAAAATTTCATCTATCATTGGAGTATACCATATAAATATATTAACCGCACCATTGTTTTATGGATTCTCTTTCCTGGTTGGGAAATGGATACTGGGAACAGATGTCGTTTTCGTGTTTCCCGACACCCTTAGTTTTTCTGCATTTTATGAAGCTTTTTTAGGCAATTCGATGATCTTTTTCAGCCTCCTTTTTGGTGGAATCGTACTGGGTGTTCCTATGGCTGCAGGGGCGTACTGGTTTTCGATGTTGGTATTACGAAGGCACGGAGGCACAGAGGCACAGAGGCACAGTTGTCCAGATATCCAGTCATCTGGTCATCCATTTATAAGTCATCCAGCATCGCTTATTCCATTACCCTCCCCCCCGGTCTATACGTTGATCACAGGCTCCAGCAGCGGCCTGGGGAAGGAGATGGCAATCGAATGTGCGGAGCAGGGAATGAATGTGATCCTGGTGGCATTACCAGGTCGGAATCTCGATGTTTTGTGTGAGTTACTGGAGAAGGAATATGGCATCATCGCAAGGTATTATGAGGTCGACCTCTCCAGCCGCAAGGCAATTATAAAGCTGGTAGAGGATCTACTGAAACATTACCGCATCAACTTCCTGATAAACAATGCCGGGATAGGGGGCACGCTCCCATTTGATGAGTCTACGGTAGATTACATTGAACGGATCATTCAGGTAAACATAACTGCCGTATCTTTGCTTTCACGATTGCTGGTTTCCGAGTTGCTGAAGCATCCGGAATCCTATATCCTCAATGTCTCCAGCATGGCCGCGTTCAGCCCTTTCCCATACAAGACCATTTACCCCGCTTCAAAGGCATTTGTATCCAACTTTTCCAGGAGCCTGGGCCAGGAGTTGAAGGATACCTCGGTGAACGTGGGAGTTTTGCACCCGGGACCGATCCTGACCAATCCGGATGCGATTGTGCGGATCATCAAACAGGGAGCCAATGGCAGACGGGGTTTGCTACCTGCCAGGAAACTGGCCCGCATCGGGATCACGGGAGTCAAAAGAGGCAAAAGAGTTATGATTCCCGGGATGGGAAACATAATAAACTGGTTGATGATGACAAAATTGCCACCCTTTATTGTGATGCCAACTTTGTCGCGGGTGATTGTGAAGGAGATCAAAAAAGAAAAGCAGGTTGCGGCGTGAAAGTTATAGTCACAGGAGCAAACGGACTACTTGGGGCGAACGTGGTCAGGGAGCTGGTGAACAGGGGATACGATGTGCGGATCTTTGCCCGCGAAACCAGTGATCTTTCCGGTTTGCAGGGTGTTGAATTTGAACGGATCAACGGCGACATCCTGGATCCGGAAGCGGTCGACAGGGCAGTTAAAGGGTGCGATTACGTCATCCACTCTGCAGCAAATACAAGCCAATGGCCGACCACCTACGACCATTACGAACCGGTGAATGTGACCGGAACAAAGCATGTGATCGAGGCGGTGAAAAAGCATGCGGTGAAACGATTTGTCTGTGTCAGTTCAGCCAACGCATTCGGGAACGGGACCAGAGAAAAGCCGGGTACTGAACTCTTCGAATTCAATGGATTTCGTATTGGTTCGGGGTACATGATCAGCAAGTTTGTCGCCCAGCAAACTGTGCTGGCTGAGGTAGAGCAAAACAACTTACCGGCGGTGGTGGTCAATCCCACCTTCATGATCGGGCCTTACGATAACAAACCCAGCAGCGGGCAGATCATTGTGATGGGGATGGGTAAGCGGATCCAGCCGACTCCTCCGGGAGGGAAAAATTTCATCCATGTGCGGGATGCCGCGGTGGCTACCTGCAATGCCCTTACCATGGGCCGCACCGGCGAGTGCTACCTACTGGCCAATGAAAACCTTTCTTACCGGGAATTTTTTGCACTCCTGAACAAAGTCATCGGAGAGACCCCATCCTATCTGGGATTGCCCGGAGGGGTATTAAAAACAATCGGTGCGTTTGGAACCCTCTTTGAAAAACTTTTCCGGAAGCCTGCTCCTCTCAGCCTCGTAAACGCCCGGCTGCTCTGCCTTAACAACTACTACTCAGGGGAAAAAGCAGTAGATGCCTTGGCCCTTCCTCAAACATCCATCGAAACAGCGATCCGGGAGGCGATTGCGTGGTTCAGGGAGAATAAGGCGGGATTGATCTCCGATTGACTCGATCTCCGATTAATTCGATTTGGGATTTACAATTTTAAGTCTGCAGTCTACTTGAACCATCATGAGTGGCATATGGTTTTTCCTATCCGTTCGTTTGAGCCGCCATTAATTGCAGCTCGGCTCGCATAATCTCATGGTCATTTGACGAATTTCCCCTTCAACGTTCTATTTCCGGTTGCCACTTCTAAAACATTTGTAAAAAAACAAATATTAATACAGTGATTCTTGTAATAATGACAAAGATCCAGAATCCAGCCATGCTAAGGTGTGGTCTCCGCATCGCTATGACATCCAGGATTCAGTATCCAGGAGCTGCCTGGTAAACCCATCATGTCAGGCTTCCAATCAGCGGCCAGGCGCAGGCGGCCAGCAGGGTGAAGGTCAGCAGAGGCCGGAGCGCATTTTTCAGGGAACGGTTTTTCGTCGCGAAGATATCCCAGGCATGAATCGTCGCAGAGATTACAAAGAAGATCAGCGTAGCGATCAGGATGGTAGCATCGGCATACAGACCCCAGTTGAAGATGAAGACCAGCAAGGCGGTGATGGCAAACGCCAGGTTGGCGCCTCCCGACTGCTTCTGGTACTGAGGGTCGTTCTTTCTTCCCATCGATTCGGCGGAAGCTTTTCCGAAGAAGAGTCCTTCAATGCCGGTCAGTCCGGCCATGACCACGATTACAAAGAAACTCATGTTGTGAAGAGTTTGTTGTGGGTCTCCGTTCCCAAGAAAGTAGGCAAAAAAGATCCCTGTGCTGATCCCAACGATCCGGGACCATTCAAAGATTTTCGGTGTGTTCATAGTAAGGCTTTTGGCATTTGTCTTTATCGGATCGTCAGCTTCGCCTGAAAGGCTTCAGCATCACAGATCAGCTGTACCACGTAAATACCGGCAGGTAGTCCTGAAAGGTTGACTAGCTCCCGTAGATTACCATCAGAAGTGTTTAGCTGCTTCGTCATCACTTCACGTCCGAACAGATCGACGATATGCAGGATATAGGATTGCTCTCCTGCCCCTGTCAGAGAAATCGTCACCTGGCCGGAACTGGGATTTGGATAGACCCGGAGGCGGTTGGTCAATCCTTTCTGGCCGGGATCTGTGGCCGTGATATCCGCGATGGCGATGTCGTCGATGGCAAAATCCCCGTACTGGGCACAGGTGGTAATCCCCCTGAGCCGAAGTGCGACCACCTGTCCGTTCCAGGGAGAGAGATCGATCTCCAGCTCCTTCCATTCATTCCCCTGGTTGCCGAGAATAGGAGAGACGATATCTGTCGTGATGGCTGATCCGTCAAAGAGGTCCACATGAAACTGACCGATGTCGGGCCCCCAGGCATGATACCAAAGTGTAAGGGTTGGCAAAACACCATTTATCAGATCCATGCACGGGGTGATGATAAGGGCCTCTTTATTCAGGCAGTAGGATGATGGCTCCATGTATAGATACTGGCCATCGGAGGTACCTGTGGTATGATCCGCCTGGGGGCCTGTATTAGGAGAAGGTGTTGATCCGGAATAGGTCCGCCAGTCGTGCTGGTCGTACACATCGTTGGCCAGATTCACCCAGCCCTCCTCCAGGTCGCAGACAATAAGTTCGCAGGCCGGTGCAGAATAACATTTGGTCCAGGTATCAAAGGTTTGTTCGTACCCGAATGAAACGGTTATTCCATCAACCACCTCAATAGGGATCTCCAGCAGATCGTTTGCGGGATTCTGGTCGGGGGCATAATCGACCCAGGCCTTCAAGGTATAGGATCCCGGGGAGGAGAGGTTGATGGTTTCGATGAAGCTGTACATGATAGTTGAATCCGGATCAATGGTCCCGGTATAGGTTTCGGTAACCACCGTGTTATTCCCCAGCTGATATTTCAGAGGGAGATCTACGATGGCCTCGGTGCCGAAATTGTGCACCTCCACCGTGACTGTAACAGCCGACAGGTCCATCAGACCAGATTGGTACAAACCCCATCCGGCTGTCGGAATAGATGCCATCATGGCATCGGTGGGGTAGCAATTAAACAGGCCTAACTGCCTTTCAACCGCTATGGCCCGGCGGCTAAGGGCTCCGTCAGGACCGATCGCCCGGATGCTGAACCACGAATTGGTGACGGTGTTGGTATCCTCTGCAATGAAGGAGGTGACGGTTGTCACCCCAATGGAATCCATATATTTTTCACCCAATTTGAATACCTCATAGGAAGTGGCACCTATCACAGGGCTCCAGCTTAGGTGTACGGTACTGCTGCATGCCCAGTCGACCTGGAGGTTGCAGGGAACGCCGAATATGGAAAAAGGGGCTTCCGATTGCGACACAGAGGAACCTTGGGTGATTTTGACCTGCGCTTCTCCGGTGGCTGCCGGAGGTACCGTCCAGCTATAGTATCTGGTTCCTCCCGCAATGGCCTGAGCGATGGTGTCCCAGCTCAGGCCGTTATCGAGGGAGAGCTCCAGGGTGAAGGGAGAGCTCAAGCCGAAGGCATCCCAGCGGATCGTCTCCGTCTCACCGGGTACCAGCGACTCGCCGCCAATCGGGTAGATCAGGATCACCTCATCGGAGATGAACTCCCACACCACGTAATAGGTCTGTGGTCCCTGGGGCACGACGAAGCCTTCCACGTCGACTGTGTAAGTACCGGCAGCCGGATCATCCAGGGTAACCTGCTCCATGTTGTTCCGGTCGTCAACGCCCCGGAAGGCCGGCAGGTTGAGACTGTCGGGGTTGGGATAGTGGCTGAGCTTCCAGGGAAGCCAGGTGGTACTGGAGGGGTCGGTGAGGGTCATGTCCAGGTTGTTCACCAGGGCCCAGGTGGTATTGACCGTTGCTTCGTAGTCGGTCCAGTAAACCATTACCCTCAACTGAGCTACATTGGCCGGGACATTGATGGAATGGGTGAGGGTTTGTCCCTGGTTCAGGATGCCAGAATCAAAGCGGGCCTCTTCAATCACCTGAACAGCCCGCAGCGCGTTGATGCGGCCCCAGCCGAATTTGAAATCAGGACCCGGATTCCCGAGGTCCTCGGCGGTATTCAGCAGGATCCCTTTCATCAGTCCGCTCATGGGGTCATTCCCGTTGTAGAGCTCTCTGTAAGCCTGAAAAAGCTGTGCGAGAGTGCCTGCAACACCCGGACAGGACATGGAAGTGCCTGATTTCAAGGCGTAGCTATTAGGATCGACAGTAGAATATACACTGGATCCTTTCGCTGCCAGATCGGGCTTGATCCGGCCATCGTGTGCCGGTCCCCGGCTACTTGAGTTGGCGAGCTGATCAAGGTAATCTACATTAGCAACAGCAATCACGTTCTTTCCGATTTTATGTCCACCCGTGACATTCCCCCAGCCGGCACCCGCCCCATATCCGCAATTGCTGGTACCGTTGTTACCGGCTGAGAAGACATGCATCAGGGAAGGATAGATCCGCACCTGTTGATCCAGGGTACGGGCAAGGGAGGTATAGCCAGCGTTGCAACCATTGCTATAAGAGGTAGAGGTTATCCTGATCCCCAGGTTTCCATAATCCTGTGGAATGGCATTGAATCCTGGATAATTGGGAGAGGCGCCATAAACGTAAAGTTCAGCGCCAAAGGCCTGGCCTTTTCCAAGTGGATCTACGTTACCTGCAGCCATGATGATTCCGGCACAATGATCTCCGTGATTTCCACTGTTGTAGCCCAGGAATTGCCCAAGGATCCTCCCTTCATAATCGATGTGTGGACCAATGATCCCGTCGTCCTGCAACTCTACATGCACTCCGGTTCCGTTGTAATGGCGTCCTGCTCCATAATCGGTGGCGATAGCACTGGTACGGTGAAGCGTTCGGCCGGTGTAATTCTCCGGTTCCGGTTCCGGGTATATGGGCTCCATGAAAGAGACAAACGGCAGTGACGCCACCGTACGGATCTCACTAACAGGCAAGGCGACATGGATATAGTTCCCGAAATCATCCCGATGGATGACCGTAAGACCGGCCGCCTGCAAATCGGCTACAACCTGGTCCGGTTCGAGATTGGGATAATAGTTTACCAATACCTGGATTGATCCGTTCTCCAGGATGGCGTGATCGGGCACATTCCCTTCGTAGAGATCTGGGGAGAGCTTATAATCAATAGCTACAGGCAAAATGCTCCGGATACCTGTACCGTTCAGTGCGTCTGTATTAAAATGTTTTTGGAAAGCCGCAAAATAGGCCTTCTGCGGAAGGTAATCGAGTAAGGTTATACCTGCTTCCGAGAGCGTTTGTTTTACCTCTTCAGTGGGAATATCAGCAAACTGGATGATCTTGAAGAACTGCCCGTCATAGAGAGTCTCGTTTATTGCCTTGTAGGAGGAGAGAAACACCTCTGCGTTGGCTTCGGGCACTACCGTCCCCGTTTTGAAATAGAGGGTAAACTCATCCGATTGGGATTGTGCTATAAGGATTGTTGCAACCGAAACACACGCCGCCAGAAGAACTGATCGTAAAGTCATATATCTACCTATTTAAGTTAAGATCAACAAAGATAACCTTTTTGATTTAAAAGAGACAAGAAGGTGGCACTTTTGGTTGCATGAAAGATGGTGAAATGGTGAAGTGGCCTCGTATTATGGACAGAAAGTTTAACTTTGCCAGCCGGGGAACAGAGGTGGATCGTCTTATTCATCACCACCAGTTCAGCCATGCTGGCCGGAGAGCTTCTGGCTGCCATATCCTATAAAATGGCCATCGAGATCAAACGCTTCATTGTGGGTGAGAGCATTCCGCCCCTCATCATACCATGCCCCTCACACCCTCACAGGCTGTAAAGCAACCTGATCTCCTCCGTCCAGATCGTCTCGTCCGGTGTCTCCAGGATCAACGGCATGTCGTCAAACCGGGGATCGTGCATGATCCGTTTGAAGACCTTCAGGCCCAGTGTCCCTTTCCCAATGCTCTCGTGGCGGTCGACCCGGCTTCCCAGGGGTTTTTTGGCATCGTTAAGGTGCATCCCACAGAGGTAGCTAAATCCGATCACATCGTCGAAATGACGGAATGTCTCATCAAAACCCTGGTCGGTGCTGAGGTCGTATCCGGCTGCAAAGGAGTGGCAGGTATCGACACAAACCCCCACCCGGCTTTTATCCTCCACATGATCGATCATGAAAGCGAGTTGCTCAAACTCAAATCCAAGGTTGCTCCCCTGTCCGGCCGTATTTTCAATGACGGCAGTCACCCCTTTGGTTTTATCCAGGGCCATGTTAATCGACTCGGCAATCAACTTCATGCAGGCCTCGTCGGTAATCTGCTTCAGCGTGCTGCCCGGGTGAAAGTTGAGCCGGTCGAGCCCCAGCAGCTCACACCGTTTCATCTCATCGAGGAACGAACTCCTAGATTTTTTCAGGGCTGACGGCTCAGGATTTCCCAGGTTGATCAGGTAGCTGTCGTGGGGCAGGATATGCTTTGACAGGAAATTGTACTTTTCGCAGTTCGCTTTGAACCGGGAGATGTTGTCGCTGGTAAGCGGCGGAGAAAACCATTGTCGCTGGTTCTTGGTAAAGAGGGCAAACGCTTTCGCGCCGATCTCAAATGCATTCACCGGTGCATTCTCCACCCCTCCGGCGGCGCTCACATGGGCTCCGATATACTTCATGGTCCTGGGATTTTGTTGCAAGTATAAGGAAAATGGTGAAATAGCGAGGTAGCGAGGTAGCGAAATGGTGAAATGCAGGATCCTGGATGCTGGATTACTGGATCTGGATTACTAAGTGACCCAGAGAATTTGTGTCTTCGGTCTTTGTGGTGAAGTCTGTATGGATAAGAAAACCTATTACCTTTCTCCTAAAAATCCTAACCAATAATTATCGCCTTTGGTATGCGAGTTTCTCCTGCGAGCTTAGCCAAACTCAAGCTTGGCATTAACTCATGTCTGTGTTCTTAAAGTCCTTTTCAGGACAAGTTGCTTTGGTCAATTTGTATACGGGGTTATAAGCCACCACAAAGATAACCGACCTTTACGCTTTATTGTTGTAACAAGTGTTGCAAACGATCCCATTCTTTCTGATGGTACGATATTTTTGCCTGCAACTTACCAGGATCATAAACAATGAGTCTTTCTGGGTTATAATCTTGTTTGTAGTAAAGTACATTCCAAATTACCACGCCAACTTTTCTTGCAATTGCAATCAAGGCTTTTTTCCTGGACTTTCTCATAGCCAGCCGATTGAACTTCTCTTTGAAATATGATCCTTTGGTACGTGATGCTGCCCATGCAATTTGAACCAAAACAGCCCGCAAAAATCGATTTCCCTTTGTGGTTGCAGTGCTCTTGTATTTCCCGGCACTTTCGTCATTTCTTGGACGCAGTCCCGTCCAGCCGGAAAATTTACCACTGTTTTCAAAGGCTTTCATATCGGCTCCCGTTTCGGCCAATACAATCATGGCTGAAATATAACTTATGCCTGGTATGGTCAGAAGCAGCTTCATTTCATCTTTGTAGTGTACTTTGCACAACTCCTCCATCTTTATTACACACTTGTTACTTTGGCTGATTAACAGTTCATACTCCTGAAGGGCTAACTCCAATATAAACTTATGATGGTCTGTAATAAATCCGGTCAATGATTCTTTTATATTTTGCTTCGTGTGCTTGTTAACGATCCGACCATGGATTAACTCGACCAGAACATCCGGATCTGTTTCTCCTTGAACAATTTGCTCAATTACCCTCAATACACTTTTACCGGAGATGTTGCTGACAAAACTTGTGATCCGAATGCTGCAAATCTCTAACGTTCGTTCCATGTCCTGAAGTACCGATGTTTGCCGTTGCTGCAATTTGACATAGCGGCGACTGTAAGTGCGTAGCTCCCGTATTTCCTTTCTGGGGACCAAGCTACTTCGCAACAACCCTTTATGCAATAAAGTAGCAATCCACTGGGCATCCTTCACATCGCTTTTGCGCCCCGGCATTTGCTTGATTAAATAGGGATTAACCAAAATCAATTGAAATCCCATCTCTTCCAGAATATTCCACACAGGAACCCAATACATACCGGTGCTTTCCATCGCGATGCCATCAACATCTTCTGTACGTAATTCTTCGCCCATGGCCCGGATAGACGATGTAAGGGTGGAATATTCAGTTACAGGGCCATGTTTGTTACCATTGTATGTAGCACAAAAAATCGTATCTTTGTCTACATCCAGTCCGCATGCTCGTTTCATAAAATATCAAGTTTTAGATTATTGCGCTAATTTAATCAATTGTGCTTCGAGCACGTAAGGCGCTTGAGCAGCGGACTGGATTTTTATTCGTCTGTGTGTCAATAGCAGATTTTCATGTACATTTGAAATAAAATCTAAACTATGCATATTGCCACTGCAGGAAATATAGGCTCCGGAAAAACAACGCTCACCGAACTTATGGCCAAACACTTCCACTGGGAGCCGCACTACGAAAGCGTGGATGAGAACCCCTATCTTCACAGTTTCTATGAAGATATGCAGCGTTGGTCGTTCAACCTGCAGATCTACTTTCTGAATAACCGGTTTAAAAAGATCGTAAATATCCGGAAATCCGGAAATACTGTTATTCAGGACCGGACGATCTATGAAGATGCGCACATTTTCGCCCCCAACCTGCACTCTATGAACCTGATGAGCACGCGGGATTTCGAGAACTACCTCTCCCTGTTCGAACTCATCAGCTCGCTGATCCAGCCTCCCGATTTACTGATCTACCTTCGGGCAACCGTTCCTACGCTGGTGAAGCAGATCCAGAAGCGGGGCCGTGAGTACGAAAGTGCCATCCGCCTCGATTACCTGAAGAACCTCAATGAGCGATATGAAGAGTGGATCGCCGGTTACAAGCAGGGGAAACACCTGATTGTAGATGTCGACAATGTCAACTTTCCCGAAAATCCAGAAGACCTGGGCACCGTGATTGAACGGGTCAATGCAGAGCTTCATGGATTATTTTAAGTACCCTGATGAAGAGCCTCGGAATCATCCCGGCACGCTATGACTCCACCCGGTTCCCCGGGAAAGCGCTGTTTGTCATTGACGGCAAATCGATGATCCGGCGGGTTTATGAGCAAGCTTCCAGGTGCCGGGATTTAACGAAGGTGATTGTTGCTACGGACCACGAGGGGATCCTGAAGCACGTTCGTGATTTTGGTGGAGAGGCAGTGATGACAGCATCCAGACATAAAACAGGTACCGACCGATGTGCCGAAGCCCTGGGATTGGTTCGTGCCGGCGAAAAAGAGGATTTCGAAGTGGTCGTTAACATCCAGGGAGATGAACCATACATCTTCCCCGAACAGATATCTGAAGTAGTACACTGTTTTTCCAATCCCTCCACTGTCATTGCCACCCTTGCACGGAAAATCGTGAATCCGGAGGATATCACAGATCCCAATGTGGTCAAGCTGGTCTTTGATGATCATCATCGGGTGCTCTATTTCAGCCGTTCCTCCATCCCCTTTCTCCGGAACAGATCCGATGGAGAGAAAGACCAAAAGATCCAATTTTTTGAACATGTCGGCATCTATGGATTCAGGAACGATCTTCTGAAACAGGTGGTACAGTTACCAGAAAGCTCTCTAGAGAGAGCTGAATCGCTGGAACAACTCCGCTGGCTTCAGCATGGTTTCCAGATTTTCGTTCACGAAACAGAATACGAAAGTATATCCATTGATACCCCTTCTGATTTGTTAAAAATTTCTAAGAGGAAGAACTAAAGCTCAACATTTATTGGTATCTTAGCAGGTTAAACAACCGGGATTATGGAAATTCAAAAGTACATTGCTGAATTATTGTTGGAACACGACTGTGTGATAATTCCAGGATTGGGAGGGTTTGTTGGCAGTTACCTTCCGGCGCAGATCCATTCGGTCTATCATACCTTCCAGCCTCCGTCAAAAAAGATCCTTTTCAACATCAACCTGCGACAGAATGACGGCCTCCTGGCCAACCGAATAGCGCAGGCAGAGAAGATCAGTTTCAACGAAGCCAGTGAGCAGATCCGCCACTTTGCCGATGAGACGATCAGGGTACTGAAGACCAGAAAGTACTTGATCCTTCAGAACATAGGGAAGCTCTACATGGGAAAAGAGGGAAACATTCAATTTGATCAGGACCTACGCTCTAATCTGCTGCCAGAGTCTTTTGGGCTGCAGCCTTTCTTCTGCGCACCTGTGAAGCAGGACCCTCAGCAGGACAGAATCGATAAGCGGATACAAACACGCCGCGAAACCAGGGAACTGGTTAAACGGGCCATCCCCAAACCTTTGAAATGGGCTGCCATCCTGGCAATTCCCATCGCAGTGGCCATCATGCTGACACTGGCGGGCTATGACTCCATAAAGTCTGGATCCTGGAATACCGCAGATATTTTCTCCTCCCTATCCCCGTTCAGCAAGGCGGATGTGAAACAGGCCCCGGCAGAGACCCACTCTTCTCCCCTCCTGGAGGAGGAAATACCCTTCCCGGAAGAACCCCCTTTAGATAGGGAACCCAAAAGCACTCCACCCCAAACCGGAACCTATGCAGTCATTGTTGGTGCCTTCGGTGTGGAGAGCAATGCTCACCAGTTGGTCAACAAACTGAACCAGCAGGGGATCAAAGCACAGATCTTTGACCGGTCGGCAAAAGGCCTCTCCAGAATTGCAGCCGGTGTTTTCGCCACCCAGACTGAAGCGATCCGAATGATGAACACCATGAAAGCCAAAGGATTTCCAGAGGCCTGGATACTGGAAAAGTAGGTGGAGTAGTGGCCAAGAAGAAACTTATCCGTTTTACCGAAAACATTAAGTTCCCGTATCTTTTTCAACCCCGTTATTCTGAACTTCAACCGGAATTCCGGTTGAGAGGAAAATGGAGACCTGATTTTTTCAGAAACGATCGTCCCATCACACTGGAGCTCGGTTGTGGGAAGGGAGAGTATACAGTTGGAATGGCCCGGGAGAATCCGGAACGAAATTTCATCGGGATTGACATCAAAGGAGCACGGTTATGGCGGGGATGCAAAACGGTGGAAGAGGAAAACCTCAGGAATGTTGCCTTCATCCGATCCCGGGCCGATCATATTGAGCACTTGTTTCAACCCGGTGAGGTGGAGGAGATCTGGATTACGTTTCCCGACCCGCAACCAGGTAAAGAGCGGAAAAGGCTAACTGCCCCAATATTCCTTAAACGGTATCAGCGGATTCTGAAACCTTCGGGTATCATACACGTGAAGACCGATGACAGCGATTTTTTTAGCTACACCCGGGAGATAGTAAAGGAGTATCAGACGGTGGTCTTATTGGCAACGGAGGATTTGTACCGGGAGTACAAAGAGGAACCGGTAACCAGGATCCAGACTTACTATGAGGCAATCTGGCGGGAAGAGGGAAAGAAAATAGCATATCTCAAGTTTCAATTCAAAGTTTAACATGAAGAATTCAAAGACCGTTCAATCAAAACATAAAATTATGAGCAAACTGATCAGACTCATTGTCATCTTCTCACTACTCACTTTTCACTATTCACTTTCCGCTGATGAAGGTATGTGGATCCCGCTGCTGCTGAACAACAACATCGGGCAGATGCAACAGATGGGGTGCAAATTGTCGGCGGAGGATATATACAGCATCAACCATTCGAGCCTTAAGGATGCCATTGTAAGGTTTGGCCGGGGGTGTACGGGGGAGGTGGTCTCTCCGAACGGACTCCTGCTCACCAACCACCACTGCGGAGTCGGGGTCATCCAGCGACACAGCTCCCTGGAGAACGACTACCTGACCGATGGATACTGGGCGAATTCGATGGAACAGGAGCTCCCGAATCCAGACCTGACGGTTACTTTCCTGGTCAGGATGGAGGATGTAACCTCACAGGTTCTCGATGGTGTCACAGACACCCTCCCGGAAAAGGAGCGGGAGGCCCTGATCGGGAAGAATGGCCATCGTATTACAGTCGAAGCGAAGGAGGGAACCCATTACCAGGCCAGTATTGTTCCATATTTTTATGGGAACCAGTATTATCTCTATGTGACGGAGGTATTCAAGGATGTCAGGTTTGTCGGGGCACCCCCTTCGGGAGTTGGGAATTTCGGGGGAGATACAGATAACTGGATGTGGCCCCGCCATACAGGTGATTTCTCTGTGTTCCGGATTTATGCTGATTCGAATAACTTGCCAGCCGAGTATTCCAAAGATAACGTTCCGTACCGGCCTAAACACTATCTCCCAATCTCTCTCAGGGGTTACGAGGAGGGTGATTTTACCTTGCTCTATGGCAATCCCGGATCTACGAGGGAGTACCTTCCCTCTTTTGCAGTGGACCTGATCGCGTTCAAAGAGAACCCGGTCAAAATCGGCTTGCGTCAGAAACGGTTGGATATCATTGATTATGCTATGGATACAAGCCGGTTAATCCGGATTCAATATGCGTCGAAGCATGCCGGCATTGCCAATTACTGGAAAAAGATGATCGGGGAGACACACGGAATCCGCCGGACCGCCGGGGTAACCAAAAAGAAACAGGTTGAAGAGGAGTTCCAAAACTGGACACGCTCACCAGGCGTCGACCGGAAAGATTTCAGCAGGATTCTTCCCATGTTTGAGGAGCTTTATGAGGAAATTTATCCCATTGATATGGCTTCTACGTATCTTCGTGAGGCTGGTATGGCACCGGAAATTATCCGCTTTGCACTTGGTGCCGGGGAGCTGATCAAAGCTGCAAGTGATAAAACTATTCCGGATGAGAAGGTAAATGAAGAGGCCCTAAGCATGCTGCAGGGGGCCAGGGGATTCTATAAGAATTACCAGCCTCTGATCGATCAGAAGATCACCATTGAGATGTTACAGGAGATGCAGGATCACTTGGAAAAGAATTACCTACCGGATATCTATGAATGGATAGGGAAGAGGTATAAGGGGAATGTGAATGCCTATGTGGAAAACCTTTTTTCGTCCTCACTTTTCACCGACTCGACCAGACTTTATGCTATCCTGGGAAATTTCAAACGGAAATCAGCCCGACAGCTGGCTACCGATCCAGCTTACCTGATGGGGCAAAGTATCATGGAAAGATACAGGAATGATGTGCTCCCGGCCCAAAGAGAGATCACTTTCGTCATCGACAGTTTGCAGCGTATCTACATGCAGGCTTTGATGGAGATGCGACCCAGCCACAGGTTCTACCCCGACGCAAACTCCACCATGAGGATAGGTTATGGGCAGGTGGAGGGTTTTGAACCAGCCAATGGGATTACCTATAATTATTTTACGACGACCAGGGGAATCCTGGAGAAAGAGGACTCAACCATTTATGACTATTCCGTGGATCAGAGGTTGAAAGAGCTGATCGAATCAGGTGATTATGGCAGGTATGCCGATGATGACCGCACCCTGCATGTGGCATTTGTCTCCACCATTCACTCAACTGGTGGCAACTCTGGCGCACCGGTGTTAAATGGAAACGGAGAGTTGATAGGGATAAATTTCGACCGGAACTGGGAAGGAACCATGAGCGATCTGATATATGATCCAGACCAGTGCAGGAATATCATTCTGGACATCCGCTACCTGCTCTTCATTCTGGACAGGTATGCCGGAGCCGGGTGGCTGGTGGAAGAGATGGATATCAGGTAAGTACCTATTCTTTATAAATTCCGACGAGTGCCTTGTCGATCGAGGGGTACTGAAACCTGAACCCGTTCTTCAGTAGTTTCTCAGGAAGCACTTTCTGTCCCTCGGTTAACACCAGGGCTCCTTCCCCATAGATAAGTCTTAGGGCGAATTTGGGAATACTGAAATAGACCGGTTGCGTAAACATCTTGCCCAGGGTCTCGGAAAAGTGGTAATTGTCGGTCGGATATTCCCCTACGGCATTCACAATACCTTTAATCTCCGGGTGGTTAATGACAAAGAGGAAGAGTGCAACCAGGTCATCCATATGGATCCATGAAATCCCCTGATTGCCGTTGCCAACCCGTGCCCCTATTCCCATCCGGAATGAGGGAGCCATCTTCTCCAGAACCCCTTCATCTTTGGCCAGCACCACTCCCTGACGAAGGATAACGACCCGGCATGCAGTCTTCGCCAGCATAGCTTCAGCTTCCCAATCCTGACAAAGTTTTGCGAGAGAATGATCAGCAAACTCGAGGCTCTCCTCTGTATGTCTAATGCTGTCGTTGTATATGCCTACAGCAGAGGCACTGATAAAACATTCCGGGGGATCCGGTGCTTCGAGGATGGCTTTGGCGATCTTACGGGTTGTCAGGATGCGGCTGTCGTACAACTCTTGTTTATATGTTTCATTCCATCTTCCGGAGAGCGGGGCTCCGGTCAGGTTGATCACGATATCGTGTCCATTAATAAAAGCTGTATTGAAATCGGCATCACGTTTTGCAAACCCTTCCCGCAATGCAAAGGTAAGTTCGTGATCATCTGCTCGCAATGCTCTCTTCAGGTGGGTTCCAATGAATCCGGAAGCGCCAAACAATGCAATTTTCATGGAAGAAGTTTTTTCAGTAAAGATAAAGCGATTCAGCCGATAATGATTATTTTTGTTTATCATGAATCACTGTTGCCATGAAGTTGACCGATCAGGATAATTTGTTTCAGGAGTTTCCACCGGTAATGACCGGGGAATGGGAAGAGAAGATCAAGAATGATCTGAAGGGGGACAACTATGCCAGGAAGCTGATCTGGAACACCCCTGAGGGATTCCCCGTAAAACCCTATTACCGCAGTGAAGACCTGGAGGGTTTGGAGTATCTGAAAAACCTGCCTGGAGAGTTTCCTTACATTCGTGGATTCCGGCAGGGAGGAAACGATTGGATCATCCGTCAGGACATCCTATCCGGTCAGGTTGATGAAGCCAATAAGTCAGCCCTGGATGCAATCAAAAACGGAGCACAGGCTATCGGGTTCAATGCCAGAGAAATAATTACCCATAGCCAGATGCAGGCGATCCTCAACGGAATTGACCTGGAACAAATCGCGGTTCATTTTTTCCGTTCCCGATCGTATCCGTTGACGGCTGAACTTCTTCTATATGAAATTGAACGCCAGGGAATAGATCAGCAATGGGTTACCGGTTCCATTAATTTTGATCCAGTGAGTTACCTTCTTGTCCATGGAGATATCTACCTCTCTCAGGACAATGACCTGGAAGAGGCCGAATACCTGGTTAAGACCCTGCAAAAGAAGCTCCCGCAATTCAGGGTGATCAACGTGAACGGTTACCGTTTTCAGGATGCCGGGTCCACACTTGTTCAGGAGCTTGCCTTTACCCTCGCCTCCGGCAATGAGTACCTGGCCGGGTTGACAGAGAGGGGCTTTCCCCCGGATTCAGTAGCCTCCCGGATCACGTTTACCTTTGCCATTAGCTCCAGCTATTTCCTGGAGATTGCCAAATTACGGGCGGCCCGCCTGCTCTGGTCGAAGATTGTGGATCAATATCATCCAGCTAACCTGGGTTCGTGCAGAATGAATATCCACTGTGTCACCGCCCGTTGGAACAAAACCATTGTTGATCCTTTCGTCAATATGTTACGCACCACTACAGAAGGGATGTCCGCCGCTCTTGGGAACACCGACTCTCTCTCTCTCCTGCCATTTGACATCGCTTATAAAACCCCGGAGCCGTTTGCTGAACGGATCGCCAGGAATCAGCAAATGATCCTGAAGGAGGAATCATCCATCCACAAGGTGGTGGACCCGGCAGCCGGAGCGTACTTTATTGAAAACATGACAGACTCCATAGCCTTACACGCCTGGAACCTCTTTAAGGAGGTCGAGGAGCGGGGAGGAATGGTGGAATCGGTTAAACAGGAGTATATCCAGGATGCTGTTACTGCATCAAGGAGGCAAAAAGAGATGGATTTCGCGCAACGAAAACTATTGCTCCTGGGAACAAATCAATATCCCAACCTCTCGGATAAGATACTCGACAGGATCTCCACGAAAGATACCAGGGAAGATGGCAGTCCATCGACTTACAAAAAAATGCTCCCTTTTCGTGCAGCTGAACCTTTTGAAAAACTGAAATTCGCTACAGAACGGCACTTGGCCTCCGGTCAGAAAGAGCCCACTGTCTTTCTCTTCACCATGGGGAACCTGGCGATGTTACGCGCAAGGGCCGGATTTGCCACTAATTTCTTCGGTTGTGCAGGATTCCGGATCATCGACAACCCCGGATTCGGGTCGGTAGATCAGGGTGTTCAGGAAGCCCTGGCATCATCTGCTGATATCATAGTCATCTGCAGTTCTGATGATGAGTACAGGAAAATCGTTCCGGATATTACCTGCAAACTGAAAGAACAACGTCCTTCCCTGCTTGTCGTTGTGGCAGGTTTTCCTGAGGGAATCGCTGAAGAGTTACAAAAGGCCGGCGTGGATGGTTTTATCCATGTCAAGAGCAATTTACTGGAAGAGTTAACCGCCTATCAACACCGTTTAGGTATTCAATGAAACACATATGAACCACAAAGACGATAATGAGTTTGCTGAAACGAGATTGCTCTCCATCCTGGTAGTGGAGGACAACCTGATCAATAAGCGTATGATCATGGCAGCTTTAACCAGGATAGGCCACAAGGTGGATCATGCTGCCGATGGTCAAATAGCCGTCGATAAGTTCAGGGAAAATACCTACGATGCGATCCTGATGGACATCATGATGCCCAACATGGATGGAGTAACCGCCTGTAAATTGATCCGGGAAATTGAGAAGAAACGAAACATTGCGGAACCGGAACGGATCAAGATCATTGCTGTGACAGCCAATGCATTAGAGAATGAGAGGGATCGTTTTCTTGAGGCAGGCATGAATGATATGATGAACAAACCTATCGACATAGAAGAGCTTCAACGCATGCTTTATGAGTAAAAAAGTAACCTTCCTGGTGTTTATACTCACATTGTAGCCAAGTGCCCCAATCCCTTTACTGAAAATAATCTATGAGACCCGATTTCAAAGAGATTGATTATAAAATCCAGCTGAATCATTCGATCTCTTACGCAGAATGGGAAGAGGAGCATGGGATTAAGCCTGACTGGATGACGGCAGAACATATTCCGTTGAAACCTGTCTATGGCGAGTGCGATCTGCAGAGGCTGGAACATCTTCATTTTGCTGCCGGTCTGCCTCCTTTTCTGCGTGGCCCTTATTCAACCATGTACGTGATGCAACCCTGGACTATCCGTCAGTATGCTGGTTTCTCCACAGCGGAAGAGTCCAATGCTTTTTACAGGCGTAACCTGGCTTCCGGGCAGAAGGGACTCTCTGTGGCATTCGATCTGGCAACCCACCGCGGGTACGATTCTGACCATGAACGAGTAATTGGAGACGTGGGGAAAGCGGGTGTGGCGATCGATACGGTTGAAGACATGGAGGTACTCTTCGACCAGATTCCGCTTGATAAGATGTCGGTGTCGATGACCATGAACGGAGCGGTACTGCCGGTTCTCGCCTTCTTCATTGTGGCTGCTGAGGGACAAGGGGTTTCGATGGAAGCATTGACCGGGACCATCCAGAACGATATTCTAAAGGAGTTCATGGTAAGGAATACCTACATTTATCCTCCCGCCCCCTCCATGAAGATCATTGCTGACATCTTTGCATTTACGGCCAATCACATGCCGAAGTTCAACTCCATCAGCATCAGTGGGTATCACATGCAGGAGGCGGGCGCTACCTGCGACATCGAACTGGCCTATACCCTGGCCGACGGGCTGGAATATCTTCGGACCGGGGTGAATGCGGGGATGGATATTGACGCGTTTGCTCCCCGGATCTCCTTCTTCTGGGGTTCGGGTATGAACTTCTTCATGGAGATTTCCAAGATGAGGGCAGCCAGGATGTTGTGGGCAAAACTGGTAAAGCAGTTTGATCCTAAGAATCCTAAGTCGATGGCGTTGCGGACCCATACGCAGACTTCGGGCTGGAGTCTCATGGAACAGGACCCCTTCAACAATGTCGCCAGAACCTGCATCGAGGCACTGGGTGCTGCACTTGGCCACACGCAGTCGTTACATACCAATTCACTCGATGAGGCGATCGCACTCCCTACCGACTTTTCCGCCCGGATATCCCGCAACACACAGCTCTACCTGCAGGAGGAGACAAACATCTGCCGTTCTCTTGATCCATGGGCAGGCTCCTATTTCGTGGAAACACTTACCAGCCAGATTGCCCACCAGGCGTGGAAGCATATCCAGGAGATCGAAGAGCTGGGTGGGATGGCCAAAGCCATTGAGACCGGGATTCCCAAAATGCGGATAGAGGAGGCTGCTGCCCGCAAACAGGCACGGATCGATACCGGCAAAGACAAGATCATCGGGCTGAATACCTGCAAGCTTGAGAAGGAGGAGCCGATAGAGACCCTGGAGGTGGATAATACAGCTGTTCGTGAAGTCCAGATCGGACACCTGAAGAAGCTCAAAGAGGAACGGAATCAGGACGAGGTGGAGAGTGCCCTGGATGCCCTGACCCATGCTGCAGATACCCGAAAGGGAAACCTGCTTGAGTTATCGGTCGATGCTGCCCGAAAAAGAGCAACCCTGGGGGAAATTTCATACGCACTTGAAAAAGTTTACGGGAGGTACAAAGCAGTGATACAAACCATATCGGGAGTCTACTCCTCAGAATCACACGACAGTGATGCCTTTATCCGCGCGCGGGAACTGGCCGACAAATTTGCGGAACTGGAAGGCCGCCGTCCTCGAATCTTGATCGCCAAAATGGGTCAGGATGGCCACGACCGTGGCGCCAAGGTGGTAGCTACCGGTTATGCGGATATCGGTTTTGATGTCGACATCGGACCCCTCTTTCAAACTCCTGCCGAAGCGGCCAAACAAGCGGTTGAAAACGATGTACATATCCTGGGTGTCTCCAGCCTGGCAGCCGGTCACAAAACCCTGGTTCCGCAGGTCATCGAAGAGCTGAAAAAACTGGGGCGGGAAGATATCATGGTGATCGTGGGTGGCGTCATTCCCCCCCAGGATTATGATTTTCTCCACAAAGCCGGTGTAGCAGCTATCTTCGGACCTGGAACCATCATCCCGGAAGCAGGGATCAAGATGCTGGAGATTCTGATCGAAAGCAGGAAGTGAAGAACGAAGGAAGAAGGACGCAGGATGACATGAGCTCATTCAATCTGTAACAAATGGATAGGAATCTTGTAGATTAGCTCAGCAATCTACTGCCGGAAATACCTGACCGAAGCCCGCCTGACCGATAATGCCCTTAGGGATGAGAAAGTGGTGGATCCGCCTGAGAAATGGAACCAAAATACATGGTGTGTGACGATTTTTATATATTTGTGCGCCAGAATGAACGGGTGGAGAATGAACTTCTACCGTTCCAGGATGGAATGTTGATCATCATAAAAACCTGACAAAGAATGATATTATCATTTGAAATCGACCTTCTTGAATGGATCCAGAATCACCGGATGGAATCACTGGATGGGATTCTGACCTTTTTTACATTGACGACGACCATTCTAACATTTGTATTCATCCTGATGATTGGTCTGTTTTCACGGTTTAAAAGATCCTCCCTGAGAAAGATTGTCCAGGTCACCCTGACAGTTATTCTGGCAGGGGCGATCAGTTTTAGTCTGAAGTATCTGGTATTCCGGGAAAGGCCTTTCCATACTTATGATAAGATTGAGAAACTAACCCTGGGAGGGAGTCCCTCGTTCCCTTCCGGCCATGCTGTTTCGGCATTTGCCGTGGCTACATCCATCGCGCTGGTCTTTCGCCGGAGAAGAATCCAGATCCCGATATTAATCTGGGCATGTATTGTAGGGTACTCCCGCCTGGCACTGGGTGTTCATTACCCCAGCGATGTTGTGGGAGGAATTCTGATCGGGATAATTACAGCCCTTGGAGTAGATTATGCATTCAGGAAATGGTTCAATCCACCTTGAAATCAAATTTGATCCCGGCCAGCTCTTCATTCGCCTTGACAATCTTCTTTTTGAGATCTTCCTTGAAATTCACCATCTTTTGATGGATCTTTTCATCGGAGAGGGCCAGCATCTCCACGGCCAGGATGGCGGCATTCTGGGCAGAGTTAATCCCCACAGTTGCGACAGGAATGCCTGGAGGCATCTGCACGATTGCGAGCAGGGCATCCAATCCATCGAGGGAGGCTTTGATGGGAACCCCAATCACCGGAAGGGTGGTCATAGAGGCGATTACTCCGGGAAGGTGGGCTGCCATGCCGGCAGCGGCAATGATCACTTTGATACCACGGGAGTGGGCCCCCTTGGCAAATTCTTCGACCTTTTCCGGGGTACGATGGGCCGACAGGGCGTTGATCTCAAATGGGATCTGCATGTCGTTCAAAAATTTGGCAGCTGCTTCCATCACCGGAAGGTCAGATGTACTGCCCATGATGATGCTAACAATAGGTTTCATGAGGAACTATTTTCAGTTTGCATACGCGAAATTAAGATTTTCTTCTTTATTTTGTGACAGAACCTGGATGAAACAGTGAATGGAGTTTGTTGAAGTAAAGGATAAGGTATTCCGGAAATTCATCTCCCGGGAGCAAATAGATCAGGTGGTTCAGCAGATCGCGGACCGGATAAACACAGACTATGCTGATAAAAACCCCCTGCTGCTAGGGGTACTGAATGGTGCTTTTGTGTTTGCTGCCGATCTGATTAGAAGGTTGAGGATTCCCTGTCAGATCTCGTTCGTGAAATATGCTTCCTATGTTGGGACTCGCTCCTCAGAAGAGGTGAAAGAGCTGATCGGGCTGAATGAAGAACTCAAAGGCCGCCATGTGCTGGTGGTGGAAGACATTGTTGATTCAGGGACTACCATGGATTACCTGCTGAAAGATATAGGTAAATACGACCCGGCATCGGTCAGTTTGGTCTGTTTTTGCCGGAAACCGGAAGCCTTCCTGAAAACATTTAAAATAGACTACCTGGGTATGGAGATCCCCAATGCGTTTGTGGTGGGTTACGGGTTGGATTACGATGGGTATGGACGGAATTTGCCTGAGATATATAAACTTGAAAACTAAGTACCGAGATAGCGAAATAGAAGCGAAAACTGAAAATATGCTGAACCTGATCATTTTTGGCCCTCCCGGTGTGGGAAAAGGGACACAGGCCGCAAAAGTGGCAAAACGTTACGACCTGGTACATATTTCTACCGGGGATATTTTAAGGACAGAGATCAGGCTTGAAACGGAGCTTGGATTAAAAGTCAAGGATATTATAGCCAGTGGGGAACTGGCTCCGGATGAGCTCCTGATCGAGATTTTGGAGTCCACCTGCGATAAACACAATCGGGCTCAAGGGTTTATTTTCGATGGTTTCCCCCGAACGCTTAAACAGGCTGAAGCGCTGGACGAGATGATGGATCGCAAGAATTGGAAAATGACGAAGGTGATCTCACTCGAAGTACCGGAAGATGAACTGCTTCGCCGGTTAGTGAACAGAGCTATTGAACAGGGCCGGACGGACGATACAGCAGATGTGATCAAGAATCGCCTGGTCGTTTACTTGAAACATACAGAACCTCTCATCGACTATTACAGGAAGCAGGATATTTATATCGGGGTGCCCGGTATGGGTACGATTGAGGATATCTTAGCCACCCTTTGTGATGTAATTGACGACCGGTATTAAGCATGTCAGAATCCAACTTTGTCGACTATGTAAAGATTTTCTGCGCCTCCGGTAAAGGAGGAGCAGGATCGACCCATTTTTTACGCACAAGGACCAATCCCTGGGGAGGCCCGGATGGCGGCGACGGTGGCAAAGGCGGGGATATTATGCTAAAGGGGAACCAGCAGCTCTGGACACTTCTTCACCTGAAGTTCACCAAGCATCTCAAAGCCGGTCATGGAGTACCCGGCATGCGAAACCTGAAGACAGGCGCTAACGGGAAGAGCGTGATCATTGAAGTCCCTTTGGGGACGGTAGCCCGTGATGCCGAAACAGGAGACTTCCTTTGTGAAGTCACCGAAGACGAAGAGGCCCTGGTATTGGTGCCTGGAGGAAAGGGTGGCTTGGGCAACGACCACTTCAAATCCTCCACTAACCGGGCTCCTAAATATGCACAACCTGGAGAACCCGGCCAGGAGGGATGGTTCATCCTCGAATTAAAGCTGCTGGCTGATGTAGGATTGGTAGGTTTTCCTAATGCGGGGAAGTCGACACTTCTCTCGGTCATCTCAGCTGCCAAACCGCAAATAGCCGATTACCCCTTTACCACCCTTGTCCCAAATCTGGGTATTGTAAGCTACCACGATAACCGCTCCTTTGTGATGGCTGATATTCCGGGGATCATTGAAGGAGCGCATGAAGGGAAGGGGATGGGTTTGCGGTTCCTTCGCCATATCGAGCGCAACTCCCTGCTGCTGTTTATGATCCCGGCCGATTGTCCCGATATCCGGGAGGAGTACCGGATCCTGCTGAATGAACTGCGGCTTTACAATCCGGAATTGCTGGACAAGCCCCGTGTACTGGCGGTGACAAAAGCCGACCTGGCCGATGCGGAGATCACCCGGGAGCTGAAAAAGGAGCTGCCCGATCTGCCCTATGTCTTCATCTCTTCACATAAAGAGATCGGTCTGGAAAAACTCAAAGGCCTGTTATGGGAAGAACTGAATAAACCTTCATAATCTGTTCAATCTGTGTAATCTGTGGTGATAATCATGCTTGAGTCGCTGACCCATATTGACCAATCCCTCTTCCTCACCCTGAATGGGCTGCACAGCCCCTTCTTCGACCAGTTCTTTTACTACGCCACCAAACCAATCATCTGGCTGCCACTCTACCTGTTGATGCTTTTTCTGCTCATCCGGGAGTTCAAATGGAAGACCATCACCATCGTCATCGCCGTAGCCCTCATGATCACCACTTCCGACCAGCTGGCCAACGTTTCAAAATACGGAACAAAACGCCTGCGCCCGACCCATGAACCCGGAATTGAGCAGCTTGTGCATACGGTGAACGATTACCGGGGCGGGCAGTATGCGTTCTATTCGGCCCATGCCTCCAACAATTTTGCCATCGCCGTGTTCCTTCTCCTTTTATTGCGTCGACGGTACCGCTGGCTGGTTCCTGTGCTCCTGATCTGGGCATCCATTATGGCCTATTCACGGATCTACCTGGGGGTGCATTACCCGGGAGATATCCTGGCAGGTATCCTGATGGGCATCTTCCTGGCAAACCTCTTCACCTGGATAACCCGAAAAGTAGTTGGGTATCAGGAGAGATGTTTGCGTTTGTAATTTTTTTTACTCTTCACAGTCCCGGCACTTCTCTTTGCGGAAAGGTTGGGTGATGATCCGGAAGGAATATTCGTAGGTAAAATAGTTCCAGATCCAGTCGATCAGGATCCCCAACCGGTTGCGGAAGCCAATCAGCCGGATAAGGTGTACAAACATCCACATAAACCAGGCAATAAAACCATGGTATCTTCCGAAACGTAGTTCAGCCACCGCCTTGTTTCTTCCAACCGTAGACATGATACCAAGGTCGTTGTAAATAAACGGTTTCTGGGATTCTCCCCGCTGAAGCCGAATCAGGTTACGAGCCAGGTTATGTCCCTGCTGGATGGCCGGCAGCGCAAGTAATGGATGGCCATCGGGACGTTTTTCAGAGACCATCGCCGCTACATCGCCCAGGGCGAAAATGGCATCATACCCTTCCACCTGGTTGAACTCATTGACAAGGTAACGGTTTCCCCGGCAGATCGACTTGAGTCTCAGCCCTTCGATCACAGCGCCTTTTACTCCGGCCGACCAGATAAAAGCAACCGATTTGAGAACAGTTCCGTCAGTAAGAACCACATTCAAACCATCATAATCTTTTACGCGGGTATTCAGCCACACTTTAACCCCCATTCTTGTCAGGTACTCATCAGCTTTTTCCGAAGAGATCTTCGACATCATGGGCAGCACGCGATCAGCGGCCTCAATCAGGTGTATATTCATCAATCCGGGATCCAGCTCCGGGTAGTCAAAGGGAACAATATGTTTTTTAAACTCTGCCAATGATCCGGCAATTTCCACTCCGGTAGATCCGGCCCCTATGATTATAAAATTCAACAGGATCTTCTTCTCATCGATCTGCATCCGGGTAATCGCCTCTTCAAATTCCCGAAGCAACGTGTTTCGGATGGTGAGGGCATCGGTCACTGATTTCAGGGAGAGGCTATGCTTTTGAAGGTTGTCCTTTCCAAAGAAGTTACTGGTAGATCCGGTCGCTATTACAAGAATATCATATAGGATCTCCCCGATATTGGTTATAATTTTTTTTGCTTCAGGTTCAATTCTTGCCACATCAGCCATACGGAATCGGAAGTTCTTATACCCTCTGAATATCCTGCGAAAAGGAGAGGTTATAGAGCCAGCTGCCAGTCCGCACGAGGCCACCTGATATAATAATGGCTGAAAAGTATGATGGTTATTCCGATCAACCAGAATGATGTCAAACGGTTTATTCCTCAGCTTTTTTATCAGCTCGATCCCTCCAAAGCCTCCACCAATAACTACAAGTAGTGGTTTTTCTTTCATCATCATGTTATGTGATCCTGATTACTTTGGCCCCCCGGATTTTCTGCTGCTTCAGCTCCTGTAACGCTTTGTTCGCATCTTCGAGCGGAAAGACCTGTACTTCCGGTTTGATCGGGATCTCGGCTGCCAGTTTCAGGAACTCCCTGACATCAGCAGCAGTGACGTTGGCTACACTCTTGATCTCTTTCTCCATCCAGAGATGTTCCGGATAGTTAAGATCCAACAGGCACTCTTTGTCGATCTCCTCTTTCCGGATGGCATTGATCACCAGGCGACCGCCGGGTTTGAGGTGTTTCATGGCCTCAACCACAGGTTTCCATACCGGGGTGGTATCGATGATGGCGTCCAGCTTCTCCTGCGGAGTATCGGTGGTATCACCGGCCCAGACGGCCCCTAACTCCAGCGCAAATTCCTGTTCGGATTTGTTCCGTGCAAATACGAAAACATGCATTTCCGGCCACAGATAACGAACCATTTTAAGGAGCAGGTGGGCAGAGGCGCCGAAGCCGGTAAGACCCAGGTGCAATGTATGATTTACGATGTCCGATTTACGATTGAGAGAGTTATCCGGCATCATTGTCACTGCGAACCGAGTGAAGCAGCGGTATCCGGGATCTGGGATCCTGGATCCGGTGCCCAGTCCCAAAAGTCCGGTCAACCGAATCGATCTGTAGCCAATCGCCCCTGCACACAGGAGAGGAGCGGCTTCTTCGTCTGTGAACACCTCCGGAATGGGGAAGGCATAATCCTCAGGTACCGTCATCAACTCAGCATACCCGCCAAAAACATCCCGCCCGGTAGCTTTGAATCCGGGGCACAGGTTCTCGTTGCCCTCCCGGCAGTACTGACATGTTCCGCAGGTAGAATGGATCCAGGCCACCCCAACCCTGTCGCCAGAGTGGTGTTTGGTGATGCCGGAACCCATCGCTTCGATCCGTCCTATCACCTGGTGCCCCAATACCATAGGGAACCTTGCAGGAGGAGTCCGCCCTTCGATCTCATCCAGCTCGGTGTGGCATACGCCGCAGGTAGAGACCCGGATCAATACCTCGTTACGACCGGGAACCGGATCGGGAAGAATACCCGGGATCAGCGGCGCTGCATTTGATTTCAGATCCGT